>NZ_PHND01000001.1:0-600000 GCF_002930155.1 Entomoplasma ellychniae
TTACCCAACTTGTTCTTGACTTAAATTTATCAAATGATTTAACTGATCAACAAGTATTAGAAGCTTTAAAAAAACCCACTGGTATTAGTGATTTAACTCTTGGTGATTTTGACTTTAATAAAACTGATGCTTATTATGGTCAACAAGGAAGTGTTAAAATTAGTGCTAAAACTGATTCAGTGCGAATTACAGGAAAACAAAATTTCACAATCCCTGTTTTAGCTAAAAAAGACATTACTCAACTTGTGCTCGATTTAAATTTATCAAATGATTTAACTGTTGAACAAGTATTAGAAGCTTTAAAACAAGCTACTGGTATTAGTGATTTATCTTTTGATGATTTTGACTTTAATAAAACTGATGCTTATTATGGTCAACAAGGAAGTGTTGAAATTAGTGCTAAAACTGAATCCGTTAGAATTACAGGAAATAAAACTTTAACAATTCCAAAACTACCCCCTGTTAGTCTTGATGAAATCATTATTAAAGAAGAATTTAATAATGATACAACAGATCAAGAAATTTTAAATGAACTGCAAATAGCAACTGGTATTAGTGATTTATCTCTTGATGATTTTACAATTGCTCTCTCACCATCTACATACAAAAATATTGGTGGAATAATAATTAAAGCAATTGATGGATCAATTTATTTAAAAGGAGATACAAATTTTGTAATACCAAAAATTCCTAAAATAAATTTAGATACTATAAGCATTCACATTGATGATTATTCATCAATTAATGAAGATGATATAATAGAACAAATTAAATTAATTACTGGAATTGAAGATATAAGTCGAGAAGATTTAATTATAGATATAATCAAACCAGATTATGGTATTAACGATGGTTCAATAAAAATTACAGCAAATGATAATTCTTATTATTTAATTGGTGAAAATGAAATTGTAATTAATAAGTTTTCAATTAAAATTATTAGCAATGAAATACAAAATATTATAAATTCAAAGCAATATGAACAATGAAATAAAGATGATTTAATTGCCGCTATTCAAAATTTATATAAAGATGTGGATATGAAATTATCTATAGATAGTATTAAAATGACTGATTCGAAAAAAAGTTCAAATTCAAATGATTCTGTTGATAGATATGAATATGTAGTATCTACTCAAGGGGGAGATTCTGAAATTTTTGACCAAGAAGTGATTACATTATCAGAAGAAACAGCTCAAAATACATCATCCTCACTTTATTTAACAAATGATGATGAACTTTTAATAACAACAGATTTTAATTTTAGTCAAAAAAATGCAAAAAATATTTATAAAATTGGTTATAACAGTAGCGGAAATACATTAAATTATGTTAATGCAAAATATATTACAAGTGTTTTACCAGATGGTATTAAAAACTTAACAAACTTTTTCAGAAATAATGCTTATTCAACAATTGAAGGAATTGAAAATTGAAATATTTCAAAAGTAACTAATATGAGTGGAATGTTTGAAGGAGCTTCTTCTTTTAACCAAGATTTAAATAATTGAGACACTTCAAATGTAGAAAATATGGTTAATATTTTTAATAAAGCAACTAATTTCAATGGTGATATTTCAAAATGAGACATTTCAAAAGTAAACAATGCAACTCAAATGTTTTTAAATGCTAAAAATTTTAATCAAGATATTTCAGGATGAAATACTTTATCATTAAAAAACATGTTTAGAATGTTTGAAGGGGCTTCATCTTTTAATGGAGATATTTCAAATTGAAATACAAGTAATGTCACTGAAATGGGGTCAATGTTTTTAAATGCTTCATCTTTTAACCAAAATTTAAATACTTGAGTTACAAGCAATGTCACTGATATGGGGTCAATGTTTCAAAATGCTTCATCTTTTAATGGAGATATTTCAAATTGAAATACAAGTAATGTCACTAATATGGCAGCAATGTTTAACAATGCATCAAATTTTAATCAAGATATATCTACTAAAAATGTGAAAGATTACATAGCTTGAGATACATCAAAAGTTACTAGTATGGAATCAACCTTTGACGGTGCTTCATCTTTTAACCAAAATTTAAATAATTGAGACACTTCAAAAGTGACTAATATGTACAGAATGTTTCAAAATGCTTTATCTTTTAATGAAGATATTTCAAATTGAAATACAAGTAATGTTACTAATATGTCAGTAATGTTTAACAATGCATCAAATTTTAATCAAGATATAAATAATTGAAATACATCAAAAGTAACAAGTATGTCATGAATGTTTAGAAACGCAATTAATTTTAATCAAGATTTAAATAATTGAGATACATCAAAAGTAACAGATATGTCATGAATGTTTGCATCAAATTCTGAATTTAAAGTAATGTCTTTTAATGGAGATATTTCAAATTGAGATACAAGCAATGTCATTAATATGAGTGTTATGTTTCAACAATGTGCATACTTTAATCAAGATATTTCAAAATGAAATACAAGCAATGTAACTAACATGAGTTATATGTTTTGTAATGCTCTTTCTTTTAATCAAGATATATCTAAATGAGATACATCAAAAGTAACAGATATGACTCAAATGTTTTGAAATGATTATTATCCTTCATTTAATGGAAAAGAAATGAGTTTTGATCAAGATTTAACTAGTTGAAATGTTAGTCAAGTTACTGCTTATACAGAATTTTGAAATGACAAAAATATAAAATGAGACAACCAACCAATTTTTGGTAAACAAAATATTTCTTCAATTGAAGATCAATTACAAAATATTTTAGATTCAAAAACTAATTATGAATGAAGTGAAGAAGAATTAAATCAAGCTATAATTGATAAAAATATTGAAGTTGCTGGTGGAATTGAAGTTACAAAAGAATTAATAGAATCTGTAAACAATGACACAGCAACAGTTAATCAAATAAAATACACTTTTACAGGTAAGGGTAAAAATGATAATAGTTATAGATATAAAGGTTCAATTCAATTAGAATTAACAACTATTATTGCTAGTGAATCATTAGCAGATAATATTACTGTTTATAAAGATGCAGATGGTGCTTTAAAACAAACTGATTCAATGGATTTTTCAAATTTAAACGCAGTTGAAATATATAAAATTGGATTCAAAACAGATGGTTCTACAATACATCATTTAAAAACTGTAAAGTCATTACCGAAAACATTACCTAAGCAAATAACTTCATTGAAAGCTTTTTTTGCAAATTCTTCATTAAATTCAATTGAAGGGATAAGTAATTGGGATACATCAAATATTACTAGCATGGAAGAAACGTTTAGTGGTGCTGCAGATTTTAATGGTGACATATCAAAATGAAATACATCAAAAGTGACTAATATGTACAAAATGTTTAATGGTGCTAAAAATTTTAATCAAGATATACCTACTAAAAATTTAAAAGATCAAAATGGAAAAGAATATACAGTTTGAGATACAAGTAATGTTACTAATATGGGGGCAATGTTTAATAGTGCTGAATCTTTTAATGGTGATATTTCAAAATGAAATACATCAAAAGTTACAGATATGTCATGAATGTTTAATTCCGATTTTTCTTTTAATGGTGATATTTCAAATTGAGATACAAGCAATGTTACAACTATGTCAGTAATGTTTCAAAATGCATTACATTTTAATGGTAATATTTCAAATTGAAATACATCAAAAGTTACAGATATGTCATGAATGTTTAATGGTCCTTTAGGTGTTCCATTATTTAATGGTGATATTTCAAATTGAGATACATCAAAAGTAACAAATATGTCGGGAATGTTTCAAGGTGCAGCAAATTTCAATCAAGATATATCAACTAAAATAGTAAAAGATGAAAACGGGGAAGAATATACAGCATGAGATACTTCAAAAGTTACAGATATGTCAACAATGTTTAATTATGCTACTTCTTTTAATGGTGATATTTCAAATTGAAATACAAGTAATGTCACTAATATGGCAGCAATGTTTAACAATGCATCAAATTTTAATCAAGATATTTCAAAATGAAATACAAGCAATGTAACTGACATGAGCTATATGTTTTGCAATGCATTTTCATTTAATCAAGATATTTCTAAATGAGATACATCAAAAGTTACAGATATGACTCAAATGTTTTGAAATGATTATTTACCATCATCAAATGGAAAAGAAATGAGTTTTGATCAAGATTTAACTAATTGAAATGTTAGTCAAGTTACTGCTTATACAGAATTTTGAAATGACAAAAATATAAAATGAGACAACCAACCAATTTTTGGTAAACAAAATATTTCTTCAATTGAAGATCAATTACAAAATATTTTAGATTCAAAAACTAATTATGAATGAAGTGAAGAAGAATTAAATCAAGCTATAATTGATCGTGGAATTGAAGTTGCTGGTGGCATTGAAGTTACAAAAGAATTAATAGAATCTGTAAACAATGACACAGCAACAGTTAATCAAATAAAATACACTTTTACAGGTAAGGGTAAAAATGATAATAGTTATAGATATAAAGGTTCAATTCAATTAGAATTAACAACTATTATTGCTAGTGAATCATTATCAGATAATATCACTGTTTATAGAGATGCAGATGGTGCTTTAAAACAAACTGATTCAATGGATTTTTCAAATTTAAACGCAGTTGAAATATATAAAATTGGATTTAAAACTGATGGTTCTACAATACACCATTTAAAAACTGTAAAATCATTACCAAGCACATTGCCTAAACAAATAACTTCATTAAAAGCTTTTTTTGCAAATTCTTCATTAAATTCAATTGAAGGGATAAGTGAATGAGATACATCAAATATTATAAATATGGAATCAACCTTTGATGGTGCTTCATTGTTTAATGGTGATATATCAAGTTGAAATACATCCAAAGTGACTAATATGTACAACATGTTTAATAATGCTAACAATTTTAATCAAGATATACCTACTAAAAATTTAAAGGATCAAAATGGAAAAGAATATACAGCCTGAGATACCAGTAATGTTACCAGCATGTCAGCAATGTTTCAAAATGCATTACATTTTAATGGTGATATAGCAAATTGAAATACATCAAAAGTAACAAATATGTCATTTATGTTTAATAGTTCTTTGGGTGTTCCATTATTTAATGGTGATATTTCAAATTGAAATACATCAAAAGTCACTAATATGAATGGAATGTTCCAAGGAGCTGCAAATTTTAATCAAGAATTATCTGCTAAAAAAGTAAATGGTGAAAACGGAAAAGAATATACAGCCTGAGATACAAGTAATGTTACTGATATGGGGTGAATGTTTAATTATGCTTCTTCTTTTAATGGTGATATATCAAATTGAAACACATCAAATGTCACAATAATGTCTTGTATGTTTCAAAATGCATTAAATTTTAATGGTGATATCTCAAATTGAAATACAAGCAATGTTACTAGTATGGAATCAATGTTTAATGGGGCTGAATCTTTCAATAGTGATATATCAAATTGAAACACAAGCAATGTTACTAACATGTCAATAATGTTTCAAAATGCATCAAATTTCAATCAAGATATTTCAAAATGAAATACAAGTAATGTAACTGACATGAGCTATATGTTTTGCAATGCATTTTCATTTAATCAAGATATTTCAAAATGAGATACATCAAAAGTTAAAAATATGACTCAAATGTTTTGAAATGATTATTACCCTTCATTTAATGGAAAAGAAATGAGTTTTAATCAAGATTTAACTAATTGAAATGTTAGTCAGGTTACTAAGTATACAGAATTTTGAAATGACAAAAATATAAAATGAGACAACCAACCAATTTTTGGTAAACAAAATATTTCTTCAGTTGAAGATCAATTACAAAATATTTTAGATTCAAAAACTAATTATGAATGAAGTGAAGAAGAATTAAATCAAGCTATAATTGATAAAAATATTGAAGTTGCTGGTGGAATTGAAGTTACAAAAGAATTAATAGAATCTGTAAACAATGACACAGCAACAGTTAATCAAATAAAATACACTTTTACAGGTAAGGGTAAAAATGATAATAGTTATAGATATAAAGGTTCAATTCAATTAGAATTAACAACTATTATTGCTAGTGAATCATTAGCAGATAATATTACTGTTTATAAAGATGCAGATGGTGCTTTAAAACAAACTGATTCAATGGATTTTTCAAATTTAAACGCAGTTGAAATATATAAAATTGGATTTAAAACAGATGGTTCTACAATATATAATTTAAAAACTGTAAAATCATTACCAAACATTTTGCCTAAACAAATAACTTCATTAAAAGCTTTTTTTGCCAATTCTTCATTAAATTCAATTAAAGGGATAAGCAATTGAGACACATCAAATATTACTAGTATGGAAGCGACTTTTAATGGTGCTAAATTATTTAATGGTGATATTTCTAAATGAAATACAAGTAATGTTACTAACATGCTAAGAACACTTCAAAATGCTTCATCTTTCAATGGTGACATTTCAAATTGAAACACAAGTAATGTTACTGATATGGGGGCAATGTTTAACGGTGCTTCATTATTTAATAGTGATATTTCTAAATGAAATACATCAAAAGTATTAGATATGTCATGAATGTTTAAAAGCGCAAAGAATTTCAATCAAGATTTATCCACTAATAAAGTAAATGATGAAAACGGGAAAGAATATACAGCCTGAGATACAAGTAATGTTACTAATATGGGGCAAATGTTTGATAATGCTGAATCTTTTAATGGTGATATTTCAAATTGAAATACAAGTAATGTTACTGATATGCAGGCGATGTTTCAAAATGCTTCAAATTTTAATCAAGATTTAAATAATTGAGATACATCAAAAGTGACTAACATGTATTTAATGTTTGGCAGTGCTTCAAAATTTAATAATTATATATCAAATTGAGATACAAGTAATGTTACTAATATGGCAGGGATGTTTCAATATGCCTCTAATTTTAATCAAGATTTAAATAATTGAGATACATCAAAAGTGACTAATATCTCCCATATGTTTAATAGTGCCTCATCTTTCAATGGAGATATTTCAAATTGAGATACATCAAAAGTTACAGATATGTCATGAATGTTTAGAGGTGCCTCAAATTTTAACCAAGATATCTCTACTAAAAATGTAAAAGATGAAAAAGGTAAAGAATATACAGCATGAGATACAAGTAATGTTACTAATATGGAGGCAATGTTTAATGAAACGTTTGCTTTTAATCAAGATATTTCAAAATGAAACACAAGCAACGTAACTAACATGAGTTATATGTTTTGTGATGAATTTTCATTTAATCAAGATATATCTAAATGAGATACATCAAAAGTTACAGATATGACTCAAATGTTTTGAAATGATTATTTACCATCATCAAATGGAAAAGAAATGAGTTTTAATCAAGATTTAACTAATTGAAATGTTAGTCAAGTTACTGCTTATACAGAATTTTGAAATGACAAAAATATAAAATGAGACAACCAACCAATTTTTGGTAAACAAAATATTTCTACAATCTAAGATCAATTACAAAATATTTTAGATTCAAAAACTAATTATGAATGAAGTGAGGAAGAATTAAATCAAGCTATAATTGCTGGTGGAATTGAAGTTGCTGGTGGGATTGAAGTTGCAAAAGAAATAATAGAATCCTTAAAAAATGACACAGAAACAGTTAATCAAATGAAATACACTTTTACAGGTAAGGGTAAAAATGATAATGATTATAAGTATAAAGGTTCAATTGAATTAGATTTATCAAATATTGTGTCTAGTGAATCATTACCGAAAAGATTTCTTAAGCAAATAACTTCATTGAAAGCTTTTTTGCAAATTCTTCATTAAATTCAATTGAAGGTATAAGCAATTGAGATACAAGAAATGTTACTAATATGGAATCAACATTTAATGGTGCTTCATCTTTAATGGTGATATATCAAAATGAGATACATCCAAAGTGACTAATATGTTATTAATAGTTTAATGGTGCTACATCGTTTAATATTGATATATCAACTAAAATATTGAAAGATCAAAATGGTGAAGAATATACAGCTTGAGATACAAGTAATGTTACTAATATAGGGGCAATGTTTCAATGTGCATCAAGTTTTAACCAAGATATATCAAAATGAGATACAAGCAATGTTACTAATATGTCAGGAATGTTTTGACATAATTACGATGATTTAGAAAATGTTAAAGAAATGAGTTTTGATCAAGATTTAACTAATTGAAATGTTAGTCAGGTTACTAAGTATACAAAATTTTGAAATAACAAAAATATAAAATGAGATAAGCAGCCAATTTTTACTAAATAAAAAAGTTAGTTAAAAAACAATATTAGAAAAATACTAAAAATTAAAGCTTGGGGTGTCTAGAAAAAGTGGATAACTCCACTTTTTTATTTACTAATTTACATATATAGTTCTCCAATTTTGTATTCAATTTTGTATCCATTTAATATTTAATATTGAGCAGGCTTTTATATACTCTAAATCTCATATATTTAAAATTATTTATATCTTTGTTAATTAAACTAAAATTTTAAAAAAAGTAGATCACTAAAATAAATAATCATTTTAAACATTTATCAAAATCGTGTCTAAAAAATTAGGAAATAATTAATTTTCATAACTATCTTAAACATCATAAAAGCAACAACCATTAAAAGATTTAAAATTTTAATGCAATTATAATAGAGTCCTGAGAAACATTTTTTTGAAAAAAGAAATAGTGAAACATAATTTGCTTTAAAATACATTAAAAAGAAAATATAAATAAGTAAAGATTTACTTAATAATTTTTTTATAAAAAATCCTATTAATAATTTTCTTACAAATAACAAAAAATAAAATAGCAAAACAAACTGAAAAGTAAATATCAGTTGGTCAATGAAACATTTGAATTTGCAAAGTGAATACTGGAATTATTCATAATATACAACTGATAGCAAAAACACTTTTTTGTTGGTTTGTAAATTTATTAGTAGTTTGATAACTTTTTGTAAAATAAAAAAAGTAAGCCATAGCTACTAAATTTGAATAACTAATCATATGACCAGAAGGAAAGTCCATATCTCTATAATGATCTCCATAATCGATTCAAGGAATCTCAGGGTAAGTAAATCAGTTAATCCAATTTTTTAAAGTATTATTAGTCTGTCATCATTCATAATATTTAGCTTCGCTAAATATATCAATTCCTTTTGGATCATAAAAGTTTCACCCATATAATTTAAACAATTCTTCAATTGAGTTATTAGTATCTAAACCAGCAATTTTAGCACTATTATTTGTTCAAGCAACATTTAAATAAAAAGGTCGTCCAGAAGCATGTTTCAACACCACTATAACTAAGTAACAAGAAATAATAGAACTTACAACTGTAATTGCTGGTTTAACAAAATTATTATCTTCTAAATAATTTGTTTCAATCATATATTTTAAGTGCTTGAAATAAAAATATAAGTTGAAAACAATAATTGCAAAAACAATAATTAAATTAATAATCCCTTTTTCAAATAAAGTAACAAATAAATGAATATCTATATCAGTTAAAGTAATATCAGATTTTGAATTATAAATTTCTAGTCCATTAATCAAGTTTTTTAACGAAGTAAATAGCAAAGGAAATGCACCAATTATAATAAATAATCAGAATACAAGTTTTAAAAAACTTTTTTTATTTAAAGATAGCATTCTAAATATGTTTTTGTTTTTATATTTAATAATAATTCAATTTAATATAGATATTAAACATAAAGGAACTACAAAACCAATCAATACCATATTGCCAAGTTCATAACTTAGAACAGAAATTAGTTTAATAGCATCTATTTTAAATAAATTAACAAAAAAATCCATTATTTTTGTATCAAAAAAAGAAGAAGTAATAAACATTAAAAGTGAAATAAAAAAAATAAAAACTATCCCTAGTTTAATTTTTGAAATTTTGTTTTTGATATCAAAGTAATTATTCATTTTTTAATTTTATCAAAAAAATTTTAATTTTTATTTAATAAGTTTTTTTAATCTATTTTTATTTGTTAATTTTTGACATCCAACAAAAATCAAACAAGCAGCACAAATTGAAAATAAAATATCAGTTGGTCAATGAAACATTTGAATCATTAAAGTAAAAATAGATAATGCTATTAAAATTAGACATAAAGAAAAAAGACTTTTTTGTACATTTGAAAATTTTTCAGTTTGTTTATATGACTTAGTAAAATAAAAGAAATAACAAGTAGCTAATAAGTTTGAATAACTCATAATATGTCCAGATGGAAAGTCCATGTCCATGTAGTTATCTTCTAAATCTATTCAAAAATCTTTTTCAGGATAAGTAAACCAATTTTTTCAATTTTTAAGTGTATCGTTAGGCTCTCATCATTCATGATATTTAGCAGGGCTGAATCTTCCTAAACCTTTAGGGTCAAAAAAATCTCAACCATATATTTTAAACATTTCTTCAACAGAGTTATTAGGGTTTAATCCCATATTAATAGCATTTTGTCTTGTTCAAACGCTATTTGAATATAATGGTCTACCTGAAATGTGTTTTATAACAAAAACTGCAGCAAAACAAAAACACATATAATAAATCATTGTAATTGTGGGTTTTATTAAATTATTTTCAGAGATATAATTAGTCATTATCATATCTTTTAAATATATAAAGAAGAATAAAACATTAAATAATAAGATCATTAAAACCATTAAAAGATTAATAACACCAACTTGAAAATAAGTTAATAAATGGGCTAAATCAACTTTATCAATTGATATCATAACTTGATTATTAATTCCATATCAAATATTTTGAATTGAATTATGAGTTGTATTTGATAATCCTATTATTAAAAAAACTCAAAATAAAAAAATTAAAAAAGCATTTTTATGCATATATAGTCATCTAAACACTCTTTTATCTTTGTTTACAATTATTATTCTATCTGAAAGACATATTAAACAAATTGGTACTATAAAACCAATTAGTAGCATGCTTCCAAGTTCATAACTTCAGGTAGAAATTCAATGAATAATATCTACTTTGTAAAAACCTACAAAAAAGTCCATAATTTTTTTATCATAAAATGAAGAAGCAATAAAAAACAAAAGTGCAATAATAAAAACTGAGATTAAAAAAAGTTTCATTTTTTTATTGCTTTTATTTTTTAATTTAAAATTACTGTTCATTTTTTTATTTTATCAAAATAAGTTTTAAAAACATTAACTATAATATAATTTATTAAAAGAAGGTGCTTATGTATTTTATTGATAGTGATTTAAAAGATAAAATATTGTTAATTAAAAATTATAATAATATTGATATTGAAAAAATAGATTTATTGTTATTTGATTTTTATAAATTAACTGTAAAAATGAATGAAATGTTTGAAAATTCTATAACATTAGATAACTTAAAAAATTCGCAATTAAAAATGAAACAATCTGAATTTATAAAAAAGTTTAGTGATTGTTTATTTAATCAACAAGAAATGTTTTTAAATAATGTTTTAAATAGTCAAATTGAAAAAAATTATTTAAGTGAAAAAATCCAAATAGCTTATTATCAAGCAAAAGAAAAACTGTTATCATTTTACAAAGAGTATAAAATATTTTTAATAACTAATTTTGATCAAAAACTTGAACAACCAGTTAAAGTTGTGGTTAATGATTATCATGCTTTTGAAAACTATAATAAAACTAACACATTAAATTTAGAAGATAATATTTTATATGCTTTTGAAGTTTTAATGATTAGTCCCACAAAAGATTTAAAAGTTATTAAAAAAGCTTATATAAATCTTTGTAAGCAATTTCACCCAGATAAAAATAAAAGTTATTATTCTGAACAAATAACTAAAAACTTAAATAAAGCATATAACAATATAAAAACATTTTTAAAAGGTTTATAATTATTTAAATAAATTAGGAGTTAAATGAAAACACAAATAAAACAATTAAAGCTAAAGGTATTAATTATGCTAATTATAGAAGCTTTAATCACTTTAGTAATAATTACATGATCAAGCTTGACCACTACTAGTAATAAAGTGGATCAAGATATAATCTTATTTAACTTTATGTTAGGGTATATAATCTTTTTATTACACTTAATGTATTTCTTTTTGAAAAGAAAAGCTATGATTAAACATTTCAAAGTTTCAATTGAAAACAAACAAATATTTTCTTCATACATCTTTAAAAGAATTAAAGATGGTAAAAAAAACTTTTTTAATTTATTGATCAATCAAAAAGAATTAACTAATGTTTTAAAATCGGTTAAAAGACTTCAAAAAGAGGATCAGAATGTTTAGGTTTTTTGTAAATAAAAAAATAAAGGATAATTTCTTAATTGAAAGAAAAGATACTCATCATATTAAAAATGTAATTAAACTACAAGTTGGTGAAAAAATTGAATGTGTTTTTGAAAATAATGTCTATTTATCTGAAATATCAGACTTATCACAAAGTGACATTGTTTTGGCAAAAGAATTGCAATTAATTAAAACTAATAGTGTTAAAGTTCAAAAAACATTAATTGCTGGTGTATTAAGAGAACAAAAATGAGATTGATTATTACAAAAAGCAACAGAATTGGGTGTTGATCAAATTGTACCTGTAGTTTTTAGTCGTAATGTTGTGAAAATTGATATCAATAAAAAAGCGAATAAAGTTAAAAGATGACAAACAATTTGTGATACTGCAGCTAAACAATCCAAAAGAAACAACATACCATTAGTTTGTGATATTGTTGAAGATATTTATGAATTGAAACAATATTTAAACGATATTAATTTAGTAGCTTGAGAAGAAGAGTTAGATATACCTTTAAACAATTATTTAGAAAATGATTTTAACTCAATTAGTTTTATTATTGGTTGTGAAGGTGGAATTGACATTAAAGAAATTAAAAAACTGAATGCTATAGGTTTTAATAATGTCAGCCTTGGTAATAATATATTAAGAGCAGAAACAGCACCCTTATATATATTGAGTTCACTTATTTATTTAAATAAATAATGTTAAGTTAACACTAATAAAAACTAAATGATAACATTATATTTAGCAATAGGAGAGACAAAACATGAAAACTAATAATAAAGTATCTAGATATACAGCTTTTTTTAAGCTTATAGGTAGATATTATATAACATATTGATGAATTGCAATATCATTAATTTTGATAATTTTATCGTTTTGTTTATCTAGGATATCAATACCTTTATTAACACAACAAATAACATTTGCAATTAAACATGAAAATAACATTCCTGTTAATGGGTATTGAGGTTTATCACTAACAACAAACATTATTTTATCAATTAGTATGATTGCACTTGATGCAGTTGGTACTTACTTATTTAATTATCTTTCTTGAATATTTGGAAGAAAAATTGAAGTTGATTTAAGAAATAAAATCCTTGAAAAATTAGTAAGACAAGATATTTCTTATTATTCTGATAAAAAAATTGGAGAGATATTAACAAGTGTTATTACTGATACTCAAAATGTGGGTGAAGGTGCTGTTAATATTCCAACAAGTATTGGAATTTCTTTATCTCAATTTATAGTAGCTTTTATAATGACATTTGTTTTAGCTCCAGTTATTGCTTTTTTTGGTGCGATAGTTTATTTTTCATTATTAACTCTTTATTTTGTATTTTATGCTAGAACTGTTAAAAAATATGCAGTTGTAAGAGAAGTTTATGAAGAAGTTAATGGTAATGTAACTGATAGAATTGGTACTGTAAGATTAATAAAAGCTTCTGGTACTGAAGATTATGAAAAAGCTTATTTTGAACAACAACAAGAAATTAACTACAAAGCACACAAACCAGCTATTTTTAATTTAACACTTTTAATTACAACAGTTTATGCTGGATCAATGATTTTGCAATTTGCAGTTCCTATAATTGCTGGAATTTATTATTCTGTTCTTGGTAATGATACGGCTGCTACTGATTTTTTTAGTAATGTGTTTCCTGCTTATATAATTAATCAAGCAAACTTAATAGCTACTTTTTCTGGTTTAATGGGAATTACGTTTGGATTAGCAATGTCGGGTGTTGCTAGTATACATATAACTGAACTATTGGGTTCTCAATCAATAATGGACCCGCATTATTATGATGGAGTTATCGTTAAAGAAATTAAAGGTGATATTGTTTTTAAAGATATTGAATTTAGATATCCAGAAAAACCAGCAAAATTGATTTTGCCAAAATTTAATTTCACTTTTGAAGAAGGTAAATCATATGCTTTTGTTGGAGAAACTGGTTCTGGTAAGTCTACAATTGCTAGATTATTGTTAAGATTTTATGACCCAAGTAATGGAGAAATTATTATTAACAAAAATAATAATTTAAAAGATTTAAATTTATCAAGTTATTTAAGCCATGTTGGATATGTAGAACAAGAACCCCAAATATTATTTGGGAACGTATTTGAAAATGTTAAGTATGGTAAATTTGATGCGACTGATGAACAAGTAATTGAAGCTTGTAAAAAAGCTGAAATACATAAATTAATAACATCATGACCAGAAGGATATAATACAGTTCTTGGAGAACGTGGATTTATGCTATCTGGGGGTCAAAAACAAAGATTGGTTATTGCTAGAATGATTTTAAAAGATCCTGAAATTTTAATTTTAGATGAAGCTACTTCAGCATTAGATAATATTGTTGAAAAAGAAATTCAAGCAAAACTAAACGAACTAATGAAGGGTAGAACAAGTTTCACTATTGCACACAGACTTTCAACAATTAAAGATGTAGATCATATTATTGTTCTTGGTGGCAATGGTGCTGGAATTGTCCAACAAGGAAATTTTAAACAACTTGTTAAAGTGCCTGGCCACTTTAAAAATCTGTATGAAGCAGGATTATTAGAAGCACAAGAAAATATGTAAGGAGGTTATGATGAAAAGACATAAAGAAATAAGCAAAAATAGAGCTTTTATTCATTTATTTGTTAAATACTATAAACAAGATTTTAAAAAAAATTGATGAGTTATTCCTAACTTTATTTTTTGAGCATTCTTATTGTTTATGGCCCCGTTAATAACTAACCAAATAAATTTATCATTTCAAGCAGAAAAAATAAAAGTTGGATTTTGATTGATTGATGATTGAGGTTTATCAATCTTGCAATTAATTTGATTATCAATGACTTTATTATTTTTAAATGTATTTAATTCATTTTTATTTAATTGATGGTCAAACACATTTGCTAAACAAATTGAAACTCATTTAAGAAATGAAATATTAGAAAAATTAATAAGACAAGATATATCCTATTATTCTGATAAAAAAATAGGTGAATTATTAACAAATGTTATTTCAGATTCACAAATTGTAGGTAATCAAGCCATTAATATACCAATGACTATAGCCAGTTCAATTTTTCAATTAGCAATTGGTTTATTATTAACTTTTATTTTAGAATGAAAAATTGCTCTTGTTGGTTTTATTTTATTTGCATTAATTTTTACAATGTTTTTAATTTGTTATTTTGCATTAGTATCTAAATGAGAAAAAGTTAGATTAACTATGGAAAAAACAAATGGTGATGTTATTGATCGTGTTATATCTGTTAGATTAATTAAATCATCTGGAACAGAAGCATATGAAACACAAAATTTTAAAGATAAACATGTTGATTACTATAATTTAGGAAAACCTATTGGTAAATGAATTAGTGCATTTGCTGTTGTTGTTTTTGCTGGGGACTTTTTATTGTTATTTACAGCTCCTGTATTTTCTGCTGTATTTTATGGTGGTGGAGCTGATAGTAGTAGAATTCAACAATTCTTTAGTATTTTCCCAGCATTTGTAATGGCACAAGGAATGTTAACCGTGCCTATTATATCTTTGTTCTTAATATCTGGTGGTTTAGCTATGGCTGGGGTTTCTTCTTCAAGAATTCTTAGAACTTTAAACGCACCTTCAAGACTTGATTTTCATTACAATCAAGGCATAGAGTTAAAAGATTTAAAAGGTGATATTATTTTTGAAAATATTAACTTTAGATATCCAGAAAAACCAGAAAATTTAATTTTGCCTAATTTTAACTTTACTTTACAATATGGAAAATCATATGCATTTGTTGGTGAAACTGGGTCTGGTAAATCTACGATTGCTAAATTATTATTAAGATTTTATGATCCAAGCGAAGGTAGAGTTTTAATTAATAAAAATAATGATTTAAAAGAAGTTAATCTTTCAACTTATTTAAGCCATGTTGGATATGTAGAACAAGAACCTCAAATTCTTTTTGGGAATGTTTTAGAAAATATTAAATATGGTAGTTTTGCAAAAACTGATGATGAAGCAATTGAAGCTTGTAAAAAAGCAGAATTACATGCGTTAGTTATGTCATGACCAGAAGGTTATCAAACTATTCTTGGTGAACGTGGATTTATGTTATCGGGTGGTCAAAAACAAAGATTAGTTATTGCGAGAATGTTTTTAAAAAATCCTGAGTTATTAATTTTAGATGAAGCTACTTCAGCACTAGACAATATTGTTGAAAAAGAAATTCAAACAAAATTAAATGAACTGATGAAGGGTAGAACAAGTGTGACTATTGCACATAAATTATCAACTATTAAAAATGTCGATCAAATTGTTGTTTTAGGTGGTAATGGTGCTGGAATTATTCAACAAGGAACTTTTAAAGAATTAACAACAACACCTGGTCATTTTAAAAATCTATATGATGCAGGTAAAATGGTGAAAGAAATTTAGTGTTCATTTACAAAGTAAGAAAATTCAAAGCAAATTTTTAAATAAAACAATATGAATTTACTAAGTATCCTTTTGCTAGATAAAAAGAAAAAATGATATAATTAATTAAATATTGTAAGGGTGCATAACTTTTTTGTAGGAGGACTCAACTAAGCAATTATCACAATTATTTCAAATGTTAATTCAATCATAACTCTATTTTTTTAAAAAACAAGTAAAATTAACGCAAAAATAATAAATGCGTTTATGATTATGTTTTTTTCTTGTTTTAGGGCACTTTTGGTTCTTTGCCTTACTTCTATACAAAAAATTTATTTTTGTTTGAAAAAAAAGTGTTAAAATTGATTTTAGAGCATATTCATATAACTTAAAAACCTAAATTATTGTTTAAATTGAAATTTCTAGCATTTAATATGTTTTTTATAACTTTAAAAGAAAATATCTTAGAACCATAACCAAGAGTACTTTTAACAAGTCCAGAAACAACAGATTCAGCACTCACACCAATATTTCAAGTTTTATTTTGGTTTTCAATTCCTTTGACGTTATTTTTAAAATATTTTAATATCGAATTACATGCAAAAATTTCTAAAATTTGTATAAGTTCTTCATACATTCCTTTGTAAAAATAACTTAAAGCTGTTTTGAATAATGTTTCAGAATTCTTTATAGAATTATTTAAGAAGACTTTCTTTAATTCCCTAACAGCATGATATCGATCTAATATATAGTCAGCTTCTAAATAATTAGCTAGATTTTTTATTCAAGTAGCACCATCACCACCAACGACTAAATGAGCATTATCAAAATTTTCATAAAAATTACACCCTAATTCATAAATTTTAAATGATAAAGCTTCAGTAGAAATGTTTTCATTTTTTCCAATTAAAAAAGTATTTCTTTTATTGGCTAATTTCTTTCGTTTAAGATTTAATGTTTTTTTATCATAACCAGTACAAAAAGAAATAACCCTAACTTTAGTGTCCTTTCCTCTGTTATATTTTCACCTTTTTTTAGACCTAAATCGATCTACATTTAAAAAAGCATCATCAACAAAAATATAAACTACTTGATTATTTTTTAATAAAACTTTTTTAGTAACTTCATTTCTTTTTTTGTCATTTTCAACAGATTTAAATATTCTTGAAATTGTCATCAATGATAAGTGAGCATTGGGAAACATGTCTATAATGTCTTTATATTTTTTACCACTACCTAATTGATCTTCTATTTTTGCTTTTAAATCAGGATCAATCTTAACGTATTTATTTAAATTTAAGTGAACATCTAACAACTTCACATACTTTTTATCAAAATTATCAAAATAAACCCTTCTATTTATTTTTAAATATCCAAATTCACTAACAATACATCTTTTAGCTAACCTTATCAATTTATATCTTCTTTTATCTCTCTTTATTAGCAATTCATAATCAAGTCTTTCAAGTTCAAGTTTTTTTGTTTTTAGAATTTTTGCAAATTCTTCTCGACAGTTAAATAACATATAAAACACTCCTTTAATAAATACACCAATTTTATTATAAGTACAAAAAAACTACATACTTTGTAGTTAATTTAGTTAAAGTTCTATTAAAACTATCGGTTGTGCCTCTTACTTTTTTTAATAATTTGAAATTGTTTATTTTCTTGCATTAATTTTAACTTTTCTTCTCTTTCTATTTTTCTGATCATTCTATTTTCTTGTTCTTCTAAAGAAAATTGTTTTCATATTCTTTGTTTGTCTTGTTCTTCAGTAGATAAGTTATTATACTCACCTGATAAAATCATTTTTTCAAAATTAACTTTATTTTTAATTTTATTAAACGAATAATTTGACGATCTTTTTATATATTTATACTTTTTATCAAAAGCGGGACCAATAAGCGGTTTCAACTTTTGTTTTAAACTTTTAGCATCAATTATGTAACTTGAACCCTTATCAAATTGAAAAACTTGTCCAGAACTTAACACTACATCAATTATATATTTTTGTTTCAATTTTGTTGATGCTTCTGTTACTCTAATTAAACTTGTGCCAGAATAAACTTTCGTGATCAAAAGTGGTCTTCAGTGTTTTAATTTCAAATCATTATCAGAGTAATCTCCTGGACTTTCAGAATAGCCTAATCAAATTTCTTTTTCCTTCAACATTTAATTACCTGCTTTCTAAATTAGAAAAAGGAGTACTCACTTATGTGAATACTCCCTCTTTCTTTCGGGAATTATTTAATATTATTAGACCCTATATTTAGAATTATACAAAAAAAGAACCAAAAAGGTTCCTTTTTTCCTGCATTTGCATGCGAGACTTGAATTCAAAGTTTAATTTTCTTTGATAAATTAATGTTAACACATAAAATTGTTCTTGTGTTGTTTTTTTATCTAAATATTATAAAATTTATTTTTATTGATCCAACTATATTAAACCCTTCATTAAATTCATTAACAGTTTCACTATCTTCACTATCTATATTAAAATTTTTTAATAATTGTTTTTGATTAGCTTCTTTTAAATAATTTACTGCTTTAGTAGTCATAGAAACTTCATAATATCCATCAACTTCAGTTACTTGTTTTCCGTTTAGCATTGATGGTGTATCTAAGGATTTAGGTGTATCAAAGAAATCAGACGATTCAAAATTTAATAAATTATCAATAAAAGCAAAACCTTCTGGAAATAAATCTTTATCTAAAAAATAATCATATCATTTGGTACTAAGCCCTGTAATAGATTGTGCAATTGCTTTATCTCAAGTTCAAAAAGAGTTCTGATTATCAATGTATCATTGCTTTAATTCTTTATTTGTTTTACCATATCATTCACCTTGGTTTTTTGTTAAATCAAAATAATCAATATTTCAATCACCGTGAAATTCTTGTTCAGCACCTGTTGTTACTGAAAAGTTTTTTATATATTCTTCAAAGCTCATTTCATATTCACCATCTGGAACAATTGGATTATCAATTGCTTTATCAGCTATAGCTTTAGTCAAAACAAAATTATCACTATCAATTTTTCTGCCTTCGACAACACTAATCTTTATTGTTACATCAGTTTCATTATTTTCAATTTCAAAAGCCTCAATTTTTTTAACACCATCAACTTTAACTTTTATTAACTCTTGGTTAACTTCATTTATATCAGTCTTATTTTGAATATGACTAACAGATCTCTTTATGTCTACTATTTTAATTTGTTTATTACAAGCAACAACAGCAAAGCTTGAAGTAACAGTTAAACTAAATGCAGCAATAATACTTAGAATTTTTTTCATATTTTTCACACTTTGCTACATATATTTTAAAAGTAGCTCTTTCTATAATTAACTATATACTTTATTTTATTCAAAATCTAATACATTTTGATATTTATTGGTGCTCAGTTGTTCTTAGTAAATTTGTAAACAATTTTAATAATTCTTACCTTTATCCCACCATTACCACCTTAAATCCCATGGATTTTACTAAAAATGTAGCATTTCATGCTCATTTTTTGAGTAAAAAGGTGGAAGCAAGATAAGAGGTGTAAACAAAAGTTCAAAATACAACTGCTTTTAATATTATTTATTTATAAATAATATCACAACCTAACACAAAAAGTGTTTACAAATATAAAAAAATGTTTACATTTTTGTAAACAAATTAAACTTTTAAATAAAAAACACCAAAATTTGGTGTTTAAAGTTACTTAATTATTAATGCGTTGTTTTTTTATTATAGCAGCTCTTAATTCTACTATTTTACGTCTAATTTCAGGTGTTATATTATTTTGGTTTCTTAAATCATTTAACTGTTCAATTAGTTCTGTTAAATTTCTATCATCCAAAACGTGAATTTCTTTTACTTTGGTAATATTAGAATTTTCATCAACCATTATTTTAACTTCGGGTTTTGTTTTACCAATTTGTTGTTCTTCTGTTTGCTTAATGATATTTTTTAATTCATTTCACAAATCTATTTCATATTTTTCAGAATATAACATAGTTTTCTTTTTAATAAAATTGTTTTCAATTGGTGAGTGATCATAAACTTTTTTACCATAATAATCAATATACTCGTTTTCACCAATTCAAGAAGGTAATAAATATGAAATGTATTTTTTATCATTTAACAAAATAGCTACTAAAGGTTTTGGTAATTGTTGAAGTTCATCTGCTGATATTAAAGCAGTTTTATCTAAAGATTCACTTGCTTCATTATCTCTAGTATTGTAGCTTCTTTTTAATTCTGCTCTTATCCCAAAAGATTTTGAGTATTTTTCATAATCGTCTCTCTCCGTTGAAGAAACAAAATAATTTAATTGACAGTTACCTAAAATTGATTTGGTATTGTTTATTCCATATTTCTCAGTCAATTGACTTTCTTTTTGAAGACAAATTAAAATATTTATATTTCTACTTCTACAAATTGAAAATGCTGAGATAAACTGATCTATTTTATTCATTGAACCAAATTCTTCAAGAATAAATAAAACTTTACGCTCAAGAGCCAAATTAGCACGTTTAGAAGCAATTGAAATAAGTTCTGCATAAATTTGCCCAACAAATAGTGAAACAAGTGAAACATAGGCTTTTTTGTTGTCTGGCACTATTAAAAATATAACTGTTGGTTTTTTAATCGCGTCTTCGACGTTTATTGTATTCTGACAGATTATGTTTTCTAATTCAATGTTGTCAAAAATAATTAAATCATTAGTTAATGTCTTTCATCAATTTTCAACATTACCAGGGTCTTTTTTAAATGTAATTGTAACATCAGCTAATCTAGTTTGTCAGTCATTTTCAGACAATGTATTTTTAGAAATAAAACTTTCAAGTTCTTGAACTTTTTTTGAACTCTTATTTTGGTTTTTAATTTCTATTAAAAGTTTTTGAGCTTTTTCTACATCATATGAGTGTTGAGATATTTTTTCAAAAAACTTGTTTTTATTAGATAAAATTTTTCTAATTGATTTTAAGTTAAAATTATCTATAGTTACCATTTTTGGATATTTAGCATTCAAGGCTAACATAAATTGTAAAGTTCCTTCAAAAAATTCTCTAGCTGCAGAATAAAAGAATTCATTTTTCGGATCTGGAGTAGTATATAAAGAACTTGCTAATTCAGCAATTTGACCAAAAGTTTCACCCTTTAGTTTTCTTTTTTCTTGAGTAATTCAATTTTCCATCTCACTTTGGGATGAAAAATAAACATCGAAGCTTTCATTTTTATTTTCATTTGTTATTTTAATAAATCCTATATATCAGTTTGGATTAGATTCGATGTAGTGGTCATTCACTAAGTTTTCAATACATTCTTTACAACTTAACGAGAAGTGCGTGTAACACCTAGCTAAGTTGCAATGGGATTGTATCATTGCTTTTGGTTCACTAACTTGACCTAATTTTCTTGAATTGTCAATTTCACTTGTTGGATGTAAATATTTTTGTCAAATTTCAAAAATAGAAGTCAGAGGATTTCATGCATCAGATTTATTTGGTTCTTGCAAATTAAAGGTTTTAACTTCATAACCATTTTCAATAAAAGTTTTGGACGTTTTTTGGTATAACTCTCCTTTTGGATCGTTTATAATCATAGATGATTTATTTTTTAATTTAATGTTATAAATTATTGTTGGCAAGATAATTCCAGCAGTTTTACCTGACCCAGGATCACCAAGAACAAAACCATTAACATCACTTGCAGCTGAAGTGTTTAATACTTTAGCTTTTGCATCTCAAACATTGCGAACAACAAATCCTGATTTCAATTTGTTTAATTCAATTTGTAGACTCTCATTAAAATTTTGCATAGAATCTTTTGATTGTTTGACCTTTATGTCATAAATAGAGCCATTTTGAGTTTTTCATTTAGGTTCATCATCAATAATATTTCGATCATCAATAACTAACTTACTAGCTGTTATATCTTTTGTGTCAATATGTTGTCTATACCCGCTTCTTCAAAATTTTGAATATATTGTGATAGCTAATGCTCAATTTAAAAATAACATCAAAACAAAAATCATCACTCCAATAAAAATAGGTCACATCAAATTAAACTTTCCAGTTAACACAAAAAATAAGTTAAAAGGGGTTTTAGAACTCATAGCACCAAGTAATGCTGTTATACAAAATCAAATTAAAATAGCTATTGGAATAGCCAATAATAATTGTCACAAGAAAAATCTTTTAATTATTTTATTTCATAATTGCAGTTTCATTTAAAAACCTCCATTCATAATTAACAAAACACTACATACTATATATATAAAAGACATAGATAAATAAATTGTCTTTCTAGATTTTTTCTTTTTGTTTTTTAAAACTTTTATAGTGTCAAACTGTTTTTCTTTAATTAATTTTTGGTATTTTTTTAAATTTTTAAAATAATCGATAACAAGCCAAACTATTAAACAAAAATTAATAGAGATTAAAGTATATATTGGAATTAACATTTTTATATCCTAATCCTTTCTCTTTCATATTTTTCAATTTCATTTTCAGCTTTCATTTTCAGTCTTTTCATTTCATTTTCAAATTCATATGCTGCTTGTCTAGAACCCAGTTTAAAAGCATCGCTAATCGAATTAGATATTTTAGAGACGTTTTGAGTCAAAAATTTATTTTCTTTGAATTCCTTTTTGATTCCTAGTTGAAAATTTTGATTATAAATTTCATTAAATAACACATTAACATGTTTTGAATAATAACCATTTTCGCCATTCATTAGTGAGTTTTTCACTTCATTAAAAATTAAAGTTTCTTTTTGTTCTTTTGTTAAATTATTTTCAGATAAATTATTATATAAACTTTGTGAATTTATTTTTAAATTTAATTTATCGAGAGCATCTATTGTTTTTAATGTTTGAATGGTTTTGGTATCATTATCATCAATTTTCTTTAGAAGAACTTTTGTTAGTTCATGCGAAATATCATCAACTTTACTTTGGATGTTTTGAAGCATTAACGTACCATTTTTAGACTGCTTTATTATATTTTCAACATATGATATAGCTTCGATCTTTCCTTCATCATTTAATGTGTTAAAACTTAATGTTGAGCCCTTTTTAGTTCTATAAGTTTTCATTGTTTCAAATCAACTTATGTGTTCATGATTTAATAATTTTTGGGTTTTTACCATTGAACATTTAAGTTTTTCTCAAGTGTTAATTTTATTGAGAAACAACATATTGGAATCTACCTTTTTTGCGATTTGCTTTTCAATTTCTGTTAAATTAGTTCTTCTTTCAAAAAATTGTTTTAGTTTATTTTTAGAATGGCTTTCATGAATTAAATTTATGTTATTAATTAAATTATTTTTCATTGATTTTATATTTTTATTATGATTTTGTTTTTCTTTAACAGTTAGCTGTTCAGATAAATATCTTTTTCTAAAATTAAGTTCTAAATCTTTAATTTTTAAACTTAATTCATCTATTTTTTTAATTTGTTTATGAATCAAGAATTGTTGATGTTTAGATAAAAAGAATTGTCCACTTATTTCTTCAGAAATTAAGGCTTTGGTTTCTAATTCTAAAACTCTCATTTTTTGGTAACTTAGTTCATTAGTTTGAGCATTTAATTCAATTCTTTGATAAAAATACTTCATAGATTCTTGGTTTAAATTTCCCTTGAATTTTCATTCACCATTTCTGTTAGGTTCATTTTCATAAAAAAATAAATGAGCGTGTGGATTAGATGTATTTCCATGCATAGAAAATCCCCAACTCATTCTTTTAGGGTCTAAATTGTTTTCAATAAATAATTGATCAATATTTTTACTTATGAGTTTTCCAATTACTTCAGGAACCAAAATATTGTTATCTTCAGCAAATTCTGTATCAAAAGATAAAACAGTATCTCACATTAACCTATCATTGTTATTCCTCATATTTAAAAATTCATTTTTTAAATTTTGAACTTCTTGTTTTGACAACTCACCAAAAATATAACTACCTTTAGTTTTGAAATGTGCCTGATTAGTATAAAGTCCAGTTCCTCATTGCACTTTTTTATATTCTTCAATACTCTTTTGTCTTCTTGAGCGTTCTCTATCTATTTCCAAAAGTTCTTTTAACATTTCTTGTTCAGTTTCTTGTGTTAAATTAAAGATTGTAGATTCTCTAGCTATAAAATCAGAATTTTGAAAATGGCCTGCTTCATTTAATGAATTAAATAATTTTGTTTTAAAGTTTCAACCATACTTTGAATACTTTTCATCATCAAATATATTTTCACTAGCTTTTAAAAATTCTTCACTCACTCCTTTGTTTAATCATTTCTGTCTTCACTCACTCCTGCTTTCTAACATGAATTCATTTAACTCTCTATTTTCTTGCAAAGCTTTTTCAGGAAGTGCTTTTAAAATACATGCTTGTTTTCTTGTTATGTAATCGATATAAGTAATATTTTTAGAACCTTTTTTGCCGCGATAATAGTTTGTCAATCTTTGTTTTGAGTTGTTGGGATCATAAAATCTTATTACTTTGAAAATGTTATTTTGTTTTCTATTCATTAGAACCTGCTTTCTAAATTAGAAAAAGGAGTACTCACTTATGTGAATACTCCCTCTTTCTTTCGGGATTATATTTAGTTACTAGTTGTACAATAAAATTATAATTGATTTAATTGAAAAAACCTTAACAATGAAAAAATAGCAATAAAAAAACCTTTTTATTTTTCAAAAGGTTTATTTTAAAATAAGTTTAAATATTTTTTAATTTTAATAAATATAGGATTATTAACCATAATTTCATAAATTAAATTCCAATCTGGTTCTTCTTTGTTGTTTACAGGTAAAGTTAATTTTAAAGTTCCATTTTTGAACTCACCTTCACTTATTGAATATCCAAAATATCTATTTTTGTGTTCTAGGCTCATAGCAAAAGCAATAAAAATTTTGTGCTCTAGACTCAATGTCTTGTCTATCAAATCAAAAACTTTGCATGTGCTTGCTACAATAAATTTATAAGGATGGAAGAAAGCTAGGCCTGCTCCCCCATCTCCTTGAGTGTTTCATGTAAATAAATTATCCAAAACAGATTCATTATATATATTTCTTATATTGCTTATTCTACAACCGTTTCTAGAATTTGATGCAGCGACATATGAGATATCTCCATCTTTGATATCTATATATTTTTCAATTCTTAGTGCATTATTAATATTTTTTTTAATTTCCAAATGCTCATTAGCTGAAGTTTCCTTTAATTTAAAATTTTTAATATATTTTTTTATATCATAAGCTTTTAATTCAGAGTCTATGTTTAAGAAATGATCATAAATTTTATATTTATCTTTATTGTTATTCTTATTTACTATTTCTTCAAACAAATTAAATAAATAATCATTCAAATTTAAAAAATCTTCAGAAGATATTTTATTATAGAAATTAAAATTTCATGTATCATTTTCAGATACGTTCTTTATGTTAATTGATGTATTTAAAATTTCTTTTCTATTTTTATAATTCTCTAAAAAATCACTTTTAATTTGTGACCATTTTTTAATGCCATCGTATCTACCATGTTTTTTGCTAGATATGAAACCATCATCTTTAAGGTCATAAAAATATGTTCCAAGATAATTTTCAGAATTTGGCCTTCCTATATCAGCGACAAGAATAGATGTTTTAACTTGTGCGCCAGAAGAACTTTTGTTTTGAAAAATATTGTTTGGCATATTAATAACAGCCATCAGCGAATTATTTTTCAAGAACTCTCTTTTAAAATCAGTATTTCCTTTAAAAATAGAAGTTGAAACAATTATTACAACTTTTTCTGTTGCCAATGTTAAAGATTTATTTATAAATTTTCACATTTCATCCTGAGATAAATAAGGCGGATTCATTATAACTTTTTTAGGATTTTCTACAAAGTCTTTTTTATCGTATTTAAAAATTCCAGATTTTTTAGGTTCGGGGTTGTCGTCATCAACAAAAATATTAGTCTTACCATCATCATTAATAAGCATATTCACTAATGTTAAAAAAAACATTTCTTTAGATATCTCTATTCCGTATATTTTTTTACTTTTAATTGTCTCAATTTCTTCATCATTTTTAGCCATTGATATTAATTTATTCATAGAATTAACTAAAAAAATTCCCGTTCCACAAGCAGGATCTATTACAGAGTCATCTTTTTTTAATTCTGCTAGGTCTATCATTAAATTTGCTATGTGTTTTGGAGTTAAAACTTGACCTAAAATTTTTCCATCTCCCGATGTGTATCTCAGTAAAACTCTATACATGTCACCAGAAAAATCATGATAAGACTCTTTTTTCATTTTGTTTATAATTGGCATTAATTTTTGATCTATGTTATCAATAATTTTTTTTCAAATTTCATTATTTATTGAATATGATTCAATTAGATTACAAAATCTATCAATAATTCCAATATTTTTGTCTCTTTTATTTTCAGGCAAAACATTTAACATTTTAGTTTTTATAGAACTAATTAGTAAACCACTAATGTTGCTTGTATTAGTCTTGTGCTTTTCAATGTCTGTTTGTATTTGCTTAAAATGCGTTAAAGAAAAAATTATAGAACCAGTAATTATCGGTCTTTTTTCTGTAGAAATTTTACTATCATCCATTAGCTTATTTAAAGAAGAAATTGCATCACTTAGGTTATCAACTTTTTCATCAATCAAATCATCAGCTATAATATTCTCGTAATCAAACTCATTTAATATTCTTTGAGATGGTAAGGGTTCAAAAATGAGGCTATCTTTTTTTGAATAAAATTGATCAATTATGTAATCACCCTTAGAACCTGAAGCAGCTATTCCAAATACGTCATAATCTTTAAAAAAACTCATATAATGCAGTACTCCATCTGTTGCAAAAATTTTTGGGTCAGTTATTTTTCCGATTTTATTAGATGTGTGTTTTTTCTTATCGTTTTTAATTTCTCCTAAAATTAAAAGCTTAGTCTCGGGATTAAAATATATTAAATCTGGTTTTCCTAAAGAAGGATTGATAGAATTAGAAAGATTTTTTGATGCTGTTGATAATTTTGAGTTTATTTCTTCAAAATCAGACTTATTAACATTTCAATCATATTTGTACAAATTTCTTTTTTTCATATCACTAACAACATTAAACAAATAATTATGTAAGTAAAATTCTAATTCACTATTTTTCATAAAACCTCCTAATATTTTATAAGTACAAGTAAATCAATTATATCATTCAAATTAAAAAAGTAGTTCTTTAAAGATAATTTGTTTAGGTAAAATGTTTTTGCAAATATATGCTGTTTCAGATGGTGGGTTTTTGCAAACTAACCCCTCATTTGATTTAAACTTAATTCTTTTGTCAAAAATTAACAATTGTTTGTCTTGTATTTTTTCTCTTATAGGTTTTAAAGCTATTGATACCAAAGGCACTAACATAGCGAATGGTTTGTTTAATTCTTCCAATTTGATAAACACTTGTTTTCTTAAACTGTAAGGTGGATTTGAAATGATGTAATCAAAAGATAAAACATCACCACTTTCCAAATCAAAAAAATCAAATCCGTCTTTAATGTGCCTATAACTGACCTTGTGACCTGCCTTTTTTAAAACATTTACATATTCGCAATCAATAGTGTCAAATGGGCATAATATTTTTGAGTTTGGTTTAAGAAATTCTAAAATAGGTTCAATCGCATAGGGCAATGTGTACCACTCATCATTTTTATTAGGAAAATACATTTTATTCACCTGCCTTTCTTTTATTTTAATTTATAGCCTTTTAATTTTCTTTTTCGCTTAACTACAGCAAATAAAGTAATAGCTATTATAGCAATTGCTGGTATTGTAACCAATCATCAGATTCCACCAAATAGCTTTTTATTTGGTTTTTCACCTCCTGGTCCAGGAATTTCAGGATCTGGTTTTTCTGGAAGTGGTTTAATTGGTGGTTTAACATTAGATTTAGGGTCATTAATTACTTGATAACTAGTAGCACCACTTAACAAAGTTGTGCCCCTAACAGCATTTATTCTTACTCACATTACACGTTTTTTAGCAACATTCAAGAATTGATCAATATATTCATTAATATTGGGTTCTTGTGTTATGTCTAGTTTCATACCATCAATAAAAATTGCATAATCTTTTGCATATTTATATTCTGGGATTTGTTTGTCAATAAAATTACCTGTTGGTTTTCCATCTTTATCTTTTTCAGGAATTTGCTTTAACGTTTCATTCTTAGCTATTCTATATTGATCAAGAGTTTGCCCAACATAACCTAAAAGATAATTTTCTAAAAATGCTTTTTTGTTTTCTTCAGGTCAGTTACTAAAATTACCTTCTTGAGTCTTAAATTTTACATCGCTTAAACTAATTTCAAGGTCAGGATCATATTTTATGTCATTGTTTATTTGAAATTCTAGATTCCCAACAAGTAGTAATGATTCAGGAGTAGCTATTACAGTTACATCTAGTTGTTCAATAGGGTTATCTTCACTTATACTTACAAATTTACTTAATTCCATATCATTAAGTGGAATATGCCCTTGTGTTGATTCAATAATATAATCTTTTTCTATGGCAGAGCCTTTAAAACTAAACATTTGCTCTTTTATTTTCCTTGTTATATATGCTTTAGCAGCAATTTCCTCTGTTTGCTTCATAGGAAAGTAAATTGGTTGTCAATCGCTTAAATTTAACCTATCATCAGTTTCTGGGTTATAAGTCATATGGCCATTTATTGCAGCTGAAACGTATTGACGTCAATATTTTACAATTTGCTCATATTTAATAAGTTGTAAAGCATCTGCTGAAGTTATAATTGCGTTTGCGATCATAAAACTTCTTAAGTGACCACCAGATGTAACTGTAAACCATTCATGTATTTTAGAATTCTTTTTTGAAGATTCTAAATCTAAAAAACGTCTATAGTTTTTAGCATCACTATCTAAAGTTATGATTTTATGAATAACAGTTCCTTGTATTGCTCTAATATCTTTATTTATTGGTGGATTATGGATAGAATTACTACCTCATGAACTTTGATCTACAAAATCTTTTAAATAAAAAATATAATGCCAAGTTCCTGGATTAGAAAATTGAACTTCATTATTAATTTTCACTTGTGTTTTTGAACCAACTTCTTGAAATGTAACTGGATCAATTTCAACTCTTTCTATTTTAGAAAATTGTTTTAACTGTTCATCATCATACAAGTATTTAATTCCCTTATTAACAACATAAGCTTCAGCAAAGTATCCTCACCTTAAAGGATCATCTTGAACATCTCCACCAATCAATTGTCCATAACGATCTTTTGGATCAATTAAAAAGGGTTTGGATAAAGGTTTTTCATTAACAAATATTGATTGAATTCTCACACCAGTTTCTGGATTTATATAAGGATCATATAACTCATTTTTTTCACCATTTATAAAAGGTTGTGTTAAAACTCATTGATCGTATTTATTTTTATCACCTGGTGTATTTTGTGGATCTCAACCCATTCATTTAAAGTCAACGTTGGGATTTAGTGAATTTATTTGTATTGTTCTACTAAATTTTAATTTACCATCAACTTCAACTGCAATTTCATAAGTGTTGTCTTCTTCCATTGTTGAGCTTTCATCATTTCTACCATCTGTTAATGTAGCTACAAAGACATTCCTTCAAACTTCAGCATCTTCGCCATTTACAAGCAATCGTTCATTTTTGTTAATAGAATTTGAAGCAAATTGTACAATTACTGTGTTGTGATAAATGAATGTTTGTTTACCATCTTTTTGAATAAGCTCTGGAACATCATTCATTGTTTTGCTAACGTCATTTAAATCTACAACTTTTCCAGGCAAAATTTCTAATCTTTTCAAATAACTCATATCTCAATAGCTTTGATCAACTTTTAAGTTAATTTTTGTTGTATAACGAACAAATTCTGTATTATTAAGCATGAAAACAGTATCAACTGTGTTATCAACATTATTTCAATTATATAAATCAAATGTTACTCCATATTGTTTATATGAATTTCATTGATCACCAAATGTTGTTGGTGCTCTTTCTCTTAAAAGTTTTTCAATTTCACTCTTATTTGCTTTTCCTGTTGGTTTTGGTTCTTTACCAGATTGTCAAGTTCCAGTGCTTTCATTTCATTCTCCTTGAAAATCACTAGATTTTAACTTTTCTTCCGAATCTATAGCAGCACCAGTATATGATGTATATTCAATTGTTTTTTTGCCATTATTTATAATTGTTTTTTTAAATGAATTTAAGTCATAACTCGACTTAAAGGAAACACTTTTAGGTTTAAATCCAATCATAGCTCCATGCCCATAAGCTGAACCTTTATTGTATTCTAAATATGAAGACGTTTTAATTTTCATTTGTAGATAATTTCCTGAAAAAGATGTTTTATAAAACATTTCAACCTGATGGTTGTTAGAACTATTATTTCTTTTTGAAAAAATTGATATATAATCGCTTTGAATTGTATTTAATGAAAAAGTTGTTGATTTATATGAGTCTTCTGAATCAAATTTAGCAATAACAGCAGGACTAGCTGATGATGTTACGTTTGTACTATTATAAATTAGATATGACAGCATTATCTCCAATTCTAAAGTTTTATAATTATTTTTAAAGTCATCAACAGTTTTAGCATAATTCAAAGTGTTTAAATTTAAAATTGTATATTCTTTTGATGCTGTTCCATTATCATAACTTTCCTCATCAAATGTTGAATTTATATCTGATAAGTATTTTTGATAACCTCAACCTGTTCTCATCCTATTAACTCTGTGTTTTGTATATGAGTTATTTAAAATATATTTAAAATTTGGATACATAGGATTAGTTATATTATTATTGTAATTAGATTTTTCATTTGTTAAAGAATAGTTATAGTTATTTAATAAATCAGATTTATTAAATACATAGTATGTAGTATGTATATTAAATATCGATAATAATGCAAATAATAATATGATTAAAATATTTAGTGTTTTTTTCATAGACATTTTATTCCGATCCAATCACTCCTGTGGTTAAACCAACAGCTCCTAAAGGTCCTTTGCTAACAGCACCAACAGTCTTAGTCGCATTAGAAGCTAATTTAGAACCAGTTTGGAAATTACTTTTTGTTGTTTGATCAATTCTTGAATAATTTGAATATTCACCAATTTGTGATTCCACTTCAGCAGCAATTTTTTTAACCCCCATTAGAACAGCTATTGAGATTATTGCCATAATCAAAGCAAAAATTATGTAACCGGCTTGACCTGTTATTGGTGGAAAGCTAATTAATGACTGCATGCCGGCAGAAACTGTATATGTTAAATTAATTCCCAAAGTTATAATCGCTATTGAAAGAGTTTTAGCAATTATCTTCTCTCTAGTCATTTTCATTCTTGCTCCACCATCAAAAGCAGAGGCACAAGCATAATAAATACAAATAAGAAAATTAAAAAATAACCAAAATGTTTTTTCAATTAAAGCAGCAAATATTGATAGCAAAAATATCAAGGTAGAACCACCAATCGCTAATCCTATAAAACCCCAAACTGTAAAGGCTTTAACAATTGTCTCAGATTTTCAAAGACCACCAGGCACTGACCCCCCAAGCACAGCTAATAAGACTGGATATCTTGCAAAAAAATCACCACTACTTGTTGGATTTAATCCAAAGAATAATAATTTATAAACATTGTCTGTAAATGCAAAAGATTTGTCTTGAGGGTTTCCTTCTACTACAAAAGAAATGTAACTAATGGTTAAGTCTAATCCAGTTCCGATTATTCAAAACCCAACAGGGATACAAAATATATAGATTACAGTTTTAAAACTACCTATGCTTGCATCTTTAAGTCTTTGTTGTGGTGAACGTTTATCGTCTGTGTTTGCCATAGAAATTGTTTGAAATAAAAATATTATAATTAATACTAAAGGAACTGATATACAAATTATTCAAAAAGCAACAGGAATATTTTCGACAACAAACTGATCTCCACCAAAGATTAGTTGATTAATCCCACCAGATGAAAAACCAATAATAATGTAATTAATTATGTAGCTAATAAACATTATAGGCAATGCAATCATTCTTATCAAAGTTAAGATTAATTTTTGACTTTTGGCTTCATTCATAGCTTTTAACATTTCAATTAATTTATTTAAAAAAGCTTGTTGATCTCATCCGCCAGGCATACCTGCTTTAAGAGTTCCAGGTAATTTAACGAGTTCATTTATTGCCATTAATCTAAAACCACCATTTGGCAAAGGCTCTCAAAAAAAACCATCGGAAAAATCCACATAAGGTGATGCAACCACAAAAGGTGGAACATTAGGCAAATCACCTAACGTTTTTAAATCCTCTAACCTTTTAATTGTTATATTATTAACATCAAAAGATAAAGTGGTTTTATAAAAAGTAAAAAATAAAATTGAAACAGAAATTATCAAAATAACTAAAGCCCAATTAATTTCTTTTCTATAATTGTAAAAATCATTTTCTTTTAACTTTGAATTTATTGTCATTATCTCACCACGCTTAATACAATTAATGCACTCTTAGTTAAACCCATGTCAGTTCCGATTAAAGATGCTGCAAAAACACCACATAATGGAACAGCTATCCCTAACACAATCATCGCGATTACAATAGTTATTAAATTTTTTGTACATTCATCCTTTTTTTTCTGATTACCCGCTGCTGCAGCAATTTGTTTTTGAACTAAAATTCAAATCATAGCACCAGCAGCAACAATAAACCCAAGTCCTCCAAAAGCACCTATTACAGCCAAAACAATTCCCCCGATGTAATCTGCAGGCGCTTTAAAGTCTGGTGCTTCTGCTAATAACATTAAAAATTTAATCATCTTCATTTCCCTTTCCAAATAACACATCCTTTAAATTTGTGCTACTTGAATCCTTTCTAATTTTGTTTTTTCATTTGTTTTGAGTTGATATTTCTTGATTTTCAAAACCAACAGGTGTCTTAAAAAAATCATTTTTAATAAACCCAGTTTCTTTATCGATAGTTGCATCAAAATACTCATAATTTAACCCTTGTAATATTGGCACAATGTAATTTAATAATTCTTTAAGATAATCCATATTACCAGCTATAAAAGCTGTTTGCAAATTTTGTCGAACAGTTATTTCTTGATTATTTTGTTGAATTACTTTAGTGACTGCTTTTGCTGCAATATTTGCAATTTCATCTGTTTTATTATCAAATAAGTCATATTTCATTCCCCTGATTAAAGCTCTTATATAAAAATCATTTGTTTTTGGTTTTGGTGTACGTTTTTTTGAGTTTTTATGTTCCAATATTTTTTGTTCAAGAAATCTATCATATTCATAAACTATTTCTTGCGCTTCATCAGTATTGAATCTGATGTTTAAGTGGTTTCTTTTAGGTAAGGATTTATTTTGAATAGGATTTTCAATTTTATTATTTTTTACTTCGCTCATTAATCAAACCCCTTTCTATTTTATTGAGTTTAATTTTTAATATTTTTTGCTGCCCTTTATAAAATTGGTTGTGCACGTGTTGCTGATCTATATAAAATTTACCAATATGAGTAAAAACTTCTTGTTGATCAATTAATACTTCAATTAAATGTACATAAACACTTTCTAAGATTTTCTTAGATTGTTTTTGTGTTAAATTAGTTCTAAATGAAAAGTCTTTTATGTATTCACTTTTAATCATAATTTCTATTCCTTATTATTTCTTTTTCAACATCATTTAGTTCAATTTGAATTTGATGCCTATTGTTGTTATTTTTCATAAAAACTCCTCTTCCTTGACCAGCATTTAATATGTGTTTTTTTTCTTCGGTTGTTAAACCACCATCTTGCGCAAAAAGAGTCTCAACATCTTCTAATCCCTTTGAGCTACAAAGCATTATTAGTCTTGCTGGTGTATTTGTCAATATAGATTGAGTTTTTTTAGAACTTTCTCCATCTTTAACAAAGTCCTTTACATCTTGAGTACAAAAAGTTAATCCAGCATAATATTTTCTAAAACGTTTTACTGATGAATTTAAAAAGTCCAAAGTAACATCTGAATTTTTCATAAATTCATGCCCTTCATCAATTAGTAAAGTTTGTTTAACTAAAAGTTCATAAGCAGCTTTATTTGGGTAAGGATTTTTTTCTTCTTCAAATTTAGCAACAAGTTCAGCATATTTAATATCATTTTCAATTCTTAAAGTGTTAAATTTATTTGTTACATATGCAAAAAGTAAATATAATAAAGCATTTTGTAATTTTTGATTATTTGTATCAAAGATTGATTTGATGTTGTAAACTATTAAACTATGATTACCAACTTCAAGAGTTGAATGATTATTTAGCAAATATTCATATTTACCATTGTTCTCAAAATCTTGTTTTAGACTATAAATTCATTGTTGATGAAGCATTTGTTGATCAGAACTTATTGTTTTAAGTTCTAATTCCATTAGTCTTATTAAGTCTGACATAATTGGGAAATCATTAGTTTTTAAATCATCTAAAGATAATTTATTTTTTAAAGCTTTATTGATTGATGTTGTATTTAAATAAAGAGTTCCGACTTCTTTAATCAAGTAACCTATTTGATAGTCATTAAAATCAGGATAAAGCAATTTAAATCAACCTTCTAAATTTGTAAGATAAAACTGCATATCATCATATAAATTATTTGTTAATTCATCATTTGGAGTAGCCATTATTTGAAGTGGATTAATTACTCCATTTTTTGTACCAACGTGTACTACTTTTTCACCTAAATTTCTTGCAAGTGGAGCATATTCATTTTCAATATCAAAAATATGTGTATGAACTTGATTAACAGTATTTCAAATAGCTAATTTTTTAATTGTGTGTGATTTACCTGAACCAGCCATGCCAATAAGTAATAAATTATGTGAAGTAGTTAAACCACTAGGTAAAAAGAATTGATCATAAATTATTTGGTCACCAACAACACTAACACCTAAATAAAGCCCTCTTCTGTCATTTAATTTTTGAGATATGAAAGGATAGGATAAAGCCATTGTTCATGTTGGTATTTGTCTTGAAATTTGTTTTTTTAAAGGGGTTCTTGGTTTTAATGAAAAATGTTCTAAAGCTTCTATTTGTCTATTTATTAGATCATTTAAGTAAATTCCTATTTTTTGAAGTTCAGATTTTAATGAATTTGATTGTTCTCTTAATTCATCTTCATTGTTACCTGAAAAAATTACTGTTGCACTAACTTCTTTTAGCTTTTCAGTTCCTGTTGCTAAATCAGCAACAATTTGAGAATAAACCTCTTGTTCATATTGCATTGCTTTTATATCGACAACTTTAGTTTGATTTATTGTTTGAGAATTTGTTTGTAAATTCATTAAGTTATTACTTAAGAATTTGTTTTCATTAATTAAGCTCTCTTTTATAGTAACAATAGCGCTAGTGGAATTTCTAAATAAGCCAATCATTCAACCAAGTTCGACCTTCATTGGAAATTTTGTGATAGCTGCAACTTTGAAATATTGCTCTTGACCATTCACCTTAAAACAATTTCTTTTAAATTCTATTTCTTTAAACGCTAAGAATTTTGTTAAATCTTCTGAATTACTCTCAATTAAAGTTGGAGACAAGGGTTCAGCTAATGGTGTGTAACTTTGATAAATTAAATTTACGTTTTCATATGAACTCATTTTTTGTCCAGATAAGCCTTTTTGATTTAGTATAGCTGTTATTCTATTAATCTCTGTTATCATTTCTTTTTCATCTTCAGCATAAACAATAATATGATATTTTTCTTCAATAAAATCTTCTCTACTTATATCGTTTTTATAAATATATTTTTTAGTGTATTCTTCTAAAACTCTTCTTCTAGCTTCATACTGAATTATATTTATTTTTTCTGTTTCAAAAAGTTTATTATTTATAGATAAAAGATTTGAAATGTGTTGATTATTAAAATCTCTATTACTCATAACAGACAATTTAACAATTTGTAAATCATATTTTGAATTGACTAGTAACTCTCATCAACTATTTGCCATCATTTCTAGATCTATTAAATCTTGTTGAAAAATATTTTTACCCTCAAACTTTATTCCACACATAAACAATTTATCTGTTTCATTTTCGTTTGTTAGAATTAAAAAATCTTTTGCTGCTTCGATGCTTGAATCAAAATTTATTTTTTTATAAGAATTAAATTTTTTGGTGGAATGATTTTTATCTTCTAATTTATATATTTTTTTATCAATGTATTTAAAAGAAACACTTCATCATAGTATATGATAAATCCTTACCCCATTACCAGCAGATGGGACAGGCATTAAAGGTATCATTAAAATAAATAAAACACATATCATGATTACTGTTTTTATTACAATATTTCAGACCAGACTTGAAACATTTGGAATTGATAAAATTATTAAAACACCAACTACAAAACCAAATAATGTTGCTATCAAATCGGTTCATAAAATACCTCATTTTAAAACTGCTTTTTGTGGAGGTTTTGGTATTACACCCACTAATTCTTTTGAATTTTTTTTGTTATTGTTTTCCATCAAACTCATCCTCACTTATTGGTTCTTTTACTAAACGTTTTACAGCTATCATAATTATTTCTGTTTTGCTAAAGTCTTTATTAAATTTAGCTGCACAATTTCTTTGAATTGAATCTATTAATTCTTTTTGTTCAATTGTTGGGTTTATTGTTGTGTACATTTTTTTTGGTTTTGGTTGTTTTGGCATGTAACACCTACTTTCTAAAATAAAAAAGAGAGAACACTCACAATTTGTGAATGTCCCTCTTTCTTTCGGGAATTTATTAAGTTTTAAATTATATAATCTATATGCTTAATAAACTTTTCTTTTGTTAAAAGGTTTAAAGGTTTAATGTTTTGCTTGGTATTTCTTTCATTTTGGTTAACGCTTTTATTAATCATCATTTTCAAATATTTCTACAATTCAATTAGTGTTGCAAGTTTTAGTGCAGAAGTAATACACATTGTTGTTTATTGTTCAAACTGAAGGTTTATTTACTCTTTTTTCTTTGCCACATTGATCACAAATTATTATTTTTTCAGTATCTGACATACTATTCCTTTCGAGTTTTTAATTTTTTAATCTCATAATGTTGACTCATCATCACTTAAAATAACTTCATCTTGAATAGCGCCTGCGCTAGAAGTTGCTAATACAGGTGATTCTAAAATAATATCTGATTCATTTACAGAAGGTTGATCTTCTGTATTTTCATTATTTTTTGAAGATCCTAAAAAGTTTACACGGTCAGCAGTTATTGTTGTAATGGTTTCATATTTTCCATCTTTTTGACTTGTACGAACACTTATTCTTCCAGATACAGAAACTAAGCTTCCTTTTGAAAGAAATTTAACCATGTTTTCTGCAGTTCTTTCAAATGCAAAACAAGGAATAAAGTTTGTTATTTCTTTTTGTTGTGAATATTCACTCACAGCAACTGTAAAAGAAACAAATCTACCTTGACCATTACTAGTTGATTTTAATTCTAAATCTTTGGTTATTCTTCCGATAATGTTCACTGAGTTCATTTTGTTATTTCCTATCTTTTCAATGTTTTTTTGATTTGTTCATTTTGTTCATTTTGTTTATTTTTAGGATGATTTAAGGATTCTTGATTCAATTTAATTCCATGCTCAAGTTGCTTTATATATTCTTGATCAGATAATAAATCTCATCCATCACTTGGTCTATTTCCATTTTTAGTTAATTCAATTTTATTTTTTGTATCATAATCATAAATTTCATATTCATTAGTTAAACCAGTTCTAGCAAAATCATCTAATTTTTTATTTGTTAAATCACAGAATTTTTCAACAAATCAAGAAGTGATTTGTTCTTTTTCTGTGTTGTTGATAAGTATTTCTAAATATTCGTTTAAAGAATGTGAGTTATCTTCTTTATTTAGTTCTTCTTTGACTGTGTTTATGGTGTCAATATCTCAAGTTTGATAAATTTGTTGTGGTGGGCCTGCATAACCAATTTTGTTATTTTTATAACATTCAATTTCCAAAATTGCTCTTTCTTTTGCAAAAATTTCAATTTTATTTGTTAAGTAGTCAAATATTTCAAAAGAGTTTCATTTTTCTGACATAATAAGTTTTCCTTTCGAGTTTTTAATTTTTTGATTTTATTCATTCTTCTAAACGATCTTCGTAACATTCTATACAATAGAATTCTAATCATTGTTCATTTTCTAACAAGAACTTAGCATCATCTTCTACTTCTTGTTTACAATTTTTACAATAATCTATTTCATTCACTTGAATTGGTTTCATTACTTTTATTCTCCTTTTTTAATCTTTTAACTTTATTTTTAATAATCAGTGTAGACAAATGATTGTGGTATAAAGTTGATTCCAAACTCTTTAAGATTTTTAGGTTTCAAAAATTTATGTATATTACCTAATCTATAAGCATGAGCAATATTTTTACCTTTGAAATAATTATCAAAATATTCTTTTGTTATCCCTGATTCATTTTTAGTTATTTTTCATAGTTCATTTGGAGTAAAAGAAATTAATTCTATAACTTCTACTTTAGCTATTATTTTACAAATCGGTTTTGTTGCATAAATGTAAATATATTTTATTTTTGTCGAAGGCATTCTTGTTCTATATTCAAATAGTTTAGTTTTATTGATAATTTTTTTTGAATAAGTTGGATTAATTGGCAATATTATATTTTTCATGTTTAATCAACTTTATTATTCATTTTTTTTAATCTTTTAACTTTATTTTTAATAATTCTTTGATAAGTATCTAACACTTCTTTAACGTTATATTTTTCATTTTTGATAACCTGATTTAGAATTCAATAATCGTCGTGTTTAAGTTTTGTTTGATTTGATCACTTAAAACTTCTATTAATTAGTTTTTGATTATTATCATCAACTATTTGTAAAATAGATTTCTTTATTATGTCTTCTCCATATTTGAAATCTAAAGTCTTAAGGTATTCGTAATATTTTCATTCCATTTATTTTTCCTCCTGATTTTCACTTTTAATAACGTCTGATAAATATCACTTATATGTGTTGTCATATTCTGGAGTATTTCTGTTGTTTTTTGTCGGTCAAATGTTTAAAAAGATATCTAATATAATTAATCTCTTATCTCTAGTAGCTTCTTTGTGAAATTCAAAAATCTTATTTATTGTATCTCTGTTGTACGAATGTGCTCAAAAATAATTTATTTTTAAATCATTATCTTGTATCCTGATTTTCACTTTTATCCAAGAAGAATTTGCATTTTGAATTGAATCTGAATAAATTATTTGTTCAATAATAATATTTTTTAAAGTTAAATTAACTTTTATTTCTTTTTTCATTAATCTCTCTTCCTTTCGAGTTTTTTTTGATTTGTTCATTTTGTTCTTTATGGTTTCTATTTTTCTAAATTTGATATATATAAGATATATAGATATAAGATATATAGATATAAGATATATAGATAACTGAACCCAAACCAATGAATATTTAATTTTCAAAGAACATGGGCTCAACTTCTGGTATGTGTTGTACACTTCCTCACACAACTTAACCGTTCCTCAGATGCTGCTATCCAAAATTTGTAACAAAGAAATAAAAAAAGCGATTATAATCGCTTTTGTTGACCCTACAACCTTGTTATACGCCCTTAATTAAATGAACTTCATGATTTTATTTGACTTTGGTGCTATTAGTGCTAATGTTAATAACTGAATACCTAGTTAACTGAACCATTGGTTTATTTTCACTTAAATTAGAAATTCAAGAAAGACAAAACATATTAATTAAATTAGTTAATCAAGATGTAGACTTCTTTTTTGAAACAGTATCAGGAAATATATTAACAAGATTAGTTGGTGATACTCAATCTTTAGCTTTTGGTGTACAACAATTTGTTACCAATATAATTTATTTTTTAACAGGTTGTATTACAGCAATATCAATAATGCTTTTATCTAACATGGTAACTGTGGCTCTATTTAGTGGAATATATTTATTTTTAGTTATTGGAATAGCATTTATGTTATTCATTAAGTCAAGAAGAAAATTAATATTAGCATTTGATAAAAAAAGGGATGTTGATGAAGATATGACTGATAGAGTTTCCAATATATCTTTAATTAAATCTTCAGGCTTAGAAAAATATGAAATAAAAAGAATAGAAGATATGAACGAAATTTATAACAGAGCCGGAGATCCATCAATAACATGATCTTCAATTTTAAATTCATTTATATCAACATCAATTTCATTAATGTCATCAATTTACATTATAGCTGTTGCTATTATTATAGTTTTGCAAAATGCTAATCAAGCACAAGTTGCTAAAGTTTCAACAGATATTATTTTGGTTAATATTTTGTTATCTTTTTTACTTGGAGCTGTAGGAATGCTTGTGCCTACTTTAAGATCTGCAACAAGAGCTCAAAATGCAGCTCAAAGAATTTCAGAGCTAACAGAACCAGTGCCTACAATATTTTCAAACTATGAAGAAGCTGAAATAAAAAAAATAGAATCAATAACTTTAGAAGGTATTAAATTTGCTTATCCAAAAAAACCAGATAAAATAATTTTACCTAAAACTTCTATCACTTTTGAAAAAGGAAAATCATATGCATTTGTTGGTGAAACTGGTTCTGGTAAATCTACAATAGCAAAATTGTTATTAAAATTCTATGAACCAACTGAAGGTAAAATTATGATAACAGGTAAGTTTGATATTGGTGAAGGTAAAACAAAAACTGAATCACATGATTTACATGATATGAATTTACCATCTTATTTAAGTAGAGTTGGTTATGTAGAGCAAGAACCACAAATTGTTTTTGGAGATTTTTGAGAAAATATAAGATATGCAAAATTCGATGCTACTGATGAAGAAGTTATCAGAGCAACTAAAAAAGCAAATTTACATGATTTTATTATTTCGCTAAAAGATGGTTATGACACAATTCTTGGTCAAAGAGGTTTTTTATTATCTGGAGGACAAAAACAAAGGCTAGTTATTGCAAGAGTTTTTTTAAAAAATCCAGATTTATTAATACTTGATGAAGCAACTTCAGCATTAGATAACATTGTTGAAAAAGAAATTCAAAAAGAGCTTGATCAATTAATGCAAGGAAGAACCAGCGTAACCATAGCACATAGGCTTTCAACTATTAAAAATGTTGATCAGATTATAGTATTAGGGGCAAATGGTAAAGGAATATTGCAAATAGGTACTTTTGAAGAATTAATTGAAAAACCTGGAAGATTTAAAAAACTTTATGAAGCTGGTTTGATGGGTTAAAATGAGTAATATAAAACATGTCAACATAATTGGAGCTGGTATGGCTGGTTGCGAAGCTGCCTACCAATTATCCAAAAGAAAAATTAAGGTTAAACTTTACGAAGTTAAAAGAGTCAAGAAAAATCCTGTTCAAAAACTTGATGGTTTTGCCGAGCTAGTTTGTTCAAATTCACTTAGAAGTAATGAGTTAACTAATGCAGTTGGAACTCTAAAAGAAGAAATGAGATTATTAGATTCTTTTATATTAAGACTAGCGGAAAAAGCAAGTGTACCAGCTGGGGGGAGTTTGGCTGTTGATAGAGAAATTTTTTCGCAACTTGTAACCAAAGAGCTTGAAAACAATGAATTTATTGAAATCATAAATCAAGAATTTATCAATATACCAAAAGATGAAATTACCATAATTTGTTCAGGACCTTTAACTACTGAATCATTGCAAGAAGAATTGATTAAACTTATGGAAAGCGACGACTTTTATTTTTATGATGCTGTGGCACCCATAATTACAAAAAAATCTATTAATATGGACATTGCATATGCAAAAAATAGGTATGATAAAGGTGAAACAAAGGATTATATTAATTGCCCAATGAACGAAGATGAATATAATTTATTTTATAAAGAACTTGTTAATGGAGAAGTTGCTATTGGTCATTTACCAGGAGAAGCAGAATTAAAGTATTTTGAAGGGTGTATGCCTGTTGAAGCTATTGCTAAAAGAGGGACTCAAACATTACTATTTGGACCAATGAAACCAAAAGGTTTAAATAAACCCAATGGAACTAGAAATCACGCTGTAGTTCAATTAAGACAAGATGATGCAAATGATGAACTTTATAATATTGTTGGATTTCAAACTAACTTAAAATGAGGTGAACAAAAAAGAATTTTTACATTAATACCAGGATTAGAAAAAGCTAATTTTATAAGATATGGTGTTATGCATAAAAATAATTTTATTAATACACCTAAATTATTAAATAATTTTTTACAATTAAAATCTAATAATAAGATATTTTTTGCAGGCCAAATAATTGGTGTAGAAGGTTATGTTGAATCGTGTGTAACTGGTTTAATAACATCGTTGCATGTTTTTAAAATGATAAATAATAAGACTTTAATTAACCCACAATCTTCCTCAGTAACAGGTGCACTATTAAATTATATTCATAATGCTTCGCAAACAAACTTTCAACCAATGAAGGCAAATTGAGGGATTGTAGAAGATGTAACGTATTCAAAACCAGTTAATAAAATTACTAAACAAGAAATTCAAAAAACTAAATCTCTTATGAGATCTGAAAAAGCCATAAATGAAATTAAAGAGTTTATAAAAGAGTACAAAATATAAATCAAAGGAGAACTATGCAAAGTCGTTTAGATACAGTGTTTTGAGCATACTTTGATGAGTATTTAAAAAAAGACTCATCATTTTCATTAAGAAAACTAACTATTGATAATAAACAAAAAATAAATGAAGTTTATGAAATAGCATATTTTGCTATTTTTCAGTATAAGTTATGAAAAAATAAACCTATTTCAACTATAAATCCAGAATACTACAACCAATTTGCTGATTATTTAACAGTTAACTATGAAAATTTATTTCAACAAAAAAATAATAGCAATATAAAATTATCTAAGTTTAATACAAAAGACGAAAAAGATATACAACTTATTAAAGAAATAACTACAAAGTTGATACTTGTACACATAAACAAAACGTCTTGGATTGAAAAGAATGAAAATTACATTAATAACTACTATTGACTATTTTCTTCTCTAACCTCTTTGTCTTTAAGGTTTCAATACGACTTAAATTTCAAAAAAGAAAATAACATAAAATATCACTCTGTTGTTTACCCTTTTTTAACAACTTGTGTAATGATTGATATTTTTGACACAAAAAACATGATTAATAAAATTAAAAAAATATTTAGTAAAGAAAATTTAGCATTTGCATTTAAAAGTGGAAGAAGTTTATCTCAAGAAGAAAAAAAATGAATATTACCCCAGTTGATTAACATTAAAAAAGATGAGGACTGAAATTTATTTTTAATAAATTTTTCAAAGGAAAAATGAGAATTGCATGATGTTAATAAAAGATTTAAATTAATTCATGACTTGTCAAGACTAACTACAATTTTTTTAAAAGAGGAAATTTACAATATTTCTTTTATAGCTGATGGTGATGAAGTTTATGAAAAACTAGAAAATTATTTAAAATTATTTTTACCAATATCAAAAGAAGAAAGATCTGTAATTTTCAAAAAAGACGAAAATGAAAATTGACAAGCTTTATTTCCTATTAATTATAAAGATTACAATTTTAAATGAACTTTGTCTCATATTTCAAAATTCAAAGATTACAAAAAACTTAAATATAAAGAAGATAAGTTAGCAGAGTTTATATGAAGAGTTAGATATATTTTTGATTACATAGATTTTATTATGAAAAATAAGTCAAAAAATGAAGTTATATCAACTGAAATGATAAATTTCAAGTATATTGGTCTAGTTGAAACCTTAAAAATGTTTGAATTTAACAAAAATAAATATAAAGTTTTGATAAAACCTTTAACCTTTTCAGAAATAAATCTCGATCATAAATATTTTGAAAGAGCTATTCAAAAATCTCAAAGATTTGAAGAATTAGCTGATAGAGCGCTTCAAATTACAATCATGCTTAGAACTATTACTTTACTTATATGCATTGATTACAAAGCTCCTAAAGCTTTTAATTACTCTATTTCAGAAATAATAATTTACTATTTGTTGTCATTTGGTCCATATAAAAAAAATATGAATCTTTTTCAATCAAAAGATATTGAACAAATAGAGTCAAAAGTTGCAAAATTATTAATACAATACAAAAAATTAAAAAACAAAAACTTAGTTTTAGACACTTTGGGTGTAATTAATAAACTGCAAAATTTTAGTTAATTTTTAAAAAAATATTTTTTTTAAATAATGTGTGGTTTTTTTAAAAAAACTTCATTATGATAAAGATACAACTTAATATATGAAGAAACTTATACAGGATAACATAATGGGTTATTGACCCCGCCCCAGAACCAATTCCGGGACTATAAGGTATCTAAAAATTTTTATTGAAAGTTTCTTTTTTTATGCCAAAAATTGGTATTTAAAAAGTTTTTTTCTTACAATGAGTTTCTACATAGTATTAAAATAAATTTGTAAGAAGGGAAAAATAAATATATGGCAAAAATAAAAAATCAATATTATCAGGATTCATTGTCTCCATTAGAGTTTGCTTATAATAAATTTAACGGAAAATTGCGTTCTGTTAATTGAAATGTTATCAATGATGAAAAAGACTTGGAAATATGAAACAGAGCAACTCAGAACTTTTGATTACCTGAAAAAGTTCCAGTTTCAAATGACTTAACTTCATGAAGAACAATGGATGCAAAATGACAAGAGTTAGTAACAAGAACTTATACAGGTTTAACCTTGTTAGACACTATTCAAGCAACAATTGGAGACACAGCACAAATTCCTAATTCATTAACAGATCATGAACAAGTAGTTTATGCTAACTTTGCTTTTATGGTTGCAGTTCACGCTAGATCATATGGTTCAATATTTTCAACATTATGTTCATCAGAACAAATAGAAGAAGCCCATGAATGAGTTATTAATTGTGAATCTTTACAAAATAGAGCAAAAGTATTAATACCTTATTACTTAAATGATGACCCATTAAAGTCAAAAGTCGCTGCAGCTTTAATGCCAGGTTTTCTTTTATATGGCGGTTTTTATTTACCCTTCTATTTATCTGCAAGAGCTAAGATGCCAAATACATCAGATATTATTAGACTTATACTGCGAGATAAAGTTATTCATAATTACTATAGTGGATATAAGTATCAACAAAAAGTGGCTAAACTTTCTAAAGAAAAACAAGAAGAAATGAAAACATTTGTATTTGATTTACTTTACGAACTAATAGATTTAGAAAAAGCGTATTTATATGAATTATATGATGGTTTTGGAATAGCAGAAGACGCAATTAGATTTAGTGTTTATAATGCTGGTAAGTTTTTACAAAACTTAGGTTATGAATCTCCTTTTACATTAGAAGAAACTAAAATTGAACCTGAAATATTTAATCAATTATCTGCAAGAGCAGATGAAAATCATGATTTCTTTTCCGGAAATGGTTCTTCATATGTTATGGGAGTTTCTGAAGAAACAGAAGATGAAGACTGAGAATTTTAATTATGCACTTAGATGTTATTAAAGTTACAGACAAAGATGTAGTTAAACCCGCAGGGGAAATACATGTTGTTTACTTTTCGTCAAAGTCAAATAATACTCATAGATTTATTCAAAAGCTTAACTTTTTAAATTCAAGAATTCCTTACGAATTAGAAGAAAAAATAAGTGTGAATAGTGATTATGTTTTAATCACCCCAACTTATAGTGGGGGCGATGATGCTGCAAGTGGTGCAGTACCAAAACAAGTCATTCAATTTTTAAATGACCCTGATAACAGAAAATATTGTAGAGGAGTTATTGCATCAGGAAATACAAATTTTGGTGATTCTTTTGCAATCGCTGGACCAATATTATCTAAAAAATTACAAGTTCCTTTATTATTTCAGTTTGAATTATTAGGTACTTTTGAGGAAATTAAACAAATACAAGAAATACTAGAAAGATTTTGAGGAAAATAAAAATGGAAGAAAAAAAAATAAACACGTTAACAGGTACAAGCGAATCAGATGAATACATTTCTTTAAATGCTAGAACTAGATTAATGGATACAACAGTTGATAATTATGCTTTTGATATAGACGCTGCAAAATCTTATTTAAAACATCATGTTGAGCCAAGACTAATGAAATTTAGTTCAGTAAAAGAAAGAATTGAATACTTGATTAAAAACGATTACTATGATGCTGAAATAATTAATAAGTACACAATTGAACAAATTGAAGAGTTAACAGATCAAGCATATGGATATAAAAGAGAATATACAAGTTTTATGGGTGCTTTGAAGTTTTATAATTCTTATGCTCTAAAAACTTTTGATGGAAATCAATATTTAGAAAATATTGAAGATAGATCTTTAATGAATGCTTTATTTTTAGCAAATGGTAATTTTGCATTAGCTAAAAAAACTTTAAAACAATTAGTTTTAGGGCGTTTTCAACCAGCTACACCAACATATTTAAATGCTGGTAAAAAACAAAGAGGAGAATATGTTTCATGTTATTTATTAAGAGTAGAAGATAATATGGAATCAATTTGTAGAGCTGTAACAACTTCTTTACAGTTATCAAAAAGAGGCGGGGGTGTTGCTTTGTGTCTAACAAATGTTAGAGAATTAGGAGCACCAATTAAAAAAATCGAAAACCAAGCAACAGGCGTTGTGCCAATTATGAAAATTTTAGAAGATTCATTTTCATATGCTAATCAATTAGGTCAAAGACAAGGTGCAGGAGCTGTTTACATTAATGCTCATCACCCTGATGTATTAACTTTTTTAGATACTAAAAGAGAAAATGCTGATGAAAAAATTAGAATTAAATCACTATCTTTAGGTTTAGTAATTCCCGACATAACTTTTGAGCTTGCTCAAAAAAATGAAGAAATGGCATTATTTAGTCCTTATGATGTTGAAAAAGTTTATGGTAAAGCATTTTCAGATATTTCAGTTACTAAAGAATATAACAATATGCTAAAAAATGACAATATTAAAAAAACTTTTATTAGCGCAAGAAAATTATTTTTAACTATTGCTGAATTGCATTTTGAAAGTGGTTATCCTTATATACTATTTGATGACACTGTAAATAATAATAACGCACATGCTGCAATCGGAAGAATTGTTATGAGTAACTTATGTAGTGAAATAGCACAAGTAAGCACACCATCAACATATAATGATGATCTATCATATGTTTCAAAAGGAGACGACATTTGTTGTAATTTAGGTAGTTTAAATATAGCAAAAGTTATGGAAGCGGGAGAAGATTTTGGTGAAGTTATTAATAGCTCTGTTAAAGCATTAGATCTTGTTTCAAGAACGAGTGATTTATCAAGTGCACCATCAGTTGAACAAGGTAACAAAAAAAATCATGCTGTTGGTTTAGGAGCAATGAATCTTCATGGATTTTTAGCAACAAATTTTGTTTGATACAATTCACCAGAAGCTGTTGATTTTACAAATATTTTCTTTTATGTAATGGCTTATCATGCTTTTAAAACTTCTCATGAGTTAGCATTAGAATTTGGGGCATTTGTTGATTTTGAAAAAACTACATTTGCAACTGGTGCATATTTTGATAAATATACAAAATGTGCAAATGATAAGTGAAAACCAGAGACTGAAAAAGTTAAAGAACTGTTTGCACAATATAATGTAAAAATCCCTACTCAACAAGATTGAAAACAATTGGTTGAATTAATTAAAAAGGATGGAATGGCTAATTCACATTTAATGGCTGTTGCTCCCACTGGATCAATTAGTTACTTATCATCATGTACTCCAAGTTTACAACCGATTGTTTCTGCTGTTGAAGTTAGAAAAGAAGGAAAACTAGGAAGAGTTTATGTGCCTGCTTACAAAATTAATCAAGAAAATATGTCATATTATGCAATTGGTGCATATGAAATGGGCCCTTACCCAATTATTGATATTGTAGCTGCTGCTCAACAACATGTTGATCAAGCTATATCATTAACTTTATTTATGACTGATCAAGTTACAACGCGTGACTTAAATAAGGCTTATATTTATGCGTTTAAGAAAAAATGTGCTTCAATTTACTATATTCGTATTAGACAAGATGTTTTAGATTATACTGAAAATTATGAATGTGATTCATGTACAATATAACTAAAAGATAGGAAATGAAAAAATGAAAAATCAAGATAGAATAAAATTGGCAAAAATATCTTTTGTATTTATGATAATAACTACAATATTAATAGGATGACTTATAATTCCATTGTTTTGAATGATACCAATGACTGTAGTTAACAATAGAATTATTAAGCAATTAGAAAAAGGCGAAGAAAAATCATTTATAGTATTTTCAATTTGTACTTTAATATTTGCAAATGTTATCTCTGGAATATTGCTTTTACTAGCAGAAGTTTTAAATGACGAAAATGAAGTTAAAGAAAAAGAATCAGTCATAGATAAACAATAGAAATAATATAGTCACATGATTGACATTTTTAACAAAAAAATGTTATATTAATATAGTGACTATTTTTTATGCCCATGTAGCTCAGTAGGATAGAGCACGCGCCTTCTAAGCGTGAGGTCGGAAGTTCGAGCCTTCTCGTGGGTACCACTAGAAATTACTCAAATCATGCACTGCATGATTTTTTATTAAAGAGGTGCCAAATGAGCTATTATAACGAAACTATTGCTGAGATAGAAAAACTTATTCAAGAAAAAAAAGAATCTGAAGCACTATTAAAAATCAATGTAGAACTTTCTATGCCATATATCCCAAATGATATAGAAATTCAATTAATTAATTTAAAAAAAGAAGTCCATTCTGCAATTAATTTAAAAACAGAAAAAAGTCAAAGTATTGATCCTAAATACTTGTTTGAATTGTTGAGTTCTTCAGATAAAGAGCAACAAATTATTGCAACAAATTTCTTATCTAAAATAAATTTAAGAGAATACTTAAAAGAAATTAAAGAAATATTAAATTTTATTCAATTAGAAAATTCAATAAAAACTTTAATTATTTACAATTTAAAACTTCAAGAAATAAATCAAAGTTTAGAGTTTATATTTAATCAAGAAAAAATTATTATAAACCCAAGTAAAGTTGAATTTGAAGAAGACTTTGAATTTATTAATGAAATAGATAAATTAATTTATAACTCAGTTGAAAATGAAAATCCTGGTATAGCACATGATGCTAAATTTTTAAACATAAATTATTACTTAAATAATTTTCCAATTTTTAAACGTGAAAATGCTAATGAAAAAGCTGCAGCGTTAATTTTATTGTCTATTGAGATGCTTGAAGGTGAAAAACAAGTTAGTTATGTAAAAAAATGGTTTAATTATAATGAAGAAATATGCAAACAAATTTTAATGGAGCTAAAACAAAATGTCTAAACTTATTTTTGATAAAAATAATTATGAAGTGTTTGATGATTATAATGATGTAATGATTCAGGTTTTTGGAATTGGGTGTTCATTATGTTATGATGGTGAAATTTTTCAAGTACTTAAAAATCACCCAATTCCTTTTGGAAAACTTTTAAAAGAAAAAAACAAAGAGTTAAATGAACAAGAAACAGAAAAATTATTTAATCAACAAATTAAAGAGTGACAAACATTTGAAGACAAAAACTTTGAGTTTCAAAAACCAACATTTATTTGTGAAACCTGTTGAAATGAAATGATCTAGAAAGGGTTGTTATGAAATTTATTGATACAGCCAAATTTAAAATAAGGGCAGGTGATGGTGGTAATGGCGCTGTCAGTTTTCGTCATGAACTTTATGTTGCAAATGGTGGCCCTAATGGTGGAGATGGTGGAAACGGTGGTTCTGTTTTATTTTTAGCTGATGGTGGTAAACACTCATTACTTGATCTAAAATTGCAAAAAATGATTGTTGCAAAAGATGGTGAAAAAGGCGATATCAAAAATATGCATGGTGCGCAAGGTAAAGACACTATTATTAGAGTTCCAATTGGGACACTTTTAATTAATGAAAAAACAGGTGAAATATTAGCTGATTTAGACGAAGAAAAAAAACAAGTTCTTGTTGCCAAGGGGGGTAAAGGTGGAAAAGGAAATGCAAGATTTGCAAATTCTAGAAACAAAGCCCCAACAATATTTGAAGCTGGAGAACCAGGAGAACATTTTTATGTAAAAGCAGAACTTAAAGTTTTAGCTGATGTTGGTTTTGTTGGATTGCCAAATGCTGGTAAATCAACAATGCTAAGAGCAATATCAAATTCTAAACCAGAAGTAGCAGATTATGCTTTTACAACATTAAATCCGCAATTAGGTGTAGCTAAAGCTGTAAATGGTGAAACATTTATAGTAGCTGATCTTCCAGGTTTAATTGATGGTGCTAGTCTTGGGAAAGGACTTGGTCATCAATTCTTAAAACATATTGAAAGATGTAGGGTTATTTGTCACATAATTGATATGAGCGGAAATTATGGCCAAGAAGACATAATCAAAAATTATGAATTAATTAGAAATGAATTAAAACGATATAATTATAAATTAGATAAAAGACCTGAAATTATTGTTCTTAATAAAATGGACACTGATGAAGCAAAGATTAATGCTATGGATGACTCAATAAAAGAATTTTTTAAAGATAAAAAAGTAGTTTTCACAGCAGGTATTAAAAAAGAAAATACCCAAGAGTTATTAATAATGATTACAGAAGAATTAAAAACAGCAAAATACATTCCATTATGAGAAGTGGAAAAAGATATATATGACGGTGTTAAGGTTTATAAACTTGAAGAAGTTCCAGAAGATATCCAAATCGTTAATAAAGGCAATGGAAGATGAGAAGTTAAAGGGGATACTATATATAAGATATTTCAAAAATTCCCAATATCAACTGATGACAACTTGTTGCTATTTAATGAAAAGTTAAAAAAAACAGGTGTTTACAATATGTTACGTGAGCGTGGAGTTCAAGGAAAAGATATTGTTAAAGTAATTGACTATGAACTTGAATGAATGGATTAAAAGTAGTATTATAAACTTACAAAGGAAAAAGTGTGTATGAGTTTAAACAAATATTTAGATTACTTAGTTGAATGAATTCAACAAGAAGTTAAAAAAGCAAATCTGGACGGTGTTGTTGTTGGAATTAGTGGTGGAATTGATTCTGCAGTTGTTGCATGTTTGGCTAAAAAAGCATTTCCAAATAACTATCAAACAGTTTGAATGCCAATAGAGTCAAGCGATGAAGATTTTAAATGTAAACAAGAGTTAATAGAACAATGTGGTTTTAAATCAATTGAAGTTGATTTAAAACCAACTTATTTCACCTTTTGTGGTGCAATTGATGCTTCAAATACCCCAAATCATAAATTAGCTAAAGCAAATGCAAAAGCAAGATTAAGAATGACAACATTGTATACAGTAGCACAAACTAATAACTATTTAGTTTTAGGAACTGATAATAAAGATGAATGACATATTGGATATTTTACTAAGTTTGGTGATGGTGGGGTTGATATGGTTCCATTAGTACACTTACTAAAAAGAGAAGTTAGACAAGCAGCTAAAATATTGAATGTTCCTGATTCAATTATTAAAAGACCCCCAACAGCAAGTTTGTGAGAAGGTCAAACTGACGAAAGCGAACTTGGTTTTTCATATGATATATTAGATGATTATTTAATTGGATTAGAAGTTAAACCAGAAGTGAAAACAAAAATTGATCATTTACACAAAATAAGTGATCATAAAAGAAAAGGTGCTGTTGCTCCTTTGGAATTTAAAAGGTAAAGTTAGCAATTTGAGTTTGTAAAACTTAGGTTGTTTTTTTATTTTATTTATTTATAATAAATGATATATAGTTAACATTATTTGTATAAGCCGACATAAAGGGTTGGTGTTTCTACGGTTAAACCTATTTAACCTCTATAAGTACTGTTATAACTTTATAAAAACAAAAAGGAGAGAATAATGAATAATTCATTAGACCAAGAATTAGAATTTGAAGTAAAATCCAAAGCTCAAAAAGAAGAAACAAAAATTTCTAATAATCCCATTGCTAGATTTTTTAAGTTTAATGATCTTCAAACCACTTTTAAAAAAGAAATTATTGGTGGTGTTAGTACATTTTTAGCAATGGTTTATATTTTATCAGTTGAGCCAAATATTTTAAAAAGTTCACCTTCAATAGTAGAAGGTGAATCTAATATGAATTTTGATGGTATATTTTTAGCAACGGCTTTAGTAGTTTTTTTAGCCACTATGACTCAAGCATTATGATCAAGAGCCCCAATAGCTTTAGCACCAAGCATGGGACTAAATGCAATGTTTACATACAATGTTGCAGGAGCTGGTTTAGGATTTGAAGGAGCTATGCTATGTGTTATGTTATCATCTGCATTTTTTACTTTAATTGCAATCACACCTGTTAGAAAAATAATAGTGGGGTCTATGCCAGAATCACTTAAATTAATAATTGGTGTTGGTGTTGGATTCTTTATTGCTTATGTTGGTTTTAACAGTATGGGGTTCTTTAAAGTTGAAGGCGGATTACCAGTAGCTGAGATGGGTCATATATTAACTTATTATCCAGCTATGATAATAGGATTAATTGTTTTAATTGGATCAATTATTTTATATAAAAAAGGTAATATAGCCCCAATTGCCATTATGATTTTGTGTGGGTTGGTGGTATCTGTTATATTAGGCTCAACTTTAAAAAGTGAAGCTTTTGAAAAATCGTTTGGTTCTGCTAATATTAAAAATTTAAAATGAGATTTCATTGTTTTATTCAATGGTTTTGGGTCAAATATCAAAAATGCATATAACCAAATGGGAAATAATGAAATTTGAAGTAATCCAACATTTTACTTATCTATAGTTATATTAGCTATGTTAAACTTTTTTGATGCAACAGCCACTATTACAACAATTGCAAAACAAGTAGAAGTAATTAATAATAAAGAATATAAAATCCCTAATTCAGCTCTTATTTTAGATGCAGCTTCAGGAGTTGTTGGTGGAGGAATTGGAACTTCACATGTAGGATCTTTTATTGAAAGTGCTGTTGGTGTTTCACAAGGAGCTAAATCAGGTTTTGCTAATATAATTACAGCATTACTATTTTTAATAGCCATTCCTCTTTATCCAATTTTTAAAATGGTGCCATCATGTGTAACTGGTGCTGCAGCAGCATTTATAGGTGTATTGATGATTAATTCAATTAGAGAAATTGAATGAGAAAAACCCGAGTTTGCGCTTGCAGGTGTATTTGGAATATTATTTATGATAACAACATTTAATATTGCAAATGGAATTGCTTTTGCTTTTATATTCTATACTGTTGGATTAATATCAACAGGTAGAACTAAAGAAGTTTCTATAACTGTTTGAGTTCTTGACGTTACTTTTATAATTTATTTTATAGGTCTTGCCTTTATACAAATAAATTAAACACAAATATTAAATAAAAAAAGCCAGTTATAAAAAGGCTTTTTTTATTGCTGAGTGAACTCACTTTAACCACGTGCATTCTTGAAATACAAGTTTTTCACTTGAATCCTAAGCCTTAGAGTGATCGCATATAACAATCTCAATATTATTACATAAAAATTTTGTGATTTTTATCCAAATATGTTTTTTTATTTTTATTTGTTTTCAAAAAATATATTTTTTGCGCTAAATACAGATAATTTATTTGCTTTTTATTTCACATTTTGTAAGACATGTTAGCTAAGATATCTGAACTTTTTATAAATAGTGAAATGGTTTGTGGGATAAATTCAAATGACTTTACCTAGATATTATTTATTCATTTTATATTCACCACCATTAACTTGTTTATACTCTAATTAAATTTGAACTTTTATTTCATTGCTTACCTAAAGATCTTATTTGTGTTTTATAAAAATGCAACCATTTTATATAATCTGTCATATTCAAATACGTAATAAAGATCATTCAATAGTTATGTGAACTATATAAATTAATTTTTAACTTGATATGTTTATAATTCCTTCAAAAATTAAATTTTTATTTACATTGTATTTATTTTGAATTAATAAATCAGCATATCCACCAGTTAAAATAACATCTTTAATATTGTGTTCCTTTTTAATTTCTTTAATTAAACCTTTAATCATATATCAATGACCATTAACAACTCCTTTGTTTATAGCTTGTTTAGTTCACAAACCTTTAGTATTATTTTCTCATTTTACTTCTTGATAAAAGTTGAATTCTAAAGCATCAGCACTATCAATTAAACCTTTAAAACTAGATTCAATGCCTGGGGAAATGATAGCTCCAATCATTTTAGAGTCTTTAATTATCATAAAAGTGGTAGCCGTTCCCAAACTTACAATAATCCCATTAGAGGTTTTTCATCCGTAAAAATTAGCAATAAAATCTTGTCCTAATTGATCTATTGGATAAACAAAATCATTTTGACTGATTTTTTTAAAATCAAAAATAGAATAAGCTTTGTTTTCTTTTTGTTTAATTTTTTCTTCTATTTTTTTTACAACTGAAGAATAAATTAATTGATCATAGTGAGATTCAAAAACAACTTTAGTTTCATCTTGTAAAACATTTTTGGTCATAAATATTGTTTCTTTAATAAAACAATTATTTTGGCTATCATATCATTTACAATGTGTTGTGGTATTTCCAACATCAATTAAAAGTTTAATCATAAATACCTCACTTCATTAATATAATTATAATAATTTTTTCTACTTTATTAGCTTAGAATTTAAAAAAATTTCTACAAAAGTATTATAATATTAAAAGAATGAAAAAAAATTAAATGATGGAGAAATTATGGGTAAAAAATTAAAAGGAATTGGGGCAAGCGAAGGCCTAGCTGTTGCTAAAGCACTTGTTTTAAATGAAGAAGAAATTAAAATATCAAAAACTAAAATTAATGATATTACAAGTGAAATAAATAAATTAGAAAAAGCTATTTTAGCATCAGTTGATGATTTAGAAAAATTGAGGGTTTCAACACTTGATAAATTAGGAGAAGAAAAAGCAGCTATTTTTGATGCTCATAAACAAATAGCTGCTGATCCTGCTATGAAAGATGAAATGGTAAGTTTAATTACAAATGATAAAGTATCTGCGGACTTTGCTGCTGATAAAATTACTAACAATTATTATGAAATGTTTGCTTCAATGGATGATGAGTACTTCAAAGAAAGAAGTGCCGACATCAAAGATGTTGCCAATAGAATTATTAAACATATTTTAAATATTAAAATAGTTGATTTATCAACAATCAGTGAAGAAGTAATTATTGTTGCAGAAGATTTAACACCTTCTCAAACTGCACAATTGAATAAAAAGTTTGTTAAAGGTTTTGCAACCAATATTGGAGGAAGAACTTCTCATGCTGCAATTATGGCTAGAAGTTTAGAAATACCTGCAGTTTTAGGATTAAGAACTATTACAAATGATGTTAAAACTAATGAACTAATATCATTAGATGGTAAATCAGGGATTGTTGAAATAGAGTTAACTGATGAAGATATCAAAAATTATCAAACAGCTTCTGATAACTTTATTAAAGAAAAAGCTGAGTTATTAAAGTTTAAAAATGAAGCTTCAAAAACTAAAGATGGAATTAAAAAACTAATTGAAGCAAATATCGGTTCTCCTAGTGATGTTAATTCAGTTATTGAGAATGGTGGAGAAGGAATAGGATTATTTAGATCTGAATTTTTATACATGGATAATGATCATTTCCCAACAGAAGATGAACAATATGAATCATATAAAAAAGTTGTTGATGCTATGGAAGGAAAAATTGTAGTTATTCGAACATTGGATATTGGTGGTGATAAAAAATTATCATACTTTGAATTCCCTCATGAAATGAACCCATTTTTAGGGTATAGAGCTATTAGATTTACTTTAGACAGAAAAGACATTTTTAAAGATCAATTAAGAGCGTTATTAAGAGCTAGTGCACATGGTGAATTAGGGATTATGTTCCCAATGATAGCAACTGTTGATGAATTTTTAAGAGCAAAAGCGGTTGTTGAAGAGTGTAAGCTTGAATTAAAATCTGAGGGTATTAAATATGATGAAAATGTTCTAGTAGGAATGATGGTAGAAATACCAGCAGCTGCAGTTAATGCAGATAAATTTAGTAAACATGCTGATTTCTTTTCTATAGGAACTAATGATTTAATTCAATACTCAATGGCAGCTGACCGTATGAGCGAAAATGTTTCATACTTATATCAACCTTTGAACCCGGCGATCTTAAAACTAATATCATTAACTATTGAAGGTGCTCATAAAAATAATAAGTGAGTAGGTATGTGTGGAGAAATGGCTGGGGATATTCAAGCATTGCCAATTTTAGTGGGTTTAGGATTAGATGCATTTTCAATGAGTGCAAGTTCAATTTTACAAGCAAGATGTTTAATGAGCAAAATTACAATGAAAGAAGCTAAAGAACTATCAATTAAAGCTTTAGAGTGTGAAGACACTGATGAAGTTATTAAATTGGTTGATAACTTTATCGAAGGTATATAACAATGATTTTTTTAACTGAAAACATAGATAACATAAAAGCGACTGCAGCAATATTTGGGTATATAGGTTCAGTATTGGCGTCTGTTTTTTTAATACCACAAGTATATAAAGTTATTAAAACAAAAAGCATAAAAGATGTTTCAATGGTCATGACATTAATTATTTTGTTTGGTACTTTAATATGACTTACTTATGGAATTTTATCAGGGATTTCAAGCGGGTGATTATTAGCTTTACCAGTTATAATTTCAAATGCGGCTCAATTAATTTGTTCTTTGATACTAATTATATTAAAACTAATATATATGGGGAAAATTAATTTAGTTAAAAACAACAAAGGAGAAAAATAAAATGAAAAATTTTGGGAAAAGATTATATTTAAACATAGCTTTGTGTTCTAACATTTTAATTTTTATAGTTTTATCTATTGTAGCTTTTTTTAGTGTAGGTTTTAGTGATGGGGTTGCTTTGGGTAAAGGTCATTCAACTATTTCAACACCATTTTTTTGACTAGGCATAATTGGAATAACTCTAGTTGTTGTAGCTATTGTTTTTCCGTTTATAAAAATTTTTAATAAAAAACCATCAACAAAAAGAATTTTAGATATCGTTAATTTTGCATTATTATCAATAGCAGTTGCTTTAATGTTAGCATCTCAAATAACTTTCACTGCTAAAATAGACAAACCTGACTATTTTAAACTAATAGGATCTTGTTTATTGATATTTATTGGTTATTCAGTAACTGTGCAACCACAAATGAAACTAATTTTTATTAGATCTAAATCTTCTAAAGAAGAAAAACCAAAACAAGTTGAAGAAGATGTTGAAAACAAAAAATTCATAGAGGAATAACATTATAAAAAATGAGGAGTCATTTTTCATTATTTAATGAATTTAATAATGAAAAACAAAGCTTAGTCAGAAAATATCTTCTTAACAAAAACATATTAAAAACTAACTAAAAAATATTTTGTTATTCAGTTTTAGTGAGTTACTTGCTAAATTAAGCAAGTAAAATTGCACTTTTAATAGATGTAATTGTTAATGAAGAATTAGCAAAGGCTTCAAACTTTGCTAAAGCAACAAAAGTTATATTTAAAAAAGTTTTTGAAGGTACAACAATTGACCATTTGAATAAACATAAATTTTACAATATTTAAAAAATAAAAGTAAAATTTTAACAAGCCATGCTTTTAAAAAAAGAATTGACATTTCATACAACAAAGAATTAATTAAAATCTTTGGAAATGAAATACAATCTCATATTTTTGATGAATTAATTTAATTAGTAATTATGGTTATGTACTTGAATATAGATTAAGTTATTACAATCTAAAATATTTTAATTGAGAATTTTATATAATGAAGAAAAATAGAGGTTAGTTAAATTATGAAAAATATATTGTCAATTGGAGAAGTTTTAATGGATGTATATTATGAAGAACAAATAAGTGAAATTGTTGGTGGTGCATCTTTTAATGTTTCTTGCTCTATTGGTGCTATTAAAAATAATAATAGTTATTTTGTTGGTGCGTTAGGAAATGATAAGTATAAAAATGAAATACAAAAATTTTTTAAAAAGTATAATGTAAAAGATAAGTTAGTACAGAATTCCAATGTTCCAACAACAATTGCTCAAGTTACTTTAGATGAAAATAAAGAAAGATATTTTAAGTTTATTAGAAATAGTGATGCAGAATACAAATTAAACACAAACGAAATTGAAAAGCTTTTAAATGTTGATTTTATTCACTTTGGGAGTGCTACAGCATTTTTAGGAGGCAATTTAAAAAAATCATACGAAAAACTTTTTAAATATGCTATTAATAATAAAATTAAGTTTTCTTTTGATCCAAACTTTAGAGATAAATTATGAATAACAGATAAAGAAATTAAAGAGTTTGTAGAATATTGCAAACCGTTTATTGAAACTGCACATTTAATTAAATTATCTGATGATGAATTAAGATTACTAACAGATATCGACAATCAGATTGAAGCTGTTAGTTCAATAGCGAGTAAAAATCCAAAAGCTTTAATTGCTGTTTCAAGGGGTAGTGATGACACCTTATTTGTTTGAAAAAATGTTATTAGTTATGTTCCTGTTGCATCTTCTAAAAAATTAAGAGATACAACTGGAGCTGGTGATTCATTTATTTCAAAGTTAATTGATGAATATGTTACAAATAAAATAAATGATCAAACAAGCATTGATGAGATAACTAGAATAGTTCATAATGCTAATTTATTTGCAAGTAAAAGTGTTGAGCATTTAGGTGCTTTAACATTTTTAGATTTCATATAATAACAAAAGAAAGAGGGATGTTATGGTTAAAATGATAATAGTAGATATTGATGGAACTATTTTGCATAAAAATAAAATTCATTCAAGAACTATTGAAGCTGTGCAATATGCAAAGTCTTTAAATATTCCTTTTGTAATAGCTACAGGTAGAAACATAACTACTATAAAACCAATTGCTGAAAAATTAGGTGTTTTTAATGAAGGACATTATTTTATTGGTCAAAATGGTGGTCAAGTTTTTAAATATTTAAAAAATGGTGAGTTTTGTATTGAGTACACTGATGTTTTAGATAATGAAGTAGCAAAAATTATATTTAAAAAAGCAAAAGCGAACAAAATTAAAGTTTTTGCATATTCTGAGTATGAAAAACATGCTTATTGTACAAATAAAATGGGTGCTTTCACAACATTCATGAAATTTAAATCTAAACGTCAAAAACTTTTAAGCATCAAACAAATTGATCAAAACTCAGCTATTTCTAAATGCGTATGCTTTGGTAATTCTAAAAATATGAAAAATTTTAGAAGTTCAATTGATGAACTTAATTTATCTATTTTTGATTTTAGTTATGTATCAAATGCTCATGCTAATATTGAAATTAACCCACCTGGTGTTAATAAAGCTAAAGGTATAAAATTTATTTGTGATGATATGAAAATTGATCCAAAAGATGTAATATACTTTGGTGATGGTGATAATGATATTGCTGCTTTAGAATTTGTTGGTCATGGTGTTGCTATGATAAATGCAAAAACAAAAGTAAAAAGTCATGCTAAATACATTACAGATCTACCAGTTCAAGAAGGTGGAGTTGGAGAATATCTTTTTAAAAATATTTTTGAAAAATAAAACATTTTATTGATTTTTTTTTATTTTATATTGTAAAATTTATTTACATTAAAAAAAGGAGTAAGAAATGTACCTAGATATTAGAAATCAATTTTCTTTAAATTCTAATCAATACATTACAGTTGAATGATTGGATGTGGTTTTTTTTCATGCTCAAATTTTAGAAACTAACTTGCAAACACAGAGTCTCTCCCTTAAGTAGAAGTCAGCATTAAAAATAAGACTTCTTTTTTGTCATGCATGCATGATGTTATTTTGTTGAGTATTAATTTACTTAAAACCAAAAACAAACAGGAGAACAAAAATGGAAAAAAATATTTTAGAGTTACGTAACGTAACCAAAGAATATGATGGTAAAGTAGTTCTAAAAGGAATAGATTTAAACATAAAAGAGGGTGAATTTATTACTTTACTAGGACCATCAGGTTGTGGTAAGACCACAACTTTAAGAATTATTGCAGGATTTGAAAAAGCTAATGCTGGACAAATAATGTATGAAGGGAAAGACTTAACACCTATTCCTATAAACAAAAGACAATTTAATACTATATTTCAATCATATGCATTATTTCCTCACTTAAATGTGTTTGATAATGTAGCTTTTGGATTGAGAACTAAAAAAGTAAAAAGAGCTATTTTAGAAAAAGAAGTTTTAAAACAATTAGAACAAGTTGGTTTAAAAGGTTTTGAAGAAAGAAGAGTTCAAGATCTTTCTGGTGGTCAAAAACAACGAGTTGCTATTGCACGAGCTTTAGTTATGAAGCCTAGAGTTTTACTTTTAGATGAACCTTTAGCAGCATTAGATGTTCAATTAAGACAACAAATGCGCGAAGAATTAAAAAGATTACAAGAAGAAATTGGAATTACTTTTATTATGGTTTCTCATGACCAAGAAGAAGCTTTAAGTATTTCTGATAGAGTAGTTGTGCTTAATAACGGTGTCATTCAACAAATTGGAACACCAGAAGATATTTATAATGAACCAGAAAGTTTATGAGTAGCAAAGTTTGTAGGTCAGTCAAATTTAATTGAAGATGGTGAATTTGTTGAAGATCATAAAGTTAAAATTGATAATAAACAATTTTATTGTGATGATACAAACTTTGGAGAAAATGAGACTGGTGTTGATATTGTTATAAGACCAGAAGATATAGAAATTAAAAAAGGCGGCACTGGATTTTTTAAAGGCAAAGTTGTAAGAACAACTTTTAAAGGTGTTTTTTGAGAAGTTTTAGTTGAAACAAAAAGTGGCAGAGAGTGAAAAATTCAAACTACACAAACTTTTGAAATGGATGATATTGTTTCATTAAAATGAAACGATCAATCAATTCACGTTATGTGAAAAGAGATTTAATCATGAGTAAAGCAAAACAAAAAAATAACGAAAAAGAATTAACATGATTAAATTCTTCTATTCAAGTAAACTATAAAACTGAAATTAAGCCTATTGCCAATTTAAAAAATGACAAAATTAAACCGTTAACTAAAAAAGAAAAACAAGACTTGGATAGTAAATTCAAAGAGGAAAAAAGATTATTAAAACTTCAACAAAAAGCAAAAGAATCTTTTGATAAAGATGAACTTGAAGAAGAAATAGATCTTCAAATTGCAGAAGCTAAAAAGCAAAGTATTAAAGATAGAGTTCAAAAATATGGTGGGATGTTAAAATCAAAAAGTTTTTTTCATAAAATAGGTAAAAAAACAACACCTATATTATTGCCTTTTTTTATTGTGATGATATTTTTAGTAATTTTACCAATTGTTGCAATTATAATTTATTCAGTTATTCAACCAACAAATGATTTATCAATGTTCAAAGTAACGCTACAAAATTATTTGGATTTATTTAGCAATAAAAATATAATGCTTGCATTAGGTGTAACTTTATTTTATGCTTTAATATCATCTTTAATGTGTATTTTAATAGGTTACCCAATAGCTTTAATTATGTCTCAATTACGATCAAAAATGGTTGCAAAAAATGTTTGACTATTGGTAACTCTACCAATGTGAATTTCAATGATTATGAAAGTTTTAGGTTTTAGAAGTTTATTTTTACTTCTAGCACCAAGTATGCTAGGAACTCAAGTTGCAATTATTATTGGTATGACTTATATGTTTTTACCATTTGCTATTCCACCAATATACGATGCTTTGGAATCAAGAATTAAAGATATCGAAGAAGCTGCTCAAGATTTGGGGTGCTCAAAAAACAAAACTTTTTGAGTTATCACTTTAAGATCATCAGTCCCTGGGATAATAACTGCTTTTACTCTTGTTTTATTACAAACAGCAACATCTTTAATAGTTGTTCAGTATATGGGTGATGGAAAAATAAATTTAATATCAAAAATTATTGAGTCATACTTTTTAAAAGGAAGTAATTTTGGGGCTGGTGCAGCCATTAGTGTTGTTTTAGCAGCAATAGTATTAATAATTATGTTAGCTTCTAAATTTATTAGTAATAAATTTGAAAATAAAGGAGGTAAAAAATGAAAAGACTCTTCAAATCAAGTTACTTTGCTTTAATCATATTATTAATATACCTTCCTATAGGTATTATGGTGATATTTTCTTTTAACTCAGGAAATACAGTTTCTAGCTGAATGGGATTTAGTACAAAATGATATGAGCAATTTTTTCAAGATTCAACTTTTATTAAATCAATTATAACTTCATTGTTTGTAGCTGTTGTATCAACTGCTATTTCGTTAGTTATTGGAGTTAGTGCAGCAATTGGTTTATCAAAACTTGATAAACGAAAAAGAAATAAATGATTAACTATTTCAAATGTGCCTTTAATTAATGCTGACATCATTACAGCTGTTGCTTTAATGGTCGTATTTTTATTGTGTGGTATAAAGTTTGGCATATTTACACTAATTATGGCTCATATATCATTTAACGTCCCATATGTAATTATTACAGTCATGCCGCGTTTAAGAAAAATAGACCAAGGGATTATTGAAGCTTCTAATGATTTAGGAGCTAAAAGCTCTACTGTAATATTTAAAGTTATATTACCAATTTTAAAACCAGCTATCATTTTAGCCGCGTTTATTGCATTTGCAATGAGTTTTGATGACTTTATAATTTCTTATTTTACAGGTGGAGATCAACAGAATGTATCTGGATTTATTTATGCAGCCAAAAGAATTAAGCCATTTATATTTGCTTTTGGAACATTAACAGTAGCAATTATTGCATTAGCTGTTTTAGTATATAACGCATTTTTGATTGTTGGAGAAAAACAAGAAGAAACTATAGCTCAAATTAAAAATGGAACTTATAAACAAAAAGAAATTTATAAATTACAATCAAAACTTAATTTAGCAAAATCAAACTTAGAGAATTTATCTATTATTAAAAAGTCTTATAGTATTAAACTATGAGTGCAATATTGAATATTAAGTTTAAAATTGTGAAGAGCAAGTTTAAAAAATTATGATAAAAAAATATCTGTTTTAGAATGAAAAAGATATAAATTACAAACAGAAATTAATAATGAAAAAAAATATAAATCTAAATTATTAAAAAATCAAAAAAAAGAGTTAACTTTGAGAAAACAAAAAGCTTTAGCTAAAGATGTTAAAAAAGCTGCTAAGTATTCTATTGACTTAGAAAAAATCATTGAAGAGATTGAGTTTTTAACAGAAGAGATTGAGTGAATGAAAGCTCGTGATGATAAAGCTGTAATTAAAGCTAAGTCAATAAATGATAAATTGCAAAGCTTAATATCTGATTTTAATCAAGAAGTTGAACCAAGTAAATCAACAATTAAATGATATACAAAAAAAATTAAATATTACAAAGATTGAAAAATTGAAGTTGAAGAAGGTAAAAACAATTACAAGTTAAAATTAGTTGTTGAAAAACTAAAAGAAATTAAAAAGAATAATGAAAATAAAATTTCTAATTTATCTTCAAAAAAAGATTTAATTTGAACCCAAATTTATCGTCAACAACCAATTCTTGTTGGTTATAAAGATTTGAAACAAACAAAAAAACTATCAATAATTGAAAATTATGAAAATAAAATTAAAAAAACAATAGATAAAATTCAATTTAAAATTACACCAATTCAAATGAAAATAGCGAAAAAATCAAATGAATTTTATAACATTGAAACTGAAGATGTTAGATATACAAAAAATTGATTTACAAGAAGTTGAAAAGTTTTATTAGTATCGTTAATTGGTCTAGCATCTTTTTCAGCATTAACTGTAGCATTTATTAAAAACAATATTTATGATTTAACAGTTGGTAACTGAGGGGAATATATCGATCGAACAATTATTAAAGATTTTGAAAAAGAATATAAAGTAAAAGTTAATTATCAAGAATATGATTCAAATGAAACTTTGTATAATAAACTTTACACATTTTCTTATGATTTAATGGTACCAAGTGATTATATGGTTCAAAAGCTTGCTGAAGAAAATAAGTTAGAACAATTAGATTACTCTAAGTTGAACGTTTGATCAGAAGCATTTGAATATCTGGACCAAAGTGATGCAAAAAAAACTCATGAAGGTATTAATAAACAACCAGTTGATTCAAAAACAGAAACAAAAGAAAAAACTAAGCCTTTACAAATTGTTAGTTCTCTTTTAGATGTTATGGGAAATAGTAGAGTTAATTTAGATTCTGTTGATATTCCAGAACATAGTTTAAATACTGGAACAATAGCAGATTATGCTTTAAACTACTTTTGAGGTGATTTAACTATAGTAATTAATCCTAATTCAAAAGGTCGTGATGGCGGAGATAACATTAAATGATTATTTGATAACTATCGCGATGCTGTTGGTGTTGTTGATGAAAGTGGAACATTATCTGCTTTAAAAGTTGATGATGTTTATGATGCTACTAAAACATATGGAGTTATTAATTTTGAATTATCATGAGATATCTTATGAAAAGCAGCTGATGCTGGTAAAAAAGTTGTTATAAATGAAGATCCTAAGAATCTATTTGCTATTGGTGGTCAAAAATTATTTGGTAAAGGTAATCTTAAAAATAAATCAGAAATTGATGATATTGCAGAAGAATTAAAAACTTTAGTTTATAAACCAAATGTTGGTCTTGAAGGTGATTCTTTAATTCAAACTGCTGGTGAAGGTAGATTTGATTTTGCAGTCATGTACAATGGAGATGCTGCCAATGCTAATGCTTTATATAATGGCGAGAGCGAACCAGAAGAAGATGAAGTAGAAGAAGTAGATGAAGAAAGTTTGATTGCTGAAGAAATTACTGAAAATGAAAAAGTTTATTTCTTATATGGAAGACCAAATAAATACAATCAAGCAAAAAACTTTAGAGAAACAACTAATATTTATTCAGATAATATGGTTATGTCTAAAAATGCTAAAAATAAAGATTTAGCTTATAAATTTATGAATTTTATAATTGCTAATGCTGAAGAGTTGTCTAATTTTACAGGTACTCCAACACCTTATGTTGAAACTTTACAATCTGCAACTGAGCAAGGTGCAACTTTTGAAAAATATAAAAACTTATTTTTACCAATAGTTATGAAAGGTCAACAACTAATTGAAGGAAATCTTGAACCATTTTTCTATAATGGAAAAATAGATGATTATCTAGTTGATGAATATACAAATTTAATTGCTGGTAAACAATAAATAAAAATAAACCTTTTTTGGTTTATTTTTATTTATAATTTAATTTAAAGGAGATTTATGAAACATATACAAAACAATAGTCACACCTTTGCTTTTAAAATAGAAAACACTATAACAAAAAGACAAAATTCGTTCAAAAAAAATAAATTTTATTGAAGAACATTATTTAAAATATTATTTGTATTAATTATGACAATAACTATTTTAGATATGTATATTAGAAGTTCTGTTTGAAATATTTTATATGTTCACCAAATTAATGGATTGCTTGCAAAAGGCGAAGTTATAACATTAGATGATATATTAACATATGGTGTTTTGCATAATGCCCGATGAATTGCTAAAAAAGAGTACATTTCAACAACAATAAATTTTGTTCAAGCATCTCAAGGTTTAAAAGCTATATTTAACCCATTTGAACAAATTAACAGTTTATCATCTTATTTTACTGTTTTATCAAACATTTTAATCACTGTGTGAATGTATACATCTCTAATTAAACCTCATAATGAGTCTAAAAAAGGATTGCTTAGTGAGAAAGCATCAATTATTACAGCTACTTTAATTACAATTACAGGAATTATTTACAATGCATTTTTAAGAGGAGTCTCAATGTCATCATCTAATGCTTATTTATGAGAAAAAATTTTATCACATGTCTCAAATGAAATACTACACACAATAGCACCATTATTATTTGTATTATATGTTTTATTCTTTATGAAACACCAAAATGCACAAAAAGTAACTTTTAAAAATTTTTCAAAAACACTATTAGTAATCATATGTATATTATTAGCATATGGTGCTTATGCAATTTTACGAGGAATGATAAAACAAACAGCAGGCACTCCAATTGATATTGCTTATCCGTATTTCTTTTTACAAGTTACAAACCCTTTAATATTAGGATTGCCAGGATATGTTTGATTTGTAATATTTATTGTGATATTAATAGTTATATCTTTAGTGTTTTCAATTTTTTATCAATCAATTATTTATTTAACAAATAAAAATAAACTGAATTAGTCTAAATTTTTATTAATTACCTTATAATAAATAAGGTATGTTCATGGCGGTGTAGCCAAGTGGCTAAGGCATAGGTCTGCAACACCTTGATCGTCGGTTCGAATCCGATTGCCGCCTCCATTAAGAAAAACAAAAGAAGTTTATATGCTTCTTTTTTTGTGTTTTATAAAATCTTCAAAAAATTTATTGTTTTTTACACTTGTCTCCTTTATAATAAATAAGTCCCTAAATTTTTTTAAGGGTAACAATAATAACAAATGCGCCCGTAGATCAATTGGATAGATCGTTTGACTACGGATCAAAAGGTTAGGGGTTCGAGTCCCTTCGGGCGCACCAATTTTGTCAGCAATGTTATTATTGTTGAAGTAATAACATTTAGTATCGGGAAGTGGCTCAGCTTGGTAGAGCATTCGGTTTGGGACCGAAGGGTCGCAGGTTCGAATCCTGTCTTCCCGACCATTATATTTTTATGTGGGCCCTTAGCTCAGCTGGGAGAGCACCTGCCTTGCACGCAGGGGGTCGTCGGTTCGATCCCGATAGGGTCCACCATTTTTTTGGCGGGGTAGCTCAGTTGGTTAGAGCGTTCGGTTCATACCCGAAAGGTCGAGAGTTCAAGTCTCTCTTCCGCTACCATATTCATAAAGGACCTTTAGCTCAGTTGGTTAGAGCATCCGGCTCATAACCGGACGGTCACTGGTTCAAGTCCAGTAAGGTCCACCATTTAGTAATTACACAGTTGTTGCTATTTGAACAATTTTATAAGGAAGATTACCCAAGTCCGGCTGAAGGGATCGGTCTTGAAAACCGAGAGTCGGGGAAACCCGAGCGGGGGTTCGAATCCCTCATCTTCCGCCATTTTTATTTATCGCGGGGTGGAGCAGTTGGTAGCTCGTCGGGCTCATAACCCGAAGGTCATAGGTTCAAGTCCTATCCCCGCAACCATATGGCCCCATAGCGAAGTTGGTTATCGCGCCTCCCTGTCACGGAGGAGATCACGGGTTCAAGTCCCGTTGGGGTCGCCATTATTTTTGGTTGTGTAGCTCAGTTGGTAGAGCAGCAGATTGAAGCTCTGCGTGTCGGCGGTTCAATTCCGTCCACAACCACCATCCAAAAAAAGCAAAACACTTTTTAGTGTTTTTTTATTTTATTTATCGTTTTTTAAGAATATAATTATAAAAAGGTTATTTTTATGAAAAAAATTATGAAGTTATTATTAAGTAAAAATGTATATATAATCTCAGTAGTTATTATCTATTTATTTTTTGCTTTTTTTATTTATTTTTTTGATGATTCATTAATGGGTCTTTGAATACTTTCAAATATTCAGAAAATAAATTCTGCAATTTTATTATTTTTGTTTATTTTAATGATTGTCAATTTTATTAACTTTATTAAAAAAACTGATGCCTATGTATATAAAAAAAATCAAGATGATAAAACTGAAAAAAAAGAACTAATGTTTGCCATGGTTAGAAATATGTTGTGTTTAGTTCCATTAATACTTATTAAACTATTCGTAAAATTATTTCAAAATAACATTCTTTTTTCTCGAGCAAACAATTTTGAATATTTGTCAATAGTAATAATAAGTTTTTTATTATTATCTACAATCATCATTATTTTTGGAACACTTTTATTTAAATTTAGATCTAATCAAAATAATAACTTATCAGTCAATTTTAAAGTCCTTATTATCTTTTTTGCTGAAATGAAGAAAAAAGAAAAATCAAAAGAAAAGAAAAATAATAAAGCCGATTCTAATTTATCACAAGTTTTAGTTAATGTTATTTTACATATAAACAATACAACAGTTGAATTATTTTGAAAAATTAAAAGAATCGTATTGTTAAAAACTAACAAAAAGTATAATTTACCAGCAAAGTTCCAAGTTTAATTTTAAAAATTAATTTGGAGGATACAAAATGAAAAAATTATTACAACTACTTACAGTAGTTACTATTTTGCCTACTGTAAGTATGGCTGCTGTCTCATGTGATGTGTCATTTAAAAGTAAAGAAAAAAGCGAAAATAAAACAACAGAAACATCAACTAAAAGAATAAAAAACACAGAACTTAAGTTAGAAGTGGAAAGCCTTTTAAAAGATAAAACATTTAATAGTGTACAAGAAGCTGCTGAATTTATTGCAACATACAAAGATTGAAAAGCAGAAGGTGTACTAAGAGTCCAAGCGTCTATTTTTACAGAAACTGATGCAGCTAGTATTGCAATAACACCAATTTTAAAAGAAGGATATGAATGACTTGATACTTATGGGAACGTTTTTGAAGTATATATTAAAGTAGATTTAAATAATGAAATTAACAAAAAAATTGAAGAAATCAAAAATAACAAATATGATGAAAAAAATCTAGAATCTGCAAAAACTGAAATAATTCAAGAAATTAAAAAAATAAAAGGTATTAGTTCAGTTGAATTAAATTGAACTGATGAGAATTTGCTAAAATATTCACTAAAACTGGTATACAAACAAAATTTTTCAGGACCTGAAGTAGTTAATAGTGAAACAAAAACTTACACAAACTTAAAGGAAGCAATTTCATCTGTAAAAAGTAAAATTCAAGAAAAGGGTTATAGCACAAACGATGATGCAAAAAGCACAATTATAAGGTTATATAACAATATTGAAGGTGTGAAGGATGTGACATTTGAATGAGAAAATTCTGTTAATTATAAATATAGAGTTAATTTAACATTTGAATCAACATATTATTCTGATGACACAAATGTTTCAGATTCATTAGTAAAAAATGAATCAGTTGGAAAAGAAGTTGAACAAATCTTTGAAGTTGTTAAAAATAAAAAATACAACATAGCAGATGAAAATATTGAAGAAGAATTAATCAAACCATTTAATAGTACTAATTATTTAGAATCAGTAAAATTTAGTTGATTATCACAACCTAATAATACATATAAACTTACTTTTAATTATAAGAAAGGTTATTTTGGCCCTGAAACACTTTCTGCAAAAATTTTACCAAAAATGGACATTACTGATATGATTAAAGGTGCAATTACAAATATAGAATTTGAAAATAAAGGTGTAGTTTATGAAAATGCATTAAAAGTCCAAGAAATATTTTCTAAGAATTTAAAGCAAATTAAAGGTGTGCAAACATTAGATTTCTCTACTAATGCAAATAATGATAATACTTATAAATTAAGCATAAAAGTAAGTTATGATGACGAAAACTATTTTGGCAATAAAACTTTTGAATCTAATTTTGAAATGAAAAAACCAATTGATGACAATGTTTTAAAACAAAAATCAATTTTTGAAAACCAAGAATTTAAAAACTTGGACGCAGCCAAAGAATATATTAGTAACACTTTACCTAAAATTGAAGGTGTTAAAGAAATTGTTAATATAACATCTGATTCTGAAACTAAAAATGTTAAATTTACAGTCATTACTGATGAATTACACTCAATGCAATATAATGTTTTAGAATGAAAAGCTGACTTGAAGTTCTCTGAAATTAAACCAATTGATAATCAAGAATTAAGTTGAGTTAATGGTAGTCAAAAAAAATATCAAGATATTAAACTTAGTGGATATAAACTTATTGGTAAAGATTTAACATTCAAAACTGATGTTGATAATTTAATTTCAATTACAGAATATGAAAAAAATAATAATAAGTATTTAAGTATTCAATCATTAACGAATGTGGCCGGAGTTAAAACTGTTAAAGTTGATGTTCAAGTGTATGGTCAACCTGAATCTCAAGTAAGTTTTGAAGTAAAAATTATTGGACAACCGGTAATAACAACAGAAGAACCTTGGCAGGTTGATATAGCAAGAGGTAAAAATAAAGACGTTCATTTTCATATAGATTTTTATGATGATGCAAGTAATATTTTAGATAGTGATCAAGAAGATAATTACATAACAACAAGCATAATTAAAGAAGATGTTGCTAATGGTTTATATATTTTAAAAATATATGGTGTTAAAAAAAACAAATTATTTGGTAGCCAAAAGGCTTACATCAAATGAAATGGCCAAACCCTATGAACTGTAAGAACAAAAGTTTCATCCTAAGAACAAGAGTTAGATAACATAAAATTAAAACTTATTTAAAACTTATTTAAAACTTATCTTTTTAGATAAGTTTTTTATTTAAATAAAACCTCAAGATTTATAAGTTATAATAAAAAAGAGTAAAAAATGATATATAGGAGAAAAAAATAAAATGAGACAAAAAGTAATTTTTGGAAACTGAAAAATGAATGGGAACAAAGAAGGATTAATTTCTTTTTTAAAAAAAGTAGAAAAAGCAATTAAAAAGTCTGATGTTAAAGCAGGATTAGCTTTACCATTTACTTTATTAGAAACTGGGATCAATAAAGCAAAAATTATTGACATTGCTGCACAAAATGTGCACTTTGCAACTAATGGAGCTTACACTGGAGAAGTGTCAATTGCAATGCTAAAAGAAATCAACACTAAATATGTTGTGATTGGTCATTCTGAAAGAAGAGAAATGTTTGGTGAAACTGATGATACTGTAAATAAAAAAGCTATTGAACTTATTAAAGCAGGAATCACTCCGATTATTTGTTGTGGTGAAACTTTAGAAATTAAAGAAGCTAAAAAAACTGTAACTTGAGTTAATGGTCAAATTAAAAAAGCTTATAAAAATATTTCACCAAGTGATGCCTTAAAAACTATTATTGCATATGAGCCAATTTGAGCAATTGGAACTGGTAAAACTGCAACTGCAAATGATGCTGAAATTGTTTGTCAAAAAATTAGAGAAAACTTAGCAAAAATTTATGATGAAAAAGTTGCTGATCAAATAACTATTCAATATGGTGGAAGTGTTAATCCTTCAAACATTTCTGAATTAATGTCACAAAAAAATATTGATGGAGCATTAGTTGGTGGAGCTAGTTTAAAAGCAGATGATTTTATTGCTTTAATCAACTATAAAAAATAAATTATGAAAGAAATTAAACTATTAGCTTTAGATATGGATGGAACTTCATATCATAAAATGGCAGGTATTATTTTAGATAATGTAGAGCCTATTAAAAAAGCAATTGCAAAAGGTGTTAAATTAGCTTTTGTAACAGGTAGACCAGCTGTTTCAAAATTAAATGAATTAGAAAAATATGGTTTTGATAAAGATAGTGAAATTATTGTTGGTTGTAATGGGGGATGTATTTATGATTTAAAAAATCATAAAGTTATAGAATCAAATTGTATTGATTCAATTACAGCTAAAGCAGTTTTTGAAGAAGCTTTAAAACATAATGCTTGCATGTGAGGATACACTGATGATCTAAATAAAGTAGTTGTTACTAAAAATTCAATAAATAGTAAAGACTATATTTTAGAAAAAGGTTTTTTTGATGGTGAAGTATTATTTTATGAAGATGTTAAAAATGACTTTAGTTTTAAGTTTTTTAAACTGTTAGGTTTTCAAGGTAATGAAAAATTATATAATTTATTAGAAGAAAATTTTGATTTAAACATTTCAACTAATGATAATTTAATTGGGGAAATAAATGTTAAAGGAATAAATAAAGCATATGCTTTGAAATGATTATCAAATTTCTATAACATTCCTGTTGACAACATGGCTGCTATTGGGGATGGGATGAATGATTATCCGATGATTCAAATTGCTGGAATTGGGGTTGGTATTGCAAATTCAGTTCAACCTATTAAAGATATAGCTGATGTTTATATTAATAAAACAAATGTTGAAGGTGCTGTTAAAGAGTTCATTGAAACATATATATTAGGAGAGAAATAAAATGAAAAGTAAAAGACCAGTTATTTTAGCTATTTTAGATGGTTGAGGAATTGAAGCTCCAGCCAAAGGAAATGCTGTTGATAATGCAAATCAAAAATTTGTTAATGAAATGAAAAATACATACCCATGAGTTGAAGCACATGCTTCAGGAAAATGAGTAGGTTTACCCGAAGGACAAATGGGAAACTCAGAAGTTGGTCATATTCATTTAGGTTCAGGAAGAATCAATATGGAATCTTTAGCTAAACTAAACAATGAAGTTGAAATTAATGGTTTTGCCACTAATGAAGTTATTCAGACAACTTTTGCTTATGTACTAAAACACGACTCAACATTGCATTTAATGGGGTTATTTTCAGATGGTGGAGTTCATGCTCACATGTTACATGCAATGTCATTATACAAACATGCAATTAAAGCAGGGATTAAAAAAATCGCATTTGATTTAATTACTGATGGAAGAGATACTGAACCTAAAGTTGCAAAACAATACATTCAACAATTATTAGATTTAATTAAAGCAAATAATAACATTGGTGTAATTAGTTCAATACATGGTAGATACTATGCAATGGATAGAGATAAAAGATTTGAAAGAAGTGCTGTTTCATATGAAGTATTAACGAAAAGAACTTCACAAGTAAAATCATTTACTGACCCATTGGATTATATACAATCAGCATATGATGGTGGGTTGGATGATGAAATGATTGTTCCTGCTTACAATGCAAATATTATTGGTGGAGAATTAAAACAAAATGATGCAATGTTATTCTTCAACTTTAGACCCGATAGAGCTATTCAAATAGCTTCTGTTATAACTAATAAAGATTATGCTTCATGGAAAGATGAATCATTTAAAAACTTAGAATTTATTGGAGACAAGATTATGTTTGTTTCAACAATGAAATATTCAGATAGTGTAACTTCGCAATGAATAGCTTATCCTCCAACCCCTCTGATTAACACTCTTGGTGAGTATGTTGCTGCAATTGGGTTAAAACAATTAAGAATTGCTGAAACAGAAAAAATTGCTCATGTTACATTCTTTTTTGATGGAGGAAATGACTATTTTAAAAATGGTCTAGCAACACAAGATGAAATTAAATTAACCAATGCAAGTCTTGATTTAATTTCATCACCAAAAGTTGCAACTTATGATTTAAAACCTGAAATGTCTGCAAAAGAAATTACGGACTGATTAATAAAAGAAAGAAAAAAAGATGAGTTTGACTTAATTGTGTTAAACTTTGCAAATTGTGATATGGTTGGACACACTGGTGATTATCAAGCTACTGTTAAAGGTGTAAAAGTTTTAGACGAACAATTAAAAAGAATTCATGATGAATTTGTGTTAAAACATAATGGAGTTATGATTATAACAGCTGATCATGGAAATGCTGAAGTTATGATTGATGAAAAAAATGGCCCTAATAAAAAGCACACAACAAGTTTAGTTCCAATTATTGTTACTGATAAAACTATTAAACTCGATGATCAAGATCCAGCTATTGTAAAAATAGCACCAACAATTTTAGAAATTTTGGGTGTAGAAATCCCAAAAGAAATGACACAACCTTCAATGATTAAAAAATAGATAAATACATTAAAAAGTTTTTGAATTAAATTTGAAAACTTTTTTATTTTTTATATTATAACTTTATTCATAAAGTTATAATATAAGCTAATAAAAATATTAAGGAGGAATAATGAGCAAACATTATAAATACAATGCTAATTTAGAAAATGTTTTATCAAATTACAATAAAGAACGTATGGGATTTTTTAAACTTCTTTACACAGTTGGTAAAACTAATAAAAAAGTTGCAAGCTTAGTTATTATTACAATTGTGGCTCAGGCTCTATTGGTTTCTATAGTACCAATACTAACTAATATAGTAATACAACAAGCTCTTTTCGATAATCAATCAAGACAAAGTGCTGGGCAAGATTATGGTCAGGTTTGATATGTATGAATAATTATTATGACATTAGTTGTTATTCTTTTATCAAGTATAGTTTTTTTTAAAGATTGATTGTTTAGCATCATCACTTCAAGATTAGAAGTAAAGTTTAAAATAGCAATTTTAAGAAAATTATTTGAACAAGATATATCATATTATTCTGATAAAAAAATTGGTGAAATAATGACAAAAGTATTATATGATACATCAAATGTATCAAATGAAATTAGCGGTTTGTTGAATTCTTTAATACAAGCACCCATGGTTTTGATATTAGGAACAGTATCATTATTTATTATTTCACCACATTTAGCAACAGCTGCTTTAGTAACTGTTTATTCAATGGTTTTAATATTAGTGTTTGTTGTTAAAAATTATCGTAAAAACCATTTACAACTTAGAAACATAATGAGTTCAATAAATGGAATAACAGCTGATAAAATTAATTCTATTAGATTAATCAAATCATCTGGAACAAGAGAATATGAAAATAAGGAAATTGAAAAAATTTATGAACCTTATTTAAAACAATATAAACCAGTTGCGCTTAAAGGAGCTGCACTAAGTACTATATTAATAGCATCAGATGTTATTGTAGCAATGGTTGTTGTTATTGTTGCTGTATTAATATCAAGACAAGATTCAGAATCATTTGCTAAACTAGTGCCTATTACAGCTGGATTAACTGCACTAACAAGACCATTGTGACAAGTGTCTGGAATTATTCCAGCTATTTCAAGAGCATCTGCTAGTGCTGAAAAAATATATGGAGTTATGAAATCAAAACCATTATTTTTAGAACATGAACATGATGGAATAATTATTAATGAAGATATTAAAAGAATTGAGTTAAAAAACATCGTGTTTAGTTATCCAGAACAACCTTCAAAAACTATTTTACAAAATATGAATATTACTTTTGAAAAAGGTAAATCGTATGCATTTGTTGGAGAAACTGGGGCTGGTAAAACAACTATTTCTAAGTTATTGTTAAGATTTTATGAACCCTCAAGTGGTGAAATTCTTATTAATGGACATAATCTAAATAAATTAAATTTACCTGTATACTTACAAAGGGTTGGATATGTAGAACAAGAACCTCAAATTATTTTTGGTAATGTTTTTGAAAATGTTAAATATGGTGCTTTTGATAAAACAGATTCACAAGTTATAAGAGCATGTAAAAAAGCAAAATTGCATGAGTTAATATCAAATATGCCAGATGGTTATAATACTATTCTTGGTGAAAGAGGTTTTATTTTATCTGGTGGGCAAAAACAAAGATTAATTATTGCTAGAATGTTTTTAAAAGATCTAGAAATATTAGTTATGGATGAAGCAACTTCAGCTCTGGACAATATTGTTGAAAAAGAAATTCAAGTGTCATTAAATGAATTAATGGTTAATAAAACAACTGTTGTTATAGCACATAGATTATCAACTATAAAACATGTTGATGAAATTATTGTGCTTGGTGCTAATGGAGCTGGTATTGTTCAAAGAGGGACGTTTGAAAATCTTAAAAAAATTGAAGGTCACTTTAAAAAACTTTATGAAGCTGGCATGTTGGAATAAAAAAGCTGTTTTTTATTAACAAGTTTTAAATAATAAAAATAGAAAGCTAAAAATAAATGAAAAATTTATTAAATAGATTATGAGAAATTATAAAATAAACTTTAAAAAATAAAATATACGATTTTAAGAACCTGCATATATGAATTTTCAATATTTTAAATTTTCAAAAGTTAAAGATCAATTTTTAAATTTTTAAGAAATAAATGTTTTCAATAAACTTATTTATTTTTTTAATAATTAAACAAATTATATTTAAAATAAATTTTTGTAAATTGTTTAAAAAATTACACATTTATAGAATTTATTTGTTATTATTTTAATGTAAGATAAGGAGTCGCTTATGAAAAACATTAATTTAGTAATTGCTTGTGCAACTATTGATAAAGGTTTTTCTGCAGTTTGATTATCTGCGAAAAATAATTTTTTAATACTTTAATGATATTTGGTGATATGCAGATAGCTATCATAAAATCAACTTTTAAATTAAATATTATTAAGTAATTGGTAATATTGTTATTAAAAGAAAGTTTAAAGGAACTGTTTTAGTAGATAATTAATTTTCCTTATATAGATATAATTTAAATCAATAAATAATATTGTGTATGAAAAAAGTAATTAGTAATTAAAATAGTGACTTAGCAAATCTAAAAGATTTCTAAGTTTTTTTATAAAAATTATATTAATTTTTTAAAAGTTTAACAAGATTATTTTTCAATTAAAATTTCAAGAAAGGAGATGATAGTTTTGCAACAAACTCAAAAAGAGTTACAAGTAACAGAATTAATTAATGAAGTCAGTTTAACTGTAACTGATAGTGAAAAGTCAAATAGTATTTTGCAAAGAATCCCTTACCACTTTAATAAGTTAAAAGAAGGTTTGGAAGAATTTACAAAACATTACCCATTATTAACCTATTCATTAAAAAGAATATTTTTTTCAATAATTACTGTTTATATAACTATAGCTGTTGTTTATTGCTTATTGAATTTCCTTATTGATGACACTACTCTTATGATAGATATATCAGATAAATCAATTAATCAAAATGGTGGTATTACTGGTGAGTGATATTTAAATCGCTTAGCAACAAGAAAAGAAAAGTTAGGCTTAGATAAGCCTTTAATTATTCAAGTATTAGTTTACTTACGAAATGTAACTCCGGTTATACCAAAACAAGTTACGATAATAACTTCTGAAGCTGGATCTCCACTCACTATTTATGAACCTGTGACAAAATGATTCTATTTAGGAATTTCATTGAGTAGGGATGTAAGCGGTCAATTTGGTAAGCCTGTTTCTGATATGTTTATTAAAGCAATGCCACTTTCGTTTTTGGTTGGCGGAACTGGAACACTATTGTCCTTTTGTGTAGGGATACCTTTAGGAATATTTGTAGCAAGAAAAAAAGATAAACCAGTTGATACTGTTATAACAACAATTACACTTGCAGTTATTGCAATTCCTGTTTTAGTTATTATTATACCTTTTTATCAATTTACGCTTGTTTATTTAGGTGGTAACACTAGCTGAGATCAACTTTCAGCATTTGGGAAAATTTTTCCAATAATAGCAATTATGATTTTAGTAACTCCTGGTGTATTAGTTGAAACAAGAAGATTAGTTATTGATGAAATGACTTCTGATTATACTAAATTTGCTAATTCAAAAGGTTTAAGCGAAACTTATGTGTTTTATGTGCATGTATTTAGAAATTCTTTTATTAGAATGGCAAGGAATATACCTACAATATTTTTGTTCACAATTTTTGGTTCAAGTATTTTAATTGAAACAATGTGAGGAATGAAAGGCATGAGCTACTACATGGTCAGAGCAATTAACTTTACAGATATATTTACAGTTTTAGGTTTTGTTACTTTATCAGCTTCTTTGGGAATTATGACAACATTGGTAGGAGATTTATTATTAGCAATCCTTGATCCAAGAGTTAGTTTGAAGTAGGAGAAAGATTATTTATGAAAGATATTAAAAAGACAGATATTGATTTAAATGATTTAGATTCAAGTTTATTTGAACTAGTTGGTGATGATTTATCACAAGCTGAACAAATATACACAAAACCATACAAATATTGAAATACAGTTTTAAAAAAAGTATTCAAAAGCTACACCTTTATTGTATGCTCAATTATATTATTAGTTTTTTTGGTGATGACTTGTACTGTAGCTCTTGGAGAATCAGCAGTTCCTAAAATTAATTTATCTAATAAAAATTTACCACCTTCACTAGAACATTGGTTTGGTACTGGTACTAAAGGTGAGGATTTATGAAATAAAGTTTGAATAGGATCTAGAAGTACTATGTTATTTACAATTTTAGTATTTTCATTTCAAACTCTTATAGGAATTACTATTGGTTCTATATGAGGATTTTATAAAAAAGTAGATATGTTATTTTTAGAAATAGTTAGATTTTTAACAGCTATACCTTCGTTAATATTATGACTGGTGGTTATATTTATTTTTAATAAAGGTATGGCAAGCATTGTTTTTGCGATTTCTTTGACAAGTTGAATAGGTTTAGCTTCATTAATTAGAATTCAAATCCTTTTAACAAGAAATGCAGAATATAACATAGCGTCAAAAGTTTTAGGTTCAAAAGGTCCTAAAATTATTAGAAAAAACATAATGCCAAAAATACTACCAATTATTATCCAAACATGTGCCTTTGTTATTCCAGAGGCAATAGCTATTGATTCAACCCTAGCTTATTTAGGTTTTGGTTTTATTCCTCAAAATGATAACTCAAAAGCATCTCTAGGTTCTATTTTAAATGAAACTTTAGCGGGTAGTGATTGACAAGTAACACCGCACCTTTTAATTGTTCCATTAGCAGTAGTTGGTGGAATATCATTAGTATTTTATCTAATAGGTAAAGTACTTTCGGATTCTTTAGATCCAAAAACTCATAGATAAAAAAGGAGAAAATTTATGAACAAATTAAATAACAAAACAAAATATCGTGGTTTAGCTTTATTGCTTGCAGCTGGTTTCATAGCTTCATCGGCTTCAGTAGCGGTAGTATCATGTAAAACTGGTATTTCATTAGAAAAAGTTCTTGAGAGAAGAAGAGACACTAAAACTTTAACTTTAACTTATCAAAGTCCAGTTGAAGGTTGAAATACAGCTCATACTCAATTGGCTGGAGATGGAGAATTCTTGGCAAATTTATACGCAGGAGCTCTAGGAATTGATGAATATGGAAGAACATATGGCGATGTCTTTGAATCTGGATATGCTGATTCAAATGGTAATAGTCCTTATGTTGGAAATCCTGCACCTAAAAAGTCTGAATCTTCAGAACACGAAAGTTCTCAAATAGTTAGTGATGAACAAGACGTTGAATTTAATGCAAGTTTATGGCAATATAAAATACGTAGTAATGCAAAATGATTTGATAAAACTGGCAGAGTTCTAAGAAATATTAAAGCTTCCGATTTTGAAAATACAGCAAAATATATCTTAAATTCATCAAAAGGTTCAGATCTTTCAATGTTATGAGAGTCATTTATATTAAATGCAACTGAATTAAGTGAGTTATTTTCTGCTTATGTAGCTCTACCAAATGAAAATGGTATATCAGAAACTGAAGAAAATAAACTAATTGATGCTGCTTGAAAAAAAGCCTTAGAAAAAGTTTCAAAAGTTGGTGAAGTATTTTATAAATTAAAAAATAAAGAAGGTCAAGTGGTTGAATCAAAAGAACCAGTCAAAATTTTAAAACCTGGATTTGGACTTCATATTAATGAAGAAGAGGGAACTGTTAAGTTTGAGTTAACAAAACCTTCAACTTACTTTGAAACTGTTTTAACTTATGGGTGTTTTTCACCTATTTATGATGCACATGTTGATCAATTAGCAAATTCTCCTATTGATGCATTCAGTGGAGCTTACTTGCCAAAATCAATTGATGGTGATGACAAAACTCTTGTAAAAAATGATAACTACCATTTTGCAGAAAAAACTTCAATCAGTACTATTAACTGAAAATATCTGGCTAAACCTACATCATCAAAAGCAAGAGAAATGTTTGAAGCCGGAGAAGTTGATAGTTTTGTAGTAAAACAAACTGATGAAGCTGGTTGAAATAAATATGTTGGTGAAGATTCTTTAAATCCAAAATTTACTGGTGTCTACAGTACTGATCCAGTAAAAGATTTTTCATTTGGTATCTACTACAACTTTGCTAATGCAACTGGGGATTCAAAAGCTATTGCAGCGAGTAAAGTTTTACAATTAAAAGAAACTAGAGAATTTTTAGCAACAAGTATTAATAGAAGTGATTTTGTAAAATATTATAGTGAAAAATTTGACACAGTTGATCAAAAAGTATCAAAAAATGTTAGAAATATTTATACATCGCCAAACTTCGCAATCAATCCGAGCGCTGATCTTGGTGATGGAGAAATTGGTTCTAAAGATTACGTTGAATACGTAAAAGAAGCAGTAGAAAGATTAACAAACAAAAAAGTTAAATCAAAAGATCTTGAAGAGGGCCATGATCCATTTTTAAATAATTCAATAAGTCTTTCAAATCAAGACCAAAGTGAATTAATTGCAGCAATTAATAAACACATAAAAGACAATGGTATTGAAACAAAAGAGGGTAAAGTTGAATTGATATGAGCATTATCTCCAGATAATTCTGTTACTAACCCATATTTGGTTCAAATGTTTGATAACTTTAACAAAATTGAAGGCAATCCTTTAAAAATTGTTGCTCCGGTTTCCAACACTCACAAAGACTGGACTGCACTTCAAAGGTCAGGTAAGTTTGACTTGGCGTCAAGTGGGTGAGGACCAGATTATGCTGACCCATATTCATATTTAGCTACTTATAAAATTAATGGAGATTATGCTGCTTACCATGGGTTTAGAAGATTAACTGATGATCTTGGTGAAAACGGTGATAAAAAACTTAAAACATCAGCTACAGATTCATTTATGGAAATAGTTAATTCTTATGATACAAAGGTAAAAAAAATTGACACTAATGAAGGTGACACAACAGATGACAGATACAATAATTTTGCTGAGGAAGAAGCTAAAGCTATTTATATTGACTTTTTATTTACACCATTCTACAATAGAAATCAGTATAAAGAATATAAAGTTTCGTATATTAAACCTTATACATATGGGCATGCTATATATGGTTTATCTACAGCCAGAACATTTACTCAACAAAAATCATCTTCAATTGCAACAAAAGAAGAATATGATTACCAGATAAATCAATATAAGTTGGTTAAAGAAGCAATAGACACTAGACCTTCAACAGGTAAAGCAAATAATGTTTTGTTTAAAACACCTACAAAATCAACCACTGTTTAATAAACTGATCAACTTTATAAATAAAACAAGCAAAACTTGTTTTATTTTTCAATTATGTGATCTTTAAAAATCGCGTAATTGAAAAATAAAAGCACCGCAAGGTGCAAATAATGAAAACTTTAAGCTTATAATATTAATCAACATGCAATAGATGTAATAAAAAGAATTAAGGATATTAAAATAAATATTTTTGATATTCTTCTACTAAAACCTTCTTTTTCATCTAAAGTGGTTTCGTATCTTTTGATCTTGTTATTAAAATATTTAGCGGTTTTTTTATTTCTTAAATAACCATTAATTATAAATAATGCAATAAACAATATAAAACCAGTTGTTATAAGTATTTCAAAAATATTATTACCATTTTTACTAAATTTAATAAATCTTTGCATTAAAAGTGAAATAATAATATAAGTTGTAGAAACACTTAAAACAGTTAAATAATCATATCAACGCATTTTTTTAGAAACTTTGTAATTGATACTTTTATACATTGCTTTAGAATCGTGTTTTTCAACCTTTGAGTTAATATCTTGTTCAATGCTATTCTTTTTAAATTCATGAACTTCTTTTTTTGATTTTTTAGAATCAGTATTGCTTGCATTTATTCTATTCATTAAATTAACCTCACAAAATCTAAGATTAATTTTAAATCAATTTTAGAAAAATTAATTAATAAAAAAGGAGAAAAATGTCAAACTTAAATAAAAAAATATTATCAATTAGAAATTTAGAAGTTAAATTTCGAGTTAGAAGTCGAGTATTGACTGCAATTAGAAATGTTTCTTTTGATTTATATGATGGTGAAGTATTAGCTCTAGTTGGCGAATCAGGTTCAGGTAAGTCGGTTATTACTAAAACTTTCACCGGAATGTTAGATTCAAATGGTTGAATAAATGATGGATCAATTATATATACACCAAATCAAGGTGCTATGAATGATGAAAAATCATATTTTAAAAGTCCTGTTGATATAGTTAATATTGAAAAAAAATTAATTTTGAGTGATGTTATAAAATTTGTTAAAAAAACTACTAATGCTGAAATTAGTAAAATAAAAAAAGAAATTTTAAATTTAGAAAAATTTAAGAATAATAAACTTTTAATTGAAAATGAAATATCAGAAATTGATTCTCAAATAGTAAAATTAGAATTATTTATATCTCAAAAAGCTGAAAAAGCTAAAGAATTCAAAAAAAGAAATGACGCTTTTAAATTAACTCAAGCAGAAAATAAAATAAATGTACTTAATATTAAAAAAGAAATTTTATTAAGTGTTGACTTGCAAAACAAAAAAATTAGTGATTTAAAAAATAAACTGATTTTATTAGAAGGCGATATAAAAAAAGTTGCTGGTTTAACTTTAAAAGAACAAGCAATAATTAAAGAAATAATTTCAAACATAGAAAGTTTTATTCAAACTAAACAAGCAATTACTCTTGAAAATATAGAAAAATTTAATTCTTACTTTGAAGAAAGAAATCATTTAGTTAAATTTGAAAAAGAATTAAAAGTAATTTATGAAGAAATTATCAAAAATAAAAAAGTTGATGAAGAACATTTCGCTAATATCATGTTTGATTGAAATGAAATATTGAATACTAAAACTAAGTCAAGTGCAAACAAATTAATTAGAGAAATAAGAGGAAAAACTATAGCTACAGTTTTTCAAGATCCAATGACTTCTTTAAACCCATTATTGACTGTAGGATTTCAAATTACAGAAGTTTTGATTAAGCAATTAAAAATGTCTCGTGAACAGGCAAAAAAAGAAGCACTTAAGTTATTAAAGCAAGTTGGTATTCCAAATCCTTCATCTCGTTATAAAGATGTTCCTGGTCAATATTCAGGTGGTATGAGACAAAGGGTTGTTATTGCAATTGCTTTAGCTTGTAGACCAAAAATTTTAATTTGTGATGAACCAACAACAGCACTTGATGTAACTATTCAAGCTCAAATTTTAAAATTGATTAAAGATTTACAAAAAGAATATCATTTTTCTGTAATATTTATTACTCATGATTTAGGAGTTGTTGCAAACATTTCTGACAGAGTTGCTGTCATGTATGCTGGTCAAATAATTGAAATAGGTACAACCGAAGAGATTTTTAATAATGCAAAACATCCTTATACATGAGCTCTGTTATTATCACTACCTCAATTAGGAACTAAAGGAGAAGACCTATATTCAATTGGTGGAACACCTCCGAGTTTATTTAATGAAATTAAAGGTGACGCTTTTGCTCCAAGAAATAAATATGCATTAGCTATTGATTATTTACATGAACCTCCAATGTTTAAGGTTTCTGAAACACATTATGCTAAAACATGGTTATTACATGCTAAAGCTGATAAAAATATTGGTCCTAAAAAAACAAAAAGTTCTGTACTTTCAAAAGCAGCAACACCTAAAAAAACTGTTATTGCTAAAAAAGGAGGTACAAAATAATGTTAAAAAATAATAAAGATGTTTTATTGAACGTTAGAGATTTAACTATTGAGTTCCGAAATAAAGGAAAAAAGTTTCAAGCTGTTAAAGGTGCTAACTTTGACATATATAAACAGGAAATATTTGGTTTAGTTGGCGAGTCAGGATCTGGAAAAACAACTATTGGTAGAGCTATTGCTGGTGTTCAAACATTAGCTGATGGGTCAATTTATTTAGATAATCAATTGGTTGCTGGTAATCCAACTTCTTTATTTAAACTAAACAAAGAAATGTACAATAAAATTAAATTAATTGAATCTAAGTATGCGGTTAATTCGCACTACTTTGACAAAATTATTTTAAATTTGAAAAATTCATATGAAAAGTATAAAGATGAAGACGAAGCTTTTAGAAGTGCTAGATGAAGAAATGTATTTTCTTCATCATATATCAATTTAGTTCATAGATTAACAAAAGATAATTTAAAGTATGTAAACGATATCATTAAGGATTTTAGAAGAATTAATCAGTTTGTTTCTGGTATTAATGAATACATACCTCAAATATCAAAACAGCTAGAACAATCTGTTTTAGCTAAAAATGAAGATACATTGGATATCATTATTAGATTAAAAGATAAAATGAGTTTGGATTTCTTTGACTTAGAAGAAATTAGAAAAAAAATTAAGTTTGCCAGAAAAAACAGAGATGCAACTATTTTTATGGATTTAATGGAGTTTATTTTTAGTAAGCTAAAGTTAATAAAAGAAAATGATGATCGAATTTTTAGAAGAATCAAAATTGCTACAACTTTAGAAGAACAAAATTTAGATCTTTCGTCTCCTTCTAACAAAAGAGCTAAATTAATTGAAAAGTATGAAAATCAATTAAAAAATAAAGATTTATTGACGGAAAGACAAACAAGTACAATTGTTGAACTAATTGAATATCTACATTTACCATCAATTGACGAACTTGTAAGTGAATCTTATTTATTTTCAAAACCAACAAAAGAACAAAAAAGAGCAAATAGAAAAAATATTCAAATGATTTTTCAAGATCCAGGTTCTTCTTTAAATGAAAGAATGTCTGTTGAAGAAGTTATTTCTGAAGGTTTAGAAAACTTTACTGATTTATATAAATCAGAAGAAGCTCGTTTAGACTATGTAAGATACTTTAATGAACTTAATCTAGATAACCAAATAACAATTGATCAAATTGAAAAAGATGATGATGTTAAAAAGCATATCATTTTAAATTTAGTTAGATCAGTTGGGCTTTTACCAGAGCACTTGTCGCGTTACCCTCATGAATTTTCAGGAGGGCAAAAACAACGTATTGGTATTGCTAGAAGTTTGGCTTTAAAACCAAAAATTATTATTGCTGATGAACCAATTTCAGCACTTGATGTTTCAATTAGAGCTCAAGTGTTAAATTTATTTCAATTATTTAAAAAAGAATATAATCTTACATACTTATTTGTTACTCATGATTTATCAGTTGTAAAATTTATAGCTGATAGAATTGCAGTTATTTATCATGGTGATGTAGTTGAATTAGCGCAAGCTGAAGAGTTATTTAAAAATCCTCTTCACCCATATACAAGATCATTGTTATCAGCAATTCCTCAACCAGATCCAAGTTACAACTTTGATGAAAGTTTAATTGTGTACGATCCAAAAGAAGAACATCCTGACTATATTTTTGATACACCTGAGTTTGTTGAAGTTAGTGAAAATCATTTTGTTTTAGCTAACAAACGTGAATTAAAAGAAATCAAAAAAATAATCAAAAAATAGTTTAAAACAAAACATCTTTTCTTAGATGTTTTTTTTATGCTATAATCTCAAAGAATAAGAAAGAGGTGATTTTATGAGTATTCCTTCCCAGAGTTTATTAAGTGAATTAAATTTTATCAAGAGTGCTTATATATCACTAATTTTTCTACGTTAAAGATTATTAATATTTAGGCATTCATAGACTGGAGATTTATGAAAAAACTAAAAAAAATAAACAATAATACAAAATTTGAATTAATCAATTATGTAGACTCTGACAATAATAAATTATTAAAACAATTTGAAATTAATAAATTTGGTTTAGATGATAACCAAGTAAATAAAAATAGAGAAAAATTCGGTGGTAAAGAATTAAAACCATCAAGATTTAATTTTTTTCTAGTATTTTTAAAAACATTTTTTGCCCCATTCAACATAATATTGATACTTATTGATGCATTTAATTTTTATGAGTATGTGGGTGAAAGAGAAATTTTTTCTTTGGTAGCAGCTATTGTTGTTCTTGTGATGATCATTGCTAGTGGTACTATGGCTTTTGTTCAAGAAATAAGATCACATATAGTTATTAAAAGAATGTTAAAAGAAAGTAAAAAAACTTCAAAAGTAATTAGAAATATTTCTTATAATTATAAAACTTTAGATAATGCCAATTCAATCAGAATGATTAAAGAAGCTGAAGTTATTGAAAATGATGAACTAGTTCCTGGTGACATTATTTATCTTGTTAATGGAGATATTATTCCAGCTGATGTAAGAATTTTGTGATCAAACAACTTATATGTAAATCAATCATCACTTACAGGTGAAAGTTTCCCAGTGCAAAAAAAAGATACTAATGATGGAGAATTTGAATCTCATTTAAATTATGACAATATTGGTTATATGGGAACTGAAGTAATGTCTGGCAGTGGGATTGCAATAGTTGTAGCTACTGGTCAAAATACTTATTTTTCATTAATTGATAATAAAGTTAAAGAAAAAAGAAAAGATTCTTCATTTGAAAAAGGAATCAAAAAAATTACTATATATTTAATTGCGTTTATGTTGGCAATAACACCAATAGTTTTATTAATATCTGGATTTCAAAGTAATGACTGAATAAAAGGTGTAATGTTTACTATTGCTATTGCTGTTGGTATTACCCCAGAAATGCTACCAATTATTGTAACTTCTAACTTAACAAGAGGTTATAAAGAAATTGAACAAGAAGAAATTATTGTTAAAAACCTTAACGCAGTTCAAAATATTGGAGCTATTGATATTTTATGCACTGATAAAACAGGTACTATTACAAGTGGTGAAATTAGCTTGGATAAAGTATCGGGTGTTAATGGTGAAAAATCTGATTTTTTAGAAAACGTATTATATTTAAATAGTTACTTTCAATCTGGTTTTCAAAATCCAATTGATGTTGCTGTATTATCATCAAGAATTAAAAAACCTGATGTTGATGCATATGATAAAGAATGAGAAATTCCTTTTGATTTTGAAAGAAAAATTTTATCTGTTATTTTAACAACTAAAAAAGATAAAGAAATTTTTACTAAGGGTGCTGTTGAAGAAGTACTTAAAGTATGTAATAGAATTTCTATTAATGGAAAAATTGAAAAGCTAGATGCGAAACAAAAGAAAAAAATCCTACAAAAAACTCATGAGTTAAATATGGGCGGTTATAGAGTTATTGGTATTGCTCATAATTTATTACAAGATGAAGACGTTGAAGAAGAATTAATCTTTTATGGGTTTGCTACATTCTTTGACAAACCTAAAAAAACTTCTAAAAAGTTGATTAAAAATTTAGCTTTAAAAGGAATATCAACAAAAGTATTAACAGGTGATAATGAAATCATTACAAGAGCTATTTGTAAAAATGTTGACTTTAATATTACTAAATTATATACAGGTATTGAAATTGAAGAAATGGGTGAAAGACAATTATTTAAAGCTGTAAGAGAAGCTAATGTTTTTGTTAAATTGTCTCCAATTCACAAATCAACAATAATTGCTGCACTACAAGCACAAGGGCATGTTGTTGGGTTTATGGGAGATGGTATTAATGATGCGCCAGTTCTAAGAGAATCTGATGTTGCTATTTCATTTAGTGAAGCTTCTAATATAGCACAGGATGCAGCTGATATGATTTTAACTGGTGAATCACTAATGGCTATTGAAAAAGCTGTTGTTGAAGGGCGTAAGAGTCTTGCTAACATGTTGAAATATATTAAAGTAACTGTTGCCTCAAACTTTGGTAACGTTATATCTGTTATTGTTGCGCTATTTTTAACTCAAGAAGAACCAATGCTTCCGCTGCACTTATTGTTACAAAACTTATTGTACGACTTTGTAATGTTTGCATTAGTATTTGATAAAGTTGATGATAGTTTCTTAGACAAACCAAGACCATTTACAACCAAAAATATAATTTGATTTGCTGTTATTAATGGGCCTGTAAGTTCTATATTTGATATATCAACATTTTTAGTTTTAATTTTTGGATACCACTTAGTAGAGTTCCGCGGTGGTCCAAACCCTGACATTAAAGATGCAGCAATGAAATTCCATGCTTCATGGTTCGTTGTTGGTTTGATGACTCAAACTGCAGTTATGCAAGTTTATAGAACAGAAAAGATACCATTTGTTAAATCAAAAGCTTCATTATTAATGATGATAGCAACAATAGTTATTTGTTTGACAGCTATATTAATACCATTTACTCCAATTAATGGATTAGTTTTAATGTCAACACCTGCATGATCATTCTTATTTGTTGCTTTAGGTTTTGTTAGTTGTTATATTGTATTAGCTCAACTAGTCAAAACACTTTATATTAAAAAGTTTCATGAATGATTATAAAAAAAAGAAAATACTTGTTATTACAACAAGTATTTTTTGTAAATATTATAATTTATTTATGATTAAAATAATAACTAGTAATTCTGTTGAGCAGACTAATAAAATAGCTTTAGATTTAGCTTCAATTATTAATGGAGAAATTTATATATTATTAACTGGTGATCTTGGGGCTGGCAAGACAACATTTACAAAGGCCCTAATTAAATCTTTGGGGATTATAAAAAATGTCTCTTCACCAACTTTTACAATACTAAATCAATATAATATTTGTAATAAACTAATTAATCATATGGATGCATATCGTTTAGACATAAATAATGATTTGGAAATGTTTATTGAACAATTTGATGGTGCAATAAACATTATTGAGTGGTGAACAAATATTAAATTAAATTTAGATAATAAAAAAACTATTAAAATTGAAATAAAAAAAATAAATGAAACTTCAAGACAATTCATTATAGAAGGTATATAGGATGAAATTATTTATAGATACAACAAACTGACAGTTATGTTTAATTCTAATTAATGAACAAAACAAAATTGTTGAAGAATTTATTCAAAAAGATACTAAAAAAGTAAGTGATATTACTATGAGCAATATTGTTAAACTTTTAAAAAATCATAATTTGATTCTAAAAGACATAAAAGATTTTTATGTAACTAAAGGACCGGGTAGTTATACTGGTGTTAGAGTTGGGCTAAGCATTGTTAAAACACTTAAAACTTTAAACAATGAAATTAATGTATTTTTAATTGACTCTTTAGCTTTGCAAGCTGTTGGAAAAAAATGTATAAGTTTATTGGATGCAAGATCATATAAGTACTATTGTGGTGTTTATGACAATAATAAAGTAATAAATGAACCTTACTTAATTGAACAAAAAGATCTAAAAGAATTACAAAAACAATTTTTAGAGTATAGAATAATAAAAGACTATGATGGTATTGACTTTAAAATTAACGTATTGAACGCATTAAAACAGTTTCAAAAAGTCCAAACCACAAGTGAGATAAGCCCAATTTATATAAAAAGTTTTATTTAAGTACTATAAATAAAATATCAAATGTATTATAATAAATATGCTTACTACACTTATAAGACCCCGGACAAGTCAATGTAAGAGGAGAAATAAGCACATGAAACAAACAACTTTGATTGCAGCAAAAGATATCAAAAAAGAATGATACATTGTTGATGCTGCAGGACAAAACGTGGGTAGACTATCTACTGAGATAGCTAGAATTTTAAGAGGAAAACATAAAGTTGACTTTACCCCACATATTAATAATGGTGACCACGTTATCATTATTAATGCAGAACAAGTAGTATTTACTGGTAAAAAAGAATCAGATAAAGCTTACTACCACCACTCAATGCACCCAGGTGGATTGAGAAGAAGAACAGTAGCTGTTCAAAGAGAATTAGATGCTAGAAAAATTTTAGAGCGTTCAATTAAACTTATGCTACCTAAAAATGTTCAAGGAGCAAACCAATTTAGAGCATTACACGTATTTGTTGGAAGTGAGCACCCTTATGCAGCTCAAAAACCACAAGTATTAGAATTTAAAAAAGGAGATAATAAATAATGGCAGATAAAGTTATTTATAGAGGAACTGGCAGAAGAAAAACTTCAGTTGCTCAAGTTATTTTAACTCCTGGTAAAGGTGAAATTATTGTTAATGGATTACCTGCACTTAAATTCTTTCCATATGCAACTTTGGTTCAAGAACTTGAACAACCATTAGTAGCAACAGCAACAGAAAAAGATTTTGATATCACTGTTACTGTTAAAGGTGGAGGATTTACTGGACAAGCTGGAGCAACTCGTTTAGGAATTGCAAGAGCTTTGCTAGAAGCTAGTGAAGACTATAGAAAAGTTTTAAGATCAGTTGGGTTACTAACTCGTGATGCACGAATTAAAGAACGTAAAAAATACGGACTTCGTGGAGCACGTAGAGCACCTCAATTCTCAAAACGTTAAAAAAACAAAACTCTCTATTGAGAGTTTTTTTCAACTTTATTTTTCAATTATACTTGTAAAATAAATTTACTATTTATTTTTAAGTTTTTACTAGATTTTGCAATATTTTCTTTAAAACTTTTTTGAAAATTTTCTGGTAAATATTCAAATAGTTCTACAATTCAATTTTGTATGCTATTTAAGTCAATGTAAATACAATTAAAATGCATAGTTTTGTTTCTTAATTCTCTAATTGACTTTTTATAGTCATCTCATATTGTTGTTGATTAATTAAGTTCATTTTCTTTAGTTGATCTAATTTTCAACCAAAGTTAAATTTTTTGTTCATTATAGTTTTTCATTTTTTCAAATTTGTCAGATTTATCTTCTCATTGATTTGACATATAGTAATTTTGGCAAGTTTCACTTTCCTTATCTATTATTTGCTTTGTCAAACCTTCTTCAAAAAATAATAAAAACTTATAAACGTTATATTTTATTCTTTTTTCATAAATCATTAAATCTCTTAATTCAGAATAATTGATATCTTTTTTATCTTCTTCACTAGATATTAGTTTTGCTAAAAAAGCTATGTACTGAATTGATATTTGAGAGTTTCTTGAAATAAAATCGTTTCACTCTTCTTCATTAAAAATTAAAAATTAAATTTATGTTTCCAATTTCTTTAACCATTTATATAACTCCTTATTTATTAATTATATTTAATGCTAAACATTATATATATTAAAATAATAAGTTTTTTGTTTTAAATCAATAGTATTAAAACCAATAAGGACATAACATTCTAATTAAAGCAAGTTTTTATTGACTTATAGAGCGAAAAAACATATAATTATTTTGCTTTCGGAATATAGCTCAGCTGGTTAGAGCACTCCGCTGATAACGGAGAGGTCGATGGTTCAAGTCCATTTATTCCGACCATTTAGAAAGACAAGCAATAATCTTTGGATTGTTGCTTTTTTTATTTTTGAAAAATAGTAAAATAAATAATAGTTAAAAAACATTAAAGGAGTAATATGGAGTTTTCACACAAAGCAATAGAAAAAAAATGAGCTAAATATTGAGAAGAAAACAAAACATTTAAAACTCGTAATACTTCTAATAAAAAATCATATATATTAGACATGTTTCCATATCCGTCAGGGGCTGGTATTCATGTTGGGCATATTAAAGGGTATACATCAACTGATGTAATATCTAGAATGAAATTAATGCAGGGATATGATGTATTACACCCAATGGGTTGAGATGCATTTGGCTTACCAGCAGAACAATATGCTTTAAAAACGGGTAATGATCCAATTGATTTTACTTTAGCAAATATTGCTAATTTCAAAAATCAATTAAAGATGATTGGATTTACTTATGATTATGATAAAGAAATATCTACATCAAATCCGAATTTTTACAAAGTGACTCAATGAATATTTGTTCAGATGTATAAAAAAGGTTTAGCAGAATACAAAAATGTTGAAGTTAATTGATGCCAAGAGTTAGGGACTGTTCTAGCAAATGATGAAATAGTTGAAAAAGATGGAGTAATGTTAAGTGAACGTGGAGATTATCCTGTTGTTAAAAAAAACATGAAACAATGAGTTTTAAAAATTACTAAGTATGCAGAAAGTTTATTACAAGGCTTAGAAGAAGTCGAATGAAATTCTTCAATTAAAGATTTGCAAAGAAACTGAATTGGTAAGTCAACTGGTGTTGAGGTTATATTTAAAAGCAACAATATAAATATTAATGTTTTTACAACTCGTGTTGATACAATTTATGGCGTTAGTTATATTGTGATGGCCCCAGAACATCAAGATGTATTGAAGTTGACTACTAAAGACAAGTTAGAAGAAGTTAATGCATATATCAAAACTACTAAAAATAAATCAGAAATAGATCGAAAAGATGAATCAAAACCTAAAACTGGAGTTTTTACAGGTAGTTATGCAATTAATCCAATAACTAATGAAAGTGTGCCAATTTGAATTAGTGACTATGTTTTAAACAATTATGGAACTGGTGCGGTTATGTCAGTGCCTGCTCATGACAATCGTGATTGAGAATTTGCAACTAAATTTAATTTACCAATTAAATTTGTTTTAAAAACAGATGATCAATCAAAAGCTTTTATAGGAGAATCTATTCATATTAATTCAGAATTAATTAACGGTTTAAACAGAATTGAAGCAATTGAAAAAATGACTAAGTATGTGGAAGAACACAAAATTGGTTTTGTCAAAACTAATTACAAACTAAGAGATTGATTATTTTCAAGACAAAGGTTTTATGGAGAACCATTTCCAATCTTGCATGGAGAAGATGGAAGCATTGTACTAGTAGAAGATTTGCCAGTTGTACTACCACGTATTAAAGACTTTAAACCAAGTGGTGATGGACAATCACCTTTAGCCAAAGTTGACGAATGAGTAAATGTTGAAATTAATGGTGTTAAATATAAAAGAGAAACTAATACAATGCCAAATTCAGCTGGACCATCATGATACTTCTTAGCTTATATTTTAGCTATTGCTGAAAACGAATTTATTGATATTGATTCACAACAAGCAAAGCAACTATTTGAAAAGTGGTTACCAATTGATGTTTATGTTGGTGGACAAGAACATGCTGTTGGACATTTGTTGTATGCAAGATTTTGAATGCATGTATTGTATGATTTAAAAATTGTTAATACAAAAGAACCATTTAAAAAACTTTATAATCAAGGAATGATTCTTGGACCTGATAATCGTAAAATGAGCAAAAGGTGAGGAAATGTAATTAATCCTGATGATGTTGTTCAAACACATGGAGCTGATAGTTTAAGATTATATGAAATGTTTATGGGTCCTTTTGAAGCTTCTTTGCCTTGAAGTGAAGAAGGATTAGATTCAGCTTTAAAATGAGTGCATAGGGCCTTTAGAATGGTTAATAATGCTACTTTAACTAATAACAATGATCAAAGTTTAGATTTTATTTATAATGATGTTGTTAAAAAAGTTACTGATATGATTGAAAGCTTAAAGTTTAATACAGCCATTTCACAACTTATGGTGTTTGTTAATGCAATTTACAAACAAGAAGGTAAACCAATTTATAAACTTTATATTGAAGGTTTTGTACAAATGCTTTCAACATTTGCACCATTCATTGGCGAAGAATTATGAGAAAGATTAGGCTTCAAAGAAACTATTTTAAAATCAACATGACCAACAGTTGATGAAAGTAAATTAGTATTATCCAATACAATTGTAGCTATTCAAGTTAATGGTAAATTAAGAGCAACAATCGAAGTTGCAAAAAATACATCCAAAGAAGAATTACTAATATTAGCCAAATCAAATGATAATGTTAAGTCGTTTATTAGTAATAAACAAATAATAAAAGAAATTGTTGTAGTTGATAAAATTGTTAATATTGTAGTTAAATAAACACAAAAATAAACAAATATTATAAAATTATTTATAAATTTAAAGAAAGGAAATTTTAAAATGAGAAAAACAATTAGATTATCTATTTTGCTACTAGTTGTTGCTATTATCTATTTTGGTTATTCAGCTTGAATAGATTCAGTTGCAATTTACAACATTGGTTCTGTGCAAGTTGGGTCAGGGACAAACTGAAATTCACAAATGCAAGAAATTTGATTAAAAGTTTCAAGCGAAGACCAATTAAAGATTATTGAAAATTTAAAAAGCATCAACTCATCTTTTATAATTGGAAGCGAAGGGAAAATTACTGAAGTGCTTTCAATGGGAGCTATGTCAGATATCAAAGTTATTAGAATGGTTATTGAGTATGCTAATAAAACAGAGGGAGTAAATTTCTCACTAAATGGTTTTATGGGAGCAAATTCTTTAATGAAAACTTTATTAGACCCTTTTAAAATGGTTTTAGTTGGGGGTGTTTTTGCACTATTTATTCCACTTACAAAACAATTATTATTTGGAACAATCATTGGAATGAAAAGTTACATGAAAAATCGCCAATCAAATGTTTTATATAACTATCAAAAAAGTATTGGTTATGTTTCTGATTTAAAAACTAAACTAGAAGCTGGTAATTATGAAGAAGTTAAAGCTTCATATGCTGCTTTTTCAGGATTAGCATTTAAACCTGAATTTTTAAATAATATGATGGATGAAATTTGTTCAGCACTAATCAAAGAAAGAGATTTAACAATTTTTGCAGAACCAGCGCAAATTGTTCAAAACTCATTGACTGAAATGTATGAAAAAGAAAGAATGAGATCAATTAACGGCCGTGGGGATGAGTTATTCTTTGATCTAAAACGTGGTTATGAGTATTGTGCTAAAGGTTCAAAATACTCAATAGCATATTATAAATCTCAGCAACAAAAAGCAGATAATTCATTAGGTTGAAAAATTTACTCATTAGAAATTTTTAAATTCAATTTTTTCTTAGCAATAACTTTCTTACCATCATTTATTCTTTCAGGATTAGTTGGTGGTTTAGTAACAGGATTAGCGACAAATGCATCACCCGATGTTAAAACTTTAGCTGTTGCTGCATCATTTTTAATTCCTTGAGTATTATTAACAATATTAGTCCATGCATTAATTATTTTTAGAAATCCAGCATACGCAAGTATGAAAAAAGTTTTAATTAGACCAGCATTAGTTTATTATGGTATTTATTTATTAACTTTTATCACAATATCTGCTGGATGTGTAGCGCTTGCAAGAGTTGGAGACATTTCTCAACCAGGTACTGGAGGCTTAATCTGAGAATGATTCTCAGCTTTGGGTTATCTTGTATTATCATCAAGTTTAATTTTTTATGTATTAGCTACTCTTGTAGATAGTTTTAAAACATATAAAGTGTTAACTCCAAAATTATTGATTGATGGAGTTATCTTACCATTAACAGCGTGAATTATTTCAACTGCAGTTACTTTTATATCTTTATATGGTATTCAAGGTAATTCTTGATTAGTTGTTGAATATGGTGAAACTATTAAATCCATATTAGTTGCAATTAACGGTGTAACTTTAATAGGATTCTGAATATATCTTTCAGTGTCATCATTTTTAATTAATAATTTAATATCACCAAAAGTTGCAAGAGAATTAAGAAAAGTTTTTGAAGCAGAAGCATTGGCTATGAGAAAAGCTGCTAAAGTGCAAAAAAAAGCTGCTAAAGTTGCTAAATAATTTAACATTTTGAAAAAAGTGATATTTAGTCACTTTTTTATTTTTATCATTTTATATAAGTATAATAATTATTAGAAATGAGGATTTATGGAATTGATAAGCAAAATTGTAAAAGCAATAGAAGAACACAAAAAAATAATACTTTTACGCCATATTCAACCAGATGGAGATGCTTATGGTTCTCAGTTAGGGTTAAAAGAATTAATTAAAACTAATTATCCTACAAAAGAAGTTTATGCTTTTGGTGAAGAAGTTAATTATTTAAAATTTATTGGGAATTTTGATCAAATGGAAAATGAAGAAGTATTTAATGGTGCTTTAGTTATTGTAACTGATTGTGGTAATGTTGAAAGAATTGACAATCAAAATTATAATAAAGGAAAAACCTTAATTAAAATTGATCATCATCCCGATGCAACTCCATATGGTGATATTTCATGAGTGGATACTACATTTACAAGTGCTAGTGAAATGATTGGTTTATTAGCTATTCAAGCAAAATGAATAATATCACCACAAGCTGGTAAAGTAATTTATCATGGGATATGTACTGATAGTGGAAGGTTTGCTTTTGGTGGGATTACATCAAGAACTTTTCAAGTTTGTTCAGGTTTATTAAATAGTGGTTTTGATATTCATGTGTTATATAAATCAATGTATAAAAAAAATTTTCAACACCTAAAACTTCAAGCAGAAGTTATGCAAACAGCTAATGTTACACTACATGGTGTTGGGTACAATTTTTTAACCAAAGAATTAATGGAAAAATATGAAGTAAATTATGATGATAACGGAAAATTTTCAAATCTTTTAAAAGATATTGAAGATGTTCACATTTGATTAAGTTTTTCAGCAAGAATTGATGGTAAATGAAGAGTTGAATTTAGATCAACAGGAGTACCAATAAATGAATTAGCTATTAAATGAGGTGGTGGTGGCCACTTGCAGGCAAGCGGTGCTATTGTTGAAACAATAGAAGATTGTTTAGCTATTGTTGAAGAAGCTAATCAGTTATTGGCTGTTTAAAATCATGAGTTTAGTTAATACAAAAGAATATAAACATCTTGAAAAACTTTTATTTGAGAATGAAACCATTAAAGCTTCAATTGTTGGTGAAATTGAATCAATTGCTTATTTGGTTGCTTTTACTCAGTCGAGATTATTTCTTGTTAAAAAGCAAATAGACATTTTTGTAAAAGTACAACAGTTTGGTTTAGAAGAGATATTTGATATTAAAATTAGTTTTGTTGGAGACATATTTGATGTAGTTTTATATGTTAAAGATAAACCAATAATTAAAATTGATTATTTAGAAGCAAACATTAGTAAAGATTTTTCAAAAAAGTTGTTTGAAGCTATCAATTTATGAATCAATAATATTTAAAAAATTAAATTTTAAATAATCACATGTTATTATTAATTTATATTTAATTAGAAAGAGAATTTTTTATGTTAACTTTACAACAACAAAGAAAAAGAATGTACAAAGTTGGATATATATTTTCTTTAATTTCAATAATTGCTTTAACATTTGTATCACTTATAATTTTAATATTTGCAGTTGTAACTTTAGGACATACTGCAGTTGTAGCTTTAGGGCTTACAGTTTTATTTAAAATAATATTTTTATTAGTATTTATAGTTTTATATATAATACTATTTATAAATATTAAAAGAGCATATGTACAATGTGGTACTGATAAAGAAAAAGATCATTTAGCACTTGGCATTGTTTGTGTCTTATTCATGACTCCTTCTGCTATCTTTATATTAATTGCAACATCAATGTTTCATGAATAATATAGCAATAAAGAAAAAACAAATTTAAGTTGTTTAAAACAACTTTTTTTTATACAATATCTAAGAATAAAGAGGTATTTATGAAAATATTAGCAATTGAATCATCATGTGATGAGTTTTCTATTTCAATCATTGATAATGGAAAAGTATTAACTAATATAATTTCGTCTCAAATAAAGCAACATGAAGCTTTTGGTGGAGTTGTTCCAGAATTAGCAGCAAGATTGCATTTAGAAAGTATTGATTATACTTTACTGGCTGCTTTAAAAGAATCAAAATTAGATATTAATGAAATTGATTATATTGCTTATACTGAAAGACCAGGATTAATTGGATCTTTAATTATTGGTAAGTTAGTTGGTGAAAGTATTGCTGAATACATAAACAAACCTTTAGTTGCTTTAGACCATATAGAAGGCCATATATTTGGTGCTAACATTAATAATGAATTTGAGTATCCAGTTTTAGCAATGGTTGTAAGTGGGGGCCACACACAAATAGAAATGGTCTATTCGCCTAATGATTTTGAAGTGATTGGGGCAACTGTTGATGATGCTATTGGGGAGTGTTATGATAAAGTTGCTAGAGTTCTTGGTTTTAAATACCCAGGAGGGCCATTAATTGATAAACATGCATTGGTTGGAAATAAAAATGCTTTTAATTTTACTCAACCAAAAAATGATGGTAGTTATGATTTTTCTTATTCAGGTTTAAAAACTAATGTTATAAATACGATTCATAATTTAAAACAGAACTATAAAGAAATTCCAATAAATGATATTTGTGCTAGTTTTCAGTTCGCAGCAACAAACATTATTGAAAAAAAACTGCAAAAAGCAATTGAAGAATTTAAGCCAAAAACTTTGACAATTGCTGGTGGTGTTAGTGCTAATAGTGAACTTAGAGAAGTTATAAAATTGTTAGGTAAGAAAAATAACATAAAAAATACTATTATTCCTGAATTTCAATATTGCACTGATAATGCTGCTATGATTGCAAAATTAGCATATGAAAAATTGAAATAAAAAGATAAAAAAGTTTATTGTGATAAATTAAAATTTTTGGTAATTTAATTCAAAAGAAGAAGTCATTAGTGGAATTTTTTTTCTAAATATTGTAAAATTTATAAAAACAAAGGAGAAGATATGAGATCATTTCTAGCAAAACTATCAACAGTTGGTGATGGGAACTTAACTTCAAGAGAAGAGGTTTTAGTAGATTTTATAAAAACTAATTCTAAAGATATTGTTGAATTTAATATTAAAATTGATGAATTAGCTAAAAGAGCAAAAACGGGTTTTAGTGCAATTTATGGTTTATTGAAAAAAATTGATATTGATGGATATAGAGATTTTATGATTTGTTTAGCAAATGATGTTGAGCATTCTGAATTAAACTTTGCTCAAAATGACCAGTGTGTCTCAAATGCTTATATAAATATTATTAAACAAAATCACACTGTTATCAAGAAAAATAATTTAGTTGCAACAATTGAATTGATTAACAAAGCGCCAAGAATTTTTGTTTGCTATTGAGAAGGTGTTCTTAAAGGGCCAGCAATGGACTTATCTAATTTCTTTTTTGAACAAGGATTAAATGTTTATTTGCTTGACTCAGATTGAGATTCAATCAATGAGCGTGTTAATTCTTCAACAAAAGACGATTTATTTATCTTTATAACTAAATATGGAACATCAACGCATCTAGCTAGAGTAATTGAAACAATTGGAGGCAAAAAAGGCAATTCAATTTTTATTTCTGGAAAAGTTCCTTCAAAATCAATTAAAGATAATGCATTAGTGAAACATACTTTAATTGTTGATAGTGTTGAATTTCAAAACAAAAAAATTTATATTTCAAAGACTTTGCCTTTTCATTATTTTAATGATCTTTTGATATATCATTATCTAAATACTAAAAAATAATAACGAAAGGTTTTCATGGGAAAAATTTATAAGAAAATAAATTTAAAAATGGGTAATATAGTTTTTAAAACTGTTAATAAAAATCTAATATCATTTTATAATGGTATAGAAAATTTAACGCGTTTAAAACATAGAAACTCAATATATTTTCCTGAAATAAAAAAAATGAATTCAATTTTGGACTCATTTCATAAGACTCCAAAATTAAAAATTACAGTTTCAGATAATTTAATACCTTTTAAATTTGAAACTGAAGATGGTGTAACATTGTCTGGAATTAAGTATATAACAAATCATAATTCAAAAAAATGAATAGTTAGTTTACATTGATTTGCTGGTCATAAATATTGAGGGTTATATAATGCTAGAGTTTTTATTGAATTAGGTTACAATGTTGTTTCATTTGATTTTAGAAATCATGGTGAATCTGAAAAAGTAAAACATGTTACTATGGGCTTGAATGAATCAAAAGATTTTTTAGCTATAATGAAATGATTACAAGAAAATCATCAACCAGAAACAATTGGTTTGCTTGGTGTAAGTATGGGGTCTTTTGTGATAAATTATGGAATTAATACATATAATGAAGAGTTCAAAAAATATAATGTTAAGTTTGCTATTTGTGATTCTGGATATGGTTCAATTTCTACTTTGTTATTACAAATAAGGAATTTTTGACTAAAAAAATTTATAAGAAAAAAAAGAATTCAAAAGTTTATTCAAGGTGTTATTAAAGCTCAATCTGAAGACACTGGTGTTGATTGAAATAATATAGATGTATTCAAGTTTTATGATAATAAAAAAATTGATAACATGTTTCCAATGTTTATCATGCACTCAAGAGATGACATTGTAACTCCTTTTGACGATAGTTTAAAACTGTTTATTAAAAGATCTATTCACTCAAGAGATGACGAAATATTAATTTATGATTCTTCAAGACATGCATTAAGTTTAAGATATCACTTTAAGCAAACTGTATATAGATGATTAAAATTTGAAAATAAAATAATGAAAGATGATGAGGCGACCAGAAAAGCTCTTGAATATTTTGACTTGGATAAAATTAAAGATAATGATGATTTTGATGAAAAAGTAGAGCTTAATACTTTTTATCTTAATTCATCAGATAATAAGGATGTAAATGAAATTAAATAATATAAAACTTATAGCTACTGATTTGGATGGAACTATTTTAAATCACGGAAAAATTTCAAATAAATTAGATGTAGAAATGTTAAAACTAGCAGCAGAGCAAGGTATTCATGTTGTTGTATCGACTGGTCAGGGGTGATCATCAGCTAAACCAAGAGCTGAAATGTTTAATGTTGATAAATATTCTAATTTATCAGTTTTTTTTAATGGTGCAGTTATTTCTGAAATAAAAGAATACAATCCGATTTATTGTCAAAGCATTGATAGTAAGTTAGTTGAAGAGTTTATGAAAATGATGAGTATACTTGATGTAGCTTGTTTAGCTTATACTAAAATCCCTGCACATGCTTATTGAAATGGGATTGATATTAAAGTCGAATCAATGGTTAAAAGAAATTGAGTTGATAAGTATAATACAGAAAAAGTCGATGTATTAACATTTAAAAACTATATTGATGTTGTTCAATTAATGATATTTGTAGAAGAAGAACAGGAAAGATTATTGTTAGAGTGGATTAATAAAAATAATTTAACAAATAAATTAAATCATATGCGCTCTAATGTAGAGTCAACACCAATCTATGAATTTATTCATATAGAGTCAAATAAAGGTTATGGTGTTTTAAAACTAGCTGAAATACTAAACATTGATAAAGAAGACATTTTAATATTTGGTGATAATCTTAATGATATATCAATGTTTGAAATGATACCAAATTCAGTAGCTATGGGAAATGCAGTCGAACTTATTAAACAAAAAGCCAAATATATAACTGACACTAACATGAATGGTGGTGTTGGTCAATTTATTAAAGCACACATTATAAAGGAATAATATGGAACTAAAATATATATATGATAATTATAAAAAACTAACTGATCAAAAAATTTCAATTATAGCAAGAATAAGATCAAACAGACAAGGTAAAACTGTTAGTTTTATGGTTTTAAATGATGGGACTTATATGGATGATTTGCAAGTTGTTTATAAACCAGAAATATTAGGGTATGAAGATGCTAAACAAGCTAGAATATCATCAATTGTAGAAATAACTGGAATATTAACTCTAACACCATCAAGACCGCAACCTTTTGAAATTCAAGCAAGTGAAATTCAATTACTTGACCAAGCAATTGAAGAATATCCTTTGCAAAAAAAAGAACACTCTTCTGAATTTTTAAGAGAAATTAGTCATTTAAGAGCAAGAACTAGAACTTTTCAAGCTATTTTCAAAGTTAGATCAACTGCTGCTTATGCAATTCACAAATTTTTTCAAGAAGAAAAAAACTTTACATATGTAACAACACCAATCATAACTTCTAATGATGCTGAAGGCGCTGGAGAAGAATTTATTGTAACTACAACTGAAAGTAAATTAAACAAAGATTATGTTGATGACTTTTTTGCTAAAAAAGCCAATTTAACAGTTTCGGGTCAATTAAATGGCGAAGCGTTTGCTCAAGCATTTAAAAATATATATACTTTTGGACCAACATTTAGAGCTGAAAATTCAAATACTTCAAAACATGCTGCTGAATTTTGAATGATAGAACCTGAAGTAGCATTTGCTGACATTAATCACAATATTAATTTAATGAAAGATATGCTAGTTTATGTAGTTAAATATCTTTTAGATCACAATGTTAAAGAATTAACATTTTTAGAATCTCAATTAGAATCTGGATTAATTAAAAAAATAACTAAAATGGTTAATGCTGATTTCAAAGTCAATACTTATGAAGAAGTTTTAAAACTTTTACAACAAGCAATTGATAATGGGCACAAATTTGAAGAAAATAAAATTTTCTTTGGTTTAGACCTAGGTACAGAACATGAAAGATATATTTGTGAAATTGTTAATAAATGTCCAACATTTGTCACTAATTACCCAAAAGAAATTAAATCATTTTACATGAAAGTTAATAACGACAATAAAACAGTAGCTGCTGTTGACTTATTGGTCCCAGGCATTGGAGAATTAATTGGAGGTAGTGAAAGAGAATCAAATTATGAAACTCTAATTTTAAGGTGCAAAGAAAGTGGAATTAACCCTGAAGACTTAGAATGGTATAATAATTTAAGACAATATGGTTTTTATAAATCAGCTGGATTTGGATTAGGATTCGAAAGACTTATAATGTATGTTACTGGAGCTGCTAACATCAGAGATGTTATCCCTTTTCCTAGAACTCCAAAAACGCTATTGTACTAATAGATTGATTTTTTGCACACCTACAATCAAATCTGATAAATAATCAGAGTAGTTAATTTTAATACAGGAATTGAAAAATACAACAACCAACACCAAATCAAATGATAAAATAAATTTTTTAAAAGAATCTAAAATGTAAAAATAAAAAGTGAATTTTAATCACTTTTATAAAATGTATATTTTTTATTAGCGTTAAACAATTTAGCTTTATTGATAGTAAGGAGGATTTTTATCAAATATTTTTTCACCTGTGATATATTTGGAATTTTTTACAGCAGTAATTTTTATACGTCCATCTCCCATTTTACTAAATGTGAAATCCGTTCCTTCTTTGATAGAACCTCTGCTATCGGTCCCTAACAATTTTGAAAATTCGTTTATTATATCATTTGAACCGAAATTTTCAACTTTCAGTTTAGAAAAAATGTTTGCATCAAAGTCGTTTATATTTAATGGTGATCAAGGTTCAAATCTTAAAGTTAAACTTCCTTCGAGTTTTGTAGATTCTGTTTTAGCAGTAATTCTGACACTTCCATCAATACCATAATATGGCATCGATACAGACACATTAGTATCCCCAATGCTGCCCGGTGAATTTAATGGAAAAAGTTTTTGTATTAAACCATAACTTGTGTAAGGGTTATTGAAATCTTTATGATCATAATCTTTCATTATTTTCTTTATTTCATTTTCATTTTTTTCTGTTTTTGATATGTCTAATTTAATATAATTTGTTGAGTTTATTGTAACTTCTCCTACGAAGTAATTCGAATCAGATGTGGCAATAATTGTTATATTATAATAATTAGGTTTTGAAATTTGCTTAGTGTTTTGTTTTATTGTAAAATCAGTTCCTAATTTTGCTTCGTTAATATCATATTTTTTACGAATTAGTTTTACTATCTTACCCTCATCAGATAAATCATCATAAGTGAAGTCTTGATCTTCAATTTTTAATGAGCCAAGGTCTATTTTGGGATTTGCTGGAATTGTTAAAATTACTTCTCCTTTTAAATATAGAGAACCTTTAACAGTTGTTATCTTAATATAACCATCTTTTCCAATAGTTCCTAGTTGAGATGTGATAGTGTAATCTCTTTTATATGCAGTTTGGAAGCTAGCAAATGAATCTATTTTTTGAATTAATCTTGAATATTCACCTTCAATATCTGTATTAGAAATATTATTCATACTAAATTTAGCTAAATCAAATTTTTCTGTTTTTGGGATATCAATTCTATAAGAATTTATCAAATATTTATTATCATCTTTAGCTGATAAATTAATATAACCCATATTTGTTCAAGAAGGTTTGGAAATAGAAATATCAAAGCTATCAATTGTTATTAAATTATTATTGGTGATTTGGTGTAATAAGTTCAAAAAGTAATTTTTTAATGTATCAGAATCATTTATATCTCATTGTTGATCATATTTAATGTCTAACAGTGCCATATCAAATGGTTTTAGTTTAGGAATAATAAAATTAACATTCCCAGTACATAATTCTGAATAGTTTTTAGATTTTATTATAACACTACCATCTTTTGAATAATCAGATTTATTAATAGATATTGCTATATCATTATTCTCATTTATGGAATTATCATTAAAAAACATCTGAATACTTTTTAAAACATCAAAATTATTTAAATTATTATTTAGATCTAATTTAAAATTAGAATTTGTTTTTAAATCCGCTAAATTATATAAATTTGTTTGAGGGATAATAAAATTAACACTCCCAGTCACTCATTTTGAATTACGCGCTGTAATTTCAATCGATCCATCTTTGATGTTGTTTACTTTAGTAATGCCGATAATTAAATCATCAGTTTCATTTAATGATTCAAAAGAAGTCGCGCTAATTACGGCTTGTAATACTTCTTCTTTTGATGTTTGATTAGAAAGTTGTAATTTAAAATTAGGATTTGTTTTCAAATCCGCTAGATTATATAAATTGATTTTTGGAATCTCAAATTGGACACTCCCAGTTACTCATTTTGAATCACGCGCTGTAATGTCGATAGCTCCATTATCTTGAGAGTTAGCTTTATTAATAGTAATAATTAAATCATTTGCTTCAGTTAAACCTTTGAACTCGGTCGCGCTAATTACAGCTTGTAATATTTCTTCTTTTGTTATTTGATTAGAAAATTGTAATTTAAAATTAGAATTGTTTTTCAAATCAGCTAGATTATATAAATTAATTTTTGGGATCTCAAATTGCACACTACCAGTTACTCATTTTGAATCACGTGCTGTAATGTCGATAGCTCCATTATCTTGAGAATTAGCTTTATTAATAGTAATTATTAAATCATTTGCCTCAGTTAAATTATTAAATTCAGTCGCACTAATTACAGCTTGTAATATTTCTTCTTTTGTTATTTGATTAGAAAGTTGTAATTTAAAATTAGGGTTTGTTTTTAAATCTGCTAAATTATATAAATTAATTTTTGGAATCTCAAATTGCGCACTACCAGTTACTCATTTTGAATCACGTGCTGTAATGTCGATAGCTCCATTATCTTGAGAATTAGCTTTATTAATAGTAATTATTAAATCATTTGCCTCAGTTAAATTATTAAATTCAGTCGCACTAATTACAGCTTGTAATATTTCTTCTTTTGTTATTTGATTAGAAAGTTGTAATTTAAAATTAGGGTTTGTTTTTAAATCTGCTAAATTATATAAATTAATTTTTGGAATCTCAAATTGCGCACTACCAGTTACTCATTTTGAATCACGTGCTGTAATGTCGATAGCTCCATTATCTTGAGAATTAGCTTTATTAATAGTAATTATTAAATCATTTGCCTCAGTTAAATTATTAAATTCAGTCGCAATAATTACAGCTTGTAACACTTCTTCTTTTGTTATTTGATTAGAAAGTTGTAATTTAAAATTAGGGTTTGTTTTTAAATCTGCTAAATTATATAAATTGATTTTTGGAATCTCAAATTGGGCACTACCAGTTACTCATTTTGAATTACGTGCTGTAATGTCGATAGCTCCATTATCTTGAGAGTTAGCTTTATTAATAGTAATTATTAAATCATTTGCTTCAGTTAAACCTTTGAACTCGGTCGCGCTAATTACAGCTTGTAATATTTCTTCTTTTGTTATTTGATTAGAAAGTTGTAATTTAAAATTAGGGTTTGTTTTTAAATCTGCTAAATTATATAAATTGATTTTTGGAATCTCAAATTGGGCACTACCAGTTACTCATTTTGAATTACGTGCTGTAATGTCGATAGCTCCATTATCTTGAGAATTAGCTTTATTAATAGTAATTATTAAATCATTTGCCTCAGTTAAATTATTAAATTCAGTCGCACTAATTACAGCTTGTAATATTTCTTCTTTTGTTATTTGATTAGAAAGTTGTAATTTAAAATTAGGGTTTGTTTTTAAATCTGCTAAATTATATATTTCTACTTTATGAATTAAATTATTTTTCTTCTTTTGACAAGATTTAGCTTCATAAATAATAATGGCAATAACTACTAAAGATGTAACAGAAAATAATAATGATAAAATCAACTTACGTTTTTTCATATTACCCCTTATAATCTCAACATTTAACTTATGACAATGCACTAAATTAACTTCATTCTATTCTTTTTTTTTTTTTTTTGTCAAGGCATTTTGGCCAAAAATAAGAACCTTCTGTCGAATTGTAAGTGATAATGTCTCAATGAATTAGAAAGTAGAAATGTCCCAAAGCCTTAAAATTATATTTGAGGTGATGAAATGAGAACAGAGGTAAACTATATCAAAAGAAATGCATTCGAATTTATTGAACAAGTAATGAAGGGCAAGGTTACAAAACAAAAAGCAGCAATCATACTTAATTGCACAATAAGAACGATCAATAGAAAAATAATAAGATATAAACAAAATGGTATAAAAGGTTTTATTCATAAAAACTGTAATAAAAAATCTAATAAGCAACACCTAATGTTGTAGATAACAAAATTTTAAAACTAAGATATTAAATTTACTATGATTTTAGTTATATACATTTTGAGATAAATTAATTTAAGATCAAGATATTAGGATTTCTTATAAAACATTAATTTTTTATTCTTGAAAAACAGTATATTATTTCACCTTTTTCACATCGTTCAACTAGAAAGAAAATGGCGAAGAAAATTATGGAAGATAAAAACACTGACCAACAAGATTTTAAACAATTTTTAAATGAGAGTATCTTAGACTCCAAATCTGCTCACCCTTTATAACCAAGAAAAGATTTTTTTGGAAAATGTGTACAAACAGATGCTTCTATTCATAATTGAATTGAAAAGGAAAAATAAACACTACATGCTTTTATTGACAATTCAACTGGAATGGTACTTTCTGCTTATTTTGATAAACAAGAGACTTTAACGGCTATTATAGGGCTACAAAACAAATGTTTGAGAACTATGGATCACCAAAAGAAGTGCTTACAGACAAAAGAACAGTTTTTTAAAACACAGATCAAAATGATTCTAATACACAATATGGATTTATGTGTAATCAATTATGAATAACTTTAACTTGCCCATCAGTGGCTCAAACAAAAGTTAAGATTGAAAGACTATGATGAGGCTTTCAAAAGTGCATTGCTCAAGAGCTAAGATTAGTTTGCATAAATGATATGAATTTAGCTAACGAATGAATCAAAGAATTTATTCAAAATTATAATGAAAACTATGCATTAAAGTAGACAAAAAAATTTATTTGTACCTTGAGAAGCCCATGAAGTTGATATGGATTTTGCTCCTTCGACTCATTATAGCAGAAAGGTTTTAAATGGTTTAACCATTAAGTTTGAAAATAAAAATTATGCAACTTTTGATAAAAATGGCACAAGAGTTAATTCAGCTAAAAAGCAAGATGTAATGATTGTGAAAACTTTCACTGGTGAAATATTTGCAAACTATTACACAAACTTTTATTCATTAATAGAAATTGATCAAAAAAATTTGTGTTAATATATAAATATCAAAGTGTCAAAAATTAATAAAACTAAAACAAATAGCAATAAATGAAAAAATTTAAACTAAATTTATTATCAAAAAAAGTGGAAAGAACAATGTTCCACTCTTAAATTTAGTATTTAATTTAACTTTTTCGCGACATTTATATTTATCTATTGACACATTTCTATTTACCTACTGACATACATTAAGAAAATAAGTTTGAAATAATAAATAATATTGATTTAAAACATTTTTATAATATTTTATTTTTTTATTTAGTAAAAATTGGTTGTTTGTCTCATTTTATATTTTTGTCATTTCAAAATTCTTCATAATTACTAACTTGACTAACATTTCAATTAGTTAAATCTTGATTAAAACTCATTTCTTTTCCATTCGATGATGGTAAATAATCATTTCAAAACATTTGACTCATATCTGTAACTTTTGATGTATCTCATTTAGATATATCTTGATTAAAAGAAAATGTATTACAAAACATATAGCTCATGTTAGTTACGTTGCTTGTGTTTCATTTAGATATATCTTGATTAAAAGCAAACGTTTCATTAAACATCTTCTCCATATTGGTTACATTTCTTGTATCTCAAGCTGTATTTTCTCTTCCATTTTGATCTTTTACATTTTTAGTAGAGATATCTTGGTTAAAATTTGAAGCATCTCTAAACATTCATGACATATCTGTAACTTTTGATGTATCTCAATTTGAAATATCTCCATTGAAAGATGAGGCACTATTAAACATATGGGAGATATTAGTCACTTTTGATGTATCTCAATTATTTAAATCTTGATTAAAATTAGAGGCATATTGAAGTATCCCTGCCATATTAGTAACATTACTTGTATCTCAATTTGATATATAATTATTAAATTTTGTAGCACTGCCAAACATTAAATACATATTAGTCACTTTTGAAGTGTCTCAATTATTTAAATCTTGATTAAAATTTGAAGCACCATTAAACGTTTCTTCCATACTAGTAACATTACTTGTATCTCAATTGCTTATCCCTTTAATTGAATTTAATGAAGAATTTGCAAAACAAGCTTTCAATGAAGTTATTTCCTTAGGCAATGTGCTTGGTAATGATTTTACAGTTTTCAAATTTTGAATTGTAGAACCATCTGTTTTAAATCCAATTTTATATATTTCAACTGCATTTAAATTTAAAAAATTCATCTCACTAGTTTCTAATAAACTGCCATTTTGATCTTGATAAACAGTAATATTATCTGCTAATGATTCACCAGAAATAATTGATGTGACTAATTCAATTGAGCCATTATACTTATAATTATTATTAACTTCACCTTTACCTGTAAAAGTGTATTTTATTTGATTAACTGTTGTTGTTTGATTTTTTAAAGGTTCTAATTCTGCTTTTGCAACTTCAATTCCACCAGCAACATCGATATTAGCAGTAATTATAGCTTGATTTAATTCTTCAATACTTCATTCGCCATTAGTTTTTGAATCTAAAATATTTTGTAATTCTTCTTCAACTTCAGAAATATTTTGTGTTGTATCGTTAACTTCATCTCACTCATGAATTAAATTAATAGAACCAGTGTATTTATAAGCATTTTCAAAAGTTCCATTACCAGTAAAAGTGTAAGTATCTTTATGATAATCACGTTTATTTTCAAAGTTTTGTGATTTTTCACCAGCAGTAACATTGATTCCACCACCAACATCAATGTTGGCAGTAATTATAGCTTGATTTAATTCTTCAGCACTTCATTCGCTTTTAGTTTTTGAATTTAAAATATTTTGTAATTTATCTTTGATTAATGAAATATTTTGTTTTTTCTCACTAACAATTGGTTTTTCATTTTTTATTCATAACATAAATTACAGGTCCAGCAATTACAACTGTAACCAATAAAGATGATATTATTGCAAATAATATTTTTTTCTTTTTCATTTTTTACTTTCAACTTTAACAAACTTAACTAATATTATTACAAAAAAAACAATACATTAAGAAAGTAAGTTTGAAATCACAAATAATATTGATTTTAAACTTATTTCTAATATTGTATTTTTAATTAACTTTTTATTTAGTAAAAATTGGTTGCTTGTCTCATTTTATATTTTTGTCATTTCAAAATTCTGTATAAACACTAACTTGACTAACATTTCAATTAGTTAAATCTTGATTAAAACTCATTTCTTTACCATTAAATGAAGGGTAACGATCATTTCAAAACATTTGAGTCATATCTGTAACTTTTGATGTATCTCAAGCTGTATATTCTTCACCATTTTGATCTTTTACTTTTTTAGTAGATATGTCTTGATTAAATGAAAATGCATTGCAAAACATATAGGACATATCTGTAACTTTTGATGTATCTCATTTAGATATATCTTGATTAAAACTTGATGCACCCTGAAGCATTGCCTTCATGTTAGTAACATTGCTTGTATTTCATTTTGAAATATCTTGATTGAATGACATTAATTCTGAATTCGAAATTGTTGCAAGCATATATGACATATCTGTAACTTTTGATGTATCTCAAGCTGTATATTTTTTACCTTTTTCATCATTTACTTTTTTAGTAGATATGTCTTGATTAAATGAAAATGCATTGCAAAACATATGGTTCATCTTAGTAACATTGCTTGTATTTCATTTTGAGATATCACTATTAAAATATGAAGCGTTTTGAAACATTCCTGACATATCTGTAACTTTTGATGTATCTCATTTAGATATATCTTGATTAAAAGGCATTGTTATTGTCTCTAAATTTGATGCAAACATCAAAGACATATTTTCAACATTGCCTGTATTTCATTTTGAAATATCTTGATTAAATGAAAATGCTTTGTAAAACATATAGGACATATCAGTAACTTTTGATGTATTTCAATTTGATATATCACCATTAAAATTTGAAGCACTATTAAACGTTTCTTCCATACTAGTAATATTTGATGTATCTCAATTGCTTATCCCTTTAATTGAATTTAATGAAGAATTTGCAAAACAAGCTTTCAATGAAGTTATTTCCTTAGGCAATGTGCTTGGTAATGATTTTACAGTTTTCAAATTTTGAATTGTAGAACCATCTGAATTAAATCCAATTTTATATATTTCAACTGCATTTAAATTTAAAAAATTCATCTCACTAGTTTCTAATAAACTGCCATTTTGATCTTGATAAACAGTAATATTATCTGCTAATGATTCACCAGAAATAATTGATGTGACTAATTCAATTGAGCCATTATACTTATAATTATTATTAACTTCACCTTTACCTGTAAAAGTGTATTTTATTTGATTAACTGTTGTTGTTTCATTTTTTAAAGGTTCTAATTCTGCTTTTGCAACTTCAATTCCACCAGCAACATCGATATTAGCAGTAATTATAGCTTGATTTAATTCTTCAATACTTCATTCTTGATTAGTTTTTGAATCTAAAATATTTTGCAATTTATCTTCAACTTTAGAAATATTTTGTGTTGTATCGTTTTTTTCATTTCACTCATGAGTTAAACTAATAGAATTATTGTATTTATAATTATTCTCAGAAGTTCCATTACCAGTAAATACATAAGTATCTTTATGATAATCACGTTTATTTTCAAAGTTTTGTGATTTTTCACCAGCAGTAATGGTGATTCCACCAGCAACATCGATATTAGCAGTAATTATAGCTTGATTTAATTCTTCAATACTTCATTCTTGATTAGTTTTTGAATCTAAAATATTTTGCAATTTATCTTCAACTTTAGAAATATTTTGTGTTGTATCGTTTTTTTCATTTCACTCATGAGTTAAACTAATAGAATTATTGTATTTATAATTATTCTCAGAAGTTCCATTACCAGTAAATACATAAGTATCTTTATGATAATCACGTTTATTTTCAAAGTTTTGTGATTTTTCACCAGCAGTAATGGTGATTCCACCAGCAACATCGATATTAGCAGTAATTATAGCTTGATTTAATTCTTCAATACTTCATTCTTGATTAGTTTTTGAATCTAAAATATTTTGCAATTTATCTTCAACTTTAGAAATATTTTGTGTTGTATCGTTTTTTTCATTTCACTCATGAGTTAAACTAATAGAATTATTGTATTTATAATTATTCTCAGAAGTTCCATTACCAGTAAATACATAAGTATCTTTATGATAATCACGTTTATTTTCAAAGTTTTGTGATTTTTCACCAGCAGTAATGGTGATTCCGCCAGCAACATCTATATTAGCAGTAATTATAGCTTGATTTAATTCTTCAATACTTCATTCTTGATTAGTTTTTGAATCTAAAATATTTTGCAATTTATCTTCAACTTTAGAAATATTTTGTGTTGTATCGTTTTTTTCATTTCACTCATGAGTTAAACTAATAGAATTATTGTATTTATAATTATTCTCAGAAGTTCCATTACCAGTAAATACATAAGTATCTTTATGATAATCACGTTTATTTTCAAAGTTTTGTGATTTTTCACCAGCAGTAATGGTGATTCCGCCAGCAACATCGATATTAGCAGTAATTATAGCTTGATTTAATTCTTCAATACTTCATTCTTGATTAGTTTTTGAATCTAAAATATTTTGCAATTTATCTTCAACTTTAGAAATATTTTGTGTTGTATCGTTTTTTTCATTTCACTCATGAGTTAAACTAATAGAATTATTGTATTTATAATTATTCTCAGAAGTTCCATTACCAGTAAATACATAAGTATCTTTATGATAATCACGTTTATTTTCAAAGTTTTGTGATTTTTCACCAGCAGTAATGGTGATTCCGCCAGCAACATCGATATTAGCAGTAATTATAGCTTGATTTAATTCTTCAATACTTCATTCTTGATTAGTTTTTGAATCTAAAATATTTTGCAATTTATCTTCAACTTTAGAAATATTTTGTGTTGTATCGTTTTTTTCATTTCACTCATGAGTTAAACTAATAGAATTATTGTATTTATAATTATTCTCAGAAGTTCCATTACCAGTAAATACATAAGTATCTTTATGATAATCACGTTTATTTTCAAAGTTTTGTGATTTTTCACCAGCAGTAATGGTGATTCCACCAGCAACATCGATATTAGCAGTAATTATAGCTTGATTTAATTCTTCAATACTTCATTCTTGATTAGTTTTTGAATCTAAAATATTTTGCAATTTATCTTCAACTTTAGAAACATGTTTTTTCTCACTAACAATTGTTTTCTGTTTGTTATTAAAAATAATAAATAATGATCCAGCTATTGTGGTTGTCACCAATAAAGACGATATTATTTCAAATAATATTTTTTTTTTCATTTTTGCCCCCAAGGTTAAATCACTAAATAAATTATAACAATATAATAAAAAAAATCAAAACATTTCATGTATGTTGTCAACTTGTGTAATCGTAAGTTACTTTGTCTGTTCAATTGGTAAGTAGAAATGCCCAAAACCCTTTCAATTAAATTGGGGTGGATATGAGAACAGAGGTAAACTATACGGAAAGAAATGTATTGAAGTTATTCAATAAGTAAAAAAATAAAATAAATAAATCTAATGTAGCAGCAGTGGAACAGCGAACAACATTTAAATCAACATAAAGTTTGAAAAATATAAAAAAAGAAGGTTTAAAAGGTTTTATGCATAAACACTTTAACAGGTATTCTAATCAAAAACATCAAAAGGTATAGTAATAAAATATTAATTTTAAGACACAAGTTTTATCACAATTTTAGCTATATTCATTTTTCAAAAAAAGTAAAGAAAAAAAGTTAAAGTTAAAGACTTTTTGACTGAAATAAAACTAGATAAAAAAAGAAGGAATTAGTTTAAACCATGAAAAGCTTATTTTGGAGAATATATGTACAAACTGATGTTTTAATTCATAATGATTTGAAATTGAAAAATAAGGTCGCATGCTTATATCGATGATTTAACCTAAGTGTTTATTTGGATAAGCAAGGGACTTTATATGGCTTATTACAATGAGCAAAATAATCATTAAAATAAAAAACAGCAAAAGAAATATTACTCACAAGATATTTGACTTTTATTCGCCAAAAAAAGGTGGAGATTATAATGATGCAAATAACAAATATAGGTTTATGTGTAATCAATATAGCAATAAAACTTTCTTGCACGTCTATCGCACAACAAAAGGTAAAATCTAAAAAGTATGAGATAGATTTTAAAAGTGAATTCTTTAAGAATTGAAATTAATATGCATTGATAATTTAGTTTTAGTAAATGATTATATAGAAGAATTTACTAAAAATTATAATCAAAAAATGCCTTAAAAGTTGATGAAAGTAAAATACTGTATCCCTTGAGATCTCACGAGTAGATATCAATGTTGCTTTATCAACAAATTACACTAATAGATAGAAAGATTTTGAATGACTTAGCGTTAAATTTGAAAATAAAAATTATAAAATAAGAAATACAAAAACAAAATTTGTAATTAGGAAAAATGGTAAAATTAAGATTAAAAAGTACTGGAAAAAAGAACGTTTTTTACAGAATTTTAGCAGATTTTCGTGTTAACCATCATGACAAATAAATTGAATTAGTTGGAACTTTTGATGTATTAAAAGGTGAAGTTAAAATTGGTTAAGAATTAGCATTGAAATGATTAAACAAAGGCTCAACCACAGTTACAATTCGTAACTTATTTTAAAATAAGGAATTATGAAATCTTCACATGAAAAAATAAAATTTTTATTAAGTAAACCAAAAGTTGAAAATAAGTTTAAAGAACCTTTTAAAAAACCCTAGCAAAAACCAAAAAAGTCCTTTCTGATCAATAAATAGAAAAAGCTAATTAATAAATTTACATACAGTAATTAAAATCGAATAGGTTGTTAATACTTTTGGAACTAATAGTTATGGAAAATTAGAATTATTAGAAATCTTAGAACTAATTAATTCAGATTTTAAATTATTATTTATAAAAAATTTATAGTGCTTTGATGCCATTAGAGGCCGAAGATGTTCCAGTCAAAAGCCAGACTTTAATGTTGAATTTAAACAATATGATAGTATCAAGTATTAAAGTTAAAAGAAAAAGAGGCTTATCTTGATGATAATAAATTTTTAAAGTAATAATTACTTATTTAAATTATCAGGTAAATTATCAAATAAGTTGTTTAAGTTTAAATGAAATTGGTAGAATTATAGAGCAAATCAAAAATAATGATTATGCAATTATTTAAGTTATTTTCACTAGTTGTCTAAATAGTTTTTGAGTTCCTTTGACTGGTGATTATTTAAAAAATATTGATGAAGGTTAAAAATGATTTATTTACGAAATATTGTGAGTAAGTTGAGCTTGGTGGGTTTGCATTAAAACTGACACCCAAATAGAACTTACTCCTCCCTTTTTTAATTTTTTCGAATTAAAAACACATGTTTTATAATACTATATATTTTTTAACAATTATAAAAAGTTTTTTATTTTAAATCCCTTATTTAAATTTAAACTTACTTTTTTGTTATTATCACAAAACACACTTTTTTGTTTATAATTAAAAAAGATAAATTGGAGGTATCAAATGGGATTTGGAGATTTTCTAGCAAAACGCATGAAGCGTTCAATGGAGAAAAATATAGCAAAATCTACATTGAATCAAGAAAACATTCAAGAAACATTACGCGAAATACGATTAGCTTTGTTAGAAGCTGATGTTAATATTGATGTTGCAAAAGAATTAATTAGTAAAATTAAGGAAAAAGCCATTGGTGGTTATATTGAGGAAGGTGCATCTTCTCAACAACAACTTTTAAAAATAGTGCATAGTGAATTAATGGACATCTTAGGGAAAGAAGTTGCTCCTTTAAACTTATCAAAAAAACCAACAATAATTATGATGGTTGGTTTACAAGGTTCTGGAAAAACTACGTCCGCAAGCAAACTTGCTTATTACTTATCAAAAAAACAAGCAAAAAAACCCTTATTAGTAGGATTAGATATTTATAGACCAGGGGCTATTGATCAATTAGTTGAATTGGGTAAAAAAATAAATATCCCTGTTTTTGAAAAACAAAAACAAAATCCTTTAAAAACTGCTAAACAAGCAATTGAGTTTGCTGAAAAAAATAATCATGATTTAATAATTTTAGATACAGCTGGTCGTTTACAAATTGATAAAGAATTAATGAATGAGTTAAATGATTTAAGAAAAACTACATCACCTCAAGAAATTTTATTAGTAGTTGATGGTATGGTTGGACAAGAAATTATTAACGTAACTAATGAATTTAATAATCAGTTAAAACTAACAGGAGTTATTGTTACTAAACTTGACGGAGATGCTCGTGGAGGAGCAACTCTATCAATCAGACATATGACAAAACTACCAATTAAATTTATTGGTGAAGGTGAAGGTTTTGCTGCATTAGCACCGTTCTATCCAAAACGTATGGCTGATCGTATTCTTGGGATGGGTGATATTGAAACTTTATTTGAAAAAGTAGTTGAAAATGTTGATGAACGTTCAATACAAAAAACAATGAAACGTATGTTCATGGGTCAATTTGATTTAGAAGATTTAAGAAACCAATTAGTTCAAGTATCTAAAATGGGTAACATTGGTGGTTTAATGAAAATGATTCCCGGTGCTAAGATTTCAGAAAATCAAATAGAAGAATCACAAAGAAAATTAGTTGTGTTTTCAATTTTAATGAGTTCAATGACTTTAAAAGAGAGAAGAGAACCAAAACTTTTAAAATCACTTTCTAGAAAATCAAGAATTATTAGTGGTTCTGGTAGATCTGAAAAAGAATTAAATGAGTTAATTAATTCATTTGAAAAAGGAAAAAAACAAGTTCTTGAAATGGGAAAACAAATGAAAAGTGGTCGTATGCCAAATTTTGGTGGTAAAGGATTTGGTTTTTAATACATGGATATTAAAATATTATGCTTTGGAAGTTTAGACAAAGATTTTTTTATAAAATCTTTTAACGAATATCAAAGTAGAATAAAAAATTATTCAAAATTTGAAGTTATTGAATTAAAAGAAGAATTTAATAAAGAAGATGAAAATAATAAAATTATTAATTCAAAGGCCATTTTAGAGAAACTTAAAAGTTATTCTGAATATGAAATCATTTGCTTAAACGTTAATTCAAAAATTATTAGTAGTGAAGAATTAGCTAATATAATTAAAACTAATAAAAACTTTAAAAAAGCTAAATTATTATTTTTAATTGGTCCAAGTGATGGTTTTTCTAAAGAATTATTGGAGCAAAAATTCACAAAAATATCTTTAGGAAATATTACATTACCATATCAATTATTTAGAATAATTCTTGCAGAACAAATATATAGAAGCTTCAAAATTATTAAAAATGAAAAATATCACAAGTAATTACAAATAAATTGACACTTAATTGTTATAATATTTAAGTGTTTTCACGGGTTAATACTCAAGTTGGTGAAGAGGACACCCTGCTAAGGTGTTAGGTCGGTTTCCGGCGCGAGAGTTCGAGTCTCTCTTAACCCGCCAGTTTTAAAAAAATAACTACCTTAAGGGTAGTTTTTTATGTATAAAATCGTAAATAAATATATAATATAATATAGTTTTGGAGTAGTCATGAGCAATAAAATAAAAAACATGTTATCTAAGTTAATGTTTTGAAAAACATTTAGTGATGATATTTTAGAAGAAAATGAGCTAGATAGTTTTTTTAAATCGCTTTTTATTAATGCTGGGAGTGAAAAAGAACTAATACTTGAATTAACAAAAACAAAAAAAATTAATCATTTTTTATTTTATACAAATATTAAAAATGCTTCAAATATTTTAAAACATGGAATAAGACCAGTTAAAGAATTAAAGTTGAAAACAAATGAAGAGTTTGTTGTTTGAGATTATCATCAAAGACAAGAATCAATAAATTTAGATTTTGATGTATCATCAAGAGCACATTTTTGAAAATGATTATCTGATCAAACAATCAATGATAATGAGTTTATGGTAATTGGTATTGATCCTGAGAAACTTGCTAAAAGTTCTAAAAATGATTGAATATTTAACCGAGCTTATGGAATGATTAATGTTGTTGAAGCAATTAAAGTTGAAGACATTAATTGAATATTGATTCGTGATGAAGAATATTTTGATTTAATCAAAACAATTATAAAAGATGAAGAATTAAAAATTAAAATATATATAAGCCATGATGGAATGGTAAGAACAGGAGAATTATAATATGAAACAACTAGATAAAATAACTCCAAGAGATGTTGATTTTTCAAAATGATATACAGATATTGTTTTGAATGCTAAATTAGCCAGTTACGCTCCTGTTAAAGGCACTATTATTTTTAGACCATATGGATATGCTATTTGAGAACTAATTCAAAAACAACTTGATTTAGAATTTAAAAAAATTAATGTAGAAAACGTGTATTTTCCATTATTGATTCCTGAATCTTTATTCAATAAAGAAAAAGAACATATTGATGGATTCTCACCAGAAATAGCAACTGTTACAAGAGTTGGTGATAATCAATTACCAGAACCATTATTTATTAGACCTACTAGTGAAGTATTAATGGCTGACTTTTTCAAAACAGAAGTTAAATCATATCGAGACTTACCACTTTTATTTAATCAATGAGCAAATGTTATGCGTTGAGAAAAAACAACTAGACCATTTTTAAGAACTAGTGAATTTTTATGACAAGAAGGACATACTGTTCATGATTCAAAAGTTCAAGCGCATGATTTTACTTTGAAAATTTTAAATATTTATGAAACTTTTGCTAGAGAATTTTTATTATTACCAGTTATTATGGGTCAAAAAACACAAAAAGAAAAATTTGCAGGTGCACATAGCACTTATACAATTGAATCTTTAATGTATGATGGGCAAGCTTTACAATGTGGAACTTCACATTACTTTGAAGACAACTTTTCAAAAGTTTATGATATAAAATTTCAGAATAAAGAAGGTAAATTAGAACATGGTTATAGTACTAGTTGAGGTGTATCAACTAGATTAATTGGTGCTATTATTATGTCTCACTCAGATGATAATGGGTTAGTATTACCTTCTAAAATTTCTCCAATTCAAGTTAGAATAATTCAAATCAAAGACACTGATGAAGTTATTAAAATTAGTGAATCAATTAAAAATATGTTATCAAATAAATATAGAGTTGATATTGATAAAACAGATAAATCATTTGGATTTAAAATTAGTGAAGCTGAAATTAAAGGTATTCCTTTAAGAATTGAAATTGGACCAAGAGATTTAGGAAAAAAAGTTGTTGTGATTTCAAGAAGAGATACAAAAGAAAAAATGGAAGTTAACATTATCGATGTTGAAAAAATTGTTAATTCAATGATTAAAGCATATGATGAAAATATTTTTAATTTAGCTTTAGAAAATAGAAAAAAAAGAACAACTTCAGTAAATTCAATTCAAGAGTATAAAGATGTTTTAAATACCAATCAAGGATTTATACTTGTTCCATTTTGTGGGGAAATTTCATGTGAAGAGGATGTTAAACAACAGACTTCAACCAATTCACGTTGTATTCCATTTGAACAAGAAAATAAAAATATGAAATGCTTTAATTGCAATAAAGATACAAAGATGCAAGTTTATTTTGCTAGAGCATATTAATTACTAAGTGAGGTTATATGAAATATTATTCAGTTAAAAAAGGTAAAAAAATTGGTATTTACAAAACATGAGAAGAGTGCCAAGCACAGATTCTTAATTTTAAAGGTGCTATTTATAAATCTTTTTCAACTTGAGAAGAAGCTGAAGCTTGACTTCATGATAAACCTAAAAATGTTTTAAAGCAAAAATCTGAAACTTTAATAATTGATATGAATCATGCTATAGCGTACAGTGATGGTAGTTTTTTAAAAAGTAATAAAACTTATTCGTATGGTGCTGTTGTACTTTGAAACACAAGAGAATTTCATTTTTCAAAAAGATTTGATGATTCGCAAGAAACTTCAATGTGAAATGTCAGTGGTGAGCTTGAAGGTGCTAAAAGAGCAATGTTATTTGCTTTTGCAAATAACATTAAACACTTAACTTTATATCATGATTATGAAGGAATAGCAAAGTGGGCTAAAGGTGAATGAAATGCAAAAAATACAGAAGCTTTAGAATATATAAGTTTTTGTAGTAAAATAAAAGAAAAAGTAAACCTAAAATTTATATGAGTCAAAGGTCACAGTGGAGACAAGTATAACGATCTAGCTGATCGTTTGGCTGCTGAAGCTGACTTTCAGGAAATGAATAAGGAGGTTTAAAATGAGAAAATTTCAATTACAAATGATTGATGGAAATGAATTAATTAATTTTGAATGAGCTCCTGATCAACAGGCAAAAGCTATTGTACAAATAGTTCACAATATTGATGAACACATGTCAATGTATCAAGATATAGCTAGAGAGTTAAATAAACATGGTATTTTAGTGTTTGGAACAGATTTAAGAGGAATTGGTGAATCTTCTTTAGAAAGCAAAGAAAGGGGTTATTTTGCTAGACATCAAGGCTGAAATAACAGTATTGAAGATTTAAGAACAGTCAATACATATATTAGAAGAGAATATATGGATTTACCAATATTTATGTTAGGTCAAACAATTGGAACAGATTTTAGCCTTGCATATGCTATTAAATATTGTGAAACTATATCTGGTCTTATTTTAAGTGGAGTTAAAAATCATTCTTATATAAAAACTTTACCTAAGTATATTCAATTAAAAACAGCAAGCATTTTAATTAATAAATGGCCAAGTAATTATTTTTTTAAAAACTTGGATGGTTCATTTGGTAATAAAAGAAACCCAGCAATGCAAAACGCATGGTTATCTTCAGATAAAGAATTTGTAAGTAGATTTAATAAAGACACTCTTAAATTGTCTTGAATGACCAATTGTGCAAATAAAGACATTTTAGAAGGACAAGTATTTCTTTCTAAAATTAAAAATATTGATATGATCGATAAAGATTTTCCAATGCTGTTAATGACAGGTGAACAAGACGCATACACAAAATTCTCTAAAAGTACTAGAAGATTGTTTACAAAATTTATAAAGTTAGGTAATAATGTAGATTTTAAAATTTACAAAAAATCAAGAAACAGAATTTTTAATGATAAAGATAAAATTTATGCAATAAAAGATGTGCTTGAATTTATTAACAAAAATTTAGATTAAAAGGGTATAAAATGGATAAATCAAAAATTAGGAATTTTAGCATAATAGCTCATATTGACCATGGTAAGTCTACTTTAGCAGACCGTATTTTAGAGATAACCAAAACAGTTTCTAAAAGAGAAATGCAAGAACAATTACTAGATTCAATGGATATTGAAAGAGAAAGAGGAATAACAATTAAGTTAAACTCAGTTCAATTACATTACAAGTCAAAAGATAATGAAGATTATGTATTTCATTTAATTGATACACCAGGGCATGTTGATTTTGCATATGAGGTATCAAGAAGTTTAGCAGCTTGTGAAGGTGCTATTTTGGTTGTGGATGCTACACAAGGTGTAGAAGCACAAACTTTAGCTAATGTTTATTTAGCTTTAGAAAATAATCTTGAAATAATCCCAGTTATTAACAAAATAGATTTACCTTCAGCTGATGTTGAAAGAGTGAAAGAAGAAATTGAAAATACCATTGGAATTGATTGTAGAAATGCTCCATTAATTTCAGCAAAAACTGGACTAAATGTTGAAGATGTTTTAGAAGCGATTGTAAATCATATTTCACCTCCTAAAGATGCTGTTGATCAAGAACCACTAAGAGCTTTAATATTTGATAGTTATTATGATAAGTATTTGGGTGTAGTTATGTCTATAAGAGTTAGACAAGGTTCAATTAAGATTGGTCAAAAAATAAAGTTTATGTCTAATAGTTTAGTTTATGAAGTAACTGAAGTAGGAATTAAAACACCAAAAATAACAAAAAAAGCAACTTTAGAAGCTGGTGAAGTTGGATGAATAGCTGCATCAATTAAAACAATTAAAGATATTAATGTTGGTGATACTATTACAAGCGAAAATAATCCAGCACTTGAACCCTTAGAAGGCTATAAAAAACTTAAACCAATGGTTTATTGTGGGATTTATCCAATTGATACAAATCAATATCAAGACTTTAAAGAAGCGTTAGAAAAAATGGAATTATCTGATTCATCACTAGTTTATGAACCAGAAACATCTCAAGCTTTAGGATTTGGTTTTAGAGTTGGTTTTTTAGGCTTATTACATATGGAAGTTGTGCAAGAAAGATTAGAAAGAGAATATGATCTTAATCTAATAGCAACAGCTCCATCAGTTATTTATAAAGTTTATCTAACTGATGGTAGTGATATTACAATTGATAATCCCGCAAAACTACCTGACCCTCAAAAAATTAAATATATTGAAGAGCCTTTTGTTAATGTTAAAATCATGACATCTCTAGAATCAGTTGGAGATTTAATGAGTTTATGTCAAAATAAATTAGGAACATATAGAGACATTCAGGTAATTGATGATAAAAGAAGAATGTTAATTTATGATATGCCTTTAGCAGAAATAATTTTTGATTTTTTTAATAAGTTAAAATCTATTTCAAGAGGTTATGCTTCATTTGAATATGATATTATTGGTTATCAAGAATCATCATTAGTTAAAATGGATATTTTATTAAATGGTAATAAAGTTGATGCATTTTCAATGATTGTGAACAAACAGTTTGCTTATCAAAGAGGTAACGCTTTAACTAAAAAATTAAAAGAATTAATTCCAAGACAAAATTTTGAAGTTCCAATACAAGCAGCTATTGGCAATAAAGTTTTAGCCAGAGAAACAATTAAAGCTTATCGTAAAGATGTGACTTGAAAATTACATGCAGCAGATAAATCTCGACGTAAAAAACTTCTTAATAAACAAAAAGAAGGTAAAAAGAAGATGAAAGAAATTGGGAATGTTGAAGTTCCACAAGAAGCATTTATTGCAGTCTTAAAATTAGACGACTAATTGAAAGGAAAAGTATGAAAAAATTCTATTACAAAAACTCCATAAAACAATTCATTGAAAATGAATTTTTCATTCAAAAATCTATCCCAGATCACCAATCAGCTGCTGATTTACTTTTTTTCATGTATCAATCATGGTTAAAAAGTGATGAATCATATGAAAGCTATTGAAATATTGTTAAAAACGAAAAAATATTAGATATTAAATCTAACTTTTTTGAAAGAGCTGAAATTACAAATAGTGATGAATCAGATATTCAATTTGTAAAAAAAATAATTATTATGAGTTTTGAAGCAACTTTTAAAGTATGCAAAGATTTTTCAAAAATTTATGAAAGTTTTAATATTGAAGGGTTTGATGCTATTGATGAAAATGGGGTTGATGTTTCTATTGAAAAATCATTTTTAAAATTGTCACAAATTTATTTGAAAGAATTTATTGAAAAGGTTAAAAAAACTCAGTTTTTAGATGTCTTCAAATATTTTGAAACTAGTGTTATTGAATTTGCCTCAAAAAACAAAAGTTCTAAGAATGCATTAAAAGATATGCCTTATATGCTAATGGAACTTTTAAGTTCTATGATTGATAATGTTGATGACATGGAAGTTAATTTAGATGAAGTTGAGTTTGATAGCGCTAATAAAAATTTAGAACTTTTAGTTCAACATGAATTACTTTTTGATAGATTGATATTACTAGCTGAACATTTAGAATATCAATTTTTGGAGTCAAAAGAAGCACTAAGCCAATTTCATAAAGTTAATATAATTGAAAGATATGATGAAATAGCAATGTTAGAACATATGAACTCTAACAACGAAAATAATAATTTTTAATAATAGGAACATTTCCTATTTTTTTTGAATATTTTTAAATGATATGAATATAAAATGTCAAATATTAAATTAAATAATGGTAAAAAAGATAAAAATTTAACTAATTTTTAGTTTTAATCCAATTATTATTAATTTCTTTTTGTAAAGTGTGAAAAACATCAAACTTTTATAAGAAAAAATTATCAATCATATTCATTCAATAAGATATATGCAAAATTATTAAATATTTGATACTGATCAAACCACTAAAATAATACTACACTAATTGACAGACAAATCTTGTATATGATGTCTTAATGTCTATTTTTCTTTAATTAATATTTCGCTCTCTTTTACAAAATAATTTAAATATTATTTTGTAAAAGTATATCTTAAAACTTATGAATTTTTTAAAAGTAAGCAAATAAACAATAAATGCTTTAAGCTGAGATTAATATTTAATCAAACTCTATGATTTTCTATATATTTAGTTCAACTTACTTTTCAATTATTTATTTATTTATTTTAAAATAAATAAATAAATAATTTCACTAATAAATATGTTAATATTATGTATGCAAATAACAAAAATAATGAGGGCGTAACAATTAAAGTTGCAGGTATAAAAGATATAGTAAAGAAAAAAAGTATCTTTTATAAAATTACTATAAACTTTTATGTATAAACTAAAGAAAGAAGTTTATTTTCCTTTGATTTTATAATTTTTTAGTTGTTTAAGTTTAATTACCTTAATGTACAATGATCACCAAAACCTTATAGGTATAATTAAAATTCTAATCACAAAACAATTAAAACTATACTGTAACTAAGATATTTATAATATTAAATATAATTAATGTTCCCAACATTTTTGAATAATAAATACCAAATATTTTCTATTTCACACATATAATTCCTTAAAATTATTTTTATAATGTTTTGTGAAAATATAAAAAGAATTTTATTGATTATTTCAATATCATTTTAAATTTGAACATTTATATTCACTTATTCATTATAAGGATATGATCTGCAATTTAACAATTTTTTAATCATAGTTTCTATTCCTCTTGTTTTTTTTTTTTTTTTCTTATAATAAAAGTTAATACTTTAAAAAGTGTAGAAGGAGCATCATGAAACCAAAAAAGAAAAAAGTTTATTTTAGCTTTATATTTTTATCAATAATTGCATTGTCAGAGGTTTCTATTTACTTAAGTGTTGTAAAAATAAAAGATAAAAAAATAGATATTAGTTATATTAAATTAGACATTAATTCATCAAATGATTTAACAAAAGAAAAAGTATTAGAAGCGTTAAAAAAATCTTCTCAAATTCACGATTTAACAACTAATGATTTTTTATTTGTTAAAAATGCTGCTGTTTATGGTCAAACTGGTTCAATCCAAATTCAAGCCTCTTCAGATTCAACAAAAATTAAAGGTAGTGTAACTTTAACAATTCCTGCTTTAGATCCAGTTGATGTATCAAATGAAGATCTTGGATTGAAAATTTCAAATGATTTAACAAAAGAACAAGTATTAGAAGCGCTAAAAAAAGCTACTGGTATTAATGATTTAACTCTTGATGATTTTAACTTTAATAAAAAAGATGCTGATTATGGGAAAGCAGGTTCAATAACAATTACATCTCCTGCAGATTCAACAAAAATTAAAGTTGATGAAACTTTAACAATTCCTGCTTTAGATCCAGTTGATGTATCAAATGAAGATCTTGGATTGAATGTTTCAAATGATTTAACAAAAGAACAAGTATTAGAAGCGTTAAGAAAAGCTACTGGTATTAATGATTTAACTCTTGATGATTTTAACTTTAATAAAAAAGATGCTGATTATGGTCAACCTGGTTCAATCAAAATTACATCTCCTGCAGATTCAACAAAAATTAAAGTTGATGAAACTTTAACAATTCCTGCTTTAGATCCAGTTGATGTATCAAATGAAGATCTTGGATTGAATGTTTCAAATGATTTAACAAAAGAACAAGTATTAGAAGCGCTAAAAAAAGCTACTGGTATTAATGATTTAACTCTTGATGATTTTAACTTTAATAAAAATGATGCTGATTATGGGAAAGCAGGTTCAATCAAAATTACATCTCCTGCAGATTCAACAAAAATTAAAGTTGATGAAACTTTAACAATTCCTGCTTTAGATCCAGTTGATGTATCAAATGAAGATCTTGGATTGAATGTTTCAAATGATTTAACAAAAGAACAAGTATTAGAAGCGCTAAAAAAAGCTACTGGTATTAATGATTTAACTCTTGATGATTTTAACTTTAATAAAAAAGATGCTGATTATGGGAAAGCAGGTTCAATCAAAATTACATCTCCTGCAGATTCAACAAAAATTAAAGTTGATGAAACTTTAACAATTCCTGCTTTAGATCCAGTTGATGTATCAAATGAAGATCTTGGATTGAATGTTTCAAATGATTTAACAAAAGAACAAGTATTAGAAGCGCTAAAAAAAGCTACTGGTATTAATGATTTAACTCTTGATGATTTTAACTTTAATAAAAAAGATGCTGATTATGGGAAAGCAGGTTCAATAACAATTACATCTCCTGCAGATTCAACAAAAATTAAAGTTGATGAAACTTTAACAATTCCTGCTTTAGATCCAGTTGATGTATCAATTAAAGATCTTGGTTTAAAAATTTCAAATGATTTAACAAAAGAACAAGTATTAGAAGCGCTAAAAAAAGCTACTGGTATTGATAGTTTTACTCTTGAGGATTTTGACTTTAATAAAAATGATGCTGATTATGGTCAACCTGGTTCAATCAAAATTACATCTCCTGCAGATTCAATAAAAATTAAAATTGATGAAACTTTAACAATTCCTGCTTTAGATCCAGTTGATGTATCAATTAAAGATCTTGGTTTAAAAATTTCAAATGATTTAACAAAAGAACAAGTATTAGAAGCGTTAAGAAAAGCTACTGGTATTAATGATTTAACTCTTGAGGATTTTGACTTTAATAAAACTAATGCTGATTATGGTCAACCTGGTTCAATCAAAATTACATCTCCTGCAGATTCAATAAAAATTAAAATTGATGAAACTTTAACAATTCCTGCTTTAGATCCAGTTGATGTATCAATTAAAGATCTTGGTTTAAAAATTTCAAATGATTTACCAAAAGAACAAGTATTAGAAGCTTTAAAAAAAGCTACTGGTATTAATGATTTAACTCTTGATGATTTTAACTTTAATAAAAAAGATGCTGATTATGGGAAAGCAGGTTCAATCACAATTACATCTCCTGCAGATTCAATAAAAATTAAAATTGATGAAACTTTAACAATTCCTGCTTTAGATCCAGTTGATGTATCAAATGAAGATCTTGGATTGAATGTTTCAAATGATTTAACAAAAGAACAAGTATTAGAAGCGTTAAGAAAAGTTACTGGTATTGATAGTTTAACTCTTGAGGATTTTGACTTTAATAAAACTAATGCTGATTATGGTCAACCTGGTTCAATCACAATTACATCTCCTGCAGATTCAATAAAAATTAAAATTGATGAAACTTTAACAATTCCTGCTTTAGATCCAGTTGATGTATCAAATGAAGATCTTGGATTGAATGTTTCAAATCATTTAACAAAAGAACAAGTATTAGAAGCGTTAAGAAAAGTTACTGGTATTGATAGTTTAACTCTTGAGGATTTTGACTTTAATAAAACTAATGCTGATTATGGTCAACCTGGTTCAATCAAAATTACATCTCCTGCAGATTCAACAAAAATTAAAATTGATGAAACTTTAACAATTCCTGCTTTAGATCCAGTTGATGTATCAATTAAAGATCTTGGTTTAAAAATTTCAAATGATTTAACAAAAGAACAAGTATTAGAAGCTTTAAAAAAAGCTACTGGTATTAATGATTTAACTCTTGAGGATTTTGACTTTAATAAAACTAATGCTGATTATGGTCAACCTGGTTCAATCACAATTACATCTCCTGCAGATTCAATAAAAATTAAAATTGATGAAACTTTAACAATTCCTGCTTTAGATCCAGTTGATGTATCAATTAAAGATCTTGGTTTAAAAATTTCAAATGATTTAACAAAAGAACAAGTATTAGAAGCGCTAAAAAAAGCTACTGGTATTAATGATTTAACTCTTGAGGATTTTGACTTTAATAAAACTAATGCTGATTATGGGAAAGCAGGTTCAATCACAATTACATCTCCTACAGATTCAACAAAAATTAAAGGTCATCAAGTCTTAAGAATACCTGCTCTTTTAAAACTATATGATATTTCAAATCCGAATCTTGGTTTAAAAATTTCAAATGATTTAACAAAAGAAGAAGTGCTAGCTGCTTTAAAAAAAGTTACGGGAATTAGTGATTTAACAAGTAATGATTTTTCATTTAGTAAAAATAATGCTGATTATGATAAAGATGGTTCGATCACAATTTCATCTTCTTCTGCTTCAACAAAAATTAAAGGTAGTCAATTCTTAAGAATACCTGCTCTTTTAAAACTATATGATATTTCAAATCTGAATCTTGGTTTAAAAATTTCAAATGATTTATCAAAAGAACAAGTATTAGAAGCGCTAAAAAAAGTTACGGGAATTAGTGATTTAACAAGTAATGATTTTTCATTTAGTAAAAATAATGCTGATTATGGTAAAGATGGTTCGATCACAATTTCATCTTCTTCTACTTCAACAAAAATTAAAGGTCATCAAGTCTTAAGAATACCTGCTCTTTTAAAACTATATGATATTTCAAATCCGAATCTTGGTTTAAAAATTTCAAATGATTTAACAAAAGAAGAAGTGCTAGCTGCTTTAAAAAAAGTTACGGGAATTAGTGATTTAACAAGTAATGATTTTTCATTTAGTAAAAATAATGCTGATTATGATAAAAATGGTTCGATCACAATTTCATCTTCTTCTGCTTCAACAAAAATTAAAGGTAGTCAATTCTTAAGAATACCTGCTCTTGTAAAGGATGAAGATACTTCTCAACCGTCTCAACCGACAAATTCTACAATTTATGACGTTGCAATATTTGAATCACAACTACAAAATAAATTCCGCGATGCTAACCCAACACAAATTTTAAATTTATTAAAACAATTAACAGGCAATAACACTCTAACTCAAGATGATTTTTACATTAGTACAAACCAAGGATTTTTTACAATATATGGTCAAACAAAAAATAGAAAATTAACAGGATATGTTAATGTTTATTATGCTAAATATTAGATTTTAATATTAGTAGTTGCTAAAATTTTTTTGATAACTGAAAAGTCAATATATTAATAAATTAATTAAAATTACACTATTGTAAACATCTATAATAAAGTAAAAAAATTGACACACAAAAACTACAAATTTGTGTAATAAAATACTTTATTTAGGGTGTTTTTTTTGTATGCAAAATAATGAAAAAAACAAAAAATAAAATATTATTCGAAGCATCAATATCCAATATTTATGATGTGGCTAAAAAATACAACATTATTAGAGATAATGTTAAGTGTTAAAGATTACAAGTAAAAGAATTTTTTTATGATAGTGTCTTGATGTGGTGGGGTGGTAAGCCTCTAAAAACTATGGAAAAGAAGGTAATTTTATGAAAATGACCTTCTTTTTATTTATTTTCTTGAATATTTTTAAAATGATATCAATATAAAATGTCAAATATTAAATTAAATAATGGTATAAAAGGTAAAAATTTGACTCACTTTTTAACTTCAATTCCATATTGTTTCATTTCTATTTGCAATTTGTAACAAACACAAAACTTTCGTAAGACAAAATTATTAATCAAACTAAATCCAACAAAAAATATGTATAAATAATTAAATGATTTGATACTGGTCAAACCACTAAAAATAAAACTGAACTAATTATTGAAATAACTAAACAAACAAACCTTATGTATGATGCTCATATATGTGTTTTAATATAGTTGAAGTCTTTTTTTCTTTAAATATATAAAATATTTCTCATATTATTAAAATGCAAGGCAATATTAAAAAACTTAAATCTATCATTTAAACTCTCCTTTCTAAAATAACTCAATGTTATTTAGATAAAGTTATAATTCAAAAATCTCTTAACTTTTTTTAAATGATATATCACAACAAAAAAACAGCAATTAAATTGCTGTTAAAACTTTTATTAATCAATAGCTTTTTTGTTATCGTTTCGATGTTGTTTTCTTTCAGTTGAAGATAATCATCTTTTTCTTAATCTAATGTTATCTGGAGTTACTTCTACTAATTCATCTCATTCGATGTATTCTAAAGCTTCTTCTAAAGTCATTAGTTTAGGTGGAGTTAATCTAACTGAATCATCAGTTCCACTTGAACGAGTATTGGTTAATTTTTTACCAGTAGTTGGGTTAACTTCTAAATCATTGTCTCTTGAGTGTTGTCCAATGATCATCCCATCATAAATTTCAATTTGAGGACCAATAAATAATGTTCCACGTTCTTCAATATTGCCTAATGCATAAGGTAAAGTTTTACCATTAGCCATAGAAATAAGAACGCCATTCTTACGTGATTCAATTTCGCCCTTATATGGTTCAAAACCATTAAAACTTCTAACCATAATTCCTTCACCATGTGTATCATTAGTAAATTCACTTCTGAAACCAATTAATGCACGTAATGGAATGTTATAAATAACTTTATCTCTAATTCCATCACTATCCATGTCAATCATTAAACCTTTTCTTTGATTTAACTTGTTAATAACTGTTCCTGAGTATTCAGTTGGAACGTTAATAATAACTCTTTCCATTGGTTCTAATAATTCTTTTGAACCTTCTTCTTTTCTAAAAATTACTTCTGGTTTTGAAAGTGCAAGTTCAAAACCTTCTCTTCTCATTTGTTCAATTAGAACAGATAAGTGAAGTTCTCCACGCCCTAAAACTTTAAAACCTTCAATAGTTGGATTATATAATGGTTCAACTTTTAACCCAACATTAATTTCCATTTCTTTTTCTAAACGTTCTTTGATATTTCTAGAAGTTACAAATTTTCCAACTTTACCAGCAAAAGGAGAGTTGTTAACTAAAAAGTTCATACTCATTGTTGGTTCTTCAATAATGATTGGTTCCATTGGATTAATGTTGTTTAGTTCATTAACTGTATCACCAATTGAAATATGTTCAATTCCTGCAAAGTTAATAATATCTCCAGCAAAAGCTTCTTTAACAGCAACTTTAGATAACCCTTGATAAACAGTTAATTTAGAAATTTTACCTTGTCTAACTTCACCATCATTTTTAACAACACTAACAGTTTGACCTTCAACAATTTTACCTTCAAATATTCTTCCAATTCCTAATCGTCCAATAAATGAATCATAAGCTAATGAACTTACTTGCATTTTTAAAGGTTTGTCAGCTAATTCAATTGGATATGTTCCAACTTGTTCAACTATTGTTTCAAATAAAGGATCTAAATTTTTACCTTCATCTTCTAATGAGAACTGAGCAATTCCATTTTTTGCAATTCCAAAAATTGTTTTAAAATGTAATTGTTCATCAGTAGCGTCTAATTCCATAAATAGTTCTAAAACTTCATCTACCACCTCAATAGCTCTTTGATCTTTTTTGTCAATCTTGTTAATCATTAAGATTGGGTTCAATCCCAATTCTAATGCTTTAGATAGAACAAATCTAGTTTGAGGCATTGGACCTTCACTGGAATCTACTAATAGAATAACTGTGTCAACAGTTTTCATAATACGTTCAACTTCACTTGAAAAATCAGCATGACCTGGTGTATCAACGATATTAATTTTGATATCTTTGTACTCAATAGCACAGTTTTTTGAATAAATAGTAATTCCACGTTCACGTTCTTGGTCATTTGAATCCATTACTTGTTCGATTACTTCTTGATTATCTCTGAAAGCTCCACCTTGCTTTAGCAAAGCATCTACTAATGTAGATTTACCTGCATCAACATGGGCAATCACAGCAATGTTAATTATTTTTTTGTTTGACATTTTTTCTCCTTGTATTTATATATAACTTTTAAATAATAACACATTTGATGATTTTATTTTTTTATTTTCATTAAAAAAGAATATAATTATAAATGTAAAACATGTTTATGTTAAAAAAGAGAGGATATAAAATGTCAAGAATTGAAAAAATTATTGCACGTGAAGTTTTAGATTCACGTGGAACTCCGACTGTTGAAGTTGAGTTATGAACAGAATTTGGTGGTTATGGATTAGCTAAATCTCCATCAGGAGCTTCTACTGGAGAAAGTGAAGCTTTAGAATTAAGAGATGGAGACAAAAAACGTTACAACGGTAAAGGTGTGTTAAAAGCAGTTGAAAACGTTAATACTAAAATTGCTCCAGCTTTAATTGGATTTGATGTTCAAAACCAATTAGGTCTAGACCAAATTATGTTAGATTTAGATGGAACTCCATTTAAGAAAAAATTAGGAGCAAACGGTATGTTGGCTGTTTCATTAGCTGCTGCTCATGCTGCTGCAAGTGAATTAGAAGTTCCTTTATATAGATACATTGGTGGAGTACAAGCAAAACGCTTGCCAGTTCCAATGTTAAATGTTATTAATGGTGGAGAACACGCTGAATCAGCAATCGATTTCCAAGAATTCATGATTATGCCAGTTGGTGCTCCAACTTTTAAAGAAGCATTAAGATGATCATCAGAAATTTTTCAAGCTTTAAAATCAATTTTACATGATAAAGGAGATATTACTGCAGTTGGTGATGAAGGTGGATTTGCACCAAATTTCCATTGAGCTTATGCTAAACAAGATTTAGCTTCATTCAAGAAAAAAACACCAGCTGAAGTAGCTCTAGATTTATTATTAGAAGCTATTGAAAAAGCAGGTTACAAAACTGGTGCTGAAGGTGTGATGATTGCAATGGATTGTGCTTCATCAGAATTATATAAAGAAGATAAAAAATACCACTTCAAAAAAATTGAAAAAGTAACAGGACAAGAATATGCCCTAGATACTAAAGAAATGGTAGCTTACTTACAAAAATTAGTAAACAACTATCCAATCATTTCAGTTGAAGATGGACTACACGAAAGAGACTGAGATGGATTTGTTCTATTAAACCAAAAAATTGGTGATAGAGTTCAAATTGTTGGGGATGACTTATTTGTTACTAACCCAGAATTTATTAAAGAAGGAATCAATAAAGGTGCTGCAAACTCAACTTTAATTAAATTAAATCAAATTGGTACATTATCAGAAACAATCGAAGCTATTACAATGAGTCAAAAAGCTGGTTGAACTGCTGTTGTTTCTCACAGATCAGGTGAAACTGAAGATTCTACTATTGCTGACTTAGCTGTTGCATTCAACACAGGTCAAATTAAAACTGGATCAATGTCACGTTCAGATAGAATCGCAAAATACAATAGATTGTTACAAATTGAAGATGAATTGGGCGCAAACGCAATTTACGATGGATTTAAAACATTCTACAACTTAAAAATTAATAAATAAATTTTTATAAAACTAAGCTCTTGCTTAGTTTTTTTAATTTAAAAATTACTTTTCCAATAAAAAAGTAAATAAAACCTCAATATTATTAAGAAATTTTATTTGTTTATAAAACAATTATTAACAAGCTTTGAAATTCTAAAAATAGGTTTTGTATATTCTCATTTTACCTTTTGGATAAAATCTTTCAAATTCTCTAATCGTTGAGTGAATTTACAACTTTCTTCTTTAAAACATAAAAATAATATAACTTTTTAGAATTACCTATTTCTTTTGGTGTTAACCAATATTATCTTTATGTTTCTCTATTTTAGGTCTTTTAATTGAATTAAACCTTCTGATAACAGTGTTTTTTAATCATCCATATGTTTCATATGAATCTTGAGAAAATATGGTGAGCAGTAATTACTCATCAACATGACATAGTTACTAGAGAAAAGTTTGTAGTAAAAGCAATAAAATCTAATAATACTAACATTTTTTTCATAATCTTAAAATCCCTTTTAAAACTAATTTTTATTTACTTATTATTATTTCATTGCTATAGTCAAAAACTTTTTAATATAGAAATAAAATTTATTAAACAAAAACTGTTATTAAACTAACTAATTTTCAATTAAATTATAAATTTAAAAAGTTTATTAAGTTTTACTTTTAGTGTAAAATGTAATTATGAATTTAAAATTAAAAACAAAAAGTTATAATCCAACCTTGCGTATACTAATCACCACAAGCTTAGTCTTAATTATAAGTGTATTTGTTATTGGTAGTTTTTATGATCTTAAAATAGCTGAAAAACTAGTTAACAAAGAATCATTATATGGACAAACATTTGATATATTTGGAAAAATAGCTATTATTATACCTTTAAATTTTATTATTGTAGGTTTGGTTTACCACTATGTATTTTACAAAGGGATTACAAAAACACAAGGTTCATTTATAATTATTATTTTTGAAATATTAGTTTTATTCATTTTTTTAATGATTGAATCAATTTTTTTTCGAAGTAATAAATTATTACCTCTTCAATTTAATGCACTTATAATCATTATTTTTGATCTAATTATTTCTTATTTTTGACATAAAAACATTGAGCTTGTAAAAGATAAAAATTTAGTAAAAAAAATTATTTTGGCAATTGTGTTTGTATTGCTAATATATTTATCAACTGAGATACTAAAAAATGTAGTTTCTCGTCCAAGACCAAGAAATGTAATTGATGGCACTTATGAATATCATGCTTGGTGACAATTTGATTGATCAAATGCTATTATTGGAAAAAATAAATCATTCCCATCTGGTCATACAACTTCTGCAATGAGTTTATTAGCCCCAATTTTTGTGATGAATAGAAAATCTGTGATTGTACCAATTAATTTTGCAATAGCGTTGTTATTTGCAATATTAACTGCTGGTTCAAGGATGGTTTTAGCTGCTCATTTCTTAACTGATGTAACTGGTGCTATGATTATAAGTATAATAATCTTCAGTTTTTTATTAAGTATAAAATTTAAAAAAGGTAAAACATATGAATAATATATTAGCATTAGATATTGGCAGTAAAACTATTGGTTTAGCATCTTCAAATGGTCAAATAGCTAAAAAAGAAATTAATTTAAAGTTTGAAGAATGAGATTTTGAAGCTGGTGTTAATTTATTAACTGAATATATCAAAGAAAAAAACTTTAAAGTATTTGTTTTTGGTTATCCAAAGAACATGGATGGTTCAATTGGTGAAAGAGCTGAAATGGTTGATTATTTTATTGATGGATTTTTGCAATACAATTCACATATATCACATTCACAAGTAATTAAAGTAGATGAGCGTCGAACTACTAAGATGGCTAAAGCTATTATGATTGAAGCTGGAATATCAAGAGCTAAACAAAAAGAGCACAAAGACACATTAGCAGCGCAACTTATTTTAGAAATGTACATTGAAAGTATAAAAAATAACAATTAAAAATTGAATTATGTTATTGTTTTAGTATAAATAAATAAAGGAGAAGTCATGGCATTACACCCATTGGTTAAAAGAGTACTTTTAACAGAAGAACAAATCAAAACAAGAGTAGCAGAATTAGCAACAGAAGTTGCAGAACATTACAAAAAAAACAATATTAAGGATAAAGATATTGTTGTAGTAGGAATCTTGAAAGGGTGTGTACCATTTTACGCAGAGTTCTTTATGAACTTTAAACAAGATGTAGTTATGGATTTTATGGTTATTAGTTCATATCTTGGAGGTTTAAAATCAAATAAACAACCAAAAATTAATTTGGATTTAAATTCAGATATTAAAAATAAACATGTTTTAATAGTAGAGGATATAGTTGATACTGGGCACACATTAAGTTTTTTAAAAGATTATTTGAAATCAAGAAAAGCTGCATCAGTTAATGTTGTAACTTTAGTTGATAAGCCAGGGGGAAGAAAAATTGAGTTTGAAGCTAACTTTATAGGTTTTTCTATTGAAAATGAGTTTGTCATTGGATATGGTCTTGATTATGATGAAAAGTTAAGAAATTTACCATATATTGCTATTATGGACACTGACAAATTAAAAACATGAGAATGATAAAAAAATGCATTTCACATGCATTTTTTTATCTTAAAGTTTTATCAAAAGGTATTCCAGCTTCTTTTGGTGCTATTGATCATTTTGATGCAATTACCATTACAACTAGTGACATCAAGAATGGGAGCAATGGAGCTAGACCAAACGTAAAGTTTGGAATATTAATCATTTTCCCTATTGTAAAGAAAATGGAAAACACAAATGATACAAATACAATTAGTAATACTTTTCACTGTCCAATAACCATAATTGCTAGTGAAATAAATCCAATTCCATTTACATCAGGAACAGCAAATTGTACTTTTATGTTAATTGTGTAAATAATTCCAGCTAAGCCAGCTAAACATGAAGAAACAGAAATTGCTATAAAACGATATTTATTAACACTAACCCCAGCAGTATCTAAAGCATTAGGGTTTTCCCCAGCAGCAATATGTCTTGTTCCAATTTTTGTAAATTTGAAATATCCAAATAACCCTGTTATAAAAATTAATGTAATAATAAAATAAATGCTTACAGCTGGGGTTTCTTGTAAAATAGGACTTATTGTTCCTTGTATATTGCCTGAACTACCAAGATTTTCAACCCCAACTAAGAAAAAACCAATTCCTTGCGCTAATAAGTTAATTACTGTTCCTGAAACTATTTGATCAGTTTTTAATTTTAAAACAATAAAAGAGTGTAGCAATGAAAATAAAAATGTTCCTAAAATAGCTAGTATTATACTAGCTATGAATATTATTATTCAATAACTATCATAATCAACATTTATTATTGCTAAAGCTTTAGGTAGTAATGCATATATCATACAACCTATAATCATAAAGCCCTCAATACCTAAATTAATAACTCCTGAGCGTTCACAAATCATTGCAGCTAGAGATGCTAAAGAAAAAATAACAAAGAAAGATAATGCATATCTAATTAACGCTTCTGACATACTTACCTCCTATAGCCAAATACCTATTGTATTTGATAACTTTTTCTTGTTGACGACTTAATTTAACTTTTATTACTTTATTAAAAGTTATTTTTTTATTTAAACTAATTGTTGAATAAAATCAATAAAATTCTTTTTTTTGTCAAAGTTTTTTATTATCTTTTTTAATTTTAAACTTGCTTTTTTTAGATAACATTTTTATTTCTCTATCATAACTCTTTAACTGCAGTTTAAATTTTTTAAACATATCTTTTTTTTCTATATCATATTGCTCTAATAAATCTTTAACTGTTTGCTTATAATTATTATCAATATCAAGCAGTGAAATTTCATCTAATAGCTTATATGTTTTTTCAACATATATACTTTGTTGGGCATCTTTAATACTAATTTTAATGTTTTTACTAAACTTTTTATATTGACTATTTTTAAAATCTTTTTTAGAGCTATTAAGATCGATTAAAATCTTTTTTAAATTATCTAGTTCGATATTTAGATTTTCATTAGCGTTTACATTTAATTTAGTTTTAAGTAATTTAATTTGCTTTTTAACTTTTAAGCTTTCAGCTTTAATATGATTGTTATTTAATTTTACTGCAGGATTCATAAGTTTCATTTTAGTCTTGTAATATAAATCTTTTAAATCAAATCTTGCAAAGACAACATATAAAGCAGAAATGTACATAATAATTCCAAAAACTAAACCCGAAGTTGCTTCTGGGACTGTATTAAAAGCCCCCCCATCAATTAAAAGTTTCATTCCAACTTTTTGAAAAGATCAAATAGTTGCTATAGGTACCATTGCTAAAAAATTATTGAAAGCAATTAGAGCAATCGGTAATCCATCAAAACCTATTGTGGGAAAGTCTGTGTCTTTTCATCCCATTTGGAATTTAATTCCAAATATATACATAAAAGCTCCACAAGATATTAGTAAACCTTGAATAGCTGTTACAAATAGTAAATATTTTTTTACATTTATTCCTGAATAAATAGCAGCATCACTTTGTAATCCCATCACTTTGTATTTGTATCCAATGGTTGTTTTGTTGTAAACAAAAGTGACACCAATAACACAAATAGCAGTCAACACAAGCCCAAAAACTCAAATATATTCGCCAAAAGGTTTTAGTAATTCTGGTGATGAAGTAGAAATATCACCAATACCAAAAAATTTATTAACATATAATTCAAAAGAATATCAAATAATTCAATTTAACACAATTGAAGAAGCAACTTCATGAATATTTAAATATATTTTTAAAAAACCAATTAAACAAGATAAAGCAGCGCCTGTTAATATAAAAATTAAAAATATTGGAAATCCATAGGTTGCTGAAATATCTTTAATACCCTCGTTTGAACCAGCAATCTTATACAAAATAGTATAAGCTACTATTAAACCTAAGATTGCTTGCCCAGTTCCACTAATATTAAAAAGTTTAATTTTAAAACCTAACCCCATTCCTAATCCAAGCAAAGTAAAAGTTGATATTCAAATAAGTGTTTCTTTTAAATTATCTGTATATTTAAATGGAGCAATAAAACTAGAAAGTACAAATTCGAATCCATTTGAACCAACTGCAAAAACAAATAAACTTGACAGCAATAAACCAATTAAGATTGCCAAAGTCGTTACTTTTGTTTTGCTGACTTTTTCTTTAAAAATAGATGACTTAAAATACATTTTTTGTTTTATTGCAAAAACATTTAATTTATTATTCATGATTTGCCCCCAAAGATGAAACCATCATTTTACCTAGTTTTTCTCTTGTTATTTGATCACCTACTAGTTCACCAATTACACTACCGGCATTTAAAACCAACACTCTATCAGATAATTGTATAATTTCGCTTAATTCATAAGAAATAAGAATTATTGCTTTATTTTCAGTTTTTGCTTTTAAAATTTGTGTATGTATAAATTCGATTGAACCAATATCTAGTCCTCTTGTTGGTTGAAAAATAACTATAAAATCACTTTGTCTTGATAGTTCTCTTCCAACAATAAGTTTTTGCTGATTTCCACCACTTAAAGATCTAGCTATAGCAAACCCAGAGCTTGCATTTCTAACATCAAACTCTTTAATAATTTTTTGTGTTTCTTTTTGAATTGCCAATCTATTAATTATTCCATTTTTAGAATACTTTGGATCATCAATATTTTGCAAAGCTATATTGTCGATTAAGTTGGTATCTAAAACTAAGCCAAACTTTTGTCTATCTTCTGGAATAAAAGACATTTTATGATCTTTATATCTTTTTTTAATACTTAAATGTGTGATATCTTTATTATTAATATGAATTGTGCCACTTTCAACTTTTTTTATACCAGTTAAGGCTTCTGCTATTTCTGATTGGCCATTACCTTCAACACCAGCAATTCCTACAATTTCACCAGCTTTAACATTCAAAGAAAAGTTTTTTAATCCTAAAATCTTATGATGTTTTCTAACGTTAATATTTTTAATTTTAATAACATCATTATGATTAATAACTTTTCTATCATTTTTAACTTCAACTAAGTCTCTTCCAACCATTGCCATTGACAGAGTTTCTATATTAGTTTTTTTGACATCATAAGTTCCTTTAAATTCGCCTAATCTTAAAATTGAAGCTCTATCAGCAACTTTTTGAATTTCAGCCATTTTATGAGTAATTATTATAATTGTTTTGCCATCTTTTTTTAAATCCAAAATTACTTTTAGTAAACCATCTATTTCAATTGGGGTTAGTACAGCTGTAGGCTCATCAAAAACCATTATGTCTGCTTTTCTGTATAAAACTTTTAGTATTTCTACTCTTTGCTTCATCCCAACTGAGATATCTTTAACTTTTGCTAAAAGATCAACGTGTAAATTATACTTTTTCATAATTTTTGTTAAGTCATTTACTATTGTTTTCTTTCTTATAAATTGTTTTAAACCCACATCTTCAGCACCTAAGGCGATATTTTTTCAAACAGGAAAAATATCAATTAATTTAAAGTGCTGATGAACCATACCAATACCTAATTTAGTTGCTTGTATAGGTGAATAAATATATTCTTCTTTACCATTTATAATTATCTTTCCTTTTGTTGGTTGGTAAATACCAAATAAAATAGACATTAATGTTGATTTACCTGCTCCGTTTTCACCCATCAAAGCATGAATTTCACTCTTTTTAACAGATAAACTAATATCTTTGTTAGCAACAATTTTTTTGTTAAAAATCATTGATATATTTTTCATTTCAATTGCATTCATAAGCATTTAACCTTTCAAAGATACTTAATATTATTTAGATGTAAATAATATTTAATTTAATAGTTATTTTTAAAAAAATAGAACCAAGGTCCTATTAAAAAATGTTTTAATTAATATTATTCACCAGATGCAGGAGATTTAATAGTAAAAGTAATAACCAAAGGAGAATCAAGTTTATTATAAACTGTAGAACCATCTTTAACACTTACTTCAGCTTTATTACCTTCAATTTTAGAAATAATTAATTCATCTTTAGGTATTGTGCTATTCTTATTTAAAATTGCATTAAGAATAGTTGAACTGTCATTATCATTTATTTCACCTAAGTCTAATGGATTTAAATCATCTGATAAATTTTTCATTTGTTTACCACTAACAATTTTATTTGCGTATGCGTCAATAGAAACTTTACTAATAATTGAATATTTATTATAAAATTCAGCATTTTGACCATCGATGTAAGTAAATAAATCTTTTGAAGCCTCAGTTAAAACTTTTGGTGTATAAATTTCTTTAATAGCATTTTTAGTTTTATCACTTAAAGCATTTTTACCACCAGATGACATGTCACCATTTGCTCATAATACTGAGTTAGTTCAATCTTTGTTTTCAGCAAGATCAACGTCTTTGAATTCTCCGTCTTTGCTATCTTGTCTAGTTAAACTCAATCCTGATTCTTTTACAATTTTTGCAGTTTTGGCTAAAACTGTCTCTTCTCCTAAATTAACATCTTTTCACTCTGGAGTATGAGCTAAAGAAATTAAAGTTGATGATTCAATAGCTTTTTCAGCTGAAGTTATAAAATTACCTTTTTCAAATGCTAGAGATTGATCAGTATCAACTCCAACAATTTTGAAATTTTTACCAGTAACACTAATAGCATCAGCTGTTTGAGGCCCTGCAACTGGCATAACAACAGTTGCATCTAATTTAGATAAAAGCGGGACAGCTTCACCAACAACAAATGAATTTGAGAATCAATCTGTATCATTTTTTTCCATTGTAGCTTCAGGACTAATCTTTTGAGTAGTTTTAACTGTTATATCTCTTTTAGCTCATGTTGATGCTTTTTGTTCATCTATTGATGCAAATAGTTGTGTTTTATCTTCAACACTTGTTTGATTTCAAACATCAATAGCAGACATATAACCAACGATAAAGTTATCCACTGATTTAGGGTTTGAGTTTCCACCAAATGCTCCTAATTTAACTTCTTTAGCATCATCTTTACCTAATTCAGTAACGATTGCAGCCATTCCTGCGTAAAACCCTGATACATCTCCTCTATATGAAATGTTAATTTGATTTTCTATTTGATCAGCAGCATCAATTAAGATTGTTGAACCTTTACCCTTCATTAAACCAGCGGCACTATTATTCCCGTTATCTGGAACTGCATGATAAAAACCGGGTAGTATTAAAGTTTTTGGTTTATTTCTAATAGCATTATTATAAGCTTTTGTAAGAGTTGCTGTTTCTGAATCTTTAACTCTAACATAAGAAATATTTTTCTTTCTACCTACAACTTCTTGCAAGAAGTTGTTACCAGCATTAAAAGCAGATTCATTAAAACTTTTATCTCTGATTTCCCCACTATTTCCTTGTACTAAATAAATATCTGTGTCATTTTTTGAAACACACGCTAATACACTTGTTGCACTAGTGCCAACAACTGAAACTGACATTAAAGATAATAATAATTTTTTCATGTTGAATTTTCCTCTTTCTTCGTTTAATATCAAACTCAATAAAAATTATATTTTCACCATCACATTTAATATCATTATTCTTCTTACAGTCTTAGATAGGTCTAAGGCAGGACAGCAACCCAATATGTTGCTATGTGTAAGTTAGATACAATATTATTAAGCTCACAAATATTATACATATATGTAAAATACTTGTGGAAAAAAAGCATATTAATAAGGCAAAAAAGGCATTTTTTCATTATCTTTTGTTAGCAACATTATACAAAAACTCCTTTATTTAAAAATTTCACATTAAATACTTTTTGAAATGAAAGGAGGTGATATAATTAAAAAAATTGACACTAAAAAAGCAAAAGAAATAATTGGTGGTGCTAGTGCTAGTGGTGCTTTGCTAAATGGGGTTGCAGCAATTATTGGAAAAGCGACTGATTTTTTGTTAGATATTGCAGCTTTGCCATTAGTTTATATAGAATCATCAAAAAATCACGACAAAGCCAAATTTAAGCTAGGATCTACTTCAATTGAATTTGATGATACAGCATCTGTTAAGAATCAACCACAGCTGTCTCATCATGATAGTGATTTTGTGCAAGTTCAAACCTTAAAAAGTATCAGTAATGATTATAACGAACATAATCAATATATTCTGATGAGCAATGAACAAGAAGAATATACAATATTAAATCCTGAAGTAGAAGAAACTATTAATTACTTTGGATAACTTAAAATATAAACCACAACAACCATTGTTGGGGTTTATACTCTATAATTTTAGTAAGAGGTAATTATGAAAAAAACATTTATTTAATGCGACATGGTGAGACTTGATTTAATGTTAAAAAAATTAAGCAAGGTTTTTGTGATTCCCCATTAACTGAAAACGGAATAGAGCAAGCTATTACTGCTGGTAAATGGTTTAATCAAAATAATATATTATTTGGTAGTGGTTATACTTCAGAATTAAATAGAACAAAAAATACAATAAAATATGTTGCACCGAATTTGGGGTTTAAAAGCTTTGTTGAATTAAATGAATGAAACTTTGGGTCAGCTGAAGGTGATCCAGCAATTAAACATGAACATATTAAATTTCCTTTTGGTAATTATTTTGTTGAATTAGGTGGAGAAAACCAACAGCAAGTAAGATCAAGAACAAAATTTATAATGAATAAAATAGCTGAAGAGGATTTTAACGAAAATATATTGGTTGTATCACATGGTAGAATTTTAAGAGAATTTTCTGACTTACATTTATTAAACAGCAAAGTTGAAAGACCTAAAAATATGTTCAACTGTATAGTTTTTAAATTTGAATACGAAACGACTAATAAAACTTGAAAATTTGTAGAAATTATTAAAACAGACACTAACTAAAGTGTCTGTTTATTTTCTTATTATAAACGTGATTTTTATTATTTAAAACATCATTTGCTTTAAAACCTTGTTTTCAATGACCTGGGTATACCAAATGTTTAGAATAGTCTTTAAGAATAGAATCAATTGAAGCATAAAATCTATCATCATCACAAGTTTGATCAATTAATGATTTTAAAGCACTACTTTGTAAATTATGAAACATAGCTTTATGAAATCCAACTTTGTCAATAAATAAAGTATCACCAACAAATAAATATTTATTATCAAGTTCATAAAAAGCTGTTCCTGGTGTATGACCACCTTTATGAATAGTATTAATTTGAAAACCGTTAATATTTAACTTAACATCATTTTTAAAAATCTCAAATTTTATTTCTGGGTTATCAAACTCAACTACTTGCCCATTTTGACTTTCATTCACTGTTTTGTCTAATAAATAAGGATAATCAAACTTATGTATATGTATTGCAGACCCAGTTAATAAAGCTAACTTATCTAATCCAATGGTGTGGTCGTGATGAAAATGAGTGATAAAAATATCTGTTAAAATAATTTCATATTGTTTTAGATATTTAAAAATACTTTCTCATCTATAAGCACCATCAATTAAAATAGCTTTATTTAGCTGTTTATTAATTATTAAATATGCATTAACATCATTTATTTTTGAATTTTTGAAAGTTTTGATCATTAATAAACCTTTTCTAGTTAATAGTGACTATTTAATTTTTAAATTATTAAATTTAAAAATTCCGAATAAATAAACTAAAAAAGCAACAAATATCATCAATATGGGTTTTCATAGAACTGCAAAAGCACTTTTTCCACTAGCTTGTGGCAATATAACCATTAAATAAATTGAACCAATTAAAGTTAATACACATGTCACTAAACTTAATATCATCAAAATTCAAAATGTTTTATTACCATATATTCTTTTATAGTTAGGATCAGTTAATCTTAATTTAATGATTGAAGCATTTAACAATAATTTTAAAGCACTTGTTGCTAAAGCAAAAGATGAAATAATTTCAGCAATAGAACTAAATAGTATGTAAAAGCATGCCACTAATCCTAATAAGATAATTGCCATATAAGGTTGATTTGTTTTACCATACACTTTTCCAAATATTGAATGCATGTCACCAGTTTCTGAAAGTTTATGAATTAATCTTGATTGAAAAAATAATAAAGAGTTAACTGAACCAATAAATAAAAATATTGCAAAAATATTAAAAGTTAAGACAGCTCATTTATATTGAGCAAAAATAGCTGAAGTCCCTTGTCCTTCGCTTACAACTTTTGAACTTTCTGCTAAAGATAATAAAGCAATTCCATAGGTTACATATATAACTAAAACTATTAAAATCGCACTAATCATAACTCATGGTACTGTTTTTTTTGGATTTTCAATTTCCTCTGTAATGTAAGTTGGGAATTCATGCCCTGAATATGCAAAACCAGTATATGTTATTGCAGGAATTAACATCGCTGAAGAAACATAAGCACTACCTAAATTTTTATTCATTTCATTGTTAGATAATAACCCATCACTTGAACCATATATAATTGCTAATGTAAAAACTAATAATATTGGTAATGTTTTAACAAATAAGAAAAACATTTGAGTATATTTATTACTGTTTTTAATCATAATTTGAATTACTGCTAAACTGACAAGAATTATGATAGCTAATGCTTTTTGTAAAGTTTGAGCACCAATTGTTTTATCATCTATTTCAACAATCATTGTGATCATAGAACTCATAGCAGAACAACAACTAGCAAGTGAAGTTGCTGATACAAATAAAATTAATACTCATCCAAATCAAAATGCAAGTATTCTTCAATTGCACTTTCTAATTCAACTATATCCATTACCACTTTCTTGATAACCAATTGAAGGTTCTATTACAACAAAAGCATCTGGTAAAACAATTAATGCTCCAAAAACTCAAGCTAATATCATCAATAACGGATTATTTCCAGCTAAAGTAAAAACCATATTAAAAGAAATTATTATACTTGAGCCAACAACAGCTGCTAATGTTGATACAAGTACTGTTCAAAAACCATATTTTTTATTTAATTTCATTTTTTCTCCTTTCTTGTATTAAATGTTTAAACACCAATAAATTTTATAATAAAAATATTTTTATATGTTAAATCTTTTTAATTAAAATCTTAAAGTATAATAAATATAAATTAAAGGTGGTATTTATGGAAAAAATAGAAAATATATTAAGACAAGAAATATTTATTGATGAAGAATCACATAAGTATTATTTAAAAGGTGTTGAAATCAACAGACCAAGTGTTTCAGCTATTATGCAATATTTACCACAATATGTTTTTGATGATTCATTTGCTGAAACACAAGAAGGTAAAGAAATTTTGGTAAATGCAATAACTAGAGGTTTGCATTTACACAAAATAGCAGAAGTTTGATTAAAAGATCGCCAAGAAAGAACTTGTTGCAATCTTTATGGTCATTTGGAAATGAAAAGATGATTATTAAAAATACTACAAAAAATAACTAATGACTATAATGAAGAAGATGGATGAGAAATCATAAGTGAACTATCAATGGTGGGCGAACGATATGTTGGAACTCTTGACATTTTACTTATCAATAATAAAACAAAGCAGTATTTAATTGGAGATATAAAAACAACAAGACATCCTGATCTTCAAAAAGAAACTTTACAATTGACCCTTTATAAGCATTTGTTAGAAGAAAGATTTAATGAAATAAACATTAATGACATGAAGTTAAACAATTATTTTGTTATAAATTGCAATAAAATAAACAAAGAAGTATATTTCATGAGTGAAAATATTCAAAAAATTGCTGAGAAACACACATTAGAAATATTTGAAATATTAAAATCTAAGAAATAAAAATACATAAATTACTTGTCACATTGGTAAAAAAAGGTATAATCAAATAGTTGAAATCAAGTTTCAACCGCTCTTTTCTAAGTATGTAACTAAGTAGAAGTATTTAATTTCTCACATATGAAGGCGAGTCTAGACTGGAGGATATAGAATATGTTCGCAATTATAAAAACAGGTGGAAAACAAATTAAAGTTGAAGCTGGGGACGAAATCTTTATTGAAAAAGTAAATGGTGAAGTAGATGATCAGATTACTTTTGACGAAATTTTAATGATTGATAGCAAAGTGGGAGCACCGTTACTAAATGGAGCTAAAGTTACTGCTACTATTGTTAAACAAGGCAAAGGTAAAAAGATTCGTGTTGTTAGATACCACCCTAAAAAAAATGTTAATAAGGTTTATGGTCACAGACAACCTTACACTAAAGTTAAAATTGAAAAAATTATTGGTTAATAACTAATATGATAAATATCATTATTAAAAACATTAATAAAAAAATTCAACAATTAAATATTTCAGGCCATGCTAATGCTGGTAAGTTTAATCAAGATTTAGTTTGTGCAGCTGTTACAGGAATTGTAAGTGGTGCTTTAAATGCATTAGATACAAATTTTGAAAAAGATGTGAAGTTACAAGTTTTGGAAAACGAAATAATAATTGAGAATTTAAATTTGAATAATCATGATTTACAAGTCATGTTAGAAATGTTACGAGTTCAATTATTTACTATTTGAACTCAATATAAAAAAAACATACAAATGAAGGAGGTTCACTAATATGCGTTTCTTATTAGGATTACAATTCTTTGCTTCTAAAAAAGGTACTGGGTCAACAAAAAATGGTCGTGACTCTGAATCAAAACGTTTAGGAGCAAAAAAAGCTGATGGTCAGTTTACAACCGCTGGAGCTATTATTTTTAGACAAAGAGGTACTAAAATCCATCCTGGTCAAAATGTTGGACGTGGTGGAGACGACACTTTGTTCGCTTTAATTGAAGGTACTGTTAAATATGAAAAATTTGGCAAAAACCGTAAAAGAGTTAAAGTAGTTCCACTTGCAAACTAATAAAATAATTTAAAAGATTAGTCTTATGATTAATCTTTTTTTATTACTAAAAATGTAAAATTATATTAATTTAGAAAAGGAGCATCATGTTAATTTTTTTAATCATTATCATATCAATCATGATCGCTATCTTTTTGGTTGGAATAGTAGTATTTTTATTTACTAATAATAAAAATAGAGTTACAAACTCACAAGAGCAATTAACCAAGAATATAGAATCGGTTAGACATCAGCGAACAATTTGAATGCGAAAAACTAAACGAACTGTAGTAATTGGAAATTATGAATATAGAGAAGAATTTGCACAATTCCCATATCTGACAGATTTTAATAAAACTAAAAAGTTTTTAATTGATAAAAAAGTTTCATTTAATACTATTGAAACTTTTATAGAGGATATGAGCAAAATACAAGATCAATTTTTTAGTGAATTTAGAATTCAACAAAAAAGACTGCTAACTAATTTTGATAAAACAAATATTGCTGATACTAGTGCGAATAGAGCATTTTTAATGACTTACTATACGAAAAGCTTAGATAATTATTATTTGTTAATTAAAAATGGTTTTGTAAAGTTAATTCTTTTAAGAAAAATTGCTTATATATTGGGAACAGCAAATTTTAATGAAAAGCCTATTGTTGAAAGACTATTGGAACAATTAAAACAAAATACAACAGAACTTATAAGCGATTTGCTTATAAGAGCTAAAGAAAAAAGAAAAAATGTTAGTGGTCAAACATTTAATAAGAATAATTTTTATCATCAAAATGGTTGACATAAACAAAAAGCACATAATAAACAACAAAATAATGAATCACATTGAAATGATTTTGATGATGAAAAATGAGCATATGAAACATTAGAGTTAAATAGTAAAGCTACATTTGATGAAGTTAAACAACAATATCGTAAACTAGCAAAACAATACCATCCAGATATTAACAAGAATGAAGAAGCTAAAGATAAAATGGTTGAAATTAATCACGCATATGAATATATTAAAAAAATAAAAAATTAATAAGGAGATTGTATGAAAATAGACACTAAAGAATTAATCGAACAATATTTTGACCAAGCTGTTGAATCAACTAAAGAACTAATAAAGATACCATCAGTTGAATCAGAACCAGTTGGTGATAAACCATTTGGGTTTGGTGTTCATGACGCATTAGAATATATTATTAAACTAACTAAAAAATTAGGTTTTAATCCTGTTAAAGATGATACAAATAAATATGCATACTTTGATTTTGGAACTGGTAAAGATATTTTTGCTATTTTATGTCATTTAGACGTTGTACCAGCTGGTGATTTAACCAAATGATTTACAGGACCATTTGATCCCATTATTAAAGATAATAAATTAATAGGACGTGGAAGCTTTGATGATAAAGGCCCAACAATGATGAATGTATATGCTGTTAAATATTTAAAAGATAAAGGATTTAATCCAAGTAAGTATACAATAAGAGTTATCTTTGGACTAAATGAAGAAACTAACTGAAAATGTATGGAAAAATATGTTGCAGATCACGGGTATGCTAAAACTGGGTATGTCCCAGATGGGTTGTTTCCATGTGTATATGCTGAAAAGTGAATATCAACTGTTGAAATTACAAGTAATGTAAAACCTAACTTTGAAATAAAAGCAGGACAAGCTGTTAATATGGTTTGTGATGTTGCTGAATATACTGGTGATAATATTGCATTAATAATAGAAAAATTAAATGGTGTAAAAAATATTTCAACTCAAGTTGAAAATCAAGTTTTAGTGGTTAAAGGATTACCAGGACATGCTAGTGTTCCATTTGTTGGAGTAAATGCTGCTACATACCTTGCTAATGCTTTATATGAACTTGGAAATGATCATCCTTTAATTAAATTTGTAGCTACACAATGTCATTTAAACTTTAGTATGTCAAAAGTGTTTGGAGACATTAGTGATGAAACTGGTGATTTAACTCAAAATATTGGTTTATTAAATATTAATAATGAAGAAAGCAAAATAGTTATTAACTTTAGAGTACCAGTATTTACTAATCCTGAAAATGATTTATTACCAGTGTTAGATAAAAAACTAAAAGAATATAATTTAGGATTAAATATTCATCCAGTAACTAAAGCTATTTATATACCAAAAGATAGTGAACTAGTTACTACAATGTTTGATATTTATCAGCAAGTAACTGGTGATATGAATGCAAAACCACAATCAATGGGTGGTGGAACTTATGCTAAAACAATGCCAAACATTATTGCTTTTGGTGCTGCTATGGATATTGAAAATGCATCAATGCATGCTTATAATGAATATGTTGCAATTGATCATCTTAAAAAGATGTTAGAAATATATACTAAAGCAATTTATAAATTGACTAAGTAAAAAAACAATAGTTTAAATTTAAACTAAAAAATAAAACCCACATTTCTTTTTTTGAGAAGTGTGGATTTTTTAATTACTTATATTTTTAAAATGCTTTCATTATTTTTAAAAATTAACAGATGATCAAGTGTATATTAATCTTTTTAATTATTAAATTATTTTTTAAGTCTTGTTTATAAATTTGTATTTAAAATAAGTTTATTAGACAGATATAATAAATAGCCCAACATTAAAGCACTTTGAGCATATACTTTTAAAAAATAAATCTGCAATTAGTTTATTCTAAAATGTTTCTAATTTATTTATTAAAACCTGTTTGATTGTTTTCAGAATTTTTTATAATTAACAAAATCTTTTTATCATTTAAACGTATTTTTCAACAAAAAATTAATTTGATCAATAACAACACAAATGAAGAAAATATAAATCAAAAACACCAGATTCCAATCAAAAACATAGTAAAAAACACATCTTTAAAAAATGCCTTCCAACCACTTAAAGGGCTTCATCTTTTTTATTTCTATCTAAAAAAATGCTATTGGACCTAAATCATCATTTTTGTCTGCAAAAACTTTATTATATGTCGCTTTTGATAGAAAAAGCGTTGAAAGTAATCGCCAACCATCAACATAATTTTCATTTTTAATTCTTTTTGCTGACCATATTAACATTTGTAATAAGTTTATTTGAAAAAGCACCAATATACATATTAATACAACGCACACTAATGTTATGGGCAATAATGATTTTGGATAACAAGTACCTAAATATAAAGCAAGAAATATTAATACTATTAATAATATACCAGTTCATGCATGGATTCGAATAAGTGACTTTCTATATTTTTTAAACTCTAACTTAACGTTTTCTAAATAATCTTTTTGCATTGTGAATTTATCTCCTTTTAATCATTTCATAATAAAAAATTATTCAAATATTTCCCCTAAACTTAAAAACTTATTATTATAGTTTGAATAATTTGTTGGGTAATTAGATAAAACTTCTTTATCTGTTTGGTCTAATAGACCACTAAACTCATTTTGATTAATTCTATAAAATTGAGCTAATTTTCTAGTATCTTTTAAATTTTTATTAATAAACAAAGTCTTTCCTACAGCTTGAGTTTTTTTGGCAAAAGTTGGTGTTAATTCTAAAGTGGTTTTTAACAAGGGATTAGCTGATTTATTTAAATCATAACTATTTTCCATTGGATTATTTACATCACCATAATATGTACCAGTTCAAGTTCCTTTTGTCGCTACTATAGTTGTAAAAAATGTTAATTTTTTAGCTTGATCAATATTGTGTTCAAATTTTCTTGCTTCAGTATATTTTTTTCATCAAGGTAACAAGTTTTGAAATTTAGCAGTTGAATATGAACTAATTGATTTCAAATTTCAAAGAGGATTTGTTAGAGAATCAAAAATAAGTACCGCTCTATCTTTAACGCTTACTCCGCCTCAAAAAGATTTTCACTTACCAGCCATTCCATTATTAAAACCTTTAATAAAAAAATCATTGTATTTACTTCATATATCCTCTCCATACTCGCTCATAATAAATTTTTTACTTTTATCTAAAATAGGTTGTAAATTTATAGAATTTAAGATTATTTTTATAACTGAATCTACTTGTTTTTTTTAAAGGTTTCTTAACAGCTTTTGTTATCACTTTTTTAATAAGTAATTTAACTACTTTTTCTGAAATTGTTAAACCTATTTTGGTCAACCCAACAGCAACTAAAGGTATTGCTGGTGCTAAAAGACCCCCTGATCCCAAGGTTGCACTAACTGTAAAAGAAATCACAGCGGCAATAATAAATCATATACCAATTAATAAAATATCATCTGTAAAGCTATAAACTTCACTATACCCATTAATTGATTGTGAAAAAACGAAAGGATCAGTTTCATCTTTTACAGATTGCTCAAATTTAGGTCATGCGTAATTAGATAAAAAATGTTTTTCTTTATCTTCAGACATCTCAATTTTTCTAAGATATAATTTGCTAATTTCATTTTTGAAGTTATCGTCATAATTGATTGAATCAATATTTAAATAATCTTTAACAAAACTAACCTCGTTATCAAAATCATATTCACCTGATTCTTTTTCATTTAATTCTGAATTTAAAAATGAATAAATTTCTTTTTCAATATTCTTTTTATCATAAGTATAAACTCTCTGAATCCCTAAAGAGTTTCTTAAATCAAATGATTTTATATATTTTTTAGTTATCTCTTTTAAAATTGAAGCGTGCATAACTTTAGATTTTGATAAAATATTTTCCTTATACCCACTTAAATTAAGTTTAGTTTCAATTTCTCTTGAATAAGGTAATTTAATTGAAGTTTTTTCTAATTTATTTTCAATTATTTTTTGTTTTTTCCAGCATTATATAAGTATTTGTATTCACAGCAGAAGTACAAATTAAACCAGCAGATTCAATAACAATTATTGTTGCAATTAATGTTAATGTTTTATTCATCAGAACCTCCTGAAAAGAACTTAACGCACTAATTAAAATGTTAGCGTTAATAAGGTTTGTAATTCAAAGCTTGTCAGTCATTATAGCAACTTATTGTTTCACTAAAGTTGCGATAATCTTGACTTCATTTTATTGAGCAAAATATTTTTTCTTATAGAATGAAGCCTGTTGCATTGATACAATAATCACCTTTCTTGTTATTATAAATTATATACTTAATTTGTGGTTAAAGGCAGAACAAGATAAGGGATCTACTAAAACTTACAAAATATAGGATATACTCTTATTCAAAAATGTGATCAATTGGTTTGATAACTTTCATGCAGGAATAAAATAGCTGATAAGATTAAACTTTAAAAAAAGCAATACCAATTTTTTACCAAAGCAATATATAAATTGACAAGTAAGTGTTTAGAAACTTTAATTTCTAAAATATAAACTTTTTTACCTTTTTTTAATTTTTAATTGTTAATATATATATTGTAAGACGTAAGGTTATGCAGCAAGCTTAATCGTATTTTTAGTACGAGCACCCTTATGCAGAAAAGGATAGTAATATCCTTTTTTTATTACAAAAAGGTTATTGAATGAAAAAATACATAAGTTTTTATTTAGATGAAAGCGGATCTCCATCCTCAACCTTTTTTACTGTTGGAGGTTTTTTTGTTTATTCAACAGTTTATTCAACTATTAATTCTATAAAACTTAAAATTAAATCCAATATATTAAAAACCGAAAAATCTATTAAGGAATTTAGAAAAGATGTAGAAATTTTCAAAGATCAATTTTTAATTGGGAATGATGATGTCATTCACAAAGAGGTTAAATGATCTAGACTAACCACTGATAATAAAGAATTTTTACTACATAACTTAAAGAATTTTGGACAACAAAGTATAAGTATTACTAGTAATTTAAAAAAGTGAATATCAAGAGATGGCAAAAAAGCTAATATTGATCTTGTATACAACATAATGGTTTCATATTTAATTGAAATAGCTTTAATATCTTTAAGGGTTGATAATAACGAAGATATTGACATAAAAGTTTTTATAGATCAAAGAAAGTTGACACCTAATATAAAAAAACAAAAAGATTTAAAATTAGAATCATTAGAGGGTTATATATCTACAACTTGGTTTAAAGAACAAAAATTTGTCAATTCAAAAATTAAAATTGTGCAATTGGATTCTTATACTAATCCAACTATCAGATATTCTGATTATTATGCTGGTCTAATCAACTCTATGTGTAGATTTTTAAGTATTAATCATAGTAAAGAATGAGACAATAAAATTGATCAAATGTTTGAAAAAGCTCATAGAAAATTTAAGTGTAAGTGTTTGTCAACAATAAAAAATCAATGTGATATTATTGAATTACTGGTTACAGAATGTGTTTTAAAACAAATTGAAGATTTTGAATGAAACATCAACAAATAATAATTTACCTTTAAAAATATTACAATTAAAGCGTGCTAGTAATCTAGTATTAAAACTAGTTATTAAAAGTTGAGTTTTTAACAACAAGTTGAAACAAAACTAAAAGAATATAATTTTAGGATTAATTATTCATCCTAAACTAAAGTTATTTATATACCAAAAGATAGTGAACTAGTTACTACAATGGTTGAAATTTATCACAAGTAACTGGTGATATGAATGCAAAACCACAATCAATGGGTGGTGGAACTTATGCTAAAACAATACCAAACATTAATAATAACCTGACTTATAAACGAAAATATTAACCTAAACTTAATTGAAAATATGTTAGAAAATTAAAAGTATATATTAAAGCAAACAAACATTTTTAACACTATTTTATCCAAGATATGTTTTATTATGCACAACCTTCCTGATTATGATATAATTATTTACATTGGCTTGAAGAATCATTTTTATCTTGATAGCCTAAATAGGAAAAGAGAGAAAAATGAAATTTAAAGAACTAAATCTGAACAACAGAGTTTTAACTGCGCTTGATAAAAATAACTTTTCAAAAGCAACTGAAATTCAGCAAAAAGCAATACCAATGTTTTTAGAAAATAAAAATGTATTTGGTAAATCTTCAACTGGAACTGGTAAAACTGCAGCGTTTGTATTACCAATTTTAAATAATATTAATTGTGATAAAAGAGTTATCCAAGCAATTATCATGGCACCCACTAGAGAATTAGCTATGCAAATAGTTACTCAAATTAGAATATTTGGTGTTGGTATTAATAACTTAACAATTACACCACTAATTGGTGGAACTGAAATGAGAGAGCAAGTTAAAAAAATGAAGCAATCTCAAATTGTTGTAGGAACTCCAGGAAGAGTTAATGATCACATTAATCGAAAAAACTTAAAATTAGAAAATGTAAATACAATTATTTTAGATGAAGCTGATGAAATGTTAAAAATGGGATTCAAAAATGAAATGGATGCTATTTTTGAACAAATCTCACCAGACTCACAAGTAGGTTTATTTTCAGCAACTGTAACCCCAAAAGTGTTATCTTTAGCTAAAAAATATATGAATGAATATGAAATGATTGAAATTGAAAACCAAATAGAGGTAAATAATAATATTACAAATACTTTTATTTTTACTAAAAATGTAGATAAAAAAGAATTACTTAAAAAAGTTTTTGAATTACATAAACCTAAAAAAGCAATTATTTTTTCAAACACTAAAAACTTTACAGATAAAATTGCTGATGTTTTATATGAAGTTGGATTAAAATCTGTTGTTATTAATGGTGATAAACGTCAATCTCAAAGATCAAGATCAATTAATGCATTTAAAAATGGTCAAGTAAATATTCTAGTTGCAACTGATGTTGTTGCTAGAGGAATTGATATTAGTGATGTTGATTATGTTATTAATTATGATATATCAAGAGAAAATGAACACTTTGTTCACCGAATTGGTAGAACGGGAAGAAATAACAAAAAAGGTGATTCTATAACCTTTGTTGATAATATGGGAACTATGCGTCAATTAAAAGATATTCAAAAAGAATTCAATATTGAAGTTAACGAAATTGAAATTAGTGAATATAACATTGAAAGAAAACAACAAACTTCTTTTTCAGATCGCAATGCTAACTCTAGATCTAGAAATGATAGATCTTCAAAAAATAGTTCTTCATCAAGAAGTGGCGGTTCTAGAGATAATCGTGGTTCAAGAGATTCTCGCAGTGCAACAAGAAGTAATTCTGGTGAAGCAAGAAGTCCATGATCAGGGTCAAACAAAAGTGGCGGTTCTAGAAGCACACGTGGTTCTAGAGATAATAATAATTCTAGAGATTCAAGAGGAACAAGAGATAGTAATTACTCAAGAGATAGCAGCTCATCAAGAAGTGTTAACTATTCTTCAAGAGACAACAAATCAAGAAATGATAGAAAAACTGATTTTAAAAAAACAGAATGAAATGCATTTAAAAAGAATACTAATGCTGATTGAGATTAAATAATCTCTTTTTTATTGTAAAATTAAAACATAAACAGTTTTTAAGAAAGGGGATATCAATATGTCATTTGAAAAATTTAAATTAAAAGCAACTTTGCTTTTAGCATTAACTAAAATAAACTTTAAGTTACCAACAGATGTTCAAAATGCATCGATTCCTTTTTTGCTTGAAAATGGAAATGTTTTTATAAAGTCTTCTACAGGAAGTGGTAAAACTGCTGCTTTTTTATTACCTATATTAAATAAAATAAATACTGAGTCTGAAAAAATACAATCATTAATTATGACTCCAACTAGGGAGTTGGCTGTACAAATTTATGATCAATTAAAAATTTTTAGTCAAGAAATGAAAAGTCTTTCAACAGCACTTCTAATTGGTGGAGTTAGTTATAACCCTCAATTAGAACAATTAAAAAATGCACAAATTATTGTTGGAACTCCTGGAAGAGTTACTGACCTATTATCCCAAAATAAGTTTGATTTAAATAATGTAGAAACTTTAGTTTTAGATGAAGTTGATGAAATATTAAAATACGGGTTTAAAAAAGATATTGACATTGTATTTGGCGCAATCCCAAAATATTGCCAAATAGGATTATTTTCAGCTACTAAAAATAAAAGAATTGATGAGCTAATGAAAGAGCAAATAAGAGAATTTAAAATATTAGAATTAAATAATGAACTTAAAGTTAATTCTCAAATTGAAAATAAATATATTTTTGTGAAAAACTTAGATAAGTATAAAACATTAATTCATGTTATAGATCAGTTAGAATCAAGAAAAACAATTATTTTTGTTAATACAAAATTAGAATCATTTAATGTTTATAATTATTTAATTAAAAATAATATAGCAGCAGAAGTTATTAATGGTGATAAAACGCAATTTGCAAGACTATCAGCTGTAAATAATTTTAAATCTGGAAAAGTTAAAGTTTTAGTAGCTACTGATGTTGTTGGTAGAGGGTTTGATGTTAAAGATATTGATCTAGTGATTAACTTTGAATTGTCAGATGATAATGAAGATTTTGTTCATCGTATTGGTAGAACAGGTAGACATGATAATTTTGGTACTAGTGTTACTTTTATAAAGAATGCAACAGCACTATATAAACTAAATGAAATAACTCAAGAATTCAATATTATTGTTAAAGAATACTTTTTATCATAAAAGTTGTTTTTTTTTTTTTTTTGCATTTATAATAAATTTATAAAATAATTTTTCAAAGGTATCAAAAGCAGACTATAGATTATCAACCAAATTTTATTAATTTTATAAAAAGAAAAGTGGTAAGCAACATATTGTAGATTCCACTTTTTACTTTTTTTTGAAGTTATAGAAATAAAAAATGAAAGAAAGTGGGATAAATTATGAAAAAATTATTAGGATTATTAGCTGCTGCTGGATTAGTTGCTGCATCCACAACTTTAGTAGTTCAATGCAAAAATGATAAAAAATATGCATTAAATGTAGCTGAAGTAAGTAAAACAATTGCAAGTAAATTAGGTGAACAACCATTTGATTCAATAGAAGCTGTACAAGAACAATTAAAAAAAATAATTATTACTGGTATTAAATCAGTTAAAGCTAATGAAATTGTTGGTTCAAAAAATGTGCATTTTAAACTTGACTTAATTAAAGGTTATAAAATTGATAAACAAGAGTTTGAATTAAAAGATATTTTATCAGGACCTGTTGTTACACCAGAAGTTGGTACAAATGGTGTTCAAGCTGCATTAGATACAGTTATTAAAAATAAAAAATTTTCTAGTGTAGAAAAAGCAATTGAAGCAGCTAAAACTGTTGATTTAGCTAAATGTTTAATTTTAGATGGCGAACCAACAAATGTTGGAGAAACTATTACTATTAAAGTTAAAGGTGATACAGGTTACAATCTTACTGAAGGATCTAAAACTGAATTTAGTGCTGAATGAAGATTAGTTAAATCTACTCCAATTGATAAAGATACTACAATTGCTGAGTTAGAAAAAGAAGTTAAAGATCAAGAGTTTGCAACTTTACAAGATGCTATTGATAAAGTTCAAAGTAAAAAAATTACTGGAATCAAAACAATTGTTGCTGAAGTTTCATCAACACCAACAAAAGATGTAACTTTTAATGTGACTGTTACACCTAATGATGAATATAGTTTAGGAACTTGAGATGGTAAAACAACTATTACTATTAAAGTTCCTACTGAACTAGAAATTAATAAAGCAAATGTTGATAATGCATTAAACATAATTACTGGACCATATGAATCTAATGAACTTGCTATTAATGCAATTAAAGCAATTGCAAATGATACATTTTTAGTAGTTGATGTGACTTCAAATACCCGAGCATTTACTAGCGTTACTTTTACAGTTAAAGTTAGTGCAAAAACAGGTTATAAATTAGCTGCTGATATTGAAAATGGAACATCATTAGTTTTAGAAATTGGTAAAGAAGATATTGAAATTAATAAAGCAGATGTTGATGAAGTGTTGGCACAAATTTCAGGTCCTTTTAACAATTTAGCTGATGCTGTAGAAGCAATAACAAAAATTGAAGATTCACGTTTTAAGTTTTCAGAAATAGATTACGATGATCCTTCTAGTGGTAACGGTTATAGAGAAGTAACTTTCAAAATTCCAGTAAACGTCTCACCAGGTTATAAATTAGCTAGTGATCTTGAAAATGGAACTACACGTAAATTATGAATTGGTAATCAAAGTTCTTCTTGAAATATTTCAACTGATTATATTCAAGAATTATTAGATAATGCTGTTAAAAATCAAGAGTTTGCTGATGCTGAAGCTGCTTTTACTGCCACAAGAACAGTAAAATTTAAAGCCGGTGTATCTCTTGATGGAAAAATTGACAATCAAGAAAATACAATTATTTTGAATGTTAAACCTAGTCCAGGTTATAAATTTGCAGCTAATGCTAAAACATCATTTACTGCAACTTGATTAACTTCTAAAATTGAAGTTTCAATTTCTGATGTTGATGATGCAATTAAAGCAGTAGTAAACGCAAATGATGTAACTTATGGAACAAAACAAGAGGCTAAAGCAGCTATTGAAGGTGTTTTAAAATCTGATACTTGAAAAGATAAAATAACTGGTAATGTAACAACTACTGGAGATGCTGTTGAGGGTTCATCTGCGAAAGGAACTTATTCAGTTGTTCTTAAAGCTGTTGAAGGTTATAAAATAAATGGTAATGCTACAATTAGTGGTGATTATCAATTAGAAATAAAATAGTCTACTGAAGGTGAAAATAGTTATTCTTTCAAAACTATTTAAAATAAATATTCTAACTAATTACTAACTAAAATATTTACAAAAAAAATGAAACATGCGGTTTCATTTTTTATATTCATCAACAATTATTCTGTATCTTGTTTATCTTTAATTAAAATATCTAACTTTTCACTAATTTCTTTTAATAATAACAATAATGGTTTTTCAAAGTTATCAATTCTTCCGTTACTCATTCCATCTGGTTTTTTATCACGACCACCAAATCCTCTGTTACCACCATCGCGATTTCCAAATCCTCTATTTCCACCATTGCGATTTGCAAATCCTTTTTTGTCATCAAATTTCTTTTCATAACCTTTAAATTCTTTTCTTTCAAAACCCATATAAATACCTAGTCTTTCTAACTAATATTTATTGTATAATAAAAATAGGTGGAAACCTTAAAAATTACAGAAAGTGAGATTATTATCTTATTCTTATTTTTTAAACATTCAATATATAAATAGAAGGGAGATATTATATGAATAATATCTTATTTAAATGTCCTCATTGTCATAAGGACATTACAAAAGAATCATTTGCTAATCATGGTTCAAACTGAACACTAATTGAAAACTATTTAAGTGAGTTAAAAGCTCAACAACTAATAGAGCTTAAAGAACAATTAAATAGTGAAATAGTTTCACAATTAAATGAAAAACACTTATCAGAAATTAATCTAGTTAAACAAACAATGACTAATGATTTTAACAATGAAATACAATCATTTAAAATTATATTAAATAATAAAGAAAGTTTAATAAAACAATTAAATGAACAAAAAGCTTTAGAAATAGATAAAGAGAAAAATACATTAATTAATCAATTTAATGAAACTAAAAATAGTTTAGAAATTAAAGTAGCTAATAAAGAATTAGAAATTAAGGCAATGGAAGAAAGATTCAACCTTGAAGTTGCAAAAAATAAAGAAGTTATAATGAATCAATTTAACCAAGAGTTAAATGATTTAAAACTACAATTAAATAATAAACAAATAGAAATTGATAATTTAGTTAAAGTTAAAGAACTAGAATCAGAAAAAAAAGAACTAACTATTAAAAATGAATATGAAAATAGAATTAATGAATTAACACAAGCTAATCGCGAATTTAAAATTATTAATTCTAAAAGAAAAGGCGAAAACTTTGAACATGAAGTTGAAGAAGAATTGCAAAAAGGGTTTGGACTATTTGACCAAATAGATAAATTAACTACTGGGGATAGAAAAGCTGATTACTTACAAACAATAAAAAACGCTAAAAAAGAAGTTGTAGGAAAAATAGTATATGAAGTAAAAAATGCTGAATGATCTAATGGATGAATTAATAAATTAGCACAAGATGTTGCTAATAATAAAACTAAATACGGTATTTTAATAGCTACTAGTTTTAATGACCAATATCGTGGTGTACCATTTATTAAATCAAATGAGTATGACAATATTTGAATCACTGATTCAGAAAGTTTTATTTTTGTTGGTCAAATGCTAAGACGTTTTATTGAATTCGAATATGAACTTAATCAAAAGATTAACATCTTAACTAGTTCATCTAACAATGATATTATTAAAGAACTAGAAGCACAAAAAGAAAAGTTAAATAACTACTGAAACGTAATATTCCCTACTTCTTATAAAAAAATAAAAGCTGAAATGGAGAGCTTAGATAAAGTAAGTCAAAGTTTAATTAATAATTCTAATAAAATCAAAAAATCAGCAGATGTGATTAAAAATCAATTCTTTAATAAAATAACAAGCGAGTTAACTAATATATTAGGAACTTTAGAATTTGGTGAAGAATAAAAAATGAAAGATTCAGGTATAAAGACTAATAAAATAATTATTGAAAAAATATTAGAAGCATTTAAAAAAAGTGGCAAAAAAATGGCCAAAAACAAATTAAAAATATTGTTGAAGGGTCTTGGTGTCAAAATGGCTGAAGAAAGTTCTTTGAAAGATATGGATGAAATATACCATACATTATCAGTTGTTAATGAATTTGTTGATAATAACACATCTGTTTTTGATAAATCCGAATATATGTATTTTAATTTTTCTTTCGCAGGACAAATGGAATTTGATAATATAAATGTTTTAGAATATAAAAGGCAAAAAATGATTCTTAATATAGAGTGCAAAAGAAAAATGGGGGACATCGAGGAAGTAATTGATAAATCAGATAAACAAGCTAAAGAAAACATAGAAAAGCAATTAAATAGAATGTTCAACGAAACAGAATACTCCTTTTTAGTTTTAAAATTTGTAGGAACAGAATTTAAGGGCGGTTATTTCAAACCTAAAAATAGTTCCAAAATAACCAAACAAACAAAATATGAACAAATTCAAACAAAAATAAAAAATTTTAAGATAAGCAATCATAACTCTGAAATAATAGAGCAGTCGTGGAAAAGGTTGTCCTCGCAGGATTTAATAAATTCTATAAAAATGAAAAATTACAAATTTTCAAAAGATAATGATGATTATTATGAAAAAATAGAAAATTTTATTAATAGTAATAAAAAAATATTATTTATAAATGGGCACGCGGGATCTGGAAAAACATTTTTATCGTTGAGAACATTTTATAACAATTTAAAATCAGATATGTTAGTACTTAACCAAAAATTCTATAAAACTTTTTTTGTTGAACATATTGAAAGTCGAGGAGAGAAAATAGTAACTTATGGTAGTGATTGACTTTTAAACAAAGGAACTAATGAAATGGTTATCGTTGATGAATCACAAAGATTGAGTTTTACTACTTTAAAAAAAATAATAGAGAAATCTAAAAAAATCATTTTATTTGGTGATGAAAAACAAATTTTTACAGAAACAGATGAAAATTATAGTATGTTTTTCAGTAGGCTACGCGAAGAAGGGTTTTGTGATTTAATGGATAAAATATATCTAAAAACATCTCCAAGGTTTCCAACTGGTGTTTATAATGTAATTGAACAACTTTCATCTACTAAAGTCAAAAAAATCAAAAAAGAGGAATTATCTAATTATGAAATAAATTTATTTTTAACACCTAACAATTTTCTTAAACAATACAGAAAAAAAAGGAGTTTGCGGGAAAACACTAAAATATATACAAATTATGATGCATCGGATTACACAATCAAAAATAAAAAAATAAAAATAGGCTTAGAGGAATTTGAGTGTTGTGGAACTCAAGAAATGTTTTTTTCTCAAAGGTTAAACGTAGAAGAAAATATGATAGGAAACACCCATCATGCAATTTCTTATGATGTTGATAATGCTTTTATATATATTCCAAATTTAAAAATAGTTAAGTGAAAAAATGAAACTTGATATATTTTTAAAAATCATGATTTATTTTCTTTAGATAATTCGGAAAATGAGCAAGTTTATCTTGAAGCAATAAAGCAAAGAAATCAAATAAATATTTTGTTGACAAGAGCTACAAAAAGTTTGAATATATTAATTGATGATCCCGATGCCTATATACACTTTTATTCTAAATTAAAAAAAGTAACAAAAAATTGAAAACCGAATATGTATGACTAAAAGCTAAATAACTACTGAAACGTAATATTCCCTACTTCTTATAAAAAATGAAAGATTTTATAATGAATCTTTCATTTTTTGACTTTTATAGCTAAGCATTTTATTTGATTAGTGAATTACACCCTGTAATAAAATAACATGATCATTTCAAAATCCATTATTTTTTTAAATATAAAAAACACCATTTGTGTTTTATGTTAATCATTATAATTCTGGTTCAATCAAATTACCAGAGCTAATTGATTTAGCTCCTTCTTTAATTTCATGTATTGTTCATTGTGGTAACATAAAATGAGCATTTCAACCTTTTGTTTCATTATAAAAAGTTAGTGTGCATTTGTTTCAAACAATAGTGATATCATCAGTTAAATCAGTTGGACCACCTTTATTATTTCATTTTTTTAATTTTGTAGAAACATTATTTTCTCATTGTGTGATGTTATCTTTTAAATAAAAAGAAAATAGTTTATTATTAAAATCAAGACTGTAACCGTCCACTAAGTCTGATCCTTTCAAATTGTAAACAGCAGTTCCGTTATCTACTAAAGTTTCAACTTTATCGTTCATCACTAAATTAGGCTTACCATCTTTAAATGTTAACTTTTCACTTCCATATGATCCACCTTTTCATGCTCAAATGTCTGTATCATATGCTCAGTTTGAAACCATTGAACGTGAAATTGCAAATTCAGCAAACTTTTTATCTCTTTGGTTTTGTGTTTGATAAGGATCACTAACTCTTTGTGCATAACCTTCAGTTCCATACTCATTGGCTTGTCAGATATTAACCATTTCTTTATAATCTTCGTTTTTAGTTTTATCTCAGTCTATAACTTTATCATCTGGAAATTCTTCTTCAATTTTTAAAGCAGCTTCAGCAGTTCTAAAGTTTTCAACTTGATGATAGTTACCATCATCTCCAATTGTAACTGGGATAAATCCTTTTTCAGCATTTCATTCACACAACGTTCATCATGCAGATTGAAAAGGTCCACCAAATGGGTTGTCTTGAACTGATGCTGATACATACCATAAATTTTCACCTATCTTAACAACATTTGGTACTTCAACCCCAATATTTCTAACAAAAAGTTCACTTACTTTTTCAATTTTATTTTTACCACCCTTTTCATTGTCTTCAAAAGAATTAATTTTTCAAAACTCTAAACGGTTATGAGCAGAAATTGCAAAATAAACTCCATCATCTGTTTGAAATACAAATGTATCTCTTCAATTTGTGTTATCTGTTGGTTTGCTTAAATTTTCTTTGGATAAAACACCTTTTTTATAAAAATCTTGTCCAAGTCCATGTGAAACAAAATAAGCAATACCGCTTTCATCAGTTATGTTAGAGTTGCTGATTATTTCTTCATCACCATTATTTTTATCAATACCAACTAAACCATTTGATGAAGAATTATCACCATTTGATGAAGAATTATCACCAATTAAAACCTGACCTTCTGGTTCATTTTTTGGAGTTAATATCCTTGAAGGTTGCATTGAAACAACAAAAACAACATCACCTGGTTCAAAAAATTTACCATCAGTATCAACTCAGACTGATCCACCCAAAGCTGAAGTTGAACCTTTACCATTTATCGTGTCAAATTCTCTTTTTTGTTGAATTCGATATTCACCTTGTGTTCAAGTGTTTAAATCAGGAGAAGTCATTTCGATTCACCCAGAAGGAAAACCTTTACCATTTCTAAATAACATTCAACTATAAAATAATTTTTGGTCTTCATCTCAAAGAATAGAACATGAATCATTAGCAAAAGCATTTGGTGTTCCATCCAAAGTATTTACAGGACTATATCAATTAATTGGTCTAGCATTCAAATCACTTGTGGGTACACAAGCAATTACGCTTAATGGTGTAATAACAACAACTGTTGTTGCAGTCAAACCAAAAATAGCTTTAAATAAAACTTTCTTTTTAAAAATATTTAATATCATAATTATTTATTCTCCATTTTAATGTATAAAATCATATAAAAATAATTATATCTTATTTATTTAAAACTATCAAAAATTTTATTTTTATTTTCTTAATAATGATTTAATTAGTTTTATAATTTATTAAAAGAAAGAATATTGAGGTTTTTATGGAATCAAAAGCATGAATTTTAACTGGAATTATATCGTTTTTGTTAGTAATGGTAGGTGGAGTGTTATTAGTAAGAATTTTTGTAGTACGTGTAATGTTGCAAAAAATTATTGAAAAGCAAATGTTAGTAAATCACAAAAAAAATATTCAAGAGTTCAATCGTGCATCTTTAATTATTATTGGTGGTGTGATAATGATTTGTGAATTAGGATTTTTAATTTTTGGTTTGTTGTATTATCCTTTAGCTATTACAATATTTTATATTCAATATGTTCAGCCAAACGACCCAATAAAACCAGAACAATGAGTTGATATATTCTATTTTATGTTTGCTTGATGTATCGGAGTTATTCCTTGAGTTATATGAACTATTAGATATTATGCAAAAAATACACCTATTTATTTGTTAGCTAATAAAGCTAAATATAAATGAGTTAGACAAGCAATCATTAAAGAATTACAAAAAGTTGATCAACAAATTAAAAATATTAATAAAACACAAAAAGAAATTAGAGAAATATTAATAGAAGAAAAAGAAAAATTAATTCTTATTCAAAACAAAAGAAAATATCTTTTACAATTAATGCACCAAAATAACCTTAAATAATATTATTTTTCATATTTGTAAGTGTAAACTGTAATTTTATTTTAAATTTCTTGGTGAAATGATGGAAATAATAAAACAAGTTGAAACTAATATTATTAATCCAAGATAAGCCCCCATGTCAAACAACTGACTAGATGGTTGATAAACCTTGTCATTATTGTTATCAAATTTTGTATTTGTTATGTTTGTGAATTTAACTAAATATACTATGATTGCAACTAATACTAGACCCACTCCGATTAAACATATAATTCGACTTACTAAGAAAATAGAACTTTTTTTATTTTCTTTGTTAGTTTCAAAGAAAAATTGAGTTAAGGAATTAAAGCTGAAATAAAAGTTATGACAATTCCAGCAACTATTAGTCCATAAATATCATGATTTAAAACATCTAGTGAACCCGCAATGCTCACTTGTATATTATTTATAATACTGTTGTATAAACCTAGTTTAGTTAAATTAACAATATAGATTGTGTAATAATAAGAGTCTTGATCTTGATCATAATAATTTTTAATTTTATGTCTAAAACCAATTCCTTTAATTGCACCAATTAATAAGCAACCAACAACAATAATAACTAATACATTTCAAACTATATTTCTTGATTCATTTTATTTTTCATTTTTCATTTTTTAATTTCATGTGTTTTCTTCTTTCTTGTTATAATTTTAAATATAAAGTAACTCACAATAATTATTTTTTTCATTTTTTAACATTTCACTTTAATTACTAGTTATAATTAAATTAGCAATATTGAAACATCTTTTTTTAGATAGGTAACAATATTGTGAAATATACATATTTAAATATCTATAAAATTATAAGAAGGGAAATATAATAAGATATGAAAAAATTATTAACATTATTAGCAGCTGTAGGTTTAACTGCAACTGCTTCAGCTGGAGTTGTTGCATGTGACACAAAAATTAAAGTTGAAAGCATTAAAACTGCTATAGGTAGTGACATTAAGGATTTGGCTGACTTAGCTGCTGTTAATGCTGCATTAGCTGCTAAATTACAAGGCACTACAAATGCAACTTTAAAAGGAGTTAAATCTTTATCAGCTGCTCTTAAATCAGGATCAAAAACTGATGTTCTAGTAACTCCTGTTGCCAATGATGGTTACAAATTAAGCGGACAAACTTTTGAAATAGCTGGAGCTATTAAAGCTGAAGCTGCTGTTTCTACAAAACCTGTAATTGCAGCAATTGATGCCGTGTCAATGAAAGTTGGAGAAGAAGTTAAAGAAGTTGCTGTTTCACTTACAAATCCAATTGAAGGTGAAAATATTTCAGCCGTTTCTGGTACTCCTGCTGCTGCAACTGTTGCAGTTGACGGATCAAAAATTAAAATTACACCTGTAGCTGTTGGTGAATCAACAATTACTGTTTCTTATAAAGATGCTCAAGCTGTAACTTTTAAAGTAACTGTTGCTGCTGCTGAAGGAACTGATACTGGAACTGCAAAAACTGGTGTTTAGTAATTAGTTTTAATTAAATTAATCAAATAGAATCGCATGATTCTATTTTTTTTGTTTAATAACACAATGAGGTATAAATGATAAATTACATTAAAACTAAAATACAAAGTATAGATGAACAATATATTTATTTAGATAACAAAGAATATGGATACTACTTTTATTATCTTTTATCAGATAAATTAAGTGAATTAGACCAAAAACAAGAATATAAGTTTTATATAAGTGAATTTAAAAATGAGTTTAGTGATATTCAAATAGTATTTAAGAAATTAGAAACAAGAAATTTGTTTAATAATTTAATTACTATAAAAACAGTTGGTTTTAAAACAACATTGCTGTTATTAAATAATTTCACATTTGAAGAACTGTATCTGATTACAAAAGAATGTGATGTTGAATTATTATCATCAATTAGAAATATAGGTATATATACAGCAAGACTCATTATTGATCAATTACAGCAATATCTTTTTGCAAATAAATTAAATAGTAAAAAAGAACAAGTACTTATAAGTCTAACAAAATTAGGTTATAAGCAAAAAGATATATTAAAAGCTATTAATACTATTGATAATAAACTATCTATAGAACAAATGATAAGTGCTATTATGGAGTTAATAAATGAATAAAAGTTTTAGACCAGAAAAATGAGAAGATTTTTTAGGACAATCTTATATTATTAATAGTTTAAAAATATACACACAAGCAAGTGTAACTAATAAAAAAAGTTTAGACAACATTTTAATCAGTGGTCCTAGTGGTATGGGGAAAACTAGTTTAGCTTATTTAATAGCTAAGGTATTAAAAGTTAAAATACATATTATTAATGGGCCTAATTTAGCCAAACCTAGTGACTTAATATCAATAATAACTGCTATTAAGGAAAATGAAGTTTTGTTTATAGATGAAATACATTCTGTTAGTAAAGAAATATTAGAAGTTTTATATCCAGTTATAGAAGATAGCAAAATATCTATTATTATTGGAAAAGACTATAATTCTAAAATAGTTGATATTAAGCTTCCAAACTTTACTATTGTTTGTGCCACTACTCAAGTAGATAGGTTAGCTCATCCTTTTATAAATAGATTTGCTATTTATTTTCAACTTAGCGACTATACAAAGCAAGAACTTAGTCAAATAGTTAAAATGACTGCTGAAAAGTTAAATATTGATATTTCTTATGAGTCTCAATTGATTATTGCTAATCATTGTAGAAACACACCAAGAATAATCATTAATCTTATTAAAAGGATTAATGATTATTATACAACTAATCAGATTAATGATTTTAGTCCAAAAAGTATTTATTATGTATTTCGTCAAATGCAAATATATGAATTTGGTTTATATGAAAAAGATTTTGAATACTTAAAAAAACTTAAAGAGCATAAATGTCTCGGGGTTGATTATATTGGACAAATGATAAATGTTCCAAGTGCTACTATTATCAATAACATAGAACCAATTTTGATTAAAGAAAAATTAATAACCAGAACTATTAAAGGAAGGATCTTAACAAATAAAGGAATAGAGTATTTAAATAAAAATATTTTATTAAAAAATACATTAAATCAATAGCTTTAATATTATATAATTTCATTATGATTTTTGCTGAAGGGATTTATAAATATGAAACAGTATTTAAATTTAATTAATGAAGTTTTGACTGATGGTGAAAGACGTGAAGATAGAACAAGAACAGGTACTATATCAAAATTTGGTGTTCAACAAAGATATGATTTAAGAAATGGATTTCCTTTATTAACAACTAAAAAAGTTTTTTATAAAGCAATTTTTCATGAAATATTATGATTTATTAAAGGGGATACAAATATCAAATATTTAGTTGACAACGATGTCAAGATTTGAAATGAGTGACCTTATAAAAATTTTAAAGAATCAATTGATTATAAAGGCGAAACTTTACAAGAATTTGTAAACAAGATAAAAGAAGATCAAAATTTTGCTGATCAATATGGTGATTTGGGTCCTGTATATGGAAAACAATGAAGAAACTTTTTTGGAATTGATCAATTTAAATTGCTAATAGAAGGGATTAAAAATAATCCTTATTCAAGAAGACATATAGTGAGTGCTTGAAATCCAGCTGAAGTTGGTGACATGTTATTACCACCTTGTCATTCAATGTGACAAGTTTATGTATCTAAAGATGGATGATTAGATTTACAACTTTACCAAAGAAGTGGTGATATATTTTTAGGGGTCCCATTCAATATAGCTTCTTATGCTTTATTAATGGTATTGATTGCAAAAGAATGTAATTTAAAACCAAGGTTTCTTATCCACACTATTGGGGATGCACATATTTATTTAAATCACATGGATCAAATTGAAATACAATTGAAAAGAGAAGTTATGCCCTTATGTCAAATAAAAATTAATTCAAATAAATCAATTTATGATATTAGCTTTGAAGACATTGAAGTTATTAATTATAAATCTCATGGTAAGTTAATAGGAGAAGTTGCTGTTTAAAATAGTAACTTTTTTAATATTTAAATTTTTAGCACTCTACTATTGACTTTGCTAATTTTATGTATTAAGATATTGATAAGTCGAAATGGCTTTAAAAAATAAAGGAGATTTATTTTATGGAATTAAAACAAAAAGATGACAATAGTGATGCTTTACAAAAGTACACAAGAGATCTAACAGCAATTGCTAAAGAAGGAAAAATTGATCCTATAATTGGTAGAGAAGATGAAATTATGAGAGTTATTCGCATTCTTTCAAGAAAAACAAAGAATAATCCCGTATTAATTGGTGAACCTGGAGTTGGAAAAACTGCTGTTGTAGAAGGTTTAGCCCAAAGAATTGTTAAAGGTGATGTCCCATCAATTCTTAAAAATAAAAGAATTTTAGAACTTGATATGGGAAGTTTAATGGCCGGTGCTATGTATCTTGGTGATTATGAAGCAAGAGTAAAAGCTATAGTTAATGAAATTAACAAAACAAGTGGTGAAATAATTTTATTCATTGATGAGCTTCATTTAATTGTTGGAGCTGGTAAAACTGGTAATGGTGGCGGAATGGATGTTTCTAACTTATTAAAACCAGCATTAGCAAGAGGAGAATTAAAAGCAATTGGTGCCACCACTTTAAAAGAATATAGGGAGTACATTGAAAAAGATTCAGCTTTAGAAAGAAGATTTCAAAGATTTTTGGTTGAAGAACCAACAATTGATGAAACAATATCAATTTTAAGAGGTTTAAAGGAAAGGTTCGAAACTTATCATGGGGTGAGAATACATGATAATGCAATAGTTACTGCAGCGCGTTTGTCTTCAAGATATATTAATGATCGATTTTTACCAGATAAAGCAATAGATTTAATTGATGAAGCTGCATCAACAATTAAAACTGAATTATCGAGTGTGCCAAGTGAACTTGATCAAATTAATCGGAAAGTGATTCAATTAGAAATTGAAAAAAGCGCTTTATCAAAAGAAAAAGATGATAAGTCAAAACAAAGACTTGAAGAAGCTGTTGATGAATTGAATAATTTAAAAGAAAGCCAATCAATATTATCTGCTGAATGAGAAAAACAAAAAGCTTCATTGCAAAATGCTAATAATGTTAAAACAACAATTGAAAGTTTAAAAAAAGAACTCGATTATGTTCAAGCAAATGGTGATTATAAAAGAGCTGGTGAAATTCAGTATTCATTATTACCAAGTTTAGAAAAACAGTTAGTTGAAATTGAAAATGTAAAAACTAACGGACTAGTTAGTGAAGAGGTAACTGAAAAAGATATTGCTGAAATTGTTGGTAAATGAACTGGTATCCCTGTTGATAAATTAATTGAAACTGAAAAAATAAAATTATTAAGTTTAGAAAAAGAATTAGAAAAAACAGTTAAAGGGCAAAATGAAGCACTAAAACTTGTAAGCGAAGCAATACTTAGAAGTAGGAGCGGAATTAAAGATCCAAATAAACCTATTGGTTCATTTCTGTTCTTAGGACCAACTGGAGTTGGAAAAACTGAAGTTGCAAGAAGTTTAGCCAATATATTATTTAACTCACCTAAAAAAATGATAAGAATCGATATGAGTGAGTATATGGAAAAACAAAGTGTTTCAAAATTAATTGGAGCTCCTCCTGGATATGTTGGTTATGAAGAAGGTGGAAGATTAACTGAGGCTGTTAGAAGAAATCCTTATTCAATAGTTTTATTTGATGAAGTTGAAAAAGCACACCCGGATGTATTTAATGTTTTATTACAAGTTTTAGATGAAGGGCGCATAACTGATTCATTAGGGAAATTAGTTGATTTTAAAAATACAATTATTATTTTAACTTCTAACTTAACAAGTAATATAATACAACAAGGATTAGAACCAAAAGAATTAAGTATACAAATAAATCAAGAATTAAATAATTTCTTTAAACCTGAGTTTTTAAATAGAATAGACAACATTGTTACATTTAATACTTTAAGTGTTAGCGATATTAAAAAGATAGTAATTAAAGAATTGAATACATTATCAAATCGCTTAGAGGTAGACAAAGATATATTTATAAATTTTAGTAATGATGCAGTTGAAAAAATAGTAAAAGAATCTTATGATGTCCACTATGGTGCTAGGCCAATTAAAAGATATATTGAAAAACACATTGAAACTTTAATTGCCCAAAATATAATTAATGACCATATAAAAATAAATGTTAAATATACAATAAGTATTCAAGATAACATTTTCACTTTAGATACAATATTTAATTAATTTTTTAAAAAAAATAGCAATTAAGACATTAGAGTGCTAAAATATATAAAAGGGTGGGAAAATGTTGAAACAAAGGCAAGCAGAAATATTAAAAATTATTGTTTCAGAATATATTAAAACCAATCAACCAATTGGTTCTAAAACAATTCAAGAATTAATAACTATAAGTGTTTCAAGTGCTACTATTAGAAATGAATCAGCCGCATTAGAAGAAACTGGTTTTTTAGAAAAAGAACATACTTCTTCTGGAAGGGTGCCTTCTACAAAGGGTTATAGATATTATGTAGATAACTTGATGACATTTGATACAGAAGACAAAACGTTAAGAGAAAAACTTAAAGCAATTATTTATTCAAGAAAATCTAACATTGATGAAGTTTTAGAAGAAGCTGCAAAGATTATTAGTGAGATCACTAAAATGAGTGCAGTTGTTGTCACAAATCAAAATAATCAAAAACTTTTAGCTGTTAAAAAAATGGATTTGATTCCTTTAAGCAAAACTTTAGCATTAGTAACTTTTGTATTATCAGATGGTAACATTCAAACTGAAACTTTTAACCTTTCTAATGTAAGTATTGATGATTTAAAAATAGCTATTAAAATATTTTCAGATTGTTTAATAGATACACCTTTAAATGAAATTGAAAACAATATAGAAAACTTAAAAGAAATTTTAGCTCAGAGCATAAATAACTATGAGTACATTCTTCAAACATTTATTGGCACTATATTAGAAAAACAAAATGCAAAAAAAGAAATTGTTGGTATAAAAAATATGTTAGAAAACCCAGAGTTTAATGACACTAATAAATTAAAAAAAGTTATAAGTTTGATGGAGGGTATGTCTTCTTTTGATTGATTTGATGCAAATTATTCTGCAAGCCAAAAACAAAATATCATAACTACTAAAATAGGTGAAGAGATTTCTGAAGAACTGTCTGATCTAACGATATTAGAAACTACATTTCAAACTAAACAAGGGTCTACAACATTATCTTTAGTTGGGCCGAAAAGAATTGATTATTCACAAGCAAATCAGTTAATAAAATTATTTACAGAATTTATAAACTCAAAAGGAGAAGAAAATGGATAAAGATAAAAAAGATATTCAAGATGTTGTTGATAAAATAGTTGATGAAGCTGTAAAAGCAAAAACAACAATTGAAGATGGTGCAGAAACTATTTTAGAGAATGTTGCAAATATAAAAGTCAAATCAAATGATAAAAAACACAAATTAGAAATAAAAGAATTAAAAGATAAAATCCTAAAGCTCGAAGAAGAAATTTACTTTCAAAAAGGTTTAAGAAATGCTGATATAGCTAATTTAACTAAAAAAAGAAATGAACAAGAATCTATTATTAGAAAATATGGTTCAGCAAATTTAGCAGAAGATTTGATTAAGCCTTTTGACTTATTAAAAAAAGTTGTCGAAGCACCAAATGATAATCCTGAAGTTAAAAATTATCTAGCAGGATTTAATATGGTTATTAATCAAATTCAAAATGCATTTGAAAATAATGGAATTAAAGCGATGGGAGTAAAACCTGGAGATGAGTTTAATTCTAATATACATGAAGCAAATGAGTCAGTTGAATCAGCAGAGTTTGATTCAAATAAAGTTGTTAGTGTGATTAGTGATGGTTATATGATCCATGATCGCGTATTGGTTCATGCAATAGTAAAGGTGAGTGCATAATGGCAAAAGATTTAAATAATATTTACAACGCTAAAAGTTTGGATAGTGTTTATCCAAATAAAATTGAAAGTTTATTAAACGAAGGGAAAACTTTAATCATTCCAGTGCATAATGGTGTTCACATGAGTGCATCATTAGCAAAAGGATATTCAGACTTTTTAAAAGCAAACATAGAATTAAAAGAAGAAAAAGCATTAGAAGCAACTTGTGGTTGTGGAGAGAAAGCAAACATACTTGTGTATGTATGAAGATAAGGAGAAACAAAAAATGGCAAAAGAAAAAATTATAGGAATAGATTTAGGGACAACAAACTCAGTTGTTTCAATTATGGAAGGTGGTCAACCCATCATCTTAGAAAACCCAGAAGGACAACGTACAACACCATCTGTTGTAGCTTTTAAAAATGAAGATATTATTGTTGGTGGTGCTGCTAAAAGACAAGCGGTAACTAATCCTAATGTAATTATTTCAGTAAAATCAAAAATGGGAACTAAAGAAAAATTAAATATAAATTCAAAAGAATATACACCAGAACAAATTTCAGCTGAAATTCTAAGATACATGAAAAAATATGCTGAAGATAAAGTTGGTGAAAAAATTACTAAAGCAGTTATTACTGTTCCAGCATACTTTAATGATGCTCAAAGAAAAGCAACAAAAGATGCTGGTAAAATAGCTGGTTTAGAAGTTGAACGTATTATTAATGAACCAACTGCAGCTGCTTTAGCTTATGGTTTAGAAAAACAAGATGTTGAACAAAAAGTTTTAGTTTACGATCTTGGTGGTGGAACTTTTGACGTTTCTGTGCTTGAATTAGCTGATGGTACTTTTGAAGTTTTATCAACAAGTGGTGATAATAAGCTTGGTGGAGATGATTTTGATCAAAAAATAATTAATTGATTAGTTGAAAAAATTAAAACAGAATCTAAAGTTGATTTAAAAAATGACAAAATGGCATTGCAAAGGTTAAAAGATGAAGCTGAAAAAGCAAAAATAAATTTATCAAGTCAATTAGAAGTTGAAATTAATTTACCTTTTATTGCGATGAACGAATCGGGACCTGTTTCATTTGCAACTCAATTATCTAGAGCTGAATTTGATAAAATAACTAAAGATTTAGTTGAAAGAACATCAAAACCAGTTAAAGATGCTTTACAAGCAGCTAAATTATCTGCATCAGATATTAATGAAGTATTGTTGGTTGGTGGTTCAACAAGAATTCCTTCAGTGCAAAAATTAGTTAAAGACTTATTAAATAAAGAACCAAACCGTACAATTAATCCTGATGAAGTTGTAGCTATGGGAGCAGCTATTCAAGCTGGTGTGTTGGCTGGTGATGTAACTGATGTTTTATTATTAGACGTTACTCCTTTATCACTTGGTATTGAAACAATGGGTGGAGTTATGACAAAACTTATTGAAAGAAACACAACTATTCCTACAGAAAAATCTCAAATATTTTCAACTGCTGCAGATAATCAACCAGCTGTAGATATTAATGTGTTGCAAGGTGAAAGACCAATGGCTAGTGACAATAAATCATTAGGGCAATTTGCATTAACAGGAATCAAACCAGCTCCAAGAGGTGTTCCTCAAATTGAAGTTACTTTTAAAATTGACGTTAATGGTATTGTTAGTGTATCTGCAAAAGATAAAGCAACTAATGAAGAAAAATCAATTACCATTTCAGATTCAGGAGCATTAAGTGATGCTGACATTGAAAGAATGATCAAAGAAGCAGAAGCAAATGCTGAAGCTGATGAAATAAAAAGAAAAAATATTGAATTAAAACACAAAGCTGAAAGTTATGTTGCGATTATTGAAACTTCAATCAAAAGTGGTGGAGAGCAAGTTCCAGCTGAACAAAAACAACAAGCAGAAGCAATGTTAGTTGAAGTTAAAGAATTAATTGAAAAAGAAGATTATGCAACATTAGAAGCAAAAATTAATGAATTAGAACAAATGATTCAAATGGCATCGCAATTTGCAAATGCACAAGAGCCAGAAGTTTCAGAGAATGAAGAAATTAAGTCTGACGAAACTGATAAGCAATAATTAAAAAACTAAACTAACTTTGGTTAGTTTAGTTTTTAGAAGGGAAAGCATGGCTAAAAAAGATTATTATGAAGTTTTGCAAGTAAGTAAAAACTCAGATGAAAAAGAAATTAAATCAGCATATCGTAAACTTGCAAAACAATATCACCCAGATGTTAATAAACAATCAAATGCTGAAGAAAAGTTTAAAGAAATAAATGAAGCAGCAAGTGTTTTATTAGATAGTAATAAAAGAGCGCAATATGATCAATATGGTCATGCTGCTTTTGAAAATAATGGCTTTGGTGGTGGTCAAGGTTTTAACGGTTTTAGTGATTTCTTTTCAAATATGGGTGGAATGGATTTTGGTGACATATTTTCTGATATGTTTGGTGGAGCAAAACAATCACGCTCAAAATCAAGAAATTCACAGGGGCAAAGTATTGAAATTGAAGTAACACTGACAATGAAAGAATTAGTTTTCGGAGTTAAGAAAAGTGTTAAATTAAATTTATTAAGAAATTGCGGAAAATGTAAAGGTGTTGGTTCAGAAAATCCAAATGACGTTCATATATGTAAAAAATGTAATGGAGTTGGGCAAATCATTGTTAATAGGCAAATGGGACCTTTGCAATTTCAAAATCAACAAACATGTGATGAATGTAGAGGGACTGGTAAAAAAATATCAAACCCATGTAAGCAGTGTCATGGTAAAGGGATTCAAAAAGTTGTTGAAAATGTTGAGCTGCCATTACCTCATGGATTAAGACCTGGTCAACAAATGATTATGAGAGATGCAGGACATGCTTCACATGAAGGTGGACAAAATGGTGATCTTTATATTCATATTGCTGTAGCAAATTCTAAAGTATTCGAATTTACAAGTTCGAGTGATTTAATTATGCATTATAATGTTTCATTTATTGATGCTATTTTAGGAAATGAAATTATTATTGATACATTAGATGGCCCAGTTAAATTAAAAATTCCTAAGGGAATAAATAGTGGTGAAGTCATTAAAGTACACAATAAAGGTTTATATAAAAATCAAAGTTCTGATAAACGTGGTGATTTAATTCTTAAAATAAAAATTGCTGTACCAACTTCAATATCAAAAGATGAGAGAAAACTTTTAGAAGAAGTTGAAAAGTTATCTGATTTTAAACCAAAAAATATTTTAGATTAAAGTGTTAAAATATAATTACTCTATATAGAGTAATTTTTTATGAAAGGAGGGTGTATGAAAAAAAAGGTAATTGTTGGATTATCTGGTGGGGTTGATTCATCGGTTGCAGCTCACTTGTTGATACAGCAAGGCTATGAAGTTGAAGGTTTATTTATGCGTAATTGAGATTCATCAATTAATAATGATGTTCTTGGTAATCAAGAAATTAATAATAACATATGCCCTCAAGAACAAGATTATATGGATGCACAAGCGGTTGCTCAAAAATTAAATATTAAGTTACATAGAGTTGATTTTGTACAAGATTATTGAGATTATGTATTTAAATATTTTATTGATGAGTATCAAAAAGGTCGAACACCAAACCCAGATATTTTATGTAATAAATATATTAAGTTTGATAAATTTATGGAATATGCTCTTAAAAACTTAAAAGCCGATTATATTGCTATGGGTCATTATGCTGGTGTTAGATATAATGATAAATTTAAAGAGTATGAAATGATCAGAGCTGTGGATCAAAATAAAGATCAAACTTATTTTTTATGTCAATTGACTCAAAATCAATTATCAAAAACCTTATTTCCGTTACAAGCATTAACTAAACCTGAAATTAGAAAAATTGCAAATGACTTAAATTTAGTCACAGCTGATAAAAAAGACTCAACTGGAATTTGTTTTATTGGCGAAAGAGAATTCACAAAATTTTTGCAAAATTACATTTCAAATCAGCCAGGTGATATTGTTGACATAAAAACTAATTTAGTTATTGGAAAACATATTGGGGTAATGTATTATACTTTAGGTCAGCGTAAAGGTTTAAATTTAGGTGGAATGAATGAACCCTATTATGTTGCTAAAAAAGATATTGATAAAAAAATTATTTATGTTTGCCCTGCAAGTGATGAAAGTTATTTGTTATCATCAAGTTGTATTGTTAACAAAATTAATTGAACTGTAGAATTAAATAATTATTTTAAAAATAAAAATAGTTTTGAGTGTAGTGCAAAATTTAGATATCGTCAAGATGATGTTAGTGTAAAATTGATTAAACTTAATGATGAAGAATATTTAGTTGAATATGAACCGAAAACCAAAGCAATAACTCCAGGTCAAGAAGCGGTATTTTATTTAAATGAAATATGTATTGGTGGTGGAGTTATTGATAAAGTTATGCAAAATGCTTTATAATAAATATAAGATAGTTAAAATAGAAGGACTTTAAGATATGGGTGGAAGTGCAGGACTGATAGTCCTATTAATAATGATTATAGTTGTTATTGCATTTGTTGTTATTACAACTATTACTGGAAGAAAAGCTGCTAAGAAAGAAAAAGCACAAAGATATAAAGCTGTTAGAGATGAAATTAAGACTTTTATCGCAAAAACAGAAAACAAAAAAAACATTAGAGTAGAATTTACAAAGGTTTTTGCAAGAAAAGGTCCAGAATACAAATATCGTGATGTATTTGATGTAATTATAGAGTTAATTGAACCAAAAACTCAAAAGTTAATTGAAAAAAGAGCATATGAGGTTGAAGGTATTACTCAAAAAGTTGACAAAAAAACTTACACAACAAGCTGAATTGTTAATAATAAATTAGATTTGCAAGCAACCGAACAAAGAGTTGCTATTGGGCAAAAAGAAATTAAACTATCTAAAGATGAAATTAAAGCAATGAAAACAGCAGATCGTCTTAAAGAACGTGAATTAGCTAAGTATGAAAAAGATGAAATTAAAAAAATTAGAGAAACACAAAAACACCATAAAAAAGATCAACCAATTATCAAAACCACTGAAAACAAGCAAAAATTTGTACCCGTTAGAGCAAGAAGGGATAAGTAGATTAAAACCTACTTTTTTTATTTTTTAAGAGTATAATTATTATTAAATATTAACAAAGCATTAATAATTTTAAGGAGCAAATGATGATAAAAAAATCAAAAAAAGCATCAGATAATACAATCATTTCAAAAACTGAATTAGAAAGAATTCAATTAGAAATTGATAATGAAAAAGAACAAGCAAAAATAAACAAAACTATTAATAAAGAAGATAGTTTTTCATCTTTGGTTAAAAGATATTTTAAAAAAGAATGAAGATTGGGAATCGTTATAGTTATGTTAGCTATAATTTCGGTTGGTTGTTCAGTTATGATACCGTTGCTAACAAGACAAATGACAATAGATATTTCGATCAAAAATGCTATTGCTAACAATGCTGAAGCTAGTCAAATTTCATTACTTGAAAAAGAATGATGAGGTTTTTCATGAGACCATATTCTTTATATTGCTTTAAGCGTTGTTGGTTTTAGTTCAATAGCTCAATTTTTTAGTAATTACTTTTCATTTATTTTCTCAAAAAGAGTTGAAATAGATTTAAGAAACAAAACTTTAGAAGCTTTAGTAAGACAAGACATATCATATTACTCAGATAAACAAATTGGTGAAATTATTACAGGTGTTATATCTGATACTCAAATAGTGGGCGACCAATTAGCACAAGTGCCAGTCACATTATTTACAGCTTTTTTAACTATAGTTGGTGCTTCTGCAATGATGCTTTATTTTGAATGAACATTAGCAACATCTGTTTTAGTAACTTTTGTAGTTGTTTTAATGATTTTATTAGTTATGTTCGGTTTTATGAAAAATTCAATATCAAGAGTAAGAAAAGTACTAACAACTATAAATGGCAAGGTTACTGATAGAATTTCAAATATTAGATTAATTAAAGCTTCTGGAACAGAAAATTATGAAAAAGAATTTTTTCAAAAAAAACACAAAGGATATTATGAGCAAATCACTAAATTAGCAAAAGTACAATCTTCTGCGATTACTGTATTATTTTCAGGGATATCATTAATTCAATTTGTAGCTATTGCAACTGCTATGATTAAATATGGTAGTACACCTGGTCCAGAATCAACATTGTTCTTTTCAACTGTTTTCGCTTCGTTTTCGTTAGCTCAAGGAATAATGGTGGGTCCTTTATTTCAAGTTGTTATGTCTGCAGTAGGAGTTGCATCAGCATCTGTTTCAGCCCAAAGAATTGCTACAACAGTTAATGCTAAATCAATAATGGACCCTCATTATAATGATGGAATTATTGTAAAAAATGTTGATGGTGATATTCATTTTAAGAAAGTAAGTTTTGCATATCCTGAAAAACCTGAAAAACAAATATTGCCTGAATTTGATTTCACTTTTAAAAAAGGTAAATCATATGCTTTTGTTGGAGAAACTGGATCTGGTAAATCAACAATTTCTAGATTATTATTAAGATTTTATGACCCAACAACTGGTGATGTTTTAATTAATGGTAATACTAATTTAAAAGATGTAAACTTGTCAAGTTATTTAGATAATGTTGGTTATGTTGAACAAGACCCACAAATTTTATATGGTGATATTTATGAAAATGTTAAATATGGTAGATTTAATGCCTCAGATAAACAAGTTGTTGAAGCTTGTAAAAAAGCAGAACTAGATGAGTTAATTATGTCGTGACCTGATGGATATAAAACGATTTTAGGTGAACGTGGATTTATGTTATCTGGTGGTCAAAAACAAAGATTGATTATTGCTAGAATGTTTTTAAAAGATCCTCAACTATTAATTCTTGACGAGGCAACTTCAGCACTAGATAATATTGTTGAAAAAGAAATTCAAGAAAAATTAGAAGCTTTAATGGTTGGAAGAACAACTGTATCAATTGCACATAGGCTATCAACTATTAAAAATTCAGACCAAATAATTGTTTTAGGAAAAGATGGAAAAGGAATAGTTCAAATAGGAACATTTGATGAACTTAAAACTAAAAAAGGTCATTTTAAAGAATTATACGAAGCCGGATTAATGGACTAAAAACTTAAGTTTTTAACTTGATTTTTTTTGTGATGTAATATGATTGCATACTTTAGTTCTTATTAAAAAAATAACTTTTGCTTGCAAAATATTTTTACAAAAAAGGAAAATAAATAAATGGTGAAAATTAAAAAGAAAAGTGTATCAATTTTATTTTTATCTGCAATAATAACATCTTCAATGTCTACTTATGTTTTTTCATGTGTAGACAAAAAGTTTGGAACAGATATTTCTTCTTTTGCGAACTATGATTGGATTAAAGAAGAACCTTATTTTAAAGGTTATGAAGAAGTTTCTCCAATTGAAGCACCAGTTCAAAATGTTCAAAAGATCGAATCAAATACAATATTGCCTAACAGTTATTTTGATTTAAACACACAAAGCACTGCGTTTAAAACAAAATTAGAAATTGAAAAACAAGCAGCAACGGGAGTGCCTCTTAATTCAAAGTTCTTGCCTAATGGTAATTATGTTTCAGATTTTAAAAAAGTGAAAAGAGAAGACTTTTATAATGAAACAAATAAACTAGTTGATTGAACATCTTTAGCTGATTTAGATGCTAAGTATAATAAATCAAAAATTAAACTTCAAGACACTGAAAAAACTATGTTGGCATGAACTAAATATCAAGATCCTCAAACAAAAGAATTAAATATGTCTACCATAATGGAATCTACATCGCTTTCAAATTCTAATATTGGAAATAAAAGAGTATATGAAAGATCATTTAATAACTATCAGTATAATGACATTTTAGTTTCATGAGCTTGGGGCTATTGATGAGGGGATTATAGTTCCTCCTGCAAAAAATCAAATTGAAAAAGCTCATTTAAATGGGACAAAAATTTTAGGTAATATTTTTTTAGATGGTTATCATGGTTTAACTAGGCAAAGCTTAAAAGGTTTTTTAGAAAAAGATGATACAGGAAAATATAAAGTAACAAGTGTGCTGATTGAAATGGCTCTCTATTTAGGTTTTGATGGTTGATTTTGAAATAATGAGCCAAATGGTGCAAATCCTAACTCTACTGTTATTGATACAAAGATCACAACTGAAATAATGAAACAATTACAAGATGATATTAAATCATCAAAGAATTTAGAAATTCAAAAACTTGAAGTTTATGGTTACAAAAATTACGGAAGATTATCTGCAAAAAAAGATGAAAGAGTGGATGTTGAAGCTGAAGATATTTATAAAAATACCAATTATTTTATTCAGGATTTTTGAAATTTTTCTGATGGGTTACAAAATTACTTTGAAGAAAACAATATTTCTGAAAATGATCGCTATAAAGTTTTTAATATGTATAATGCAGGAGCTTGAGTTGATTCAAAAATTTGATTAGACAAAAATAAAATTGGTAAAAGAGATTTAAGAGATTTAAACTATATACCTTTAGATCAAAATGGTCAACCATTTACTAGCAGAAATTTAATGATATGAGCATATCAAGCCCAACCTAAAGATGGAAAATTAGAAACAATAACTTTTAAAGAAAAAGATGATGAATCTACAAATGAAAAAATTAAAGGTTCTAAAAACTCAATTTCATTTTTTGCAGCCCATGTTCCTTATGATATTGCTTCTCAAGAAATGGACGAAATAGCAGGAAATAATAAAACTAAAAATGTTGACTTAGACGTTTATGGGATGGTTGCTGCTAATAACTATGATGACATGATGTACACTGGTGCTAACAAAGCGTTGTCTGATTCAGATAAAGGAATTGCTGCTTATTTACATTCATGAGATGATGAATGAGCTAAATGTTATAAAAATAAAAGTTATGGTATTGGTAATCTAATACAAGAAAAAACGGTTCTTATTGATAAGAACGAATTCTTTAAAACCAATTTTTCAACTGGACAAGGTAAAAAGTTTGTTTCTCCTAATATTGAAAAAAGTTTTTCAATTATTGAAAATTATCCCTGAAGCAACACTAACATAGCTGATGTACAACCAACATACAAATGAGATTTAACTAAAAAAACTTCAGCTGGAGTTGATGCCAAACCAGTTGTAATTAATGCTAATTCAAAAAACCCTATTACTGGATTTTATGATTACAATAATGTTTATTTAAAAGGAAATTCAATCAGTTTAGGATCTGGATATAATCAAAAGGGTGAAATTCAAGAATCAACTTGAGATGCTAATTCTGAGTACACATGAAATATTATGGGGTCAAATTATAAAGAAACAAGTCAAAAAAATATTTCAATAGTTTTAAGAGTTCCTAATTCATTTAAGCAAAAAAACACATCTATTCATATAATTGATAATAATGGTAACAAAGTAATTCTTGATAGTGAAAAATTTAAAGAACTAAATTGTGAATGCAATAAAAATTACAAATGAATCGAATTAACTGCAAATACAAACAACTCACAAGTTGCAAAGATTGGTGTTACAATAACAACAAATAATGAAAAACAGGATTTTTTAATTAGTTGTGGTGAATTAAAAGTTACTAAAAAAGAATGTTTGCAAAATAACCAAGAAAATAATGCTGAAAATAAAAGTTCAATAGAAATAGAATCTTTAATTAAAAAAAATAATAAAACAAGCTTTAGATTTTCTTTTAACGATAGTAGTTATGATGAGAATGATAAATATGCATACTATGAAATTTATTATCAAAATTCAGACAATAAATTAGTAAGATTAGCAGAAAACATAACTAATAATTTTTATATAAAAGATATAAATGATAACACCTCAAGTATTTACATTAAAAAAATTCCAAATAACGCTAACTATGAACACATATCATGATTTCAATTTAGTATATAAAATAAAGAAAGGGCACCATATGATAGAAATTAAAAACATATCCAAAAAATTTGGTAAAAACATGGTTCTTAATAATATAACTTTGAATATTAATGATGGCGAATCTGTAGCTTTATTAGGTTCTAATGGTTCAGGAAAAACAACTTTGCTTGAAATAATAATTGGTCAAATCAAACCCACTTCAGGAACTGTACTTATTGATAACGAAAAAAATGGATACGATAAAATAGGAATTCAATTTCAAGAAGGCGTATGACCAAAAGGAGTAACTTCTAAATTAATAATTAATTATTTTAAAAAAAAGCACAATTCAATTAAAGAACCTGAAGTAAAAAAATTAATTGAAATTTTTGAAATTAGTGATTTTTTGAGCAAAGATCTAAATAGTTTATCTGGTGGTCAAAAACAAAGACTTAATACATTATTAGCTGTTGTGAATGATCCAAAATATATTTGTTTGGATGAAATGATAACTGGATTGGATTTAAAAATGCAACTTAAATTATTTGATTATTTTGAAGATTTAAAAAAATTAAATAAAACAATAATTATTGTTTCTCACATACCAGAAGAAGTGGAAAGGTTATGTGATAGATTCATTATTTTAAAAGATGGGAATATTTTTTATCAAAATACTGTTAAAAAAGCTATAAAAGAATTTGGTACAATAAGAAATTTAATGATAGATTACTACAAAGGAGTTTTAGCCACAAATGCAAAATAGTTTTCAAAAGAACCAATTTTTAAATATGTGAAATAACATAAAGCTTCTTTCAACATCAGTTCTTAAAAACCTAAGAACTTATCTTTATTTAATAATATTTCCTATTTGTATGGTCACTCTTGTTATTGCTTATAAAGTTGTAAAAACTGAAAACACCATTTTTATTAACGATATTTGTTCTATTTTGATATTGCCATCATTTATGGTAATTTTTTTAGTTAATATAACAATTTCTGAATGAAAAAATTCTGTTTTTTTAAAAAGGATACATTCAGCTGGTATATCAAGAAACTCATTTTTATTTTCTTTGTTCATTTTTAATTTTATGTTAGGTATAATTTCATTTATTTTCACATCATTGTATGTATTTGGATTGACTTCTAGTTTTTTCCCAATTATTCAAAGTGGAAAAAAATGGGTTTTGCTGAAATGCTTTTTATGATGATGACTTTTAAAACAGCTGTTGGTTTAATCATGGGTGTTAGTTTTTGTATACTTATATCTATATGTATTGGAACTATAGTTTCTGGTGTTTTTAAAAGTGTAGCGCTTTCTCAATCTATAGCTTCTATACTAATGATTTTAGCAGTAATTTCCTCAGATGTTTTTATAGCTCCTGAAATAACAGCAGTCATTGGTTTTTTAGTAAATTTATGTTATATATCCCCTTATAAACATGCTGTTTGAATTAGTATTTTACTATCTTCGGATGCTAATTTTGAATGAATTTATCATGGTGCAGCAGCAGGAAGAGTGTTGGGTGTATCTTTTGGATTGCAACAGTGAATTCCAATTGTTTCATCAACTATTTATTTAATTATCTTAACATTTTTGAGTATTTTTAGTTTTAAATGGAATGGAAAGTAGAGATGCAAAAAATAAGTTTTTTAGGTATTTCTCAATCATTTCGTTGTCTATTTTTATAATTTAAGAACTTAAAGACGTTTTAAAAAGCATAGGCTTTCAAAAAAAATCATTTATTTTTAAGAAGCATACCAAATACAACTAATGAAATATATGTTAAAAAAATAGACCTTTTAAGCAATAAAGAAAAATGATCCAAAATTTTGATTTCAGAATAATAAAAATTTAAATAAAGTTTTAAACTTTATTTTTTTATGTTTAATGTTTATATTGAATAATATTTAGTAAAATATATTTTAAAGAAAGGGTGTGAATTATGATTAAGTTGAAAACACCTGTAAATAAAGAAACTTTTAAACTAGCTCTTAGTGAATGTATTAAAAAAGCATGAGTTTGAGATACGAAAAATAACTTTGAATATGCAGTTAATTTGTATAAAAGTCAACAGCTAACTTTTGATGTTGGTGCCATGCTTGAAGATCAAGAAGAGTTTGATGAATCAGCAGTAGCAATTGACTTATTTGAAGCGTATGCTAATGTTGATAAAATGCCACCATCAGAAGCTCAAGAATTTTTAAGTGCATGAAATCAAGCTTGAGAAAATGAAGAGGGATTTGATATTGATTCTTTTAAAGGTGAACCTATTGAAGATGGTTTAGCGTTTGGACATAAAGTTCAAGAATATTTTGACATGTTAAATATTTTTGAAAACAAAACTTATCAAACTAATTTCAAAACATTAAATTTATCTGATTTAAATTTTGCTAATTCACTTGATGTAACTCAAAAAGCGTTATTAGATGATAAAGTTAAATATATTTATGAAGCAGCTTTTTCATACAATAATGAAATGTTAAAAACTAAATGTGATGTTATTAAAATTAAACCAAATAAACATGTTGAAATATATGAAGCAAAGACAACGTCAAAAGTTAAAAAAGAACACTTTTTTGACATAGTCTATCAAGCTTACATTTTAGAAAAATTAGGATTTATTGTTGATAATATTTTTATTGTTCATGTTAATGGTAACTATGTTAGAGGATGAGACTATAATAAAATTCCTAATAATAAATCATTTGGTGACTTTGCTAAATTAGTTCATTCATCATTACCACCAATTAAATATGATGAAATAAAAGAAATGGTTAATAGTGATTTTGTTGTATCATCAGATAATGAACTTTCAGATTTAGATTTGCAAGCATTAGTATTTATTGATGAACTAACTTGAGGAACAAAATCCACAAGAAAAACTCTTTTTGAAGATTATAAAACTTTTAAATCAACATTTGATTTAGATGTTGTTTTTTCAACAATTTCTAACTTTTTAAGCATAGATTCAAATAGTGAAGAAGCTTTAGAAATGTTGAGTAATTTAACTTGTCAAGTTAAAATAGAAAAATCAAGATCAGGCATTTTTAATTATGCTGGTGGTAATGAAACATATAATTCATGTTTTCATGCAATGAAATGGTTTGATAAGTACACTCCTGGTTTTTGAAATATAACTAAATTAGCTAAAAAAAATAAATCATATATTATAAATAATTCAAAATCTCCATATTTTAAAGACTATGAAACACTTTCAGATCATTCAATTCCTTTAAATAAAAAGCAAGTTTCATTTTTAGAAACTAATCAAAAAGCTCTAAGAATGTTTGAAGTATACAAAGCTCAAAAAGAACATCCAAATGACATTAATAAATGAAAAATAATTGATCCTAATAGCATTGATTTAATTAAAAATATATTAAAAACATATTCACATACACCAATATATATGTATGATTTTGAAACATCAAAATGAGCTATTCCACGCTTTAATAAAACTAATAGTTATTATCAAGTTCCATTTCAATATTCAATTGATGTAATCATTAATGATAAATTTGATTACAATGATTCGACCACTATGCCTCATTATGATTTTTTATCAAATGAAGTTAATGTCGACCCAAGACCAAAGTTTATTGAAAACTTTATTAAAGATTCTTTCAAGCATGGACCTGGAGTTTATGTAGCTTACAATGAAAGTTTTGAAAAAGGTGTATTAAGAAAATTAGCTTTACTATATCCTGAATTTGCAAAGCCATTATTATATATAGTAGAACATACAATCGATTTAATGGATTTCTTTTGTGGGAGTGATAAAAATAATAGACCATATTTTTTAATTTATCATCCAAACTTTTTGGGAAGTTATTCTATTAAAAAGACTCAACCAAGTTTGGATGCTAATTTTTCATATAATGACCTTGTTATTAATAAAGGTGATAAGGCTAGTGAAACATTTAGAAACTTTGTTGATAAAAGAATACCTATTGATGCTTGAAACATAAGCATCAAAGAAGGAATGTTGAAATATTGTAATCGTGACACATTGGCAATGGTTGTTATATTAAAAAGAATTAAAGAATTGATGGGTAATATTTATGAATAAAATTAAAGTTATATTTTGTGGAACACCTAATATAGCAGCAAATATCTTACTATCACTTTTAGAAATGAAAAATGTGAGCATTGAGTTAGTTATTAGTCAACCAGATAAAATTGTTGGTAGAAAAAAACAACTAACACAAACTCCAGTTAAAAAAGTTGCTCTTGAAAATAATTTAAAAATTGAACAGCCATTAAAAATAGCTGAAATTTATGAAATTATTCAAAAATCTAATCCTGATTTTATTGTAACTTGTGCATATGGTCAATTTATTCCAAGCAAAATTTTGCAAATTCCAAAAATTGATGCAATCAATATTCATGGAAGTTTATTGCCAAAATATCGTGGTGGAGCACCAATTCAATATGCAATTAAAAATGGTGATAAAAAAACAGGTATATCAATTATGAAGATGGTTAAGGAAATGGATGCAGGAGATTATTATGTTCAAGAAGAAATTGATATTGATGTTAATGATGATGCTGGAAGTTTATTTGAAAAAATGACTTTGCTTGGTCAAAAAATGATTAAAAAATATTTGTTACAAATTTATAATAATCAACTTCAATTAATTAAACAAAATCCTAAAAAAGTAACTTATTGTAAAAATATTTCTTCAGAAGAAGAAAGAATTATTTGAAATAATAAAGGTGAGGTAATCAGAAACCACATCAGAAGTCTTTCACCATTACCAATTGCTCACACATTTATTAATAATGAAAGATATAAAATAAAATCTATTGAACTTACAAATGTTAAATCTAAATATAAAGAAGGTAGTGTGGTTCGGATTAAAAATGAAGGCATTCAAGTAGCAACTGCTGATGTTGATATTATAATCACAAATATTCAAAGACCTGGTAAAAAAATGATTAATGCTAGTTTATATAAACAAAATAATTTAAACGATATAAAAGTTGGTGATTTTTTTGAATAAAAATAAACTAAGTATTAAAAAAATTTGTATTCTTGGTTTAATAACCGCTTTGTTAATAACTGTTTCATTAACAACCACACTATTTTGAAAAGGCAAATATGTTGTGCAATTTACAAATGGATTATATATTTTATTTTGTTTAACTATTCCTGGAATTGGAATGTTGATTGTTGGTGTTGTTTATGGAAGTATGATTGATTCTATTGCAAATTCATTTATCACAATACCTATTACTATTTTTATTAATGTATTAATTTTTTTAATAATTAAGATTTCTAATAAAACATTTGTTCAACATATTTTAGCATTGTTTTGTTGTGTGTTGGTTTTTTTGTATATCCCTTACCAATGATATGTTAATTGAAACGGTTTGAGCAGTGATGAAAGGTATGGATTATTAATTAGTGAACTAATTGTTGATGCGATACAATTGTTAGTTTCTTTTATAATTTTTGAGTTTATGTTCTTAACTTTGACAAAAACAAAACTAATTATTAAAATACAAAAACAATACTAAATTAAAAAATGCTATAATTTATTTTGAATTAAAATAAGATTATATGAAAGAAGGATTAAAGAATGTCAGTTAATGATTTACGTCCAGGCACAACATTTATTTATGAAAAAAACTTATTTGTTGTAGTAGAACAATCTTTTTCTAAAACAGGTAGACAACAAGGTAAAGTTAGTGTGAAAGCTAAAAACTTAAGAACTGGAGCACGTGTTGAAATTACATTTACAGGTGGAGATAAAGTTGAAAAAGCCATGATTGAAAGAAAAGATATGCAATATTTATACAATGATGGTAATGATGCATATTTAATGGATATTGAAAGTTATGAACAAATTCAAATACCAATGTCAAGATTAGAATGAGAATCAAAATTTTTAAAAGATGGTCTTATGATTAAAATGACTGATTTTGATGGTGAAGTATTAGGAATATCTTTACCTGATAAAGTTGAACTTGAAGTAACCCAAGCTGAAGGTGCTGTTAAGGGAGATACTACTAGTGGTGCTCAAAAAAAAGCAGTTCTTGAAACAGGGCATGAAATTATGGTTCCTTTATTTGTTAATGTAGGAACAGTTATAATTGTCTCTACAGAAGATGGTAAGTATTCAGGAAGAGCTCAATAAAAAAGGAGGATATTATGTATATCTCAATTGAAAGAAATAACAGGGGTTCATTAGACATTGAAATAAATGCATTGAACAGACTAATTGAACATTCAGTTACATCAGATGTACGTGATGTTACTAAAAAAATAAAAGACATTGATGTGTGAACTGACATTTATTATGACAATGTTGTTTATGTACTAATTAAGATAAAATTAATAGACAATGCAATGATGTTAGATGAACATCAAATTTATAAAGGTGTTGAAGAAGCAATATTTCAAACACTTGGTTTAAAACCTAAAAACATTGCAATCGCTTATAGAAAATAGAGGAATTGAATAAATGAAATTTACAGAACAAAAAGTTAAAGAACAAGGAACAGGTAAGTGAATAGTTTGTATTGATGGACAAGAATGAACAGATGTTTTAAAAAAAGCTAAAAATAGAGTTATTGCAAATCTAGAAGTTCCAGGATTTAGAAAAGGAAAAGTTCCACCAGCTCAAGTTGAAAAATACGTATCACCTTCAAAAATTTACAATGAAGCTTACAGAATGATGATTTCACCAGCATTTGATTTTGCCAGATTACAAGATGTTAAAGTTGAACCAATGAATTCACCAACCCCATTACCAAAAAAAGTTAGTGAAAAAGAATTGGTTATTGAGTTTATATTTGATTTAAAACCTGAAATAAAATTAGGTGAATATAAAAACATTAAAACTATTGAAAAACTTAAAACTGAAGTTACTGATGAAGAAATCGCTGCAACTATTGATCAATATTGTGAACAATTTACAATGGAAAAAACAAAAGATGCTAAAGAATCTATTGTTCATGGTGATGCTGTTATCTTTGACTTTGAGGGATTTTTAGATGGTGTTGCATTTAAAGGTGGAGAAGCTAAGGGCCACAGACTAGTTATTGGATCTAAGCAATTTATTCCAGGATTTGAAGAATCAATGATTGGTTTGAAATTAGGTAATCATGAAATTGAAGTTGTATTCCCAAATGATTACACCCCAGAATTGGCTAATAAAAAAGCAATATTTAAATTAAACATTACTGAAATTAAATCAAGAGAGCTTCCAAAAAAAGACGATGAACTTGCTAAAGATTTAAATTTACCAGGTGTTAATACATATAAAGAATTTGAAGCAAGAGTTAAATCTGATATTCAAAAACAAAAAGAGACAAATCTTAAAAATCAATTTGTTAATGATTTGATTGTTGAAATTGCAAAAAATTCAACTATTGAATTGCCTAAATCTGCAATTGAAAATCAAACAGCCGATCTTAAAAAACAATTCGAAGAAGAACTTAAAAAACAAAACATGGATATTAAAAAGTATAAAAAGAAAACAGGTTTATCTGATGAACAAATTAATGAAGAGTTAAAATTTGATGCAATTGCTAAATTACAATCATATTTAATAACTTCTGAAATTAGAGCTAAAGAAAAATTTGAAGTTAGTGAAAAACATTTAAATGCTAAATATGAAATGTTTGCTTCTCAATTTGGGATTGATGTTGAACAAGTTAAAACTATGATTAATCCTGAAATATTAAACGGCGAAATTATCAACGAATTATTAGTTGATTTCTTATATTCAAACAATGGATAAAAATAACCTGAAAAGGTTTTTTTATTTTTTAGCACTCTATACTATCATTTGCTAAAAAATAGTGGTAATATATATATAACCTAATTAAGGAGGTTGAATTGATGAGTAAAAAAAACATATTACCAATAATACCAATTAAAGGGAACGTAGCTTTACCTTTAATAACAAAAAATATTGAAGTAGGTAAAAAAACGACTCTTAAAGCTGTTGACTTTGCTTCGAAAGAATCCGAAGCATCAGTTGTAATTGTTCCAATTAAACAAAGTTCAGAAGGTGAAGTAAAAGTCAAGGATTTTCTTGAATTTGGAACTATTACAGATTTTAGTGTAATTAAAAAATGAGAAAATAATGCTCTAACACTAAAACTAAGCCCTAAATTCAGAGTTAATATAAATAAAGTCTGAAAAGATAGTGAAAATGATTTTTGAATGTGTGAATTTGAAGAAGTAAACACAATTTTTGACTTAAATGAAGAAGATAAAAAAGAAATAGCAAGTTATATAACTGATCAAGCAAAAGATAATAAAGAATGAGAAAAGTATTTACATGTTAATTTAGAAAATAATAATGATGAAATTAACTATGAATTATTATTAGATTCTATAGTTAATGACTTTGCTTCAGGAAAAATTGTTCAAAACCCAGATTTTATTTTAAGTCCTTCTTTAAAAAATAGATGAGCTATTTTGAAAAACATTTTATCAAGTGATGAGGATGAAATGATTGTTCAACCAAACAATGTAGCTTCAGAAGCACAAGCCAGAGCGAATGTTGAACATGTTATCAACAAAAAATTAAAAGATAAAATGGACAAACAACAAAAAGAATATTATTTAAGAGAAAAAATGAGAATAATTAAAGATGAATTAGATGAAGAAGACTCTGAAAATGATAAAAATTCTATTGAAGGATACAAAAATAGATTAGCAAAAGAACCTTTCCCTATTGAAGTTAAAAATAAAATATTAGCTTCAATTAAAAGAATCGAGGCTATGCAATCAGGCACACCTGAATGAAATACTGAAAAAAATTATGTTGATTGAATGATGTCTATCCCTTGATGAGAAGAATCTGAAGATTTAACTGATTTACAATTTGCACAAGATATTTTAGATAAACATCACTATGGTTTGAAAAAAGTTAAACAAAGAATTATTGAATATTTAGCTGTTAAAACTAAAACTAGTTCTTTAAAGGCACCAATAATTACTTTAGTTGGTCCCCCAGGAGTTGGAAAAACTTCACTTGCTAAATCAATAGCTGAAGCTATTGGAAAAACTTTTGTTAAGGTAAGTTTGGGTGGGGTTAAAGATGAATCTGAAATTCGCGGTCATAGAAAAACTTATGTAGGTTCAATGCCAGGAAGAATTATTCAAACTATGAAAAGAGCCAAAGTTAAAAATCCTTTATTTTTACTAGACGAAATTGATAAAATGGCATCTGATCAAAGAGGTGATCCTGCTAGTGCGATGTTAGAGGTTTTAGACCCAGAACAAAACAAAGAATTTTCAGATCATTATATTGAAGAACCATATGATTTAAGCCAAGTTATGTTTATAGCTACTGCTAATTATGCACAAGATATCCCTGAAGCTCTATATGATAGAATGGAAATAATTGATCTATCAAGTTACACTGAAATCGAAAAAATGAAAATTGCTAAAGACTATTTAGTAGATAAATCAGTAAAAGAACATTCGCTTTCAAAAGAAGAATTAACTTTTACAGATTCAGCTTTAGAAGAAATTATTAAATACTACACTCGTGAAGCCGGAGTTAGACAACTTGAAAGACATATTAACTCTATTTCAAGAAAATATATTGTTAAGCTATTGAATAAAGAACTTACAAACTTGATTGTTGATCCTAAAGTAGTTAACGAATTTTTAGGAAAAAGAATATTTGACCATACTGAAAAACAAAATGAATCACAAGTTGGTGTAGTTACTGGTTTAGCATATACTCAATTTGGTGGAGACATTTTACCTATCGAAGTAAGTTTATATCCTGGAAAAGGTAATTTAGTATTAACTGGTAAATTAGGTGATGTTATGAAAGAATCTGCAACAATTGCTTTAACTTACGTAAAATCAAATAATGAAAAATATGGAATTGATTCCAAAATTTTTGAAAATAACGATATACACATTCATGTTCCAGAAGGTGCAGTGCCAAAAGATGGTCCAAGCGCAGGTATAACAATTACAACAGCGCTTATTTCTGCCTTAGCAAATAAACCTGTTTCCAAAGAATTTGGAATGACTGGTGAGATTACTTTGAGAGGTAATGTATTGCCTATTGGTGGTTTGAGAGAAAAATCAATATCTGCTGCTAGAAGTGGATTGAAGACTATTATAATTCCAATTAAAAATGAAAAAGATTTAGATGAAATTCCAGATGAAGTAAAATCTATTTTAAAAATAATACCTGCAGAAAAATACGAGCAAGTATTTGATATAATTTTTAAATAAATAAATAAAAGTATGATTATTGTGATTGTACTTTATTTTATAAAAAGGAGAAAAATGAAAAAACAAATCAAAACGTATAACGAGTTAACTCCAAAAGAAATTTGAGATATTTTTAAATTAAGAACAGAAGTCTTTAATGTTGAACAACAATTTATAATTTCTGATATTGACGAAAATGACCTGATTTCTCATCACTTGACTTTTAGAAATGAAGATGATGAACTAATTGCATACTTAAGAATTTATTTAGAAAACGGACATTCAACTTTAGGAAGAATTGTTGTGCCTTTAAAGTTTAGATCGAACAATTATGGGAAAATGTTAGTTCAAGCAGGAATTGATGCTTGTTTAGAAAAATACCCTGATTTAGAACTTGAAATACATGCTCGAGATTATTTAAAAAGATTTTATGAGTCTTTAGGGTTTGTATCAACTTCAGAACCACATATGTTTGATGGTGCACCACATAGATTTATGAAAATGGATTATTCTAAAAACCAAAAATTAAAAACAAAATAAAAAGAGGTATTATGCCAACACCATTAGCTTATTTATTAAGACCAAAAACAACTAAAGATATTATTGGTCAAACTCATTTATTGGCCAAAGATGGATTGGTTGAAAGAATGATTAAAAATGATTTTACATCATCACTAATTTTTTATGGTCCAAGTGGAACTGGAAAAACTTCTTTTGCTATAGCTTTATGCAATGACTTAAAAATTGAATTTGATACGTTTAATGCAAGTTTTGAAAAAAAAGAAAAGTTAACTAGTATTTTAAATAAAGCGTTATCTTCAAAAAGATTTGTATTAATAATCGATGAAATTCACCGATTAAATAAAGATAAACAAGATATATTATTAAGTTATATGGAAAATGGAAATATTATATTATATTCAACAACTACTGAAAACCCATATTTTGTAATTAACCCAGCTCTTAGAAGTAGAGCTAATATTTTAGAATTAAAAAGAGTTGATCCTTTTGAATCATTTGAATATATCAAAAAACTTATTAATTCAAATAAACTTAATATTTTATTAGATGATGAAAGTTTGAAATATCTTTGCGAAATTAATAATGGTGATATTAGAAGCTTAATTAATAATTTAGAAATTCTCATTAATTTATATGCAGAAGAAAAAATAACCTTAGATTTAATAACTAGTATATTTGTTAATGCTAAAAATCCTTCTACTGCAGCTGGTGATGATTTTCATGATTTAAAATCAGCTTTTCACAAATCTATACGTGGAAGTGATGTGGATGCGTCATTGCATTACTTTTCAAGACTAATATCAATTGGAGATATAGAAACTTTGATGAGAAGAATGGTAGTTATGGCATATGAAGATATAGGGTTAGCAAATCCAAGTCTTCCACCACGTGTATACACTGCTTGTGAAGCTTTTAGAACTTTAGGCATGCCAGAAGGAATTATTCCGTTAGGATTAGTTGTTATAGAAATGGCTCTATCACAAAAATCTAATTCAGCAGTTAATGCAACTCATCAAGCATTTGAAGACGTTCAAAAAGGGATGGTATATGATATTCCTGATTATTTAAAAGATGCTCACTATAAATCTGCTATTAAATTAAATAGAGGTGTTGGGTATAAGTACCCTCACAATTATAAAAAGGCATACGTTGAACAACAGTATTTACCAAACAAAATAAAAAATATGAAATATTACATTGCTAAACAAGATGCAAATTATGAAAAAAGGGTTTGAGAAATATATAAAACATTTACAAACAAGACTGATTAAAAATTTATAAAAATAAAGAAGAAAAAAACTTTTTTATTTTTTTTTATTTTTTTCACACATTTATTTTTTATTATGATATTATTTTTAAGTGTCTCTCAGGAGATGCTAATGATCTTTGAAAACTAAATAGAACAACATTGTACAATCCTGTAAACAATTCAATTGAGTACAGATTAATATACAACATAAATATAATAGTCAGAATTAAACAATTTTAAAATGAGAGTTTGATCCTGGCTCAGGATAAACGCTGGCGGCATGCCTAATACATGCAAGTCGAACGGGAGTGCTTGCACTCCAGTGGCGAACGGGTGAGTAACACGTATCTAACCTACCTTTTAGTGGGGGATAACTTTTGGAAACGAAAGATAATACCGCATATTAATATCATTATCGCATGAGAAGATATTCAAAGATCCGTTTGGATCGCTAAAAGATGGGGATGCGGCGTATTAGTTAGTAGGCGGGGTAATGGCCCACCTAGACAATGATACGTAGCCGAACTGAGAGGTTGATCGGCCACATTGGGACTGAGATACGGCCCAGACTCCTACGGGAGGCAGCAGTAGGGAATTTTTCACAATGGACGAAAGTCTGATGAAGCAATGCCGCGTGAGTGATGACGGCCTTCGGGTTGTAAAGCTCTGTTGTAAGGGAAGAAAAAATTTGAGAGGAAATGCTCTTATCTTGACGGTACCTTACCAGAAAGCCACGGCTAACTATGTGCCAGCAGCCGCGGTAATACATAGGTGGCAAGCGTTATCCGGATTTATTGGGCGTATAGGGTGCGTAGGCGGTTTCGCAAGTTTGAGGTTAAAGCCCGGAGCTCAACTCCGGTTCGCCTTGAAAACTGTGGGACTAGAATATCAGAGAGGTAAACGGAATTCCATGTGTAGCGGTAAAATGCGTAGATATATGGAAGAACACCAGTGGCGAAAGCGGTTTACTGGCTGATTATTGACGCTGAGGCACGAAAGCGTGGGGAGCAAATAGGATTAGATACCCTAGTAGTCCACGCCGTAAACGTTGAGTACTAAGTATTGGGGATTACCTCAGTGCTGCAGCTAACGCATTAAGTACTCCGCCTGAGTAGTATGCTCGCAAGAGTGAAACTCAAAGGAATTGACGGGGACCCGCACAAGTGGTGGAGCATGTGGTTTAATTCGAAGCAACACGAAGAACCTTACCAGGGCTTGACATCCAGTGCAAAGCTACAGAGATGTAGTGGAGGTAAACATTGAGACAGGTGGTGCATGGTTGTCGTCAGTTCGTGCCGTGAGGTGTTGGGTTAAGTCCCGCAACGAACGCAACCCTTGTCGTTAGTTACTAACATTAAGTTGAGGACTCTAACGAGACTGCTAGTGTAAGCTAGAGGAAGGTGGGGATGACGTCAAATCATCATGCCCCTTATGTCCTGGGCTACACACGTGCTACAATGGCTGGTACAAAGAGTCGCAATCTCGCGAGGGGGAGCTAATCTCAAAAAACCAGTCTCAGTTCGGATTGAAGTCTGCAACTCGACTTCATGAAGCCGGAATCACTAGTAATCGCGGATCAGCTATGCCGCGGTGAATACGTTCTCGGGTCTTGTACACACCGCCCGTCAAACCACGAGAGTTGGTAATACCAGAAGTACGTAGCCTAACCGTAAGGAAGGCGCGTCCCAAGGTAGGACTAGCGATTGGGGTTAAGTCGTAACAAGGTATCCGTACGGGAACGTGCGGATGGATCACCTCCTTTCTATGGAGATATGACAAAAACAGATTGACTATTATATGTTCTATTTAGTTTTCAGAGATCATTAAAAATGAATCTCTGGAAAAGAGTATTGTTCTTTGAAAACTGAATATTAGATAAGCATTGTAAAAAGATTAAATAAATCAAATCAATTTTAACAAATTAATAAATTTTACTGAATCAATTATCAATTGCTTTAAGATTTTTTCTAAAAAAATAGTAAGGGCACATGGTGAATGCCTTGGAAAATGGAGCCGAAGAAGGACGTGATTACCTGCGAAAAGCATCGGGGAGCTGGAAGTAAGCTTTGATCCGGTGATATCCGAATGGGGAAACCCAATATGATTAATCTCATATTATCCATAAATGAATACATAGTTTATGAGAAGGGAACCTTGGGAACTGAAACATCTTAGTACCAAGAGGAAAAGAAAATAATAATGATTCCGTTAGTAGCGGCGAGCGAACGCGGAAAAGGCCAAACCAGTCTACGGGCTGGGGTTGTAGGACATCTTTTAGAGTTACAAAATCAATATATAGTAGAAGCTACTGGGAAGTAGTGGCATAGAGGGTGATACCCCCGTATACGAAATATATTGATCTCGTAGATGTATCCTGAGTACGACGAAACACGTGAAATTTTGTCGGAATCCGCCGAGACCACTCGGCAAGCCTAAATACTCCCATTTTACCGATAGTGAACCAGTACCGTGAGGGAAAGGTGAAAAGTACCCCGAGAGGGGAGTGAAATAGTTCCTGAAACCATGTGCTTACAAGAAGATAGAGCCCGTTAATGGGTGATATCGTGCTTTTTGTAGAAAGAGCCGGCGAGTTACTATATCGTGCGAGGTTAAGCAGAATCTGTGGAGCCGTAGTGAAAGCGAGCCTTAATAGGGCGTTTAGTACGATGTAGTAGACACGAAACCGGGTGATCTAGCCATGAGCAGGTTGAAGTTAGGGTAAAACCTAATGGAGGACCGAACCGACGTTCGTTGAAATGACCGCGGATGACTTGTGGCTAGCGGTGAAATTCCAATCGAACCCGGAGATAGCTAGTTCTCCCCGAAATATATTTAAGTATAGCGTCGAGGTTTACCGCAATGGAGGTAGAGCACTGAATATATGATGGCCCCACCTAGGGGTACTGAATAGAATTAAACTCCGAATGCCATTGTCGGATACTCGGCAGTCAGAACATGGGTGATAAGGTCCATGCTCGCGAGGGAAACAGCCCAGATCGTCAGCTAAGGTCCCTAAATTTAGGTTAAGTGTGTAAGGATGTGAAATTGCACAAACAGCTAGTATGTTGGCTTAGAAGCAGCCATCATTTAAAGAGTGCGTAACAGCTCACTAGTCGAGTGATTTTGCGCCGAAAATGTACCGGGGCTAAACCTAATACCGAAGCTACGGATTGTATTTTTAATACAGTGGTAGGGGAGCGTTCTAAGTGCGATGAAGTCAGACCGTGAGGACTGGTGGAGCGCTTAGAAGTGATTATGCCGGCATGAGTAACGATTGAGGGTGAGAATCCCTCATACCGTTTGACCAAGGTTTCCTGGGCAAGGTTCGTCCACCCAGGGTTAGTCAGGACCTAAGGCGAGGCCGAAAGGCGTAGTCGATGGACAACAGGTTGATATTCCTGTACCTGCTAGTTAGTGATGGAGTGACGGAGAAAGGTAGTGTATCCCAGGCGATGGATGTCCTGGGTTAAGCACAAAGGCGGCAACATAGGCAAATCCGTGTTGTATTAAACGCTGAAGTGTTATGAGGAGTGAACGGTTCGCCTAGTAACGAAGTACATGACCCTACGCTTCCAAGAAAAGCTTCTAACTTAATAACTAGTAGCCTGTACCTATAACGAACACACGTGGTCAAGGAGAAAATCCTAAGGTAAGCGAGATAACTGTAGCTAAGGAACTCTGCAAAATAACTCCGTAACTTCGGAAGAAGGAGTGCTCACTTTTAGTGAGCCGCAGTGAAGAGGGAGGGGCAACTGTTTAGCAAAAACACAGCTCTCTGCTAAGTCGTAAGACGAAGTATAGGGGGTGACGCCTGCCCAGTGCCGGAAGGTTAAGAGGAGAAGTCAGCGCAAGCGAAGCTTTGAATTGAAGCCCCGGTGAACGGCGGCCGTAACTATAACGGTCCTAAGGTAGCGAAATTCCTTGTCAGGTAAGTTCTGACCCGCACGAAAGGCGTAATGATCCCTTCGCTGTCTCGGCTGCAGACTCGGTGAAATTTTAGTACCGGTGAAGATGCCGGTTACCCGCAACTAGACGGAAAGACCCCGTGGAGCTTTACTATAACTTGATATTGAAATTTGGTATAACGTGTAGAGGATAGGTGGGAGACTTTGAAGCTGGACCGCTAGGGCCAGTGGAGTCGTCCTTGGAATACCACCCTCGTTATATTGGATTTCTAACTTCGACCCATTATCTGGGTTAAGGACAGTGTCTGGTGGGTAGTTTGACTGGGGCGGTCGCCTCCTAAAATGTAACGGAGGCGCTCAAAGGTACCCTCAGCATGGTTGGAAATCATGCAAAGAGCGCAAAAGTAGAAGGGTGCTTGACTGTGAGACTTACAAGTCGAACAGGTACGAAAGTAGGATTTAGTGATCCGGCGGTCCCGAGTGGAAGGGCCGTCGCTCAACGGATAAAAGTTACCCCGGGGATAACAGGCTGATCTCCCCCAAGAGTTCATATCGACGGGGAGGTTTGGCACCTCGATGTCGGCTCATCGCATCCTGGAGCTGTAGTCGGTTCCAAGGGTTGGGCTGTTCGCCCATTAAAGCGGTACGCGAGCTGGGTTCAGAACGTCGTGAGACAGTTTGGTCCCTATCTGTTGTGGGCGTAGGAAAATTGAAGAGAGCTGTTCCTAGTACGAGAGGACCGGAATGGACACACCTCTGGTGCTCCTGTTGTCACGCCAGTGGCACAGCAGGGTAGCTATGTGTGGAACGGATAATCGCTGAAGGCATCTAAGCGAGAAGCCTCCTTTAAGATGAATTTTCCCATTTTTAAAATGTAAGATCCCTTGTAGACTACGAGGTTGATAGGATGGATGTGTAAGTATCGTGAGGTATTAAGCTAACCATTACTAATAGATCGAGAGAATTTTTAGAGAAAAAAGCAATTGAATGATGCAAGTCTAGTATTTAGTTTTCAGAGAACAATTCTGAGATAATGATCTGGTGATTATAGCATAGAGGTCACACCTGTTTCCATACCGAACACAGAAGTTAAGCTCTATAGCGGCGATGATATTGCATTTGTGAGAAAGTAGCACGTTGCCAGTTCAAAATTAAAGAACCGAAAGGTTCTTTTTTTTTTTTTTTTTTGCTTTTTGCTTTTTGCTTTTTGCTTGTATTCAAATTGTTTTAAGAGTATCATTACTTCTAAATATAGAAAGGGGAATTAAAATTATGCTAAGTTTAGTTAATATAAATAAAAAATACAAAAGTTTACCTATTTTAAAAGATATAAATTTAAATATAAAAGAAAATGAAAAAATAGGTATTATGGGTGTTAATGGCTCTGGAAAAACGACTTTAGCAGAAATAATATTTGGTGTTATAAAGCCAAATAAAGGAAAAATTATTTTTTCAAATAGCAATATAGTAATTAAAAATGCAGTTTTTCAAGATGTATCATTTGATGGAGAATTAAAATTAAGGTCAATTTTCAAGTTTTTTTGTTCCGCACTTAAGGTTAAATGTGACAACAAAAAAATATCTGAAAAGTTTGAAAAGTTCGAACTAGAAAATCAATTAAATTTAAGATACTCTAATCTTTCTGGTGGTCAAAAACAAAAGTTTAAATTTCTTATTGCACTTTTAAATAATCCAAACTTTTTGTTACTCGATGAACTAACAACTCATTTAGATTACGAATGAAAAATTAAAATAGTTGATTTAGTTACAAAATATTTAGATACTAAAGAGTGTGTTTTGCTGTTAATTTCACATGACTCTTATGAAGTCGCTAAGTTGTGTGACAGAGTTATAGTTATTAAAGATAATGTAATTAATAAAGATTTTAAATTATCTAGTAACTTTGAAGAATCTTTATTAATCATTAAAAAAATGGTATATGATAATGATTGCAATAATTAAATTAGAACTAATTAAGTTTTTGAAAAATCCTTTTTCGTTATTTTTTTCATTTCTATTGCCTTTTATATTATTAATTTTTGAAGGTACAGTCTTTGGCGTTAAGCTATATTATATTGGTCCAGGCCTAATTATAATGAATGCTGCAACGCTAACTATTTCAATATTAACAAATTCTTTATTTAATGACAGAATTACAAAAATAACAAAGCAAATTTCAATAACTCAACTATCTATTTTAAAATACATGTTTGGAAAACTTATTTTTAATTACATTTTATTTCTTATTAATTTTTTTATTATTACTTTTTTCTCATTTTTAATTTTTAAAATATATTGAACTTTATTTATCATAATTTCTTTATTATTTATTACAACAATTGCTTTTCTAACTTTTTTCTTTATTTCAGTAATTATTTCTAGTAGTTTAGAGACTTATAAAAATTGTTCGTTTACTGCATTAATTTGCTTTTATATAATTTTATTTTTATCAGGTTCTGTAATACCTGCTGAACTATTTCCGAACTGGGTGAAAATCATTCAAATCTTGATACCTAGTGGTTCGGCTATTTTGATAATTGTTAATTTAAAAGAAGGAATAATTTTAAGTTCAACTTGATATTTTTACTTGATAGCAATAATTCAATTAATTGTTTTTGCTCTTTGAGCTTTTAAGAAATTTAAGTGACAGTAATTATTTTATGTCATAGAAAGGTAAATATGAAAAAATAAAATATTCATATTTCAAATCTTAGATCAAAACATGAAACTAAATGCTCATGTTTTTTTTATTTTATGAAATCTATAAAATAATATCCTTTTAATTTAAAATCAATTATTCCTTAAAGGTGCTATACTATAAATAATTACAGTTTAAAGGACAAAATATAGATGAAAAAAATACTTAAAAGCTATATGAAAACCTTTATTAAAAATTGAGTTTCTTCATTATTTATTATTGTATTTTTAGCATCGTTAACAACAGCAATTATAGGCATTTTAGCTTCACCCATACAAATTTATTTAAAATTACATTCCAGTGAAAATAAAACTGTTAAATATGACAATAAAATAGATTTAGATAATTCTCAAAGCGTAATCTATAGTTATGATTTTATTGAAAAATATTTTATGGCTGAGACTAGTCCTATTGAGAGCGAAGGTATAAACATTTTAAAATCAAACGCAAATGTAAACATTGATTTGAATTCAATTAGTGATTTTCAAACTGAAAAAGATAATTTAACAAATGTTTTTAACAATTTTTTAGCTTCTTATAGAACTAGTAGCATAGGAAATTTATCTTTAAGTAAAAAAACCTTTTTAACAATATTTAAAGATGAAGAAATAAAAAAGGTTATATATTTACATATCACTAAGGCTATTAGTGAAGCTATATTTGAACTAGAAAGTTCAAGCAGCGATGTTACTAGCCAAGATATTAGTTCAGCTTTTTTCGGTGCTTTATATAAAATTTTTCTTTTTGCTAACTTGAACAAACTTATTGATTTTTCAATTTTTTCTTTAGTTGATCAACTAAAAAATTGAAATGAAAAAAATTTAAATGAATTGATTAATTTAATGGTTAATAATTTTAAAAAATCTGAAGCACAAGAATTTTATTTTTTAAATTATGCTTTGATAAAATCAGAATATTCAAAAAAACTTTGAAATAAAAATTACCTACATGATGATAGAGTTATAGTATTAGAAAAAATTATAGAAGAAATCTCAAAAAATAAAAAAGCAAATTATGAATTGAGTGTTAGTCAATCTTTCAAATTAGCTCCCTCTCAAGGTATTTTTGGTGGAAAAAATACAGCTGACTTAAAAAGTGAATATAGTTGAGCTATAAATACAAAAGAAAAGAAATATTCTGATATAACAAAAGTGTTATTTGACAAATCAATTGCTAAAAACTCAGAAAATACTCACGAATGAAAAGCTGATTTAAATGATAACCCTGAAGTTATTATTTCTGCTGCTTTTGCAAAATTAAATAATATTAAAGTAGGTGACTATATAAATTTACCAGAAGCAAATTCATCACAATTTGGAACGTTTTTAAACTTCCTAAGTAAAGAAGAGATTTTTAATAATATTCATCTAACTGAAATGTATTTTACAAACTCATTTAAAGTTAAAGTTGTTGGCATAGGTCAAAATTTAGAAGATTTTTTTCCGGGACCCTCATATTCATCTTTTAATCAAAAACAAAACAATTACGCTATAGTTTATGCAAATAATAATTTCACACAAAGATATAAAAATTTTGAATGAAAATTTTTAAATAGTTCTGAATCAACAGGTGCTTTATCTTTAAAAATTAAATCAGAAAAAACAAGTGACAAATTAGAAGCTCAAGATTTTATATTTAAAAAAAATAATGATGAAGATTTTTTAATTTTTCAAAAACCAAGTTCATTTTTAAAAAAATGAAGTGACAGTAACTTTGACAAACAGTCAACAAATTTAAAAATTAGAATTATTATTTTTATAGTTATATCTTTTGTAATATTACTTTTAGCTTTTTTGTTTATAAACTTTAATATTAAAAAAGAAATAAATGAAACAAGAAAACAACTGGGAATTTTTAAATCTTCTGGATACTTTACAACAGAACTTAGTTGAGTATTTGCGCTTAAAACTTTTGTTTTATTTTTCACAAGTATATTAATAGGTTTTTTCTGTTCTTTCCCATTTCAAAAGTTTGCTGCTAGAGGTTTTGAAAACTCTTTAACAATTTATTTTAATAAAGTCTATTTTTCACCAATTATGTTTTTAGTTATTGTTATTGGGATACCTTTATTCTTTTTGTTTATTGCTTTCTTATTTACTTTAAAAGACTTAAATGAAAAACCATTATCTTTAATAAACAATGATAAAAAGAGAACCTATAAAACTAAAAAAAGTTTATTATCAAAAATTTCAGAAAAACATAACATATTTTTTTCTTGAAGATTAAGAAAAGCTTTCATTAAAAATTCCAAAGGGAAGTTCGTTATGATTCAAACTCTTTTTGCTTTTTCTTCACTTTCATATATTTTAATATTTGGATCTCAAACTTTAACAACAAAAATTATTAATCAAAGTTTTGCTGTTTACAATGAAAAAGTTGATCATTATTATGATTGAACTGGTTCATATTCAAAATACGTAATAAATTCGCAAAAAAAATATGATTGAGATCAATCAAAACAAAATCCTATAGAACTAGACTATAAAGATATATCAGATTTTAAAAACACAAATGATTATTTAACCAGTGAAGATTTAACCAATGATTATAGATATAAAGTTTCTGCTTTAGCTCAAATGACTATAAACTATTTCAATAGTTTAAGTGATGAAGATAAAGTTCAGTTCATATTGCCTCAAAATGAAGTAGAATACACTATACAAAAAACGTTTGGATTTGATTTATCATCAAGTCCTGATGGTAAAACAATTAGTGATGTAAATTTTTTATCAACGATTTTAAATTTTGACTTAAACAGTGATTCATTAAAAGAAGGCATTTTCGAGATTAAAACAACTGGAAAAACTAATAAAAAAATTACTTTAGAATCTTTAGAATCTTCAAAAAATGAAAATACTGTAACTCTTAAAAACATTACAGAAGCTAAGCTAAAAAACATTTTTTATAATGAATTAACTCAACTATTTGCTATAAAAATGTTTCAAATAGCTGCTATTTATGAGTATTTACCTGTAATGCTAAATAAACCAAATAGTAAGTTTACAACTGAAGAATTAGTTTCTGCTTTTGCATCAAATGAAAAAATTAATTTTAACTATGATCAGTTCATTAATATAACAAGCAATTTGCCATTATTAAAAAATTATAATCCAGCTAAATCAGTTTTTTGAAAAACTGGTGATAATAATGAGATGTTTAAACATACATCATCAATTTTAAGCGACACAAAGCAGTTTAATGATTCTCAAATAATTTCGCTATTGTACAAAGGAAGTTTGAATTTATTACCTTCTACTTTATCTTCAAATTTATTAATAAGTGATACGAACGAAAATACGTTAACTGACAAAATGATAAACTTTAATAGCATAATGTTTGATAAAAATAAAGAAACTTTGACATCGAAAATATATTTGAATATAGGTGATAAGTCTGATGAAAGTCTTATTCAAACCTATTTATTGTCTAATCAAACATCAAAGTACGGTGACTTTAGAAAAACATTTAATTTTTATGGTATAAATAATAATCAAATGAATGAATTTTTAGAACCTTCTGATGGTGTTATTCCCGCAATTATTCCTTATTTCTTGCACCGAGATAAAAATATTAATATTGGTGATATTCTAACATTACATAGCAATACTTCTGAAAAGTTAGAAATAAAAGTTAAAGTCGTTGGCATAAATCAAGCTGAAACAATTTCATTAGGTCAGGATTCAATCATGTTAAATAAAGAGAGTTTTGAAAATCAGTATTTTAATAATGATTTATTGGTCAAACCAGTGTTTAATCAATTATTTTCTTATAAAGAAATGTTATCAACTGAAATGTCTTTTTCAAATATTATCACTTCCTTTTTAAAAACAATAAATAAAGAAGAAAATATCACAATAACTAGTGATAAGCAATCAAATGTATTTTATGAAATGATTTATGGTGTATTTGAAGAAACTAAAGAAAAACCTTTAGAAGTAATATCTTCAACAACAAATGATTTAAAAAAACAAAATACTTTTTTAATAACAAATCAATCATTTTTAACTAAATATAGAAATAGTTCTGTTCCATTTAACATCATGAAATCAGCTGCAAACTTTGCAATCGAAATTTCAAATAAAATTATGTTTGTGTTTGTTTTACTATCAACTGTTATTTTATCTATTATTTTATTAGTGGTAATAGGCATAATAGTTGATGAATCAAAAGCTACAATATTAACAATGAAAGCTTTAGGATATAAAAAAATGCGAGTTAATTGGACTATTATGGGAAGTTATATTATAGGTCTACTAATTTCTTTTGCAATAGCATTTATTTTGTCAATTATAATTTGGCAAGTTCTTTTACATTGAGTATCAGTTAAATTTTCTGTTTATATATTTTTAGGAGTGGATTATAGGTCGGCTTTAATTACAGCACCAATTGTTTTTGTTGTTTTAATATTTGGTTGATTTGTAGCTAATAAACAAGTAGAAAAATTATCACTATCACAAATAACCAATATATAATATTTATATTATGGAATCGATTAAAATAAAACTCATAAATGACTTTGAAAAAAAGCATATTAAAAAAGAACAATCAAGTGAAATTTTTGATATCAACTTTAAGTGAGAGTATCTCTCACTTTTTGAGTTATGTTCAAAACCTAAATTATTAGCTTATATAAAAAAAATATATAAAAAAGATATAAACTGAAAAACAAACAATTTTGTTAATGAAAGCATTGATCAAATAAGAACCTTTTTGAAATCTATAGATTCTGCTTTTTGAGATTACATATGCTTAACAAATAATTCAAAATTAATCTTAAATATGTATGAAGAATTTTTAAGAGAAATATATTCTAAATCCAAAAAATTAGTTAATAATCATTTTATAAGCATGATTATTTGTATGAACGAAGGTATTGAATATACTTTAAATTATGAAAATCACCCAGTTATTGAGAGTTTTGATACAATATTTCAAGATTTTAAAATATGTTTTCAAAAATTTATTTTAAAAAGGTTAAAATCTATAAATAAGAACTATCCAGGTATAAAAATATTGCAATTAATTATTAGTGCTTATGAAGAACAATTAGAAATAATATAAAAGGGGAAACATGTTAAATAAAATAGAAGCAATTAAAACCTTAGTAATAAAAGAATTAGCAGAGGCTAAAACTGTTTCAGAAATTGAAGCAATTAAGAAAAAAAATCTATCAAAAGATTCCGAATTGAATGCAATTTTAAAATCATTAAGAAGCTCTGAAATAGAAAATAAAACTGAAGTTGGAATGAAAGGTAATGAATTAAGAAATTTTATTAATGAACAAACAACAAATAAAATAAATGAGTTGAGTAAAATTGAAAATAATATAAAATTACAAAATGAGAAATTTGACCCTTCAATTCCAAGTTCTTTAATTAGACTTGGAACAATTCACCCTTTAAATATTGTTGTGGAAGAATTAACTGATATATTTAGCGAAATTGGTTTTGATGTATTACCAAATCGTGATGTTGAGTTTGATAAATTTTGCTTTCAAAATTTAAATTTACCAGTTGGTCATCCTGCAAGAGACATGCAAGATTCGTTTTATATTAATGAAGAGTTAGTGCTAAGTACTCATAATACAAACATGTCTGCTAGAATGTTATTTAAAATGGCTGAAGAAAAAAATTTTGAAGGAAGTTATGCAAATATTTCAATTGGGAATGTTTATCGTAGAGATGATGATGATGCTACTCACTCTCACCAATTTATGCAGATGGATGTTTTGGCTGTATCTAAAAAAATTAACTTTACTAATTTAAAATGAATTTTAAAATATATGTGTAAAAGATTGTTTGGAGAAGATGCAAAAATTAGACTCAGACCAAGTTTGTTTCCTTTTACTGAACCAAGCGTTGAAGTTGATGTAAGTTGTTTTAAATGTAAAGGAAAAGGTTGTTCAATTTGTAAATATTCAGGGTGAATAGAAATTTTAGGATCAGGAATTATTAATGAGCAAGTTATGAAATTAAATGGAATGGATCCTTCAAAAAATACTGCTCTTGCTTTTGGAGTAGGTATTGAAAGAATAGCTATGTTGAAATTTGGTATTTCTAATATCAGAAGCTTATATGAAAATAACATTAAATTTTTAGAACAATTTAAGTTCTATGGGGAATAAGGATAAATATGATAATTACAAGAAAATGATTAAATAAATACTTAGACTTAACAAATGTTACAAATGCACAAATTGCTATTGCTTTCAACTCACTAGGCTTTGAAGTAGAAGAAGAAATTGACTATTCAAAGTTTAGCAATAATAAAATAGTTTTGGGATACATAGAATCTGTAGAACAAATTCCTGAAACAAATTTGAAAAAAACTGTCACAAAAATTGGAGCTAACAAAAAAGTTACTATTTTATCAACTGCAAGAAATATTATTGCAAATAATTATGTTGTGGTTGCTTTACCTGGGGCAACTTTGTTTAATGGAAACATATTAGATAACCGTAAAATGTTAGGCATAGTTTCAGAAGGGATGTTTTGTGCATATAACGAAATAGCATTTTCAAATAATAACTTAACTGAAGCAGAAATTGTGGAAATTGTTTTTGTAACATCGTTATCAAAAGATTTAGAAAAAGAATTAGGTAATCCAATTGGTGAAATAATTGGACTTGATGATTATGCTTTTGATCTAGATTTAACACTTAATAGAAGCGACGCTTTAGCTGGCTATCAATTGGTTAAAGAACTAGCTAACTATTTTGATTTAGAACCAATTGAATATAAAAATGAATTTAAGTATAGTAAGCAAACTCAAAAATTTAATATTAATATAAATAAAAAAGTAGAACAAAATATTAATACCATATCATACAGTTTAGTTCACTTGAATGAAAATGAATTTAATTTAACAACTCACGATGATATTTTACTAAAAATATCAAAAATTAAATCTAATGATAATAAATTTGAACAATTAGCCAATATAGCAACTTTTAAAACCGGTCAACCTTTTATTTTAATGGATGCTGACAAAGTTACAAATGATTTTGAAATAACTAATCAAATAATTGATGACAAAGAGATTCTAGTTTTAAAAAATAACAAAAGATTAGTAAACATTATTGGTCTAAAAACCGAAAAAGAATTTGCAGTAACTAATGAAACACAAAGAATATTAGTACTAATGTTAAATATAGATCAAATTATAATGCGAGGGCAATTAAAAAAATTAAATATAAGTAATATTGATTTGCAAAGATATGCTAAGCCGTTAAATAAAAATTTATTTAATCAAGGGCTGTTAGCTTTACTAAATGTGTTTAGTAAATATAAAATTTTAGATTTTGCTGAAAATATTGAAGTTTTATTAAAAGGCGAACAACCTTTAAATGTATATAAAACTACATTATCAAGAATAAATCAAATTTTAGGTATGGAATTTACTGTTCCTCAAATAATAGATTTATTCAAACATTTAGACATTGAAGTCACATCAAAAAAAGATGAAATAACTTTTGATATTGATGAAAATAGAACTGATATTTATGGTGAATTTGATTTATGTGAAGAAGTTGCAAGAATTTATGGTTATGACAACTTTGATGAAAAACCATTAGAATTTACAATGTTTAATAAGACAAACAACCTTGAAAGAAAATTAAAAAATAAAGTTGTTTCATATTTTGTAGGTAATGGTTTTAATAATATAAAATCATATTCTTTAACTGAAAAGACAACTAATAAAGCTTGAAACATGTTTGATGTTAAAGGGATTATTAATGTAATGAGTCCTCTTTCAATTCAAAGAGAAAGTTATAGAACTAATTTATCTAAAACAATGGTTGAAACTATTATTTTTAATGCAAATAATGGAAATAAGAACTTAAAATTATTTGAAGTTGGAGATATTTTTGGACTAAATGAATTTAGAGAAAATCATTTATGTTTTGCTGTTAGTAATCAAATTGTTAAAGATCCAATCACAAAAGTTGATATTAAATCAAGTTATGCTTATATTCAATCTTATTTAATTGCTATTTTAAATTTTTATAAAGTTAATTTAAAAGAAGTTTCTTTTATTAATAAAGAACCAACAACTTCAGATATCCACCCTTTTATTAATATTGAAGTTAAATATAAAAATAAAACTTTAGCTTACATATTTAAATTGAACCCCGCTTTTGAAAAGGCAAATAAAATTGGTGAAACTTTTGTTTGTGAAATAAACATTAATGCCATTTATGATGTTTCTGAAAAAATTCATAAAACTAATGAATTATCTAAATTTCAAAAATCTTACAGAAATATTTCAATGGAATTATCTAGAGAGCAAAGTTACCAAGATATTGTTAAATCAATTGTTGATAGTGTTAAACATTTGGTTTCTTATGAAATAGTTGATATTTATGCAGATGATCAAATGAAAAATGAGAAAAAATACTCAATAACTTTTAAATTTGAATTTAACAGCATTGATAAACAATTAACTGAACAAGAAATTTCTTCTCAATTTAATATTATTTTAAATAGAATAAAAGATGCTAAGGTTAAAATAAGATAATATGGATATTAATTATTTTGAAAATAATTTACATACTGAAATAATTAAAGAAATTAAAACACTTGAGGGTTTTAAAATATTTCATCCTTCAGTTACTAAATTATCTAAATTTGAAATTGATGTTGATTTAGATTGAAGTAAATCGCTTTCTATTTTAAGTGTTAATGGCGTAATTAATTTTAGTTTACTTTTTGTAAATGAATTCACTAATAAAGAAGAAGAATACTCAAATTCTATTGATTGAAGTGAAGAATATTGTTTTTCTTCAAACGCAAGTTCAAATTCTAATATTATTTTGGGTGATAGGTTTAATGTATTAAATTACGCTATAGAACAAATAAACATAAATTTGCCATATAACTTATCCAATAACAATAATGATATAATAAAAAAAGTATGCTCTAATGATGTTTTTTTTACAGAAGAAGAGTATAATAAAAAAGAACAAAATAAACTGGACCCAAGATGAAATCAATTGGACCAGTTTAACAAGAAAAAGTAAAAAGGAGGGTACCAAATGGCTGTACCATTTAGAAAGACTAGTAAATCCGTTAAGAATAAAAGAAGAAGTCATTTAGCTTTAGTAGCATCTAATTTAGTTTCTTGTGAAAATTGCGGAGCAATGATAAAATCTCATAGAGTATGTAGAGACTGTGGATTTTATAAAGGTAAAGAAGTTAAATCTATTGAAGATTAATTTAAAATAATAATAAAATGAGCTTTGAGCTCATTTTTTTTCTATTTTTTACACATTTTTATTAATAAGTTTTATAATATTAACATGATAGTGGGAAGAAATGGGGGAAAGTGGTATGTTATTTTATGGAACATATGAACATAATTTAGATGAAAAACAAAGACTTACCATTCCTTCTAAGATACGTGGAAAAGTTCAAGGAACTATACTATACGTTTCTAAAGGTTTTGAAGGAAGTTTAGAAATGAGAACTGAAACTGAATTTCAAAAGTGAAGCAATCAAATATTAAGTTTATCAAGTTTTAATAAAGACACTCGAATGTTGACTCGTGAAGTTATCGCTAACACCCACGAAGTCGAATTAGATAAAAGTGGAAGAATTAATATACCCGCTAACCTTTTAAAGCTAGCAAATATTAATAAGTCTGTTTTTATCTTGGGGATGGGTGATCGTATAGAAATATGAGATAGTCAAACCTTTAATAACTATCAAAAAGCAAATGAAAATAAACTTGAAGTGATATCAGAAAAAATTTATCAAGGAATAAATAACTAATGAATAAGCATATACCAGTTTTATTAAAAGAATCAATTGATTATTTAAATATAAAAAAAGACGGAGTTTATGTTGACTGCACATTAGGCAGAGGTGGTCATTCTAGTGAGATTCTCAAAAAGTTAACTTCTGGAATGTTATATTGTATTGACCAAGATGTTACTGCTATTGAAGAAGGCAAAAATAAACTATCAAAAATTAGTAGCAGGTTTAAAATATTGGAATCTAACTTTAAAGACATAGCAATGATGTTAGCTTTAAATAATGTTTTGAAAGTTGATGGCATTTTATATGACTTGGGCGTATCTTCACCTCAATTTGACATCCCAGAAAGAGGTTTTAGTTATAGGTTTAATGGGCCGCTAGACATGAGAATGGATATTGTGAACAATCCTGTGACAGCTGAAACTATATTAAATACTTATTCACAAGAAGACCTTGAAAAAATTTTATGAAATTACGCTGATGAAAAATTTGCAAGATCAATTGTAAAAAACATTATTCAAGCAAGGCCAATATCAACAACATTTGAACTAGTGGATATTGTTAAAAAATCACTACCTGCAAAAGTGCTTAATTCTCCAAAACACCCAGCAAAAAAAACTTTTCAAGCTTTAAGAATTGCTGTAAATGATGAATTTGAATCTCTTAAACAATCTCTTCAACAAAGTTTGGTCTTATTAAAACAAAAAGGAAGAATAGTGGTAATAACTTTTCATTCATTGGAAGAAAAAATAATTAAAGAAGTTTTTAAAAAAGAAACATTAGATGAACAAAAATACTTTTTAAATAACTTGCCATTTGCATTTGAATCAGATAAGCAATTTAAGTTAGTAATAACTAAACCATTAAAACCAAGTAAAACTGAATTAGAAAAAAATAAACGAAGCCACAGTGCAAAACTATGAGTTATAGAAAAAAAATAAGGAGATATTATGAAAAATAAACCATTAACAACAATTGAAATAAAAGAATGAAGTATTACAATTGCAACAACTAAAACTTTTAAAAATAAACCAATTAGTATTTTTAATGAAACTAAATTTTTTGATATCCCTGTTTTAAACTCAAATGGTCTTGTTATAGAACCAATTATGGTGAAAAAAGCTCTTGGAAATATTTTTAATCAATGTTCTCTTGAATTTTCTAAAGAATACTTAAAAGAAGTTATTTGTATTTTACCAAGTCAAACTTATGTTAAAACACCAATAAAAAATTCTTTTAGATTATCTGCAGATCAACCAATTAATAAAGAAATGATTGATAAATTGAAGTTATCAATTGAAAAGAAATTAAAAGAAAATGATCATAATGAAATTTTCAATTTAAATTTTGAAAACATTCTAGTAAATGATAAAAAATGAGAAAACTTTAAAGAAATTAATGGCTCATTAGTTACTTTTATTTATAACTATGAAACTATTGACAAAGCTGTATATAAATCACACACAAGTATTGTTAAAAGTTGTGGTAAACAAATAAGCAAAATTGTTCCCAATATTCAAGCTTTATTTAACATACCAAATTCCGGCATAAAAACACCAGAAAATGCAATTATTATTAATTGAGAAAATAACAAAGTTGAATTTGGTGTTTTCAAAAAAAATAGCATTCAAACTTTTAAAACTTTAAATCAAGGTTTTGATAAAGTAATTGAAAAAATGGCTAAAAAATTTAATATTGATGAAAATTTATGTCGAAAATATTTACTTGAATCATTAGACCTAAACTCAAATAACTTTTTATCAAATATAATTCTAAAAGTTAAAAACTTTAAAAATGAATATGAATTTAATGGTTATATATTTAAAAAAGAGTTTATTAAACAAATCGATGAAGTTTTAAAAAAAATAACTGAAATTATTGCACAAAGTTTAGGTAATGAATTATTTAGATTTCCCATTTATCATTATGGCATATTAACCCAAATAACAAACATTAGTAAATTCTTTAAAACTAAAACCACAACAAATAATTTTTTTGGTTCTTTTTCTTTAATTGGGACTCTTAATGAATGTATATTAGCAACAACATATGGTGTTTGAAATACAATTGATACCTTAATTAAAAATGAAAAATCATTTGATAAATTACAACCTAAAAAAGTAGAAGCAAACTTGTCATTTGATTTTTTCAATCACCCTTCTGAAAATGGATATATGCAAGCTTTATTTTTAAAACAAGATGGTATAATAATAGATAAAGTTAAGCCTAATGAAGGAGAGCAAAAGTATGAGTAGTAAACAAGATTTTAGTCAAAGAGCCAAGATAAAAGTTATTGGTGTTGGTGGTGGAGGAAATAATGCTATCACAAGAATGTTTGAATATGGAGCGCATGGCGTTGATTTTTATATAGCTAACACTGATGCTCAAGTTTTAGCAGGTTCAAGTGTACCTAATAAATTAATTTTAGGTGAAAAATCTACAAAAGGATTAGGTGCAGGAGCTAATCCAGAAGTTGGTAAAGCTGCAGCTATAGAGAGTGAAGCTGAATTAAAAGAATCTTTAAAAGATGCTGATTTAATTTTTATAACAGCTGGAATGGGTGGTGGCACTGGAACTGGTGCTGCTCCTGTTATTGCTAGAATTGCACAAGAAACTGGAGCTTTAGTTGTAGCTATTGTAACTAAACCATTTAGGTTTGAAGGTAAATATAGAAATCAATTTGCTGAAGAAGGAATTATTGAATTAAAAAAATACGTTGATTCTACTATTGTTATTTCAAACGATAGACTTTTAGAATTTATCGGGGCTAAACCAATTCAAGAAGCTTTTGGTGAAGCAGATGCAATTTTAAAACAAGGAGTACAAACGATTACTGATCTTATTGCAGTACCAGCATTAATTAACTTAGACTTTGCTGATGTTAAAACAGTTATGTCTAAAAAAGGAAATGCTTTATTTGGTATTGGTTTAGGTACTGGACCTGATAAAGCGAATTTAGCAGCAAATGATGCCATATCTTCAACACTACTTGAAGCTTCAATTAATGGAGCTAGAGATGTTATTGTTAATGTAACTGGTGGAGAAGGTATTTCATTAAATGATGCATATGATGTTGTTGATGTTGTTAACCAAGCAATTGATAACCCTGAAGTTAATATTGTTTTTGGGGTAGCTATTAATAAAGAATTAACTGAAAAAGATGAATTAGTTGTAACTGTTATTGCAACTGGATTTGATGAAAACAAAGATATTGAGCAAAATATTATTAAACCTTCTGTTAAACCAACAACTGTTTCAAGTTTTGCAAATCTTAGATCTTCTAATTTAACAAAACAGGCACAAAAATCAATCGAAACATTAAAAACCACCACATTTGAAGAAGAAATATTTAATGCACATCAAACTATGCAAAGTTCTTCATTGTTAAACAATGAAGAACAACAACAAGAAGAATTGGATAATGATTTTCCAACATTCTTAAAGTAGGAGGTTTTATGAGCAATAAATTAAAAAACTTTTTAAATAAATTAAAAACCAAAAATGAAAATATTCATAATGATTTAAAAGAATATGACATGTACGATGAAAATGAATCAGAATTACCGAAAGAAAATAGTAAAGACAATTTAACTATAGAAAAAGATATTTTATCTAAAAGAACAGAGATTTTTGTTCCAAAGATTTTTAATGATGTTAAAAATGTTGCAGATGAATTAAAAAGTAATAAAATCGCATTAGTTGATTTATCTCAACTAAAAAGCGATGATAAAAGAAGAGTGATTGACTTCATTTCAGGTGTTATTTATATAAATGATGGATCACAAAAAAAATTAGAAAAAGAAATATATAAATTAATAATTAGAAAATAGATTTCTCTATTTTCTTTTTTTATAGTAAAATAGATTTAAATTAAAGGAGTTTCATGGCAGAATATTCACCAATTGCAAGAACTATCATTAATATGTGAAACTCTAGTTTTACTAAAACTTTCTTTATAAGAACAGATAGAAAAAATGTTAAATTTAATTATGTTAAGACATTTAATAGTATTAAACCAACTAATCGTAACTCAAATAAAAAAATGAAAATAAAGGAGTATAAAAAACCTACTGGTAATACAATTATTACATCAAAAGATGGTTTAAAAATTGTTGCTAGTGTTTGATTGAATCCAAAAGTGTCTGACAAATGAGTAGTTGGTGTTCATGGGTTTAACTCATCAAGGTTTGATGTTTTATATTTAACATGACATTATCGTGCTCTTGGATATAATATTTTAACATTTGATTTTAGAAATCATGGGGCCAGCGAAAATGACATTGTTTCATGGGGATATAAAGAAAAATGAGATCTTATGTCAGTAATAGAATGATTAACTAAAAATTATATTATTTCTCAAATAGGCTTAGTTGGAACAAGCATGGGAGCTTTTACTTGCATTTATACTTTAATGACTGAACAAGTTTTTATTGAAGAAAATAAAATAAGGTGGTTAGTATCTGATTCAGCATATATGTCTGTTAATAACATGATTTCTGAAATGATTTCTGATAATGCTTTTAAAATGATTGAAACTTATGCTCAAAATATTTTAGAAGATATATTAAAAATTTATAAACAAGAGTATAAAGTTGATTTTAAAGGTTTAGATTTTATTAAGTTGATTCAAAAAGGACAGAATTATATACCAATAATGTTTATTCATAATCGATTTGATCGAGTAACTAATTTTTTAGACAGTTTCAAAATGCAAGAGATTAAAAATAATATCGAACATAGTGACCAAAATGAGTTAATCATTTATGATGAAGGTTATAATCATACAAAGTCCATTATCAAATTTACAAAAGACTATACAAATAGAACTTTAGAATTTGTTAAAAAACACCAATTAGAATCAAAATAAGATAAAATATTATTGTATAAAACTAAAGGACAAGTTATATAATAGTTTATTTAAAGAGAGTCGAAGTTTGCTGAAATTCGATAATAAACGTTATTCTAATATCACCTTTTTTTACCAGAAAAGAAAAACTATAAGTTGAGTAGAATTCTGCGGTGGACCCGTTAAAACTTTAAAGATAACAAATCAAAAGATTTTGTTAATTAGGATGGTACCGCGTTTTTAATCGCTCCTTATTCAAGGGGCGATTTTATTTTTTGAAAGGAAACATATGAACAATAACTATAAAGACACACTGTTAATAGGGCAAACAAAATTTGACATGAGAGCAAATTTAAAAGAAAAAGAACCTACTATTCAAGCATTTTGAGAAGATGAAAATATTTATAACAAAAAGTTAAACATTAATAGAGATAAACCATTGTTTATGTTACATGATGGACCACCATATGCAAATGGTGATTTACATTTAGGTCATTCACTTAATAAAACATTAAAAGACTTTATCATTAGATTTAAAAACTCTAGTGGCTTTAAAGCACCATTTATTTGCGGTTGAGATACTCATGGATTGCCAATTGAAACTGCTGTTACTAAAAGTGGGATTGACAGAAAAACCACACCAGTTGTAGAATTTAGACAATTATGTGAAAAGTATGCTTTAAAACAAGTTGACAATCAAGCAAAACAATTTAAAAGACTTGGAGTGTTTACTGATACTGATCTTAAATACATAACTTTACAACATGAATTTGAAATGAGTGAATTGAGATTGTTTCAAAAAATGTTTGAAAAAGGTTTAGTTTATAAAGCCTTAAAACCAATTTATTGATCACCATCAAGTGAGTCAGCTTTAGCTGAATCAGAAATTGAATATCAAGATGTTAAATCACCAACTATTTTTGTTGCTATGAAAATAACTGAAGGTAATGAATTTGTTAGTGTTGGTGATGAAATTGTTATTTGAACTACCACTCCATGAACTATCCCCTCAAATCAACTAGCAGCTGTTTCTGGAAACATTGAATATGTTTTAGTTAAAGTAGAGTCAAGAAGATTCATAGTAGCTAAAAACCTTCTTGAAAGTATCTCTAATCAAATTGGTTGAGGTGATTATAAAATTATAAATAATTTTTATGGGGACAAATTAATAGATGTTAAATATGCACACCCTTTGTATGACAAAAAAATTAATAAAGTTGTTTTAGGACATCATGTAACAGATGAAGCTGGAACAGGAATTGTTCATATTGCTGGAGGTTTTGGAGAAGATGACTTCATTATTGTTAAAAAAAATAATATAGAACCATTTGCACCAATTGATGATCAAGGTAAATTTACAAAAGAAATAGCTCAATATGATGAACAACTAGTAAATGTTTTTTATGAAGATGCTAACAAAATTGTTGGTATGGAATTACAAGAAAAAAATAGATTATTAAAGTTGAAGTTTGTTTCTCATTCATATCCACATGATTGAAGAACTAAAAAACCAGTAATTTACCGTTGTACTTATCAATGATTTATTAATCTAGAAAAAGTTAAATCCGACATTTTAAAAAATGTTGATAGCATTACAACAAGACCTGAATGAGCAAAAAAAAGACTTTATCAAGTTTTAGAAGACCGTGTTGATTGAACTATATCAAGACAAAGACTATGAGGTGTTCCTATTGTTGCTTTTTATAATCAAGATAAGGAATTAGTTATTAATGATGAAATTTTAGATTTTGCTATTAAACAAATTGAAAATTTAGGAACTAATTCTTGATTTGAAAAACCAGCAAATGTATTTTTACCTGAAAAATATCATAGTCAAAATTTTGTAAAAGAAAAAGATATTTTAGATGTATGATTTGATTCAGGATCTTCTGCAATTGCTTTAAGTGAGAAGTATAAAGAATTTAAATTGCCATATGATGTGTATTTAGAAGGAAGCGATCAGTACAGAGGTTGGTTCAATGCTTCTATGATTAACTCTACAATTTATTCAAATAATGCACCTTACAAAAAATTAATTTCTCACGGAATGACTGTTGATGAAAAAGGTAATAAAATGAGTAAATCACTAGGCAATGGAATTGACCCAATAGAATTTGCAAATACTCAAGGAACTGATATTCTAAGATTATGAGTTAGTTCAACTGATTATTCAGATGATCAAAAAATTGGTAATGATATTATTAAACAAATTGGAGAAAGTTATAGAAAAATTAGAAATACAATTAGATTTATTTTAGCTAACTTGTATGATTTTGATTCAATTAAACATTATCAGACAAATTTAGAAGAGGTTGATAGATATGCTTTACATAATTTAACTTTAAATAAAAATAAGATAATTGAAGCTTATGAAAATTTTGCATTTAATCAAGTTTATAGCACATCTTTAAATTATGTGACAAAAGATTTATCATCATTTTATCTAGATTTTATTAAAGATATATTATATATTGAAAGTGCAAATTCCACAAGAAGACGTCAAGTTCAAACTGTTTTGTATGAACAATTAATTATGTTAATTGATGCTTTAAGACCAATTATTCCTCATACAATTGAAGAGGTATATCAAGAATTTAATATAGAAAATAAATCTAAGTCAGTCCATCTTGTTGATATTAAAGAACAAAATTTTACTCAAAATAATGAGTTTCTTAATAGATGAAATAAATTACAATTATTAAGAGAAGATGTAAATAAAGCTTTAGAAATAGCAAGAGAAGAAAAAATAATTAGTAAAGGTTTTGAAGCTATTCTAAATATTGATTTAAAAAGTGATTACAAAGAACTTGAAACTATAAAAGATTTAAATCAAATATTTATAGTTAATAAAATAAATTTTGTGAGCTTAGAACAAGGATTAGAATTAAAAACATCAGTTATCAGTGTTAAATTAAAAACTGGAGAAAAATGTCAAAGATGTTGAGCAATTTTTGACACTTTAGTTAACTATCAAGTCTGTACAAGATGTAATAATGTTGTGAATAGTTTAAAATAAACTTAATAAGAATAAAGGGTGAAAGTATGATACTTAAAAATAGGATTAATAATTTTTGGTCATTTTTAAAAAAATATAATTATGAATGAAAAATGAAATTAACAGTAGGAATGCCAATTATTATTATTTTAGTAGCCTTAGATTGAATTTCAAAAGGAATAGTTACTTCTAATATGACATTGGGTCAATCAAAAGATTTCTTACCAGGTTTTTTAAACCTTAATTACATAATTAATTTAGGAAGAGCTTGAGGTGAAAACAATGATCCTGCAAGCTTAGTAAAAAATATATCTTTTGCAGCAATATTCACAATATTGATATTGGTTGTATTTATATTTGTAAATTCAAAAAAATGAATAATACCAATAGCCATGTTATTTTCAGGTGCATTCGCTAACGTATTGGCCAGATCATGATCTCCAATGAATGCTGATGGTGTGCATGGTGGTGTTGTTGATTTGTTGGTGTGAGATTTTGATTTCTTTATATTTTCAAAATCTTATATATTTAATTTAGCAGATGTTTGGGTTTGTAGTGGTATACCTTTAATGGGGGTTTGTTTTATCATAGAATTTATACAAATGTTTTTAGAGGCCAAGAAAAACAAAAAGGAATTACATGACTAAAATATTAATTAACGAAGTTAAAAATAGGTTAGATAAGTTTTTAGTTGAACAGCTAAACAAAGATCAAGAATATTCGAGAAGTTATATCCAAAAGTTAATTAAAGATGGTAATATTTTAGTTAATGGCGAAATGCAAACAAAATCTAACACAAATTTACAAGTTAGTGATAAAGTTGAAATTAATTTTCCTGAAATTAAAAAATCCGAACTTAAAGGTGAAAAAATTGATTTAAATATAGTTTATGAAGATGAACATTTATTAGTAATCAATAAAGCTAATAATATGGTAGTTCATCCAGGTGCTGGTAACCCTGATGGTACATTAGTTAACGCTTTACTTGGAAGAGAAGAAATAAATCTAAGTAATATTGGTGGTGTTGAAAGACCAGGGATTGTTCATCGTTTAGATAAACAAACAACAGGTCTAGTTATTGTTGCCAAAAATGATAAAACTCATCAAGAATTATCCAATCAATTAAAAGATCATAAAATTTACAAAGAGTATATTGCATTAGTGTGAGGTAATATTGAAGAAGAAAAAGGTGTCATTGACGCACCTATTGGTAGACATCAAAATGATAGAAAAAAAATGATGGTGACGAATAAAAACTCTAAGTATGCAAAAACTAATTTTGAAGTGCTTGAAAGATTTGAAAATACAACTTTAGTTAAATGTTGAATAGAGACTGGAAGAACACATCAAATCAGAGTTCATTTCAATTTTATTAAGTTTCCAATTGTAAATGATCCTATATATGGTAGATTATCTGATAAAACTGATGAATTTGGTCAAATGCTTCATGCTTATAAATTACAATTTATACACCCCATTAAAAAAGAAATGGTAAAATTAAAAACAGAACTACCTAAAGAATTTTTAGATAGAATTAAAAAAGAAGGAGGAACAAAGCATGAGTGATAAAAACATTCAAATGTTTAAGTCTTTTATTTCTTTTTTAAAAAAAGAATACAAGTATAAAGAATTAAAAAAAATCCCATCAAAAGAAAATAAAGTATTTTTAGTTAATAGAATTTATAAATATCAAATTATAATTTTAGATAATGATCAAAGTGCTAATGATCTAACTAGTGAAAATATTTTATACAATGATTCATCAATTGATAAAGACTCAATTTTAAAAATTACTTTTTCTAATAATGCGCCAAGACCTTTACAACAAATTAATGGTATTTGAGCAATTCAAACAAATAATGAAAAAGTTCAAAGTGATTTAATTCAGATTTTTGGTGATATTCATAAATTAAACCTTTATCAAATAGAAGAAACTAAACCAGAAAATTCTAACATGTCAATTCAAGAACAAAACGAAATCAAAGTAAAAAACTTTAATTCATTTATGGCTAAAATTAAAAATAACAAAATTTCTTTTACTTGAGCTATATTGGTTTTATTTATTATTTTACCTTCAATAGCAACAATACTTGGAAGTGTGTTAAATATAAATTGATTAGATGAAACCACAAGCAATGTACCAACCGTAGTACATAGAAGTTGAACATCAGGTGCTGCACAAATAGTATTTGGCGGTACAAACAGGACTATAACAATTAATGGTGGTCAGTATTGAAGAATTTTAACATATGGATTTAGTGCTATGGAAAATAGTAAAAGTGGATTATTGTTTGATTTGCTTATATTATTCTTTGTTTGTTCTGCTCTTTTTTCTACATCAAGAATGACTGAAATAGTAAACGGTTCTGTAAAAAAAATAGCAATACCATTTGTTGCTAGTTACATTTTATTAGGATTTATTACATCAACAACTATGCCATATTCAATAACTTCTGGTCCTCTTCCTATTTTATCTATCATGATAGGAATAATGCTAATGAATGTTTCTGGTGATAAAACACCAGTATCAATTTTTGCAAAAACAAAATCAGTTTGACCAATATTGATCATTATCTTAGTTGCATCTTCATCAAATGATACAATGAGTTCATTTTCAATTGCTTTTTTAGGAATGGTTTTTGGTTCAATAACTTATGCATTAACAAGTAAAGGTGCAAATGAATGAAAAGTATCTGAAAAAATTATGTTGTTTTTATTAGTTTTATTTATTGTTGTTGGAATTGTGTTTTTATTTGTTTTAAAAACAATTCCCGCATACAATAATAATATTTTAGCCGCTATAAACTTTTATCTAAGTAAAGGAATTATTAGTGAAGGATACGCGTCTAATTTAGTTGTTAATAAAATTGGTTGAATGGGTGATATTAATTATGTTGATATCAAAAACACAGCAGGTTTAATAACATGGTCTGGTTGAGTATGACAACCTGGAATTATAACAGGTGTCTAATATGAAAAGACAAGGCTATTTAAGTTGAGAGAGTTTTTTTGTTAGTGTAGCTAAGGTTTGTGCAATGAGAAGTAAAGATCCTTCAACTCAAGTCGGGGCTGTTATTGTTAATCCTTTAAAACAAATAATAGCTACTGGTTATAATGGTTTTCCAAGAGGAATTGATGATAATGAGTTTCCTTGAACAAAAAGTCAAGAAGCAGAATGAGAAAATACTAAATATCCATTTGTGGTGCATGCTGAACTAAATGCAATTGTAAACGCAAGAGCAAACTTATCAGATTGCAGTTTATACATAACTTTGTTTCCATGCAATGAGTGTGCAAAAATTATTATTCAAGCAGGTATTAAAGAAGTTTTTTATACAGGGGATAAAAACATAGATTCTAAAGAAGCCCAAGCTTCTATCAGAATGTTAAAAGCTGCTAATATCCCAACTAAAAAAATAAATGATATTATTGTTGAAGTTACTAAGTAGTCTTAATGGCTATTTTTTATTAAATGATAAATATACAAAAATGAAAGAGAATATATATGCAAAGAATCGGAATTGACATTATTGAAAATAAACGCATTAAAATAAAACAAAAATTTATTGATAAAGTTTTAACAATAGAAGAAAAAGTGCTTTTAGAAAGTATTATTTCTAAAAAAGCAAAAATAAACTTTATTGCTGGTAGATGGGCTGTTAAAGAAGCTATATTTAAATCTCTTAATTCAAAACAAAAAATAAGTTTTAATAAAATTAATGTTGGTTATGATAATCAAAGCCCTATAATAACTAATCTAGAATTAAGTAAAATATTAATTTCAATATCTCATGAAAAAAAGTATTCCATAGGAATGGCTATTAATATTTATGATTAAGTTAATATGGGCTCAAACAAAAAGTGGGGTAATAGGAAAAGACGCAAAATTACCATGGAATATACCTGAAGAAATGAAACATTTTAAAAAAACTACAATTAATTCTAGTGTCTTGATGGGCCGAAAAACTTTTACATCAATGAATAATAAAAAACTGCTTAATAGAATTAATTATGTTTTGACAAAAAATCTTGATTCTTATAAAGATAATCAAGATGGTTTATTTTTTATAAATAATGTTGATTCACTAATTGAAAAATATCAAACTAATGAAAAAGATCTATATGTTATTGGTGGAAATTCAGTTTTTAGTAAAATGATTGATTTTGCTGATGAATTAATCCGAACTATTATAAAAGATGAATATGAAGGTAATGTTTACATGGATGAAGTAAATTTAACTAAATTTGATAAAATAAATATAGTTGAGTACAAAGACTTTTATATTGAATATTTTACAAGGAGAAAAGATGACAACTAATAAAGAATTAACAAAACATGAATTATCAGAAAATAAAATAAACGATAATGAACGCAGTTTAAAAATTAGTAAACTAAAAATTATTTATTTATGGTTTCCAATTTGAAGAATGATGGCTAAAGCTAAAAAAATTAGTAAAAAAAATTACAAAACTCCTGGTTTTTATTCAGAAGAGTATGCTTATAATTTTGCTAAAAAATCAGCTAATAGAATTTTAAAAGCTTCAAATATAAATATTACAGTTGAGGGGTATGAAAATTGATTAGATCGTGGAGTTATTTTGGCAGCTAATCATCAGTCAAATTTTGATCCAACTATTCTTTTTGCTTTAAACAATTTTTACTTGAATCAACCTATGGCATTTATTGCTAAAAAAGAATTGTGAAATGATAAAAAATTAGGTAGATTTGTAAGAATTATTGACTGTATTCCTTTAGATAGAGAAAATCCAAGAAGTGCTTTAGAAGCATTTAAAGAAGCTAAAGAACTTGTTGTTGATTATAAGAGATCTTTAGTGATATTTCCAGAAGGTACTAGAAGTAAGTCACAAGAAATAAAAGATTTTCATCCAGCAGCGCTTAAAATAGCTCAAATGGCTAATGCACCTGTTATTCCTGTAACAATTATTAATGCCTATCAAATATTTAAAAAAGATAGACCAAAAAAAGTTGAAGTAAAAGTTATTTTTGGTAAACCAATAATGCCAAGTAAACATATATCTTTAAAAACAGAAGATTTATCAAATAATGTAAGAAAAGTTATCTCAGAAAACATGGAAAAATACAAGGATAAAGATTTGATTTGAGATTACAAAACTATAAATAAAATTAATCCTAAAAATGAAGAAGAAATTAGAGAATCAATTAAGAAAAAAACTAATCCTTCACCAAAAAAACAAAAGAAAAAACTTAAAGATATTTTCAATGTAGTTGACTAATAACAAGTGTGTTAAAACTACTTGTTTTTTTATTACAAAAAATTTTCAAAATTTCTTATTTTTACTTGTTTATTTTTTGTCTTTAAGATAAAATAAATATTGTCCTTGTTAGAATAAGGATGCATATCTAAAGGTAATGCTGACTTAGCTCAGATGGTAGAGCAATTGACTAGTAATCAATAGGTCGAAGGTTCAACTCCTTTAGTCAGCACCATATAAATGGAGGGGTAGCGAAGCGGTCAAACGCGGGTGGCTGTAACCCACTTCCTTTGGTTCGGGGGTTCGAATCCCTCCCCCTCCACCATTTATTGGGCCATAGCCAAGCGGTAAGGCAAAGGACTTTGACTCCTTCATGCGCCGGTTCGAATCCTGCTGGCCCAACCAACTATGACTCGCTAGCTCAGTCGGTAGAGCAACTGGCTTTTAACCAGTGGGTCCGCAGTTCGAGCCTGCGGCGAGTCACCATTAATTATCCCCAAGTGGCGGAATCGGTAGACGCAGCGGACTTAAAATCCGCCGGGCTTTATATCCTGTGCCAGTTCAAGTCTGGCCTTGGGGACCATTTTAAAATAATACAACCATTAAGGTTGTTTTTTTTATTTTTTAAATAATATTAATAATAAAAAAACTAACTAAATAAGTTAGTTTAATCAGGAATTCTATTTAAAACACCTTCATCTCATTTCTCAATAAATTTTTTATAAGGTTCTAGACCACTATCGTTAAAAGAAAATTTAGATGTTCCTTCTTTTTTATAGATATCTTGTAAAATTGATTTATTATTACTTTCAACATTACTAAAAGCTAATGTTTCATTTCAAGTTTTAAACATATTTTCAATATCTTTTGAATCATATGATCTACCTTTATCTTTAAAAGCATCTTGGTCTTTTTGAAGAATAACTTTATCAACTTCATTGTAAACTGTATAGCCATTTAAATAGCCTATTAGCTCACCATTTCTTATAATTAAGAAAATAGGCCCTTTTGACTCGCTAAGTTCTTTAACTTTTGTTTCAATTAATGTTTGAGCTCCATCAAATAACTCATTTTTTTTAGTTTTAGTATTAGCTTCAGCTAACTTTTGATTGTTTGTTTCTAAAGTAATGTCATAAGTCATTCTAGCTATTGAAGGAGTTAATCAATCACTTAATATTTTTTTAGTAACTTTGCTTGTTCATAAGTTATCAATTGAAGAAGCTTGATAGCCTGCAATTTTAATATCTGTTCCAAGTGCTTCTTTTGAAAAAATAACATTTTCAGTTTTATTTATAAACTCATGTCTAGAATTTGATTTATTTCATTTTGTTGAAACTTCTTGAATTCCAGCATCATTTCCAAGAGAAGTTAATTTTCCAAGATCTTTAAAAGCTTTAACAGCACCAGTACTTGCATCTGTACCATTATTTAAAACTGCAAAAGCATCTGTTAAATTTTCAGTGTTTGTTGCTTGTTTTAAAGCATATTCAAATGATAAAGAAGAGTAGTTGTCAGCCCCACCTATATAATAAACTAGCGTTGAACCTTTTTTATCTATTTCATTTACCCCTTTAAAAGTTGGTCTTGTACCATCAGCTAATTCAATAAATTGATTAACTGTTTCTGCAACATTATTAGAACAAGAAACAACAACTAAACTAGGTGTTGCTGTTAACGTTAATGCTCCCAAAATGATCAATAATTTCTTCATGTTTTCTCCTATAAGATATATTAAATATATTTTACTATAAAACTGATTTTATAACAAATAAAAATTATTTAAATATTTATCAATATATAAAAATGTTTTACAAATCTGTGATATTATTTATTATAGATTGTCTTAAAAAACAAAACAATTTAAATGAGCAGCGAGGTGAAAGTTTATGCGTGAAAAATATATTCTACGTTGTACTGAATGTAAAAATGAAAACTACATTGGTAGAAACGACAAGAAAAAAGAAAAAATAGAAGTTAAAAAATTCTGTAGCAAATGTAACAAACATGAAGTTCATAAACAAAAAAAATAATTAATACTAATTTTTATATTTTGATTGCTTTTAATATTTTACAAAATAAATCATTCCATAAAATAAAGTTAGCAAGAAAAAGTAAAGATTATTTGCAAGAAAAATGATTGTTTTATATATATATTAGCTAAAACAATACTAAAAAATAATTTTCTAAAAATGCAGAAAATTATTCAGATATTCTGAAACTAAATAAAAATCGTATCATATAATATTGGTATAATTTATTTAAATAATTTTTTATTAAAAGGAGATTTTATGTCAAAACAAAAAATTATAAAAAATTTATTAGAAAAAAATAATGCTGATGCAATATTATTATATTCACCACAAAATAGATACTGATTTTCAAGATTTCATTCTTCACTAGGGTATTTAATTGTAACTAAAGAAAATAGTTATTTATTTTTAGATGGTAGATATATTACTGCTGCTTTAAATAATAAAAATATTCCAAGTGATATTAAAATTTCAGGTTTTAATAAAGGATTATGAGACTCAATTAAAGACGTGTTGAAAAATGAAAATATTAAAACATTAGCTTTTGAATCAGATTGAGTTCATTATTCAGAATATGAACAATATAAAACAATCTTTAAAGAACTAACTTTAAAACCAGTTGATACTTCGTCAATTAGAATTATTAAAGATGAATGAGAAATAAAACAAATTCAAAAAGCATGTGATATAACTAATGAGGTATTTGAATCAGTTTTAAAATTTGTTAAACCTGGAATGACTGAAAAAGAATTACAAAGATTTGTTGATAATGAATTTTTAGTTTTAGGTGCTGATAAAATCTCTTTTGATACTATTGTCGCTAGTGGAATTAATGGTGCAATGCCACATGCTGTTCCAAGTGATAAAAAAATTCAATTAGGTGAATTAGTCACTTTGGATATGGGTTGTTATTACAATGGCTATTGTTCTGATCAAACTAGAACTTTTGCAATGGGAGAAATTGATAAAAAGTTAGAAGACATTTACAATACAGTGTTTGAAGCTCAAAGTTTAGGTATAAGTTTAGTTAAAGCTGGTGAAGATGCTGGTGAAATTCATAAAGCTGTTGCCAAATATATTGATGAGCGTGGTTATGCTGGTTACTTTACACATGGTTTGGGTCATGGTTATGGTGTTGAAATTCATGAAGAACCATACACTTCACCCACAGGTAATAGAATACTTGAACCTAATATGACTATAACTATTGAGCCTGGGATTTATATCCCTGAAATTGGTGGTGTAAGAATTGAAGATGACTTATTAGTAACCAATAAAGGTTATAAACTTCTAACTTCGGCTAGAAGAGAATTGGTTAAAATTAAGTTTTAATTAAAACTATTAAGGAGAAATAAAAAAATGACAAAATTTAAAATATCATATAAACTATTTTTTGGACTACTATCATTTACTGTAATGATTGCGTATTATGTATGAGGAATTTTTAATAATAATGATATTATAGACGTATATAATGGAAACTATGAGACTTTTACCATAGATTATTTTACTACTTTTACATTACTTTCAAATGTTCTAGTTCATGCATGATTAATTGCAGCAGGGATCAATTATAAACAAGAAGGTAAAAGCAAATTATTAGGTCATACAAGTGCAAATACTTTAGCAACATTAATTACTTTAACTTTTATAATCTATAATTTTGTCTTAATTCCTGTTCAAGGTTTTCCAACACAAACATTTAGTTGAATAACTTCAATAATAAATCATGTAATCACACCAATTATATTTGTAATTTATGTAAACTTCATGATGGAAAACAAGGAAATAGTTATTAAAAAAGAATACATTGTAAAAAAATTCTGAATTCCATTCACAATGACTTTAGCATATTGTTTATTTGCAATGTTTAGAGGTGAAATAAGACTTAAATCTGGTTACACAGAAAGCATTCTTTACCCTTACTTTTTCTTAAATGTTCACAAAGTAGGACCTATGGGAATTCCTGGATATGGATGATTCGCAATTGCCTTTGTTTTAGTTGTTGTAATACTTTTTAGCTTTAGTTTCTTATACAATTGCATAAATAACAAAATGGTAACTCGTAAATTTATAAAAACAAGCACTTTTTAATTTAAAAACTCCTATTCAAGATATATAATTTATATATCGAAAAAAGGAGTTTTTATTTATGGCAAAAACTGTATTATTACATGTAGATTCATTGGAATGCGCAAGTTGTGTTTCTTCTGTTGGAAAATCACTTCGAAATAATTTTATAAAAGATTATACAGTTTCATTACGTGAAAAAGAAATAGAAGTTGTTTACGATGAAAATGAAACTAACGCCAAAGAGATTAGAAAAATATTAAAAAAATCAGGATATAAAGGAACAATTGTTAGCGAAAGTTAAAACTAAAAAGTTTTTAAAACAACTGGTTTTTTTAATAGATATTATACTAGCGCTTTCTTTATCGATTATTAATTTAAACTCAACCATAAGTAATAATTTATATATGGTGTTTTTTGGTCTTGTCCCGTTAGCTATTATTAACACTTATTTTATAGGTTGAAAATATATAGAAAGAACATATTTTGAAATATTTAAGTGAAAAAGAATAGGGATGAACTTTTTAGTATTTGCATCAACTCAAATATCTTTAATTTATAGTTTAATAGAAATTATTTATTACTTAAATCATGGTGATCATTTAGAATTGCATTTAATAGAAATTCCAATTTTTGTAATTATCTTTGTAAAAATAGGTGATTTAATAAATGATTATATAAAATCAAAAATCGGAAATGACTTAAAAAAAATTCAATCACTTCAATCTAAAAATGCTTTTTTATTGAGAAATGAAGAATATATAAAAGTAAACGTAAATCAAATTAGTGCTGGTGATATTATTAAAGTGCCTATTGGTTACAGTGTTCCAATGGATGGTATTTTAATATCTAAACAAGCACTTGTTGATTCACAACTTATTAATGGTGAAAATCATGGTCTGGAAATATCATATAAAGATAATGTATTTGCAGGAATGAGGAATATGGGTGAGGAATTTTCAATTGAAGCTACAGGTTTAGTAAAAGATAATTTAATTAATAAAATGGTTAAGAAAATAAATCAAATTCAAACCGAAAAAAAAGGAATTCAAACAATTGTTGATAGAGTACTTTTGTGATTTACACCAGTTGTTTTAGTTTTATCTATTTTAGGTTTTTTCATATCTTATTTCTTTTTTGAAAATGGTAGTTTTTTGTTATCCTTAAAAGTTTCTATAACTGTTTTAGTTTCCGCTTGTCCTTGTGCTATAGGTTTAGCAACACCATTAGCTATTTTAATAGGGGCTAGCAGGGCTGCTAAAAAGGGCGTTATATTTAATAAACCTGAATCTTTTAGTAAACTGCATAAAATTACAACAGTTGTTTTTGATAAAACTGGTACCTTAACTAAAGGCGAAATTGAAGTTAAAGATTATATTGGTGATGAAAAATACTTACCAATAATTGGTTCATTTCAATTAAACATAAAACATCCAATTGCTTCAGGAATTATTAATTATCTCAATAAAAAAAATATTGACTGTAATATAAAATTACGCCAAATTGATACTGATTTTTTAGCGTTCACATACTTAGATGATCATTATCAAATAATTAAATATAGTAATTTTAAAAGTGCAGGATTAGCACCAGAAATTAATTTTAGACAGACTACAAACACAAGCTCATTATTGTTTAAAAACGAAAATCTTGTAGCTCAAATATTTTTTGAAGATAAACTGAGAGAAGGTGTAGATGATAAGATTCAAGAGTTGATGGGGCAGGGTTTTAAAGTTGTAATGATTACTGGTGATAATATTGGAGTTGCTAAAAAAGTTGCTATTTCATTAAAAATAAAACATGTATATGCAAATATGACACCTGATAAAAAGCTTCTTTTAATTAAAGAAATGCAAATGAATGGGGAAAAAGTTCTTTTTGCAGGTGATGGCTTAAATGATGCTTTGGCTATTAAACAAGCAGATTTATCAATTGCAGTTATTAATAAAAGCACTTATTTAGATCTTGATGCAGATATTGCTTTGTTAGATTCAAAAATTAGTTTAATAGTTGACACTATAAATGAAGTTAAAAATACTAAAAAAATTATTTATTCAAATTTATTTTGAGCATTCACTTATAATTTAATAATAATACCTTTGGCTTTATTTGGTGTGTTATCACCACACATTGGAATGTTAGCAATGTTTTTATCATCTATTTTAGTTTTATTAAATTCTTTGTTTTTTAAAATGAGAAAGTAAATAAGATGAAAGAAATTACAAGATGTGATTGATCAAATAATGATGTTTTAAATAGTTACCATGATAATGAATTGTGCATTGTTAGTACGATAATAACTGTCTTTTGGAAATGTTCTTTTAGAGTAAAATTAACCATGTTTGACATGATTGATTATTTTAATAAAAAATAGTTCAAAAATTTTGATAAATACATTTGAGGTTTTACTAATAATAAACAAATAATAAATTATTTAAAATTATCTTATGGATTTGAAAAAAGGATTTAAACTTGCAGGTCCAGTCACAAAATACTCATTTTTGTAATCAATTGGTATTATTGACGATATTTAACTTCTTGTTTTAAACAAAGCATTAATTTTGTCGTTCATAATATTTATAAAAATACTATTATTTGTTTTTTCAAACATGTATAAAGCTCAATAACTTCATAAATAATTTTGAAACAAAATTAAATCACTTAATTTCTTTTTTTCTTTTTCTGTTAAATTTAATAACTCAATAAATTTATCATGTTTTTTAACAGGCAATGACTCGCTAATAAAACTTGCATAATCAAATAAGTAATGATTATATGAAGCATATTCAAAATCAATAACTTTTCATCCCTTTTTGAAATTAATAAAGTTATTTAAAACTAAATCATTATGAGAAAAAACAGGATAAGAACCATCATCTCAATAATTATTTAAAATTTTAATTATTCTTGAGTCAAAAACTTTTAGTTGTTGAATTTCTTTTTGAACGTTAGATTTAAAAAACATCAAAAAATCAAGTGGTTTAAATACTGCAATATTTTCTAATTTTAAATTATGAATATTTTTTATAATATTGATAATTGTTAGCATTTTATTAGTGCATACATTTACTTGACTAAGTGTTTTAACATTTTTAAAAAAAAGGGTTTGAGAAGTAAATAAAGTTTCTTTTTGATAAGCAAAAGGGATAATAACATACTTATTTTTTATTTTATTTAACTGATCATAAATTGCTATTTCATTATTTCTATTTAAATAATCATCACAAAAAATATGAGATTCTTTGTAAAGGATGTTATTTTTAACATTTATTTTATTTGTTAGTCCTAATATTTTATTTTTATTCATATTAACCTCTAAAATATATATTATATATTTAATAGACAAAAAGGAATTAAATGAATAAGAAAACATTATGATTTGCTAGCTCCAATAAAGGTAAAATAAAAGATATTAAAAGTCTTTTGGGCTTGTTTGATATTAAGTTCTTAGATGAATTGCCTGATTATGTGGAACCAGAAGAAAATGGTGATACATTTGAAGCTAATGCAATAATAAAAGCTAAGAGCTTAAGTGAAGTTGTTGACGGGTGAGTTATATCAGATGATTCTGGTTTTTGTGTTGATGCTTTAAATGGATTTCCAGGAGTTCTTTCTAAAAGGTGGGCATATCCTGTAAGTGATGATGAAAAATTGTGTGAATTATTATTGGCAAAAATTAAAAAAGAAACAAATATGAGTAATTTAAAAGCCAATTTTACAACTTGTTTAGTTTTATATAATCACACTTTAAATAAACAATACATTTTCACTGGTTTGTGTGAAGGTCAACTAGGTGATAAAATAATAAAAGGTAATGATACTTTTGCATATGATTGAATTTTTAAACCAGATCAGTTTAATGTTTATTTTGCAGAATTATCAAGTGAATTAAAAAGAAAAATATCAGCAAGAGGTATTGCTGTAAAAAAGTTAATAGACTTTATAGAAAGTAAGGAATTTGAATATGAGTATTAATAAAAAAGTTAATGTTGTTTTATTTGAACCTGAAATTGCACAAAATGTAGCAGCAATTATTAGAACTTGTGTAGCTACTAATTCTGTTTTGCATATTATTGAACCATTAGGTTTTATTTTTAAAAAAGAAGAACTTAATCGTGCTAGTGCTGGAACATTTGATTTAGTTGACTATAAACTTTATGATGACTGAAACGATTTTGAATCACAAAATAAAAATATAAATTTATATTGTATTTCAAGATATGGTAAAAACACACACAGTGATTATGATTTTAATGAAAATAATGAAGAAGTTTTTGTAATGTTTGGGAAAGAATCAACAGGAATTGATAAACAAATCCTTAAAGAGAACTTTGATAAAACATTTAGATTACCTATGACAGAGCAAACCAGAAGTATTAATTTAGCTAATACTGTAGGTATTGTTGTTTATGAAATATTAAGACAATGAGATTATCCAGGTTTGAGTAAAACAGAAGTTCAAAAAGGTGCTGATTATATAATGAACGAAGAGTGAAGAAATGAAAAATAATCCAAAAAAAAGAATTGCATTGTTTGGGGGAAGTTTTGATCCAGTACACACTGATCATTTAAGTATGGCTTTAGCTTGTAAAGAAGATTTAAAATTTGATGAAATTTGAATGATCCCAACGTTTTTATCACCTTTTAAAATATCTGTTAATACAACTAACAAACATAGAATTGAAATGTTAAATATTATGATTGAAGGTTATGATTTTATTAAAATACAAGAATTTGAAATCAATAATAATAAGCCAACCCCAACAATTGAGACTGTGAAGCACTTTAAAAGCATTTATCCTGAATATGACTTTGCTTTTGTTATTGGGACTGATAACTTGGATAGATTAGAAGAATGAAATAATTTTTATGAGCTAATTGATTTAGTTGAATTTATTGTTTTCAAAAGAAGTGAAAATTTTAAAAGTAATATTGCAAAAAAATATAACTTTAAAATATATGATTTTAAAAACACTTTTTTAAGCTCAACTAACATTCGAAAATTAGTTGATATTGAAAACCAAGATAAAAGAATTAATCAGTATATAAATGATCATTTACTTTATTTGAATAAAAGACTAGAACCATTTTTAGACGAAGAAAGATACCAGCATTGTATAAATGTTGGGGAAATGGCTTATTTGTTGGCAATTAAACACAAAGTAAATGTACATAAAGCAAGAATTGCAGGAACTTTGCATGATGTTACCAAAAGATGACCAAAAGATAGACAATTAGAATATTTAAATAAGTATAACCCAGAATTAATAGAAGAACCATTTGCTGTTTGACATTCATATACTGGAGCTTTTCATTTAAAATATGATTGATTAATCACAGACCAAGAAATTATAAACGCAGTTTTTAATCACACTGTTGGAAGTGATAAAATGACTGATTTAGATATGGTTGTATTTTGTGCTGATAAAATTTCAAAGGAACGTAATTATGAAAATGTTAATTTCTTTAGAGCAGAATGTTTTAAAGATTTAAAAAACGGATTTAAGTTATTATTAGAACAACAATTAATAAATGCAACTCAAAATAAAGATGTTAATAACTTAGGAAAAAATATTTTTAAAACAGCTAAAAAATATTTAAAAGGGGATAAAAGATGAAATTAATTATTGGAGCTATGTTTGAAGAACTTCAAACAAGTATTGATTATTTCAAAGCTAAAAAAATTAAAAATTCAATTTGTAATATATATAAAAATGAAAAAATATTATTTTGTGTTACAGGAATTGGTTTAATTAATGCAGCTGTGGGCTTAAGTTATGTATTAAACAATTACGAAATATCACAAGTTATAAATATTGGAACTAGTGGAGCTTGTGATTCAAGTTTAAAACAAAAAGATATAGTTTGAATAAATAAAATTTTTAATAGCGCAGCTGATGCTACTGTTTTTGGTTATGATTATGGACAAATTCCAAAAATGCCTAAATTCTATGAAACTGCAAGCACTGATGTGAAGGAAAAATATATTAATAAAAATCTCGCTTCATCAGATATTTTTATTAATGATATTGAACAAGCAAGCAAACATATCAAAAAAATACCAAGCATAATAAGTGTTCTAGACATGGAATGCTTTGGGTATGCACAAACAGCTTATATTTACAAAAAACCATTTATTTCAATAAAAGTAATAAGTGATGTTATTGGTACAGAAGATAGTAATGCAGTGCAATTTAACGAATTTATAAAAATAGCTGGTAATGAAATTTTGAATGTAGTTAAAAATCTTATATAATTAATTTAAATAGAAAAGGTGTTTCATGGCTAACAATAAAATTAAAGGTAGAAAAGAATCTACAATCTTAAGAGAATTAACAATGATTTTGGAAAGAGAACTAAAAAATGATATTCTAAGGGCAGTATCAATTGCTGAAGTTAGACTAACAAATGATAGTGAAATTGCTAAAGTATTTTGATCATTTTTACCAATACAAGGAATAACAAAAGAATTAATCCAAAATGAATTAGACACTAATATTAAATTCATTAGAATGAAATTATCTAAAAAATTAGATACTAGAACAGTTCCTGAATTAAAATTTGAATATGATACAAGCTTGGAAAATGCAAACAGAATTGAAGAGATTTTAAAAAAAGTTAAAAATTAATCTTTATCAACATCATATAAAAAACTAGACAAACTTTTTAAGAACTTACTTTTTTAGCAATACTCTATATAGGTTATTTTTTCATTACTAATTCAAAAATATCTATTTTAAAAATTTTTTTGACTGATGATTTTGATTTTTTATAAATTCTCTTTTAGTCTTCTAAAAGATAATAAAAAAGTATAGACTACAGTGTACCAAAAAATTATCACATGTCTAAAAAGATGGTGTTTTATAAAGAAATCTTTTTTTCATGGAAGTATTTAAAACAAAATACTTCATTTTAAATGATTTAAACCATAAAAATCATTACCACTTCGCACTTAGAAATTTTGTATTTATGGTTGGAAACCCCAACCCTTTTCAAAGACTAAGAAAATGTTAAGTTTAAGGTTAAATAGTAAAATCTAGCGCTTTTTAATTTTTTATATCATACTTACCATTTTTAATCACTTTTTTTGTATAATCTTTAATGGTTAAAATAAACTTAAAAATTATTAAAAAGGTGGAAATAAAATGTTTAAAAATAAATTTTTAATAACAACTATGGCTGCATTTTTTATTTTAAGTTCTTCACCTATATATTCAATATACTTTATAATACAAAACTCAGTGAAAAAAGAAGGAAAATTTTTAGGTAATCAGTTGAAAAACCTTATAAATTTTAATGATATTCCTTTATCACCTTTATATAGGAAAAGTTGAGAAAAATTGATAAGTGATTCTGATTCATTTTCTGCTATTTATGATTGAAAATACAAACTAAAAATGGAATCATTATTAAATCGAATCTTAAATAAGGATATTAATATAATGAATGCCGACTTTAAGAAAAAACCGATTTCAACAAAAACAAAATTAACTGATGCTGTTTATTTAGGTTTACAAGTTATGGGCCATAATAAACCAACAGCTACAGAGATGCATGAAATTGGTAGATATGAAATAGCCAACTTTACGGCACTTGAAAATGCAGGTTATACTATTTATGTAAGTAACAGTGATAAGAGACTTGAAATTTTATACACAGATGAAAATGATACTTTCACCGATGGCGAAAATAGAAATTATGTTAAGTTAAATAATAAAAAGGAAACGGATAATATTTTCTTTAAAACCACAGAATTAATAACAAGTGAAAATGTAGTAAACCAGCCAAATAGTGACATTCCAGTATATTTTAAAGCAAAAAAAGATAATGAGATACTAGATTTATATGACCCATTCTATGGAAGAAATAAATTGGAAATTCAAATAAGATCATCTGATTCTGAGGAATATATTCAATATAAATTATGAGATTGAAATCAATATAATTCAAATGATCTTGATTTAAATTGCTACATAGCAAATAACTTTATTAAGATTTATTGTGAAATCGCTTTAAATTACATTGATTTTATTGATCCGCTATCTCCAAACTATCATCAAAAAGGTAGTCCTTTAACTGATGCTAATGATCCATTTAAATATTCAGGAACAACACCCGGTTCGCTTTTATATTATGCATACAAATATAATGCATATTATGATTTAAGAATATTTGTTTTTACAGTTGCAAATAATAATCAAAGAATAGTTTATATAAGCTATGATCAAAATAATGAAATTGAATATGACAAAAGTAGTAATAAACCTATTGTTGATGAACACTTAAAAGATACAAAAAATAATATAGAAAATAGAGAAAGACTATCGTTTAATCCTTGAATTGATTTAAATAAATCAATGCGTGCTTTTGTTGAAAAAACTTGAGACTTATTAATGTTTACGATGGAGGAAATGAGCTAGTATGATAGAAATAAAAAATCTTACTAAAAAATATGGACAAAATGTTGTTCTTGATGGAATTAACTTAAATATTAAGGATGGAGAATCTATTGGTATTTTAGGAGCTAATGGAGCAGGTAAAACAACATTAGTTGAAATAATTTCTGGAGTTAGTGACTTTTCAAATGGAGAAATTAATTTCTACAATTCAGAAAACGAAAAAGATAACTCATTACAAGAAAAAATCGGTATGCAATTTCAAAGTGGCAGTTGGCCTTTCAACACTAGAGGAGTTGACTTATTAAATCTTTTTGTTGGTAAAAATTGAAAGAAAGATAAATATATTGAAAATTTATTAGATATATTCGAAGTTACTACAATTATTAAAAAAAGAATATCTTATTGTTCAAGTGGGGAGCAACAAAGATTTAATTCAATGCTATCCATTATTAATAAACCAAGTGTGCTCATATTAGACGAATTGATTACAGGTTTAGATTTAAAAATGCAAATTAAATTAATTAATTTCTTTGATAAAATGAGAAAAAATGAAAAAATTACTTTAATAGTTATATCTCATATTCCAGAAGAAATAGAACAAATCTGTAAAAGAATAGTTGTACTAAATAAAGGAACTATATTTATCGATAAAACGGTAAATGAAATAAAAAAGCAATATGGATCAATTAGAAATTTCTTAACTTTATATTTTGAGGGAAAGATAAATGACTAAAGCAAGTTATAGTGAATTTTTTAAGAGCAGTTCTAACAACTTTAGAAAAGTATTTAGAGCTAGTTTTATTTCTTCAATTAAAAATGAAAGAGCATGAGTTTTCATAATTCTTGGTTCACTAATAATTACAATTATTTGCTTTGTAGGGTATTCAACTTTTTCTAGAACATATGAATTATTACCACCTCAAATGTTAGCAATATTTATCATTCCTTCTTTTGTTTCGGCAGCATATTTTGTTATATTTTTAATTGAGTGAAAAGACACTTCACTTTTAAAAAGAATCAAATTCTTAGGTATTAAAAAGTGATCAATAATATTTTCGTTTATGTTATGTGCTGTTTTCTTTGCATTTATTTCTGAAATTATTGTAATATTTACAACTTTTTTATTATCCTTAATATTTATAAGAATAAAATTTTACTACATCATAGATTTAAATTGATGAATGTGAATATGATTCTTTTCTTTATCTTTTCTTTGTGTTTGTTCTTCATTTTTATTTTCTTCATCAATAGCGGATTTATTTAAAAGTAAAAATGTTAGAACATCAGTACCATTAATAATTTTTCTGCTGTTCTTGGTGATGTCAGATACAATTATCCCTTCATTTATTTCAGCTAGATGAGGTACATTTAATTATTTTGGGTATGCTTTTATTTCAAAATATGTAGTTTGAAGTTTATTAATTGTTTCATCATATTCTTTTGTTGATTTTAGTGGTGGAATACAACAAATAATTTTTGATGAATCTCATAGTGAAACAACTCTATTTGTTTCAAATTTATGAATTCTGTTAACAGTTTCAATAATATTTATACTTGCAACTTATTACTTATCAGTGAAATTTTTCAAATGAAAATAAGAGAGGAAAAAACATGAAAGATAAAATACCATTTCAAAATGTATTGCGTTATACTTTTAAATCAACTTTTAAGTCTTTTAGAAATTATTTATTTTCAATAATATTGCCAGTTTTTATTATTTTAGCCATCTATCTAATAAAAACTTCTTTTGGACAAAGTGATTATAGAGAAAAGTCTGGCCAAATATACAATCTGTTAATAATACCTTTTACTTTTTCTTTATTTGCTTTTTCTTCAACTTTAGTCAATTGAAAAGAAAGTGTTTTAATAAAACAATCAAAAATATTTTCAATAAGTAAGATTAAAATTTATTTTTCAATTTTTATTTCAATAGCAACACTTACACTAATTTCGCTTATTTGCTCAATATTGGCATTATTTACAGTTGACAGCTTTTTAGAAATCAAAAATTTTTCAATGACTTTTTGAAACATGGCAGGATTTTACATAATAAAAGGTAAATTTACTGAATATTTAAATCTAATATTTGCTATAACATTATTAATAGTGTTTTTTACATTGTATTTGTTTTTAATATTTAATATCTGTTATATTAGTTCACTAAAAATAAAATCAATAGTTTTAATACAAGCTATAAATTTTATTATAATAATATTATTCTTTGCTTTAGGTGATGTTGTATTAGATGTAAATTTAGTGACAAATAAATATGCACAAATGATTTATAATATTTTTGGTTATTTAACACCAACTAAATCTTTTCAATGATTATTCATTTCATTATTTACTAATACTACATTTGCAGGCTACAATTTATTAGAAACAATAGTTAGCCCAAACCTTGAAGTTCCTTATACATTTTTAACTAATAAAACATGAATGATCCTACCTGTGACATTAATTTTTTCTACAATTTGAACTTTAGCTCTTTTCTTGCTAATTCAAAATTCTAATAAGAAAGGTAAATAATAATGAAAAAACTACTTTCTTTAATTACAGCAACTTTTATTATATCAAGTACTGCCCTTAATGTTCTTGCATGTGATATAGGGGATTCATCAACAAGAAATTATCTAGAGGCCTTTGATGATTTTGATTGGTCAAAAGGTCAAACTCAAGATGGTGATGGGTATAATTGAAAATATGATGATTTTATTAAAAACGGAATGAAACTTGAAAATTCGCAAATTAATGAAGTTTCGTCAATTCAAGGGCCTGTTGACAAAATTTTTAATTATGATAAATATTCAACATCATATAAGGGAGCAAATTTTGTTAAAAAACAAGCAACAACAGGAGCACCTGTTATTAAATCATATAGACCTAATGGTAATAAGTGATCAGACTTTGGTTTAAGTTCAAAATCTAGAAAACATTCATATATAAATTCTATTTTAAACTGAAATGATGGTTCAGATTTAGATTTGTCATATAATCAAGCTTCTTATGATTTGCGTGGGAGAAATTATGTAGCAAAAAGTAGCGTTAAATCACAACAAAAAGAAACGTTCTTTAATATGTTTCATGATCCTTCAAATGCTTCGAGTTCAATAGTTGGTACTAAGAACCCATTTGGTGGTAATCTAACTAACCTTTCATACATTCATGAAATGTACACATGACCTGCAATTACAAATAAAGGTTGAATAACAGCTTCGTTTGCTGATTACACAGATTATATGCATAAAAATGGTATACCTGTATTAGGTCTTTGATATATGTCAGGTTGAGAAGATTTAACTCGTGAATCTCTAAAAAACTTACTGGAAAAAGATTCTACAGGACATTTTAAAATAGTTGATATCTTAATTGAACAATGTTTAAAATACAATTTTGATGGATGAATGATTAATAATGAAGCAAATGGTTCTCAAGGTGATGGATATGTTATTAAAAACTCAGAAATTAATGAAATAATGGATGATTTCAATAAAACAGCGATTGATTTAGAACCTCAATTGAACAAAAGACTAAATATTGTACACTATACTAATAGTGGTTCTTTAGATTATGATCATTTAAACAATAAACCAACTTCTAAAAAAACTGTTGACGCAGCAAGGTATGCAAGTGAAATTCAGCTTGATTTTAATCATGATAATCTAGTTTCTGATTATGACGCATATTTAACAAATGTTTGAAATGGTGATCAGTCAAAAAGAAAAACAATTTATTCACTTTTAAATGAAAGCACCAATATTCCAGGTGTAGGTAATTATGATGTAAGAAATTTAGTCTTTCAAAAATCAAAAGATGCCAATGGAAATGATGTTGGTTTTGGTAAAGCTAATAACTCGTTTTCAATTTTTGGTTCAGGTGGAGCCAATGAATATGCAAAAGATTTCAAAAACTACTACTTAAATGCTTCTAAAAACAAAACTGATGAATACAAAGTTTTTTTAATGCAACAAGAAGTTGCTAACCTATACTCTGGGTATCAATTTTTTGGAAGTAACAGTTATTTAGAAAATGATGCTGATGGATATGACACATTAATTTCACAAAGTGTGCAATCTGTGGCAGGAATCTATCAAAATGATCCTAGACTTTCATTTACTAATTTTGCAAAAGATAAAAACAAAATAACTCGACCTGAGTTTTCTTTGGGTGAAAAAGGAAAAGACAATGAAGGTAAAAAAATCAATAGTTATGGTGTAGGGAATGCTTTTTGAGAAAAAACAGTTATAGCAGATTCTATAATCCCAAATGATTATAGTGAACTAGATAAAGAAAAAACAAAAGAAGTTGAAAATGACCCTACTTTGGAAACTTATTTTTCAACTGGGTCAGGTATTCAATTTATTAATAGAGATCTTAATGGTTCTATAATGAATCAAGAAATTTACCCATGAACTAATTCACGATTAGCTGATGTTGCGCCAACTTATCAGTGGGATTTTTGGTCAAGTGAAAAAAATGATGGCACAACTAAAATATCAACCTCAGACGGAGATAAAAATGTAAGTAAAATAACTGATTCAGGTCAATTAACAGGATATTATGATTATTATGATGCATACCAAAAAGGAAATTCACTTGCAATTGGATATGGTTATGACTTTGATAAAGAAGGAACAGTAAAACCAGGAAAATGAATGAATATTCCTTATTATTGAAATATAATGGGTACAAACTTACAAAAAAACGATTATACAGTTTGTTTTTATGTTAAAGCAACTGATAAAGACTCAAATGAAAGTTCATCAAATGAAGATATTAAAAATATTGCCAAAAATACTAAAATAACTGCGATTACATCTGATCCTACTACTGAAAATACTGATGCTAAACCATTAGTATTAGAAACAACAGTTGAAGAGGAAAAAAATGGCTGATTTAAAATATCATCTAATCTATCTCAACTAGAAAATATTTCAAAGGACAAAAGAATTGCAAAATTAGGAATACAAATTAATCCAGGCACAACAGGTTCAGAGAATCAATTTATTTTTAATGTAGGTGGATTTAAAATTGACAAAAATTCCAAGAAAACTGATAATCTTATTAATGATGGAATTAGTTTTATCCAAAATGAATATGTTGTAAAGAGAGAATCAGTAAAAAATAATGTAAATATTAGATTTAATTGAGAAGATAAAAACCAAGATGCAGTTGATTATTATCAAGTTTATTATTCAACTGATAAAAATAGTTGATATAGAGTTGGTCAGACAACTCAAAATAGATATTATATAAGAGAGTTGGATGAATCAGCTGAAGAAAACATTTTTATTGGAATTCAACCAAAGTATAAAAAAGGAACAATAGGTAAAATTAATTTTGCTGGTATAAATACAAAATATAATTACTAATTCAACAATGAAATAAAGGTGTTAATAAATAAATATGAATATATTTCTCTAAGTATACAAAATGATAAAAGAAAACTTTATCATTAAAAATGTATATAAAGATATTTTTTTATCTAAAATATTAAACGAAGTAAGTCATTTATCTTATCAACTAGACAAAAAAATATAGTAGAAGAAAATTTTGAAAATAAAATTATCTTTTTCGTAGTTATCAAATAAATACAAATTTTCTTATTCATACAATTAGATTATGATGCTGAGATCTTGAATATATGTACTTTTTGCCCTAGAAAGTTAAATAACAAAACAAAATGCTAAACAAGTAAATTCTTAATCTAGATCTCTTAGTCCAAAAGATAGGGCAAAGCCATTTTAGAAAACAACTTAAACAGAAAATATTTACCCCGTATCTGAAAAATTTTTATTATTTAATGAGTTAATAACAAAACTAACAATAAATAAAATACAACTTTTGAAAAGTTCTTTTAGATCTTAAAAAGAAATACCATAAGTATTTCAATAAAAAGATTTGAATTTAATTAAGCAAATTGCTAAAAACTATATAAATTACTACAACTACATTATAATTAAATCTAAATCCAACTGTCAAACTTACAGCTACTTAAACAAAACAAAAAGCTATTTTACAAATGGAATAAATTATTATTAATGAAAAAATGCTTTGTATAATGGGAAAATGTATTCACATAAAAACGTAACGATTTTTTTCTTACTATTTTAATAGCACTCTCTTCTTTGAAACTTTTTTTATTTTAATTGTAATTTAACTTCAACATTATTTCTTAATGCTTTGGAATAAGGACAAACTAAATCTGCTTCGTGCATTAATCTCTCCCCAATTTCTTGATCTATACCCACAATTTCAACAATAATTTCAACTGATAAATTGAAGTTTAAATCTCCGTTATGATGTAATGATACTTTAGCAGTTACATTGCTTGGAAAAACTGAATTATTTTTATTCATAACTGCTTGTAAAGCTCCGTTGAAACAAGCACTATAGCCAGCTGCAAATAATTGTTCTGGGTTAGTTGTGCCTTCGACATTTAAAGTTGGTGAAGAAACTTTTAAATTAAATTTATTATCAGGTGATGATACTTCACCAGTTCTACCACCTGTATTTTTTATTTCTGCTTCATAAATTTTGCTCATAAATCTCCTTTTATAGATTAATTATAAACCTTATTAAAGTTTTAAATCAAAACAATTCAATAAGAATTTTTAAACCTTTCTACTTTGTCTAAATTAATATAAATAAAATAAAGAGTTTTCAAATGATCAATTTTGTAAATGTAGAAAAAATGTTTGCAAAAATAAAATTGCTTTAATCAGGATGACAATGCATTTTTGCATTATTTGTAAACTTATTTTATATTTTTTCTTTTAATAATCTTAATTTATTCCAAAAATAACAAAATAAATTATTAAAAAATAATTGCTTAGTTGTAGTTATTTTTTTTATTTCTTTAATAATTCTATATGAAAAAAAATTTATTGATCATTGTTACGCTTTTAATTATTATTTCATTTTTACCATTTCAAATTTATGTAAAAAATAATTCTTACAACTACTTTGAATTGCGATATAAGTTTAATCATAATATAAGAAATTTTTCGTACCCTGAAAAACTTTTAAAAAAAAGATATAAATTTTATTGACTAGATTTTGCTGAACATAAAAGTGATTTAACTTGATTTGAGCCTTTAAAAATTGATTTAAATACTAATTTTATATATTTAGACATCAAAAGTAAATTTGTAATTAAAAAAAGTTTAGATTCACTAGAAATGAAGCACTTAAGTATTTTTTTATTATCAAGTTATGAGCAATATCAGCTTTTTCAAATTTTAAAATTAAAAATTCAAAGTGATGAAATCAAAAATAAAGTAAAGGAATTTTGTGATGAAAAAAACTACCCATTTTTGTTTGAAAAAGGAATTAGTAAAATTATTTCATTCTAATGTGTGAAAGGCTATTTTTTTATTAATTTCAGTTTTTTGTTTTAATATCTTTATATTTAATAATTCTTTTTATTTTTTGGTAATTTGAATTGTGACTTTTATTGGCTACTTAACAATTGGGGAAAATAAAATTAAATCATTATTTGTTTTTTTATTACCTGTATTTATTTTTTTTATTTTATTCAAAATAAAAAGCGTTAGTTATGCAGATAACACAAAAATAGAAGGTATAGGCAAAATCAAACAAGTAAAAGATTCTTACATTGTTATTGGTTGAAATAGTTTTGACTTTTATTTATCTAAACCAAAAGTAGTTGATTTAAAAATAGGCGATCAATTTAAATTTGATGGTGTTGTAAAAAAACTTGTTTCTAATAGCAACTATTATGAATTTGATTTCGTAAAATTTTTAAATAAAAAATTTGTTTTTTATGAATTAAAAGTTTCTGATATAAAAAAAGTGGAAAGCAAAAATTTAAAAACTGTAATTTTTTGACTTTTTAATAGAGTTAGTTTTTCAGATCTAACTAGATTTTTTTGGTTACCAGAAAAATTTAAATCCAAAGAATTAAATAACTTATTAATAAAAAATAATATTTCTTATATTTCAAATTCCTGTATTTTATTACTTATTCCTTTAATTAATCTTAGCTTTAAAAAAACTAAAAACAAATTATTTAACTTTAAAAATATTATATTAACAGTTATAGCTCTTGTAATTTATTTACAATTAGAAAATGTGTTATTGTTAAGAATTTTAATATTTTGAATCTTAAAATCACTCTATAAAAATAAAAGTAATAAAAGTTTAAATTTGCTAACTATATATTTAATGATTTGTTTAAAACCAAATTATATTTTTTCAACAGGTTTTATCTATATAAGTGTTATTTATACTTTATCTTGCTTTTTACCTAAAAAAAACAAAAAGTATTTAAACTTTATTTTTTTCTATTTTTTATTTATGGGTTTAAATATGTATTTTAACTATAATATTAATCCCATGACTAACTTTATAGCTTTAATTCTAATACCAATATTTAATATCTTTGCAGTTTGTAGTTTAATTTTTGATGGTATAGGTGTAAACAACAATGCCTTATATTTGAGTTTATTCAGACTTGTTAGTTGAATTACAAAATTTGGTATTAATTTTAATATTGGAAAAATAGAAATTTGATTTATATTAACTTATATGATTGTTTTGACTGTTTTGTTCAACAAACAATTGCTAGATGTAAAAACAAATATAATAAGCTTTATAACAATCATTTTAGCAATATCTTTGCTTTATTTATTAAAACCTAATCATAATCTTGCGATGTTAAATGTTGGTAACGCTAATTCTTTTGTATACCACAATAAATGAAATAATGTGACCATTATTTTTGATGCAGGGACAGGAAAAAATAAAAGTACAGAACTTGTTACAAGTTTTTTAAAATATTATGGAATCAATAAAATAGATATGATTGCTATATCCCATTATCACGAAGACCATTACAATAATTTATCTAGTTTACAAGAAAATTTCAAAATAAATTTATTTGTAAATAAGGATAATTTCAAAGAAGTTTATAAAATTAAAAATGTGATTATAAGGTTTTTTAATGACCCATCAGCTAGTAGTGAAAATAATCAAAGCATCATTCCTTTTATAGACGTTGGTAACTTTAGAGCTTTATTTATGGGTGATGCAGAACAACCCACTGAAAACCATTTAATGCACAGAATAGATTTTATAAATTATTTAAATTTAAAAAGAGTGGATTTACTACAAGTTGGACATCACGGAAGTAAAACATCATCATCTTTAGAATTTTTAAAATTTATAAATCCAAAAAATGCATTTATAAGTGGAACTGATGAAGGTGGAAATAAAATTTTTCCTCATAAGCAAACTATTGATAATCTTAATTTTTTAAAAATTCCTTATTTTATTACACAAAGTAAAAATAATTGATTTTTCAATATTTTAAGTAAATCTATAACAAAAAAATAAGGAACTAACCTTATTTTTTAAATTTAAATAAAATGCTTATAAAATTAAGCAGACATTAAACGTGATTTTTCTCTAGCAGCTTTATTGTCTTTTAAAATCCCTTTTTTTAGACCTTTGTCAATTAGGCATACAGCATGAGTAATTTTAGTTTGAGCATCAGCTGCTCCTTCACTTTTAGCGTGTTTAGCATGTTTAATTGCTCTTCTAATTTCTGATCTAATAGCTTTATTTTCTACTCTTGATTTTTCATTAGTTAAAACACGTTTTTTTTGTGATTTAATATTTGGCATAGTTTCAACTCCTTTTCAATATTTTTATTTTAAGTCAATATAAAGTATAACAAATTCATAAATAAAATAGAGAAAAATAACTCAAAATGATTTTTTTATATTATTAAATGATGATAATAAGTTAAAATAATTTTATATAAGGAGGGGTTATGCATTTCATTTATTCTAGTGATCACTTTTTGTTATCAAAAACTCTTAATAAACTACTTAAGCAATTAAACAATGATCAAAGTTATGAAGTCGAAAAGTTTTCTTTGATTTACAACAATTTAAATGAAATCTACAATAGTTTAGTTACGATTTCTTTATTTGGTTATAAAAAAATAATAATAATTGAAGATGCATGATGTTTTACAGAAGAAAAAGTAACTTTAAATAAATCTTATTCTGAAGAGTTTATATATCAAATAATTGATAGCATTACAGACAATATTGTAATTTTTACACTTAATACTGATAAGATATCTAAAAGATTAAAATTAAGTAAATATATTGAACAAAAAGCAGAATTAATTCACATTAAGAAGATGGATGATTCACAAGTTATTCAATATGTTAAAACGTTTTTATTCAAACAAGGTAAACAAATTGATTTAGAAACTGCAACTTATCTTTACAATAAAGTCCCAAATGATATGCAGAGTCTTTCTAACGAATTAAATAAACTATCAAATTTAGAAGTGATTGAAATAAATAAGCAAACAATAAACGCTAATATTAGCAAATATATTGAAAATGATGTTTTTGAACTTGCAGAAAGTTTTGTTAAAAATGATAATAAAAAATTCATTAATTTGTATAAAGATTATTTATTAATCAATGATGATATTATCGGTTTAATTGCTTTGATACACACTAATTTAGTTTTTTTCAGAGATGTAAAAATTTTAAAAGAAAAATTATTATCAAAAGAAGAAATAATATCTAGTTTAAAGGCTCACCCATTTAGAGTTAAGCTGGCTTTATCAAACAATCTAAATGTTGCATCTTTAAATAAAAAAATTAAGTTAATTTATACAATACAAAAAGGAATTATTAATCAAAATATTGATAAAGAAAACATAGCTGAATACTTATTTATTAAAAACATGAATAATTTTTAATTTTGGCTAAATTCGTTTATATAGTATCTTTGTTTTAAAACAGCTCCATGTTATAATAATGTAAGTTAAAAAGGAGTTTTCATGCAAAAACCAAAAGGGACACAAGATATTTTTTTAAAAGAAGCAAAAAAATGAAGATGATTATCCAATGAATTTATTGATGTATTAAAAAAATACAATTTTAATGAAATAATAACTCCTATTTTTGAATCAAAAGAAGTTTTTGTTCGTGGTGTTGGGAGTGAAACTGATGTTGTACAAAAAGAAATGTTTGAATTTGAAGATAAGTCTAAAAGAATCAATGTTTTAAGACCTGAATTAACAGCTCCAGTCGTTAGGTCTTTTATTGAAAACAAAATGTATGCTAATGAAAATTTACCATTGAAATTCTTTTATAATGGTCCAGCTTTTAGATATGAAAGACCTCAAGCTGGAAGATACAGGCAATTCAATCAATTTGGGATTGAAGTTTTTGGCAATGATTCACTAGAACAAGATATTGAAATTATTTTATTAGCAAATAAATTCATTAAAACTTGTAAAGTTGATCAATTATTATCTATTGAAATAAATTATTTGATTAGTGGTGATGCTAGAAAAAAATATGAAATCGCATTGTTAGACGAAGTAAATAAAATTAAAGAAATTTGTGCTGATTGTGAAGTTAGAAAAGAAAAAAATATTTTAAGAGTTTTAGATTGTAAGATAGATGGTCACAAATACAAACAGTTACCTAAAATGTCTAAGTACATTAATGAAACAGACAAGTTAAGATTTGAACAAATAGTTAGTCAATTAAAGACATTAAATGTAAATGTCAAAATAAATGAAAAATTAGTTCGAGGTTTAGATTATTATACAGGTATTGTTTTTGAAGTAACAAATGTCAAAACTAGTCAAGCAGTTATTGCTGGTGGAAGATATAATAATTTAGTAGAAAACATGGGTGGACCTTCAATCCCTGCTATTGGATTTGCAGTTGGTTGAGAAAGAATGCTGATTTTAATTGAAGAAAATCAAACTTTAAAAATAGAGGATAATCAATTAGATGTTTTTATTATTCCTATTTCAGATAAAGGAAGAATCATAACTAATAAATTAATGAATGAAATGAGAGATGAAAGTATAATTGTTGATACTAACTGAAATATTTCTAAACTTAAAAATGGATTTAAAGCTTCAGAAAAAGTTTTAACAAAAAATCTTATAATAATTGGTGATGAAAGCATATGTACTAATGCATATGAAATAAAATCAAAAGTGTCAGACAAAATTGTAAAAGTAAAATATGATGAAATAATCTCATATTTAAAATTAGAGAAAGGGTGTAAATAATAATGAACCGAACACACAATTGTGGCGAACTTAGCATTAAAAATAAAGGTGAAGAAGTTATTCTTCAAGGATGAGTTAAAAAAGTTCGTAATATTGGACAAGTGGCATTTATTGATTTAAAGGACATGTATGGTGTTACTCAAATATTAGTTACTGATTATAAAAAAGATTTGCTTAGTGATTTAAAATCAGAGTATGTTATTAAAATCATTGGAACTGTAATTGAAAGAAAGTCAAAAAATTTAAACTTAAGCACTGGTGAAATTGAAATAGAATTAAAAGATTTAGAAATTATAAATAAGAGTGAAATTACACCATTTCTTATTGAAGATGAAGTTCAAGTTAATGAAGATACAAGAATGTCTTACAGATATTTAGATTTAAGAAGACCTGTTATTCAAAAAAATATAATTTTAAGATCTACTGTAAATAAGACTATTAGAAATGAATTTGACAATCTTGGTTTTATAGAAGTTGAGACACCTATATTTGGTAAATCTACTCCAGAGGGTGCAAGAGATTTTTTAGTTCCTTCAAGACTTAATCCAAATAATTTTTATGCTCTACCCCAATCACCTCAGCTATACAAACAACTATTGATGATTAGTGGTTTTGATAAATATTATCAAATTGCTAGATGTTTTAGAGATGAAGATTTAAGAATTGATAGACAACCCGAATTTTCTCAATTAGATATGGAAATGTCGTTTTCAAGTGCATCGCAAGTTCAAGAAATTATTGAAAAGGTTGTTAAAAAAGTTATTAAAAATACAGTTAATGTTGATATCAATGAAGCGTTTTTAAAAATGACTTACAAAGAAGCTATTGATGTATATGGGGTTGATAAGCCTGATTTAAGATTTAATTTGCATCTTAAAACTTTAACTGAGATATTCAAATCAACCAATATTCATTTTTTTTCCAATATAAAATCTATTGACTCTATTAGAGGAATTATGGTTGAAAGTTTATTGTCTAAAAAAGATTTAGAAATACTAAATGAAGCAGCTAACCAAAAAGGATTTAAATCACTTGCTTTTATTAAGCATGATAATGGTAATTGATCTGGGTCATTAGCTTCAAGTTTAAGTGATCAAGAAAAAGAAGAATTAATTAAGGTATTTGAAATAAAAGATCAAGCAACTATTTTGTTGAATTTTGGTAAATATCAAAAAGTATCTGAAATGCTAGGTGTGGTTAGAAATAAAGCAGCAGAAATATTAGGATTAACTAACAAAAATGATTATAAATTTTTGTGAGTTATCGACTTCCCTTTATTTGAATGAAGTGAAGAAGAACAAAAATTTGTAGCAGCTCATAATCCGTTTACAATGCCACACAGTTCATCTATTGAAAACTTCGAAAGCGATAAGCAAAATGCAATTGCTGATTCTTATGATTTAGTTTTAAATGGATTTGAATTAGGCAGTGGTTCTGTTCGAATTACAAATTCTGAAGTTCAAACTAGAATGTTTGAAGCTGTTGGACTAGATCAGAAAACAATCGACAATAATTTTGGTTGATTTATAAATGCTTATAAATATGGGGCTCCAATTCATGCAGGTTTTGGACTTGGAATTGATAGATTAACTATGATTTTAGCTCATGCTGACTCAATTAGGGATGTAATTGCTTTTCCAAAAAATTCAAAAGCACATGATTTAATGAACCATGCCCCAGGCAATGTTTCACAACAACAACTCGATGAGCTTTATTTAAAATTAATACAAAAAAAATAATTATGATAAGGAGGTAACATGAATAATTTCTTTAAACCTATTACAATATTTGGAACAAATATTTCTTTTTTAACAATATTTATTATCTTTATGAGTTTGTTGGTTTTATCTTTAGTAATATTTATTTTAAACTTAATCTTCAAAAAGAAAAAAGGAATTAATGATAGCAGTAGAAAAGATTTAGAAATAAATAAAATTGATGAAGAAATCAATTCTATTGTAAAAAAATATAGAATTAAAAATATGGAAGAAAAAGAGGTAGACAATGGATAAAGAACTTATGAACATAGATAATAAAGAATCTAATCCATTAGAAGTTGGAAATCAATTTAAAGATTCTGTAGATCAAAACATTAATTTGAATAAAAATCAAAATGAACGTTATGTAAATGTTGTACCAGATTTTTCTAAAGAGGAACTTGATAGTGTTGAAATTCATTCAAGTATTGCAAAAGAAATTAGAATGGAAAAATATAAGTTAACTATTTCTATTTTATTAAGCATAATAGTTTTATTTTTATCAACTTTCTTTTTAGCGCTATATTTTGCAACAAAAGATGTTGCTTTAGGTATTAATAAAAGTTCAATGCCACACCCGGGTATAACTATTACAGGTATAGCGCTACCAATTATTGTAATTATTGTTAATCTTATTCGCTTGAGTCATTTAACTTCTGATATCAAAAGATATAGAGCTGAATTGATCATGGGAAGAGAAAGAATTCCTTTGTTTTTATTAAATACATATAAAAAAATAATTAAAAATTACATTTACTTAAATTGAATATGTATAACAATATATTTATATTCAAGTATCATTGCTGGTGTTTTATTTGGAATTAATCAAGCCATCAAGTCACCAAACATTAATACAACTGTGATAATATGTTTAGTGATCTTGGGAGTTACAATAGTTTTTCACATTTTAGCTCTAATATTTAATTACAAAAGAAAAGGTAATATTGATGCTTATTATGGTTATGAAATAGTAACTATTGAACAACAATTATTGTTAAGAAAAGAAGCCAATAAGTTTTGTATGATTTTCTTTTTTACTATTCTTTTAATAATTGGGTTTGTAATTACAATTCCAATTTTATTAGTTAGAAAAAAACAAAACAAAAAGTTACTTTGATTTATATAATAAAATTAAAAATAACTTTTATATCTTGAAATTTTTTTTAAATTTAAGATATAATTTTAATAATCTATTGAAAAGCGGGTGAATAATTAAATGGCAAGTATTAAAGTACATGAAGGTGAATCAATTGAAAAAGCACTTAAGCGTTTTCAAAAAGTAGCATCTGCTCAAAAAGCTGAAGCTAGAAAACGTGAATACCACATGAATAAAAAAGAAAAAAGAATCTACAAGCAAAAACAAAACCGTAAATTCAAGTAATTAAATTAAAAAAGTTTTCCAATATTTAGGAAAACTTTTTGTTTTGTTATTATTTATTCAGTTATTAAGCTTTTCTTTTTTAATTTAAAAACTTTTAAATATGAAAAGAATAAAAAGAACAATGGAATGGCATAAATCATTGCTAAAATAGATGGTATAAAAAATCATATTACATTTTTATTATATTTTCCTTCTTCAAAACTGTGCAATTATTAAATAAGATGTAATAGAACAAAAAATAAATTCTGTTAAGAAATATAAAATCACTCAACCTACAAATGAATGAAGAAAAATTTCTTTCATTAAAGCACTTGCATCTGAACTGCCATTGATGTGACTAATTAAATACAAACCTATTCATCCAAATAATTGTAAAGAAATAACTGTCGATACACGCTATAAATAATAAATAAAAATTTTGAAAAATTTCTTTGAAACATTTTAATTTCCCCCTTTGATTTTTAAATAATAATAAATCAATTTAATTTTGATTATTTTAAGTTGTTTAAAAATACAATGTAAATATCAATAAAACCTTCAATGTAGCTTAATTGTAAATAAGAAAAATACATTAAGTTTAAAAATTGTTGTTCTGTAATTTCGTTAGCTTTAAATAGCCTTGAAGAATATTTAACAATAACACCAATAATAACTCTTGGATCAAATAAATCTTTTTTGAACTCAATAACTTCACTAAAAATCTTTTTAAGATTATTTTTAATTTGATCATTTCCGCCAAAATTTGATATAACTTCTTTTTGATAACGTTTTCATTTTTCAAAATTTTTATTATTTGCAAACTTAACAGCATTTATTTTAGTTATTTGGTTAAATTCGTCATCTTTATTGGAATAGTAGAACTCAGCTATTGTTTGAATTGCACTTACATATCCATTCAAATTCATGTAATTAATAATAGAGTTATCAAACTTTTTGAAAGCAGCTCTATTACTTACAATTATTTTTATTTTTGGAATATAAAAGTTTAAATAATTATTAACACCAGCTATCAAACCTTCATAATTAGTTTCAGAAGATTTTGAAAATTTTATAAAGTCATTTGGATTTAACCCAAATTTAAGAATCATATTTCTTGACTTTTTTAATTTATTATCAACTTTTCTAGTTCATCATGGTGTTACTTTATCAAGATTATCTAAAACATTTTTATCAGTTATTTGCAGTTTATAATATTGAATCATAATACTCCTTTAAAATATTTAAAAGTTTTGTTTGGTATAATTATATATAATTTAAATATAAAGAGGTACATCATGAATAAAGAAGTTGAAATAGATTTTTTAGAGCCAAGTTTGTCAATAATAATTTCAAACTTAGAAGAAATTGAATACGAATTAGAAAAAAGTAGTTCTATTAATAAAGACTTTATAAATTTAATAGATAAATTCAATGAAGTTGAACAATTGTCTGAACTACATAATTTATTTGATGAATTAAAAAAACAAGCACCTGAAATTAAAAAAACTATATCAAAACTTGAAATTGAAGATAAGTACGAAACTTTAATTTCATTGTATTCAGCAACCCTAACTTCTGAATTTTTGCATGAAAATGAATTTTTGTTTAATCATATTGAAGAAGTTCAAAAACTTATTGAAAGTAAAGTTGTAAATGATGATTATGAAATATTTGAAAACTATAAAACTATTATCATTGCTAAGATAAATGAATTATATGCAAAAGCTTTAATTATTTTTGAACAACAACCAAAACAAGATAATGAAATTTTAAAGATTTTAAAAATAGCTCAAGAAGAAACAAATCTTAATGACTTAAGAGAAGCAAGCAAACTTTTGATTGGTATTTTAAAAATTATTTTTAAATATGATGATTTAAAATCAGAAGAATTATTAATAAGTTTGGTTAAAGCAGATGTGTTAATTTCTTTAATTGATTTATGAAGTGAATTTGAATTAGAAGAAAATTAATATGTCAAACAAACATTTAATGGTGATTTTTGTTATATCTTTATACCTTATAGTTCTTTTAATATCTGGATTATTAGCTTTTATGTATCATGTAAAGCATAAACCATTTATGAATTTTAATAAAAAGTTTCATAATGAAGTGATAAAGACTTTTAATGATTTTGTTCTAAAAAATAATCTAACGCCTGTTAAGGGTATTTTTGAAACGAAAATAGGTGAAGACATTTTATTAGTTCAGAAAATGAAAGTTGAAATATTACAAAAATCAAAAAAAGAAATAAAAAAAAGTCAAAAGGATATTGATAATAATATTTTTAATGTTATGAAAAGCAGTTATAAATTATTTAATAAACCTAAAAAAATCTTTTTTGATGAATGCAGCGTTTTTTTAAGTAATAAAAGATTAGTTATTAAAATAAAAGATGATTATAAAATAATTTCTTTAGATAAAGTTTTGATTTGTAGTTTTTATACATTGCAACATATTGGTGAACTCTTTAAAACACTATTAATTGAAACACAAGAAGAAAAACTTATATTTATAGTTGAAGAATTAAGAATAGGAATAATGATAAACAAAATGTTAGGTGGTAGCAATGGACAAAAAAGATATATATAATTTAATTGCATTATTAGTTTCAGTTATAGGTATTAGTGGGGTTATACTATATAGTGTTTTAATTCAATTTAATAAACAAAGAACATTGCATAAATTTGAAAAGCAAAAAGCTATTCATTTTTTTAACAAAAAAGCTTTTTTGTTTTGTTTGATAAGTGTTGTTATTTCTACTATTGTTTTTGTTTTTGTTTTATTAAGCGCAGGATTAATGTTTTTAATTGAATTTAAAATAATGTTTTTTATTAATTCAATTATTACATCAGTTTATTTTATTTGTTTAATAATAACTTATTTTATTTGAAGGCTTTGATCAAAATCTATTTATTTTATTATTGTAAATGATGAAATTATTGTGGATGATCAAGCTATAAAGTTTGAAAATATACATAGTATCACAAATGATGAAAAAAGAAAAAACATTATAATTCACTATATAAATACAGAAAAAAAAGGTACAATAATAACTATTAAATATAATTGAGAACTAAAAGATCTTATTATAGAAAATAAAATTAATAATCATTTTATTTAAAAGGAGCTTAATGTTTAAACAAAGTGTTTTTATTAAATCAGCAGCTGATAAAAGCGGATGAATTGAAGATGAAATTCCCGAGATACTTTTTGTAGGTAGAAGTAATGTGGGTAAATCAAGTTTTATAAATTCATTAGCAAATAATAAAAAATTAGCAAAAGTAGCAAACACCCCAGGTAAAACTAGACTGTTAAATTTTTTTGATATAAACAATAGTCTTTTTAGATTGGTTGATGCACCAGGTTATGGGTATGCAAAAATAGCAAAAGATGCAAAAATGAGATTTGCTGAAATGATGGAAGAGTATTTTGATAAAAGAGAAAATTTGAAAGCAATTGTCATGTTAGTTGACTTACGTCATAAACCAACTAAAGATGATCAAGAAATGTATGAATTTTTAAAATCATCTAATAAAAGAGTTTTAATAATAGGAACTAAATTGGATAAGTTAAAAAGAAATGAAATTGTTAGAAATGAAAAATTAATAAAAGAAACTTTAAATTTTAATCCAAAACATGCATTCATAAAAGTTTCAAATGAACACAAAATTGGGTTAGAAGAAAGTTTTGAACTTTTAATAAGATTAATAAAGGAAGATTAAAATGAAAAAAATAGAGAGTTATAAAATAAAAGAAGTTGAAGTCCATTTTAAAAGTGATTTTAAAAATGGATTAACAGAACAAGAAGCGCAATCCAGACTGCAAAAAGATGGGAAAAATGAATTAGAAATTAAAAAAATAACTCCTTGATGAGTAATTTTATTACATTCTTTTATAGAACCACTTCAAGTTATTTTAATGTTAGCTGCTATTGTTTCTATAATTGCGCCTGCTGCTGTTAATAATTGAAAAGTTTCATTACATGATTTTGTTGATTTTATAGTTATTATGTTAATTGTTATAGCTGATGCTATTTTAGAAACTGTTCAAACGGTTAAAGCAAGAAAAAGCGTTGATGCTTTAAAGTCACTTTCTAAACCAAGAGCAGTAGTTTTAAGAAATGGTAATCAAAAAGAAATTGCTGCTAGTGACTTAGTTGTTGGCGATATTGTTATTTTAGAAGCTGGTAAATATGTGCCAGCTGAGTTAAGAATCATTGAATCAGTTGATTTTATGATTGATGAATCTATTTTAACTGGTGAATCAGTTCCCGTGGAAAAAACTCATAATCCAATTAAAGAAACTAACATGTTAGCTGACATGAAAAATATTGCTTTTATGTCTACTTTTACAACAGCTGGTAGAGCAATCGGGGTTGTAATTAAAACAGCAAAAGAAAGTGAAATTGGAAAAATTTCTAAAGCTATTAATGATAATGATCAAGAACAAACACCTTTAGAAAAAAAACTTACAAAATTTAGTTATTGAATTTCATGTATTGCTGGGATTATTGGAATTATAGTATTTGTTTCTTTATTTGTAACTGGTAAAAGTGAGAATGGAGCATGAATTAGCTATTTAATGGTTGCTATTACTTTAGCAATTGGAGTTATTCCTGAATCATTAGCAGCTGTTGTTTCTATTACATTATCTTTTTCAACAAAAAGAATGGCTAAGAATAATGTTATTGTTAAAAAATTATCTAGTGTTGAAACTTTAGGTTCGGTTAATGTTATATGTACTGATAAAACAGGAACATTAACCCAAAATAAAATGACAGTTCAAAAAGTTATTTACAATAATAAAATAGTCAATGCTGAAGAGTATATTGCAGAAAATAATAAATTGCAAAAAGATTTATTATTAAAAGCACTTGTATTACCAAATGATGGAGTTACTGAAGGTGAAGAAAGAATTGGTGACCCAACTGAGTTAGCTTTAGTTGACTATGCTGAATTAATGAATATTGATGAACAAAAATATAGAAAAATGTATCAAAGAATTCATGAGTTACCTTTTAATAGTGAAAGAAAATTAATGAGTACTTTAAACCAAGTAGATGATAAAAAAATAATTTTTACTAAAGGTGCTATTGATCAATTATTGAAAGTATGTAAAAAAATTATTATTGAAGATAAAATTGTACCTATATCTGAATCACACAAAAACGAAATATTAAAATCAAGTATGAATTTATCAAGTGATGCTCTTAGAGTTTTAGCTTTTGCTTACAAAGAAACTAATAATGATTTAGCCAAAGAAGAAGATTTAGTTTTTATTGGCGCTGTTGCTATGATTGATCCAGTTAGAAAAGAAGCTGTTTGAGCTATTGAACAAGCTAAGTCAGCTGGAATAGATGTTTGCATGATTACAGGTGATCATGCTATTACTGCACTTGCAATTGCTAGAGACTTAGGTTTGGCATTCGAAAAATCACAAGTTATTAGTTCTGATGAATTGGAAAAAATGAGTGATGAAGAATTAACTGATAAAATTGTCAATGTTAGAGTATTTGCAAGAGTTAATCCAGAACATAAAGTAAGAATTGTATCTTGTTTACAAAATAAAGGTTTTATAGTCTCTATGACTGGAGATGGAGTTAATGATGCGCCTTCATTATCAAAAGCTGAAATTGGGGTTGCTATGGGTATTACAGGTACTGATGTTGCCAAACAAGCAAGTGATGTAATATTGACTGATGATAATTTTGCAACAATTATGTTTGGTGTAAACGAAGGAAGAAATGTTTATCAAAAAATAAAAAGATCAATAACGTTATTAATGGGATTTAATTTAGCTAACGTGTTATCGATATTAATAATTTCATTAATAATTAAAGTTTCTCCTCTAGAAGCCACAAATATTTTATTTATTAATTTAATTGTAGAATCATGTTTAGCAATTGCAATTGGTATGGGTCCATTAGACAATACTTTAATGAAGCAAAAACCAGTAGTTGGTAAAAATGGTTTGTTAAAAGGTTTAGCATTCTCTATTTTAAAAATAGGGGTTGTATCTGCTGTTTTCACAGTTTTATCTTTCTTTATAGGAATGATGGCAACAGACACTGTTTATTGAGCAAAAAAAATAACTGAATTATCAGCAGAGCAATCATGATGACAACAAATTAAACTCATTAATTCACTTCAACAATTAGACGATTATATAATAACGGGTAGAACAAGTATGTTTATTACTATGGTGATTTCACCATTACTATTTGCTCATTTAATAAAATTGTCAAATTGAAAAGCAGATAAAAAAGTAAGTTTATTAATTTCAAAACCTTTAATAAATGCTTCTTTAATAGCTTTAGTATTATCTTTAGCTGTAATGTTTATTCCTTTAATTAATGACAAAGTTTTCAAGTTAATGGGATTTGGAACTAGTGAAGGATGAAATGCAAATAGTGTTTGAGTTTTATTTTCAGCTTTAGGAATTGCATTTTTACCATTTATAAGTATTTTATTAATTGACATTGTAGTTTTTTATTCATACCACTTATCAATTGCTAATTGAGATAAAAATCAAAAACTTGTAGCAGAGTTAGTTGAAATAGACACAAAAGAATTTCATAACAAAGAGAAAAAATAAATTTTTTAAACAACAAATTTAATTTGTTGTTTTTTATATTTTTTACATTTTACTTGCATTAAAGTAAGGTTAAAGTATTAATATTATAATAAGTTAATATTCGTGAAAAAAGGAGTCTTATGAAAACCATAATAATTGGAGGATCTGCCACAGGGATGGGAGTTGCTGCAAAACTTAAAAGATTAGACCCAAAAAATGAAATTATTGTTATTCAAGACAAAGAATATGTATCACTGGGAGCTTGTGGAATACCTTATTTTGTGGGTGATAATTTTTCTAACCCTGAAACCTTAATTGCTAGAACAGTTGAAAAATTTGAAGAAACCGGAGTTAAGGTTATAAAAAATACTAAAGTAGATAATGTTAATTTTGAAAGCAAAGAAGTATTTTTTAATAATGAATCTTTAAAGTATGATAAATTAGTTATAGCTGTTGGGTCCAAACCTATAATACCATCCATTAAAAATGTTAATGCAAATAACATATTCACTGTTAACTCAAAAGAAGATGGAATAATAATTAAAAATAAAATAACAAAAGAAAGCAAAGTTTTAATTATAGGTTCTGGATTAATAGGTTTAGAGATGGTTGAAAATATTTATAATAGTAAACATTCAAAAATAACCATTATAGAAAAAGCGGATAAAATTCTTAAAAATATTTTTGATGAGGAGTTTAGTGATTTAGTTGAAAATAAAATTCACGATAAAAATATTACTCTTATAAAAAATGATGAAGTTATTGAATTTTTAGTTGATAATAAAAACAATGTAACTCATGCTAAGACACGAAATGGTGAAACTATTCAATGTGACAGTGTTATTTTAAGTATTGGTGTTTTACCAAATACGCAATTGTTTAAAAAAACAAATTTAGAAATGGAATTAAATGGTGCTATTAAAATTAATCAATATTGTGAAACTAATATAGCAGATGTTTTTGCTGGTGGTGATTGTTGCAGTAGTCTAAGTTTCTTGTATAAAAACACAAAAACTTTTTACTTAGCTACAATAGCACACAAACAAGCAAAAATAATAGCTGATAATATAAATCAATCAATGTCAAATCAGTTTATGGGCGGATTAGGTACAACTATAATTAGATTTTTTGATCTTGAGTTAGCTCGAAGTGGAGAAAACAGAACTTTTATGGAAAACCAAAAAATTAAAACAAGAGAAATTTTAATCAAAGATAAAGATCATACTAATTATGTTAGTGATCAAGAAGATTTATGACTAAAAATAATAGTTGATAATAATACAAATGAAATTATAAATGTTCAACTAGCAGGTAAAAATAAATCTGTTTTGAGAATATATGGATTAGTTAGTTTAATTTGATCAAGAGTTAAAGTTGATCATTCTTTAGAACAAATAGATTTACCATATTCTCCACCGTTTTCAAGAACAACAGATATAATACATATAGCTTTAAGTAAGTTAGTGTAAAGAAAGGTAATAAATATGTTATTAAGTAGTTTTAGAGAAACTTTTTTAGAAAAGTTTTTAAGTATCAGCACATGACAATCATTATTAGCTATATTAATCTTTTTTGGGTTAATGAGCGGATTTTGATATGGACTAAAAAAAATTAAAATAAAATTTGTTTACAGAATTTTAATAGGAATGCTTATAGGATTCATTGTTGGAATAACAATACAAATAATAATAGGTTTTCCTGGTGGATCATGATTCTCACACAGTGGTAATTCAGCATGAGCAATGATTGATGGAAATTGAATAGATATTTCTAAATATTATGTTTCTAATGGAGAAGGTTTTGTTTCAATTTCTTCTATTGTTGATTTAGAAAATGCAGCTGAGTTAATTAAAGGAACAATATTTTCTGATAATAATGGTACTGAAGCGTTTGTTAATGCTATAGTATCAGATCAGTCAATTAAACAAGGGGTACACTGAGTTATAGAGTTCAATGTATGAGCTTCTTTATTAAAGCAAGTTTTTATAAATGGTATATTATTAATTACTGTGCCTGTTGTTTTTATTGCTATATTTAAAGTTGTAGCTACACCTGGAACAAAAGGGTTGGGAAGAATATCTGGAAAAGCAGTAGCAATATTATTAATAAATGTTGCAATTGCATTTACAATAACTTTTTGATTGGGATATTTTTTGAAAATAGGAAATGGTTTAAATTTTGACAATCAATTACAGGGTGGATCAGGAACAACTGATTCTAAATCTTTACCATCAATTATTTGAGGTTATGTCCCTTCAAATTTTGTAGTAGCGTTTTCTGCTGCTGCTGTTCTTCCAATAATTGTCTTAGCAGTTTTATTTGGCACAGCAACAAAATTTGTTAGAAAAAAACATCCTGAATCAATGAACAATTTAATGAATTTCATGAATAGAGCATGAGACATTATAATGTCAGTCTTAATGATGTTTATGAAAATAATGCCATTAGCAGTTATGGCCATGCTGGCAACTTCAATTACAACAAGAGCAATTGGTGCTCTTGGATCAATAGGATTAATTTTAGCTGTTGGGTACATTGGTTTATTTGTGATGCTTGGTTTTATGACATTAATCTTATTTGTTTCAGGTATCAATATAAAAGCATGGTGAAAGTATGCATGAAGACCTTTAATACAAGGTTTTTCAACTCAATCATCAAATGCAACTTTACCAATTACAATGCAGACTTTGAATAGTGAAATGAAAGTCAGTGATAAAGTAGTCAGCATAGTAGCCCCACTTTCAACTTCATTAGGATTAGTTGCTTGTGCTGGGGTTCAAGCTGGTTTAATTATGTCAGTTTTACATACAGGATCTGATTCAGTTAGTCAAATGAATATATTCGCTTACTTTATAATGGGTTTATTTACAACAGTTGTTGCAAGCATTGGGATTGCTGGAGTTCCTGGAACAGCTACAGTTGTTACTTTTGCTGTGCTAAACGGAATTGGATTTGGGCCATATTTTGCACCAGTCTATGCAATATTTGGAGCTATTGATGGATTATTTGATATGGGTAGAACAGCTACAAATGTTACTGGTGGTGTTTTTGCAGCAACACTTGTTGCAAAAGAAGAGGGCTTATTCGAAAATGAAACAGAATTAATATCTGCAAAAAAACTTGAAAGTATCAAAGACAAAATTTCTAAAAAAGAATCAAAAAAATCTAGAAAAATTTTTAGAAAAAATAAAAATTAATTTTAAAACTAACATTTGTTAGTTTTTTTTGTAATCAAAAAAAAGAGATTAAAGCTAAACTTAGTTATGATGTTTTATAGAGCTAAAATGATTTTACAAAATTTTTTAATTGGTTCATAGTCATTTAATTGACGTTTTAATCTAATATTACAAAATGATAAAAAGTTTTTGATTATTGCATTTAAAAAGTTTAATTAATAGCTAGCTTTATCATCAACAATTTTTTTAAACAACAATGGTCATAATTATTTTTACTTTAAAGTTTATACTAATTTAAAAAAGAATAAAAAATCAAATCTTAAAATGGTTTAATTTTATATCCTAGATAATATATAATATATATAATTAAAAACTTTATCATAAGTAAAATAGGAGAAATAATGGCAAAAAAAGAGCTAGCGAGTAAATATAACAATGCAGAAGTAGAAAAAAATAAGTATCAATTATGAATGGATAAAAAATATTTTAAAGCTAATCCTAATTCAAATAAAAAACCATTTTCAATTATATTGCCACCACCAAATGTTACTGGTAAATTACATATTGGTCACGCATTTGGAGTTAGTATTCAAGATGCATTAATTCGATACAAAAAATTTAAAGGTTTTGACACTGTTTTTATCCCAGGGATGGATCATGCTGGAATAAGTACTCAAGTAAAAGTTGAAGCAAAATTAAAAGAACTAGGAATTAGTCGCTTTGATATTTCAAAAGAAGAGTTTTTAAAACATGTTTGAGATTGAAAAGAAGAGTATGCATTAACAATAAGAAATCAATGATCTAAAATGGGGCTTGGTTTTGACTATGATTTAGAAAAGTTTACACTTGACGCTGATGTTAACGCAAAAGTCCAAGAAATTTTTGTAGAATTTTACAATAAAAAATTAATTTATAAGGGTAAAAGAATTGTAAACTGAGATCCAATTCAAAAAACAGCTGTTTCTAATATTGAAGTTATTTACAAAGAAGTTGAAGGAGAAATGTTTTATTTTAAATATTTCTTAGAATCAAAAGATAATTTTTTATCAGTTGCTACAACCAGACCTGAAACTATGTTTGCCGACCAATGTATTGTAGTTAACCCAAGTGATCAAAGATATGCTAAGTTTATTGGGAAGAATGTTATAAATCCAGTTAATAAAGAAATTATTCCAATTATTGCTGATGAATATGTTGAAATAGAATTTGGAACTGGTGTTATGAAATGTACACCAGCTCATGACTTAAATGACTTTGAGATTGGCGAAAGACATAATTTAGCAAAACCTATTTGTATGAATGAAGATGCAACGATTAATCAAATGGGTGGAGAACTTTATGCTGGATTAGATAGATTTACTGCTAGAAAAAAAATTATTAAACAAACTAAAAAAGATAATACTTTTATAAAGTCTGAAAAAATAGTTCACCAAGTTGGATATAGTGAGAGAAGTAATGCAATCATAGAACCTTACTTGTCTGATCAATGATTTGTGGATATGAAACCATTTCAACAAATGATTCTTGAAATGCAACAAAATGATCCAGAAATTGTTTTTTATCCAAAAAGATTTAATGATGTATTGATTAAATGAATGGAGAATGTTCATGATTGAACAATTTCAAGACAGTTATGATGGGGACATCAAATTCCTGCTTGATACCATATTGATGACAAATCAAAAATTTATGTAGGAACAAAACCTCCAATTGATATTGAAAATTGAGTGCAAGATCAAGACGTTTTAGATACATGATTTTCATCTGGTTTATGACCTTTTGTAACAACTATGCGCAGCGAAAATGAACAATCAGTTTACTTTAAAAAATACTTTCCAATTAGTGTTATGGTAACTGGATTTGATATTATATTTTTTTGAGTTGCAAGGATGATATTTCAAACTAAAGAATATACAAATAAAATACCATTTAAAGATGTTTTGATTCATGGTTTGGTTAGAGCTGAAGATGGTGCTAAAATGAGCAAGTCTGCTGGGAATGGTGTTGATCCTATGCAAATTATTGAAGAAAAAGGAGCTGACGCTTTAAGGTTTTTTTTACTAAATGGTTCGACTCCAGGTTTAGATTTCAAATTCAGTGAAATAAAAATTACCTCGGCTTGAAACTTTATTAACAAACTTTGAAATGCTTCCAGATATGTAATGATCAACATTGATGATTCATTTGTTTTAAACAAAAATTTTTACAATCAATTAAAACTAAGTGATGCTGATAAATGAATTCTTACACAATTGAGCATTGTTGAAAAATCAGTTAGTGAATTAATGGATAAATATGAATTTGCTCTTGTTGGTAAAATACTTTATGATTTTGTTTGAAATACATATTGTAGTTGATATATAGAATTGTCAAAAGTGAATTTAAATGATTCAATTAAAAAAGCAGCATCTAAGCAAACGCTTGTTTATGTTTTAAAAAATATTTTAGTTATGCTACATCCATTTATTCCATTTGTGACTGAACATATATATCAAAATTTAAATATGAAAGACTCTATTTTAGAAGAAAGCTGATTAAAAATAAATCACTGTTATGAAACTGATTATCTTAATATTGTTGTAGATTTAATTGGTTCAATTAGAGAATTTAAAGCAATTAATAATTTAAATAACAAAACTCACTTAGTCTTTCAAATTAATAACTTAACTTTTGATAAAAATAAAATTATTAACAAAAATTTAAATCAAATAAATGAATTTTTATTATCATTTGTTAATTCCAAAATTATTTTAGATATAAATGATGATAATAAAAAAACAATTATTCCTATTCAAGACTTTACAATTGAAATAAATAATGATGAATTTATTGATAATGAAAAAATGCTAAAAGAAATGATAATTCAAAAACAGAGTCTTGAACAAGAGCTTTTAAGATCTGAAAAAATGTTAAATAACATTAACTTTATTGCTAAAGCTAATCCAGATAAAATAGTTGAAGAAAAAGCTAAGTATGAGCAATACAAAATTCAATTAGAATTAATCAACAATAAACTAAACAAGATTTAATAAATAAAGTTATAATTTAAATAAGAATGTAATTTGAAAGGTTTTTATGAGAAAAGTTTCTTTAGATTTAATTAAAAAAATAAATAACTATGTTTTAATTCAAAAAGTTTCAAATGATGCTGTTTTAATTTTAATTAATCATGAAATAAAAGTGTATCCTCATGATATTCAAGAACACATTAAAAAGTATATAAAGTATTTATTGTGATTAGATGATAATCAAAAAGATACTAAAAATGCTTGAGATAAATATATAAATCGTGTTGAATGATTAGAAGAACAAAACTCTAAAGATTCATTACCATCACAAAGTAATAAATCAAGAATGCAAAGAATCGTTCAAGATTTTGAAGAACAAGAAAAACTTTTAAAACAAAAGCGTGAAAATAATAAAAGATTAGAATCAATATCAAAAGAATTATGAAAAGACCAGATTAGTGATCAAGAAGATATTCAAATGGCTTTTGAAGAAGTTATATTATCTAATGGGGAAACTTTTATTGCTACTTTAATTGAAGAATCATTGGTGTTGGATGAGGGAACTAATGAAGAATTAAATCAAACAATTATTTTTGATGATGAATTAAACACAATTTTAACTGAAGATAAAATTGAAGATACAAAACTTGAAGATATTATTCAAATTGCAGAAAATGAAAATGCAGTTCAAGATAATGCTTCTTTAGATGAAATGCTTTTAAATAATTTAATGAAAGAGTCAGAAGAATTAATTGAAGATCAATTAGAAGATTTATCAAAAGTAGAAACTCAATCAACTGATATATTAACTTTAGATTTGTTAGATGAACTTGAAAAAAATGATCAGGAAACTTCTACATTCGGAAAAACATTTAGAGCTCTTCCAATTATTGACTTAGAAGAGGAAGAAGAGGAAGAAGAATTTAAACAATTTAGTTCTAATAAATCAGTTGATGAGATATTAAATGAAATTAATTTAAGACTTGATAACAATAACAGCGAATTATTTAGACTAAACGAAGATGATGTTAAAGATGAAGACATATCAACATCTGATTATTTTATGTTTGAAGATGTTATTTCAAAAGACTCAACAATTGAACCAGAAATTTCATATAATCAAGATTTAATTGATGGTAATACAATTATGATTGAAGAAGAAAATCAAGAAGAATCAAATGAAGATTTTATAATTGTTGATGATTACACTTCTAAAACTAATCTAGAAGAATTGAGAAGTTTTGAAGAAGAATTTTCAGATATTATTATTGATAAATCACAACTGGTAGAAGATGGTTTTGATTCAAGTTTAAAAACTCCTGAACCTTTGGCTAATAATATTGAAAAGATACTTTATAATTCAAATGAAAAAAGTTTTGATAATCAAAATACTACTAATGATAAAGTTGAATTTTCTTTACAAGCAGAAACTGAAAGTTTAACAGAAAAAGAGATAAAAAAAGCATCAATTGAAAGTGAAGATTATGCTGAAATAGAACTTGAACAAAATGCTTTAGATACAATAATTAGTGATTCTTCATCACAAATATTGGTTGATAAAGAAGAAACATATTTAACAATTAGAAAGTATGATGATTTGCCTTTAGAAGAGTTTATTTTGAACGCTGAAGAAAAGACATTATTTGAAACAACTTCTGAAGATGAAGAGACAGTTGATCAATCAATGTTTGAAGACTCAACACTACAAACATTTGCTGAAAATCAGAATTCAACACTTGGAGCATTAGAGTTTTTAAATCAACTAGAAGATAAGTATTCAACATTATTAGAAGTTGATTCTGAAGACATTAATAATACACTTCAAGATTCACAAGAGTTTAAAACTAAATCAACAAATACAATGGAAGCTTTAGATTTTTTAAATAAAATGGACAATAAATATAGTGAAATTTTAGATGATGATGAAGATTTAACAGAATTTTTAGAAGAAATAGAATAATAGCAAGTTAAAATGAATACCAAAAAGAAAGTAAAAAAGAAAGCTCTAAACTTTCTTTTTTACTTCCTTTTTTTGTTTTGCTATAAATTGTCTAGCAATTTTAATATCAATTGTTCATTATTTTTCATCGATGACTTTAATAGCTTTATCATATTTTTATTTTAGCTACAATTTATTTTTTATTGGATTTAGAAAGTTTTTTATGATAAAAAACAACTAATATTCATTAAATGATATTTTTAATTTATAATTTAAAAGAAATGGAGAAACGTTTATGAAAATAATTATTAAACAACATTTTTGACTTTTTTTAATTAATATATTTTTGACAATTGTTGGATCTATTGGGGCGCTTTTCTTTGCTTACTTTTTTGGTAAAGTGATTGAGTTTGCAATTTCTAAAGATTTGCAAAGCTTTATTTTTTATATAATTGTTGCTTTGCTAACAACTACCATCGCTATTGTTTCTGATTACTTGTCAGTGTTGATTCAAAATAAAATAATTAAGGAAATTAACCAAGAATTACGTAAAAAATATTATGACAAAATTTTATCTGATCAATTTAATAGTAATATAGACACTGGAAAATTTATAAATAATTCATCAAACAAAATATCTCAATTAGAAATATTTTATTATGAAAGTGTTTTTTCAATTTTTAATGGAATTTGTTTTTTAATTTTATCAATAGTTATGGTTATTTATTACAATTGATTAATTTTTATAATAACAACTTTTTTCTCAATTTTAGTGTTTTTAGTTCCTTTTTTAACAACTAAAAAATCCCAAAAAAAAATAGAAATTTCTAATCAAGCAAACGATGATTTTTTGCAGTTTAGCAAAGATAGTGTTAAATCATATTGAAATTATTGAAGCTTAAATAAAACCAATAAACTTAAGTCTGATTTAATGAAAATATCAAATAATTATGAAAAAGAAAACAAGATAAATAAAAACTTTCAAGGATTGCAAGTTATGTTAAGTACAATAACAATTTATTTAATTCAAATTATTTTAATAACTTTAATTTCATTTTTTTTATTTAAAAATATTTTTACAGTTGCAATTGTTGTAACTTTGTCGCAAGTAACGTCACAATATATTCAATCATTTGGAATAATTCTAAATCATTTTATTAAATATTTAAACTTACGCAAAACAAATAATGAGATTAATGAACCTTGTATCAAAGAATTAGAAAATTTCACAAAAACCAAAGTCATTGATGAAAAATTAGATTCAATAATATTTAAAAATTTCACATTTAAATATGATGAAACAACAATCTTGGATAAAATAAATTTAAAAATAATTAACGGTGATAAAGTTTTAATTTTGGGAAAATCAGGAGTTGGTAAATCCACTTTGCTAAAGCAATTATTTTATCCAAGATTATTTGAAGAAAAAAGTGAAATATTCATAAATGATATGAGTTGTGAAAATTATGACATTCGTAAACAAGCAGTTTACATTGATCAAGATATTTTTTTAAGTAAGGACACAATTTGAAACAATATTACATTGGCAAATCCTGAAATCAACAAGGAAGAAGTTGATTATTATTTAAATTTTTTGCAATTAAATCATTTAATTGATAGATTAGAATTTGGTCTTGAAACAATTATTCTAGATAACATGCAAAATTTGAGTGGCGGAGAAAGACAGCGTTTTGCAATTTTGAGAGGTTTGGTTGCAAAAAAACCTTGGATGTTTTTGGATGAAGTTAACTCTGCATTAGATAAAAAAACTTCAGGTTTAATAATGAATTATTTATTAGATAAAAAAGATTTCACTATTATTATGGTTGCTCATCATATTGAAAAGGAGCACTTAATTAAGTTCAACAAAATTATTAAATTATAATTCATTTTTAAAATTTTAAAGTCGTTAAAATTTTCAATTGTCATATAATTTTCTTTTATTTTATATACAAATAAGTTTTTTGATAAAATGTACTTCATCTTTTTTTCATTTTGACTAATACAGAAATAATTATTACTAATTTAATTTAATTATTTACTAATGTTTTATATTAATAATTAAAAACCAGTAAATTTTCAAGACGTCTAATATCTTTAAAAAATTATTTCAATTATGTAAAATAGAAGTAATTTTTTAGAAAGCTCAACTCATCAAGGATTTCTTTTAATCACCTTTATAACATTAATATTACATAATATTTTTAAATCAACCAACACAAAAGGAAAAAGGTTACTTAAGTTGTGTCGAATTGTCGAATTGTAAGTGATAATGTCTCAATGAATTAGAAAGTAAAAATGTCTTAAAGCCTCAAAATTATATTTGAGGTGATGAAATGAGAACAAAGTTAGACTAGATCAAAAGAATGCATTTGAAGTTATTGAACAAGTAGTGAAGGGCAAGATTACAAAATAAAAGCAGCAATCATACTTAATTGCACAATAAGAACGATCAATAAAAAAATAATAAGATATAAATAAAATGGTATAAAAGGTTTTATTCATAAAAACTGTAATAAAAAATCTAATAACCAACACCTAAAGTTGTAGTTAACAAAATTTTAAAACTAAGATATTAAATTTAATATGATTTTAGTTATATACATTTTTGAGAAAAATTAATTCAAGATCACGATATTAAGATTTCTTATAAAATATTAATTTTTATTCTTGAAAAACAATATATTATTTCACCTTTTTCACACCGTTCAACTAGAAAGAAAATCGTCTCCATGATATAGAACAATAAATTTACGAAAAATATTTTAAATAAATAATAAAAACTCAATTTTATGACTGTGCTTTTATCAATATTGTTAATTTTTATTTAATACTTACTTTTTTGGTATCCCTACAAGTCTATTATTTTTTTTATTTCAAAAACTTATATTAATAATAATTAACATTATAGTAAAATTATATTAATAGAAATGATTTGTGATGAGATATAAGGACTTAAAAATTGATGGTCAAAAAGTTATTTTAAATAATAAACAAAGTATTTTTTTTGATACTAACAGTATTCAAAAAAATATTTCAGAAATTAAATTTCCTGTTTTGATTGTTGATACAGAATTTTTTAACAGAAGTCATGACTGAGAAAAAACAGAACCACATTTATATGATGAACAAAATAAAGACCAAGTTTATTTAATAAATTATTCATTCGCTAAATCTTTTAAAGAAATAGAAATTAGAAATAATTTTAAATCTATAAACAATTTATCCATTAAAAGAAAACCAAATGATCTTAATTATGATTTTAAAAAACAACATGATTCAATGTTTGCAAGTTTTATGAGCATGTGTTTTAATAAAAATATTAAAACAGTAATTTTTGCAGGACAAGATAATGACAAAAAAATATTAGAGAATTGAATTAATTCACATAAATCATTATTTCATAATAGAAAAAGTGATTTATTTATTTTGAATAAAGAAACAAATACTTATAAATTAAATAGTTTTGATATTTATGACTTATTAGAACAAACCTTAAGTTTTACTAACTTTGACAGTGAAGGTAATAAATTTTATAATGAAAACAATTTAAAAAACGGTCAAAAGGAACAAACCATAGCTCTTCGTAGTTTGAAAAAATTTTTTAATTACACTAGAAAATTGCATACTAATGTTGATTTTGAAGAAGAAGATATAACATTTTTATGTACAAAAGCCTTAAAGTTTTATTCATTAAAAGAGTTGGATGAAAAACAACATGCATATTTGTCAAAATTTATAAAAGATGTCAAAAAACATTGTTATAATGATGTTTTAAAAATTTTATTGTTGATAAAATTTATTAATTACATATATTGAAAGATTGTGGAGAAAAAAGATGAATAATTGCATAGGATGTGGAATTTTTAAACAAATAGAAGATCAAAATAACCCAGGTTATGCTGCTAAAATAGATAATCCTTATTGTTTAAGATGCTTTAAAATTAAAAACTACAACGAACTTATTGCTCAAGAAATAAAAGCAAGTGACTTTATTGAAAAATTAAAAGAAGTTATTAAATCAGAAAAACAAACAACAGAGTTTTACTATATATTGGACATTTATGACTTAAATGCTTCAAGAATTATAGAATTAGAAGAATTATTGAGCAAATTTAAAGTAATTATTATTATAAATAAAATTGATCTGTTACCCAAATCTGTAAAATTAAGTAAAATAGCAAAATATATAACTGAACTTTTTGCAAAAACAAGTTTAAAAAAATGTGACATTATTTTAATGACCACAACTAAAAAGAATTTTGTTAATTCACTTTTAAATAAAGTAAAAAAAACACAAACAGTTAAATATTTTATAGGTTCTTCAAATGTTGGTAAATCATCAATCATTAACGCTATAATGACTGCTAATAATTTAATCCCTCAAGTTTTAGTTTCTAATTATTTTAATACAACACTAGAATTTATAGATATTAAGTTAGATAGTCAGACTAAACTAATTGATACACCAGGAATAAGCAGGCAAAATTCTATAGCTAATTTAACAACTAATAAGCAACAAAAACATATGTATTTTACAAAAGAATTAAAGCAAATAACGTATCAATTAAATAGTAACAATTCAATATTTTATGAAGCTTTATGTTGATTTGACTTTTTATCAGAAAAGGAAATAGAAAATAGTTTTCATGTTTATACAAATAAAGATATTAAAACACATAGAACCAGCTTTAAAAATAGTTTAAACTATTATGAAAAAAATAAATTTTTACTAGATTTAAATATTAAAAATAAAAATATTAGTAAGTACGAATTTTTATTTGATAAAAAAACATTTAATAAAGAATATGATATTGTGATTTCAGGACTAGGTTGAATTAGTTTTAAAGTAACTAAAGAATTTAAAATCGTGGTTAATATTCCAACAGATAACAATAAAGTTGATGTTATATTAAGAAGATCCATCATTTAATAGGTTAAAATACTTATATTAGGGGGTTTAAATGAAAGATACAATTAACATGTCAATGGGTGAAATTATAGCCAATATTAATGAATTAGTTGCAATAAAAAAGACTAGAGAATTAACAAAAGAAGAAAATATTTTTAGAGAAGCTTTAAAAAAGGTTTATATAAGCAATTTTAGAGCAGGATTAGAACAACAAATATTAAATACTAAAGTTGTAAATAAAAAAGGAGAAGATATAACTCCAAAAAAAATTAAAGAGGTAAGAAATGAACATAAATAAAAACAACCATAATTTAAATGCTTTAAGAATTTTAGGTGTTGAAGCTATTAATAAAGCAAATTCAGGTCATCCTGGTATAGTTTTGGGAGCAGCACCTATAGTTTATACATTGTTCAATAAAATTATGAAACATAACCCAAAAAACCCCAACTGATTTGATCGTGATAGATTTATTTTATCAGCTGGTCATGGTAGTGGTTTATTATATTCTGCTTTACATTTAGCTGGTTATGATGTGAGTATTAATGATCTTAAAAAATTTAGACAGTTAAATTCAAAAACTCCTGGTCATCCTGAATCTCATTTAACACAAGGTGTTGAAGTAACAACTGGTCCATTAGGGCAAGGAATAGCGATGGGAGTTGGTTTTGCAGTGGCTGAAGCGCATTTAGCAAGTATTTTTAATAAAAATAATGATTTAATTAACCATAATACATTTGTACTATGCGGAGATGGAGATTTACAAGAAGGTGTTTCTTATGAAAGTATTTCATTTGCGGGTAGACAAAAATTAAACAAGTTAATTTTAATACATGATTCAAACGACATTCAATTAGACACAGAAGTCAAAGCAGTTCAATCAGAAGATTTACATTTAAGATTTAAATCATGTGGGTGAGATACTTTTAAAATTGAAGATGGTGAAGATTTAGAATTGATAGAATCAACTATATTAAAAGCACAATCAAGTGATAAACCATCATATATTGAAGTTAAAACGATTATTGGAATTGGTGCTACAAATCAAGGAACAACTGGAGTTCATGGTGCACCAGTTGGAAATGATATTTTAAATGTAAAATCTTATTTTGGATGAAACGAAGAAGAATTTGTTATTCCAAAAGATGTTTATAAACATTGAGAGCAAAATTGTATTATTAAAAATGAAATAATTGAAAAAGAATGAATTAAAAAATTAAGTTTATTAGACAAAGAATTGTTACTAAAATTTAATAAACACTTAAATAACGAAATTAATTTTGATTTCATGTCACTGTTAAATGAAATGCCTTTAAAAAATGAAGCAACTAGAGTAAGCAGTGGAAACATTTTTGATAAAATAAATAACTCACAAACAAATTTAATTGGAGGTAGTGCTGATTTAGTTGGTTCGACTAAAATTAAAGGTGCTGATGGTATATTTGATATTAATAATCGTAGTGGACGTAATATTTTGTATGGTGTAAGAGAGTTTGCTATGGGAGGTATTAATAATGGTATTTATAAACATGGAGGTTTAATTCCATTTGCTTCAGGATTTTTTGTATTTGCTGATTATATGAAACCAGCAATAAGATTAGCATCAATTATGGAAAATAAAACTTTATTTATTTTTACACATGATTCAATTGCTGTTGGTGAAGATGGACCTACTCATCAACCAGTCGAACAATTAGCAATGATTAGAAGTATTCCAAACCATATGTTATTTAGACCATGTGATTATGCTGAAACTTTAGCAAGTTATGAATACATGCTAAATAAGTTAAAAAAAACACCTTCAAGTTTGATCCTTACAAGACAAGATTTAAAACAGCTACCTCACAATAATGTATTTGAAGAAGTTTCTAAAGGTGCCTACATAATTAAAGATGAAAAAGATGCACAAATTACTTTAATAGCTACTGGTAGTGAAGTTGAATTAGCAATTAGTGTTAGTGAATTATTAGATGAACAAAATTTTAAAACAAAGGTTGTATCAATGCCTTCAACTAATTTATTTGATCAACAATCTCAAACATATAAAGATTCAATAATTGACAAAAACACTTTAAGAATTTCAATTGAAATGGGAACTACTTATGGGTGAGATAAGTATACAGGAGATAATGGATTAAATTTTGGAATTGATAAGTTTGGAGCTAGTGCTCCAGCTATTGATGTAATTAAAGAATATGGGTTTACAAAAGAACAAATTTTTAATACAATTATAAAAGTAATTAGAAAAGAGAAATAAAATATGATTCTAGCATCAACATTTTCAAGTGGAGCTTTAGCAGGGATGTTAATTGGAGTTATTGTCGGGGCTATAATTATTGGAATCATTATTGGTTTTTTTATAACAAGAGCTATGGTAAGAAAACAAATTAAAGACAATCCACCAGTAACAGAAAAACAAATTAGAGCAATGTATATGAGTATGGGCAGAAAACCCAGTGAAGCTGATATAAAAAGAACAATGCGTTCAATGCAGCAAGCTAAAAAATAAAGGCAGTAAGTTTTATTTGGGGAGGTCCGAAAAAGTGGGCAATCCCACTTTTTTTATTTGTTAATTGACATAGATATAGTGTCTTCTAATTTTGTATACATGCAAAATACTTCTTGTGTGCATTTTAATATTCAATATTGAGTGGGCTTTTCTATATATATTTATGTTTATTTATATCTATGTTAATTAAACTAAACAATATTCTAAAGAAAGGATAAATTAAAATAGCTGATGTTGAGAAAGTTGTGAGTCATATTAAAAATAAAACTGATATAAATGAAGTTAATCAAGAGTTGATAAAAGTTAAAGTTGATGGTATTAAAAAGCTTGAAGCTTTTGAACTTGAAAATAATAAAACAGATTTTACAATAAAAATTAGTGTTGTTGAAGGCAAAACAATTGATAGTGATAATTTTATTTTGACTAAAGCTATAATTGATAATCCAATTGTTCCAGAAGGTGAATATGTAATAAGTTTTGAAGAATATATAAAAAATTTCCCAGTAACACCGGTTCTGAACAAGAATTTCAGGTGATTGAAATATTAGCTACTGGGATACAACTAATGATGCTTGATTTAAGGGATGAACAAATAAGAAAATTAAAACATGATTTGTTGAAGAATGCATAGACCCAAATTGACCATGAGATAAGGGAATAGCAGGGGTTGCTTCAATTGAAAAATTTCATGGTGTTTTTCCTGATAAAAATTTATTTCCTGAGGGTCTTGGACATTTTGACAACCTTTTAGAATTTAAATCTTCAGATATCTATGAAACAGCAGAAAAATTAGATAAACCATCAATGTTAAACGGAAAACCAATAACAGAAGTGGACAGGTATTATGAAGTTTCTATCACAACTACAGCTGTAAATTATTTAAAAGAAGCTAATAAAAAACAATTATTAAATTATTTTAATGTAGGTAGTGAAGCTGTTAATGAATTTAATGAAGGGTTTAATATAGTTGGATCAATAAAAATAAATTTTGTAATATTTAGATAAAAAAACAACACAACAACATTTTTATATGTTAATATTAATTTATCAAAGAATACTTTGAGATCAAGACTCGCATGCAAATGCAGGAAAAAAGGAACCCACGGGTTCTTTTTTTATAAGAATATTAATTAAGAAAGAAATAATGATGATACACGAAAAAGAAATTTGATTAGGTTTTTCAGAAAGCCCTGCTGACTACTTTGATGATTCATTATCATTTAAAGAAGCAAGACCTTTTATAATCACTAAAGTTTATTCTGGCACAAGTTTAATTAGAGTAACAGAAGCATCAACAAATTTGAAACAAAAATATATCATTGATGTAGAATTAAATTCCGGCAAAGTTTTACAATTTGATAAGTATTCAAGTTATATAATTAATGTTAAAAGTTTAAAACAAAAGTTGAAACCACTTATTGGACCAACCTTTGATAAAAAGTATAAATATATTAAAAGATAAGATCGTCAAATTATTCATTTAATCAAATTCAAAATAAAGTTAATTGCTTAAGTTGAATCTCCCCCTACAAAAAAGTTATGAACCTTTTTTTATTCAAATCCTTGACAACCATTAATATCTAAAAATGCCTTATATCCTAACTCTAATGCGTGCTCATAAGTAGCTTTAACACAAACTTCCAAAGCTACACCAACAATGGTTAATTCTTCTATATTATTTTTTTTTAAGAATTCATCTAGAAAGTTTGAATTGCCTTTTTCATCATAAAAAGCACTATAACTTTCAGCATCTTTTTTAGTCCCTTTAATTATTATCTTATCCATTAAATTCTCATCAATATAAAGATCACAACCTTTAGTACCATTTAAACAATGTTCACCTCATTGCTTGAATGAATAATGATCAATTGGGTGATTATCTTTTGTTGCTATAACTAAATTACTATTATCTTTAAATTCTTTAATCAATTTTAAAATATATTCTTTTTTTGTTTCAGCATGTTTTACATATAATTTACCATTAGGATCAACAAAGTCATACTGGTAATCGACTATTATCAAAGCTTTATTTATAAATCCGTTTTCTTTAACTGATTTTTGTTTAATTGGAAAAATCCTTTGTTCTGTACCATTTTTTAATCTTTTCATATTTGGTATATGTCTAATAGCTAAAATTACTATTCCTATCAATATACATATTTGAGCAGTTACAATACCATCAGCAAATTCTTTGTTAGATGTTAGTGTGTGCAATCAATTGTTAAACGAAAACATTCATAATCCATTTGCTCAAGTTTCTTTAAAACCTTCATATCCATTTCATTGATAAACAAAATTATTTGTTCCATATATTCAGGGAAAAAACATTAGTATAAGAATAAAAAAAGTAGCTATAATCGATGACAAACTAACTTTACCTGTTGATAAAGCGACTATTCATCAAATAATAAAAAAACACAAAAATAATGATGGAGAAACAACAAGTATTAGCCCACAAAAACAACTAACAGCTTTTCCCCCTTTAAATTTAAATCAAATTGGTCAACAATGCCCAATTATTGCAAATACACATGGTATAAAATAACTTGTTTGTGAAAACAATTCACTCGGAATACAACTTAATCCAAATGCAACAAACGCTGTAATAACTACTTTAAAACCATCCAATAAAGCAACAACTAAAGCTCATCTTTTCCCCAATGCTCTTAAAGTATTTGTAGCACCAGGGTTGTTAGATCCAAAATCGTATATATTTATATTCCTAACTCATTTTGAAATATGTACTGATCAAAGCACACTACCATATAAATAACCAAATATTGATGCAAGAATAATTCCTAAATAAAACATAAATTATTACTCCTTTTAAGATTATCAATTTATATTATAACAATTTAAGTTAAAAATTTGTGTTATTATCTTTTTATATGAAAACCTTGGGAGAATAAAAAATGGATATTAAATTCAACAAAAATGAAAATTTAACTATTGAACAATTACAACTTCAAAATGAAAAATTAAAAGAACAACATAAAGTATTAGAAACACAAATTAAAGCAGTTGAAAAAAAAGTTATAGGTTTTTTATGATTATTTTGATTTATTCCAATTCTTGGGTGAGTTGTATATACAGTTATTTATTCTAAAAGAAAACAGTCTCCAGAATACTTAAAAGTTATGTTACCAATTAAAGAAGAAATAACAATAAATGAATTGCAAGTTATGCATAATAATATTTTAATAGAAAAAAAAGATATACAGTAATAACTGTGTATCTTTTTATTAATTTTTTAAATTTATTCAAAGCAAATTTAGCTTTTTTGATAAAATTTAATGTATAGAATTAATTAATAAAGTTGGAGTTAGTAATATTAATTTTAATGTTAAAAAAGGGAAAATTGTTGGTTTTATTGGAGACAGTGGTGCTGGTAAAACTACAACAATAAAATTAATATTTGGTGAACATTTAAAAGATTCAGGTAATGTTCTGTTAAAAGGAAAAGAAGTTTCTCCAAATTTTGGCTTAAAAGATATAGCATTTTTCCAGATCAAAATAATTTTCCTAAAAATTTTAATATAGTTGAGTTTACAATTTATTCTGCAGAATTAAAAAATATAAGCAAATGTATTACTTTAAGGTATTTAGACAAATACATCGAAGCTTTAAATTTAAAAGATTTTAAAAATAACAAATTTAGTGAATTATCTGCTGGTATGCAAAAAAGAACACTTCTTTTATCTGCATTAGTAACTAATCCAAAAATTACAGTATTGGATGAACCAACAGCTAATTTAGATGTAAAATCAAGATTAGATTTTATGAATATTTTAAAAGACTTATCTGTTAAATATCAAAAAACTATCATTATTACTTAACATAACATTGATGAATTAAATCACATTATTGATAGAGCCGTAATCATTAAAAAAATGACGAAAAAGGTCAAGTAGTTTACAACAAAAAATTAGATTCAAAAACATTAAGCATTAATTTTGAAAAAATAAGCGCAATTAAAAAAGAAAAGTATGTTAATATATTAAACATACAGGGAATCTTTATAACAATTGAAATGAAAGTTTTACTGTTAGAAAGGATTACATTATGAAAAAATTATTAGCAGTTAGCTCGACAATTTTAATGGCTGTTACCGGAACTTTAGCATTAACAGCAAGTTCCTTCGTAACTCGAACTTCATCAAGAACACCAAATGATGAAATAAACTCCTTTAATAAAGTTATAAGTAGTCAAATGAACTACTCACAAGAATCCGCCAAAGATGGGGAAATAGAACAAATTTTATTTGTTAACAATAAAGAAATGATTTTAGAAAAATTAGAAATGAGTAAAGAATTAGACGGCTTATTTTGTAATTTTGTTCAAAATGAACAAGAAAGTGTTTCTGAAATAGTTGACAATGATTATATTATAGAATATGCAAAAAATGAGTCTCGAAAAATTCTTGATCATTTCAAGGGTGAAAATATTAATTTTTCTGCTCTTATTAATTATTTACAAACAACAGTTACTGAATTTGGAAGAACATATAATTTGTATATAAATGGTATTAAAGGTGTTAATGCGCTTCCAAACCATAAATTAAATAAAATTGCTTTTGAACCAACCCTTGGTGGTGGTATTGGTGGTGGACATATTAGTCCGCCTTACACACCAACAGATAGCTTGGAAGGAATCCACAAATTAGTGAAAGAACTTAAAATTGTAAAAACTGCCCTTGTTACGGCCTCTGCTGCAGCTGCTATTGCTGCTGCTGGATTTTATGCAGCAGCTGTTGTAAGTTTTGGTATATCAGTAAATTGAGCTATTGGTTGTACTGCAATTAGCGCTGCTACCGCAGCTGCAGTAGAAGGATTTTTAGCATTAGCCTTAGTAAAATATGATGAAAGCATGAGCAATATTAAAAAAGGCGCATCTGCTATTGCTGCAACTTTGTCAATCGGGCGTGTTTTAGGGAGCACAACGAAAACAATACCGATGACTGCATCACTTTCTCTTACTCCAATATCTTGAGAATTTCCACCTTTTTTGGCTCTTATTGGTACAATAGCAGCAGTAATAGAATTAATAGATGTAGTTGTAAGAGGATAATATTTATGATGACTTGAGATATATATGCATGTCTGATTTTTGCATTCATTGCTTTAGCGGTTGGTTTTCCTCTCGCGGCGCATGTAGCATACATAGCTACATGAAAATATAAATACTTATATATTACTATGAGTTTTGGTCAAAAAATAAATATAAATGAGTTTCCAGTTCTTTTAAAGGAGAAGCAGAAGAATGTTATATTAAATATTTTAAAGAAAATAATGAGGTGTTAGAATATCAAAAAATTATTTTATATGATATAAGTCTAAAAAAGTTTCTTGACGTAACAAATCACTTCAAAATTATCAAAAAAAATAAAGAGAAAAATTCAAACGGTTGTTTTAAAAAATGATCCATATAAAGAACTTAGACTTTTCTTACGTTATTTAAGAGCTTATGGACTTTTTATTCAACAAATCCGCAATGATTGTATATTTAAAATAATCATTGACCATAAAAATATTGATTTTAATGATTTGCAATTTATTTTGATAAATAACTTCCAATCTATGCTTAAATCATAATACGCACCAGTTTGGAGGAAAAAATTTTCAACAGGTTATTAAATACTTGGCTACTAAAGTTCTTTAACATCTTTAAGTATTACATAAAATGAAATTAAGACACTATTTCTCTTATATATAATTTTCTAAGTATAAAAAAATGTCTTAATATACGGACAATGAATATGTTTTGAACATAATTTTGAAGTATACAAAATGTTTTTTATAAAATATAGGTCATTTCACTTTTGAAATGACTTTTTGTTTGATTTTAATAATCACAAGCTGGTAGTTTTTTTAGATTTAACCCTAATTTTAGTGTAATTATAATAATTTATATAGTTATCTATTAATTTACAAACTTCTTCAAAAGTACTTTTTTCTAAAACTTCTGGGCATTCAGTTTTTAACTGCGAAAAGAAAGTTTCACATGCCGCATTGTCTAAAAAACAACCTGGATTTGACAAAGAAATAGTTAAGTTATTATTTTTTGCAAATCTTTTATGCTCAAATTGAGGTGTATTGAACACCATTATCTGAATGTGTTATTTTTGGTTCTAAAGGATTATAAAATCTTTTTGCATTTTTTCATGTATCTTGATAAATTTGATTGTTGTTGAATTTTGAAACATTATGTCCAACAATAAAACCAGTGGCAACATCTTTTAAGACACTTAAGTAAACAAACTTTTTGTTGCATTGTATATAACAAACATCAGTCACTCATAATTGATCTTTTTTGTAACTAGCCCAATTTCTATTAACAAAATTTTAAACTTACGATTCATGTTTTTTATTTCTTTAGGTTTATTTTTAAACTTTTAATTCTTCACTTGAAACAGATTTAAAAGTTTCATGTATCTGTAAACTTTAGAATAACTAGCTGTTACTCTAAAGTTTTCTAAATAAATTTGTGTTCTTTGATATTCATATTTAGCATTGTTTTCATAAAAAACACTTTTAAATTGCTTAGCAAATGATTTATCAAATTTAATTTGAAAATCTGGAATATCTTTTTTAATATATAAATAATAAGTTCTTCTTGTAATTTTAAGTACAGAATATATTTGGTATATTTTATATTTCTTTTTTAGTGATTTTCTCATCAGTTCATCAATCTTTTTTAAAATATCATTTTCCATATTAGATTGTTTAAGTTGTTTTTTTAAAATAACTATTTCTTTATCTTTTGAATTATGTGAGTTGATGAAAGGTTTAATTTACTAGTTTGACTTTTTAAAGAATCAAGTCGATAAACTTCATAATCTAAACATCACTTTCTAATTGCGGAATATGACACTTTGTATTTTTTTTGATAATTGACCAAAAGACATTTCATTTTGTAAATGATCTTTTAATATTATTTCTTTTTGTTGAGCTGACAAGATAATTGATTTATTGGCTTTGATATTTGACATAATAAAAATTCTCCTTATATACAATTGTAATAATAAAATGTTTTTTATCATTTTGTATACTTAGAGAATTATATTCATTCAAATCAAAATAACTTGTAGTTCATTTTTTTTAAATATCAAATAAATCTAAAAATATTTTGTCATAAATTCTTTCAAGTCAATATAAAGTGTGAACTGTTGTTTTATTGAATTTAGCTTTCATTCTATTTTCCAGTAAATCAATATAACTTTCTCATATTTCTTTATAACATTCTAAAATCTCTTTATTTATTTCTATCATTCTAGATTGGTCAGGTCTTGTTAGATCATCTTTATTTACAAAAATAAATAATCCGTTTCTTGAAGAAAAGTTATTTTTATTAAACTTAAGATTTAAATAATTTTCTTCAAATTCAACATCTTCAAATAACGATTTGTTTGAAAAGTATTGGTCTTTAATTAATTTAACATAATTTGACTCAACAGCTTTATCTTTTTCTGCAATTTTACCAAAAGCATTCAAAAATGAAGGTAGTAACATCATGTCTAACATAGCTCTTGATATAGCTCAAAATGTAAATATTCCTGGTCCGTTTCATTTATTACCTTTTCCATAGGCTAATAAAATCCCTTGTATTTGATAATTTATAATAACAGCCACTATAAAGTTTGCCCCAACAAAGAAAATTCAAAACCAAATAGGTGTAAATGAAATTTCCCTATAAGCTTGAAATTTATGTTTATCAACTTTACTTTTAAAATTGAAAACAACTATTTTTTTATAAAATAAGTTTTTAGAAAATCAGTTCATATAAGTAAATTTTACTAATATTAATAATGATAATGAAATAATTATTCAAACTAATGTATTATTGTCTAAAAACATATTAGTAATAAATAAAGTTATAACTGTAATTAATAAGAAAATATCAATTAAAAATAAAATGAATAACTTTAGCGATCAAACCAATAATTTATTTGTAATTTTTTTATGTACAAATAAAAGATCTTTTGCCTTTTGTTTTTCACTAATATTGTTACTATTTATTTTTTTATTTAAATCTGATAATAATTCTCTTGTTTCTTTTTTGGTTTTTGCACCATTCTTTTTACACATTTTCAAATCCTTTCTAGAAAAAATTATATTAATAATTATAAACCAAAAAATAATGAGTTTTATCTTTTAATTTCAATTCATAATTTTTATTAATATATATTGATTAAATACTATTTAAAATAAATATATATTTTGTATTTATTAACCTGATGAGTTAAAATTAAAATAATGTAAATAAAAGGGGGAATTAAAATGAAAATAAATTATAATGACATGTTAATGATGCTTTGAAATTTAGATGAGAATGTTGCTGTATTTAGTGATTTTTCAAAATGAGACCTTAATGAAGATAACTTAATTATTGAAGCAAAAAAAGAAGGTAAAAAAGTAATATTGATTAATAAAGAAAATAATAATTTGCTGTACACTATCCCAACTAAAGGAATGGAAATTAAAGCTAGTAAAGCTAATGTTGATTTAGTAGTTTGATATGGTTTTAATGAGCAATTTGATTATGAATTAATTAAAAATAATTTAAACATAAAAAAAGCTTTTGTTTTTGATAATAACATTGATTTAGAACATATTAAAAAAGCTTTTAGTTTTGAAATTTTTATTATGAAATATAATAATTCTTTAAATGAATTAACTAAAAAAAGTAAAATAGCTTTAAGAGAAGGTAAATTTAAAGATTATCAAAAAATAAATAATTTTAATTATTCATTTTCTGGATTTGTTTCACAAGGAAATCAATTAGGTAGAACTATAGGTTATCCAACAGCAAATATAATTGTTGACAATCATTTAATTTTAAAACCAGGAGTTTATGTAACAATAGTTAAATTGCCAAGTTTTGATGAACAATTACAAGGTATTAGTGTTTATTGAACTAATAAACAAGGTGTTTCAGTTTTTGAAACACATATCCTTAATTTCGAACAAGATATTTATGGGTGAGGAATTGAAATTGAAATGCTTTATTACATTAGAGAAAGCATTGAAGTAAAAGATTTTAATCACTTAAAAAAACTTTTAAACGAAGATAAAAAAATTGCAATAAATTATTTTAAAGGAGAATAAAATGAAAAAACCCATTTTAGGAAGCCATGTAGGAATGAGTAAAAGCAACAAGCATGGTGAATATTTGATTGGTAGTTTTAATGAATCATTATCATATGGGGCTAATACTTTTATGATATTTTCAGGACCTCCGCAAAATACAATGAGAACTGATTTAGATAAATTACATATTAAAGAAATGAAAGAATTAATGAGAAATAATAATTTAGATATGAAAAATTTAATTGTTCATGCACCATATTTAATTAATATATCTAATCCAGTTAATCAAAACACTTGAGATTTTGGAGTTGATTTTTTAACTAAAGAAATTTTAAGATGTGAAGGTATGGGGATCAATATTTTAGTATTACACCCAGGAGCTAGATTAAAAGGTGATTATCAAAAAGCACTTGATGCTTTAGTTAAAGGATTAGATGCTGTAGCAGCGAATCAAAAAAACACTATTATAGCTTTAGAAACAATGAGTGGTAAAGGTAGTGAAGTTGGTATTAACTTAAAAGACTTTGCATATGTTTTATCCAAAGTAAAAGAACCTGATAAAGTTGCTGTTTGTTTAGACACTTGTCATATGCATGATGCTGGATATAATCTTAGTGATTGAGATGCAGTTAAACAAGAAATCAAACAAACTGTTGGTAAAGAAAAAATTAGGTGCTTTCATTTAAATGATTCTCAAAATCCAATAAGTGCGCACAAAGACCGTCATGAAAACATTGGCTATGGGCATATTGGTTTTGATACTTTACTAAAAATTTTATGAGATAAAGAATACATTGATGTTCCTAAAGTATTAGAAACTCCATACCACAATGATAAACCGCCATATAAAGAAGAGATATATAACTTATTGAACAAACAACATATATTAAAAATAAAAGATTAAATTATATATAATATAAAAGAACAGGAGTAAGATGAGTGAATTTAAAATTAATTTAACAGATCGTAGACGAATACTAGTTCAACTATTTTATCGTTATGCATTAACTAATAGTGACATTAGTGTGATTAAACAAGATTTATTGGATGAAACACAAGAAAAATTAGATATTCTGACTTTTGAAATAGCTAACAAAGTAGCTGATCAAATATTTGAAATTATTGATGTTATCGTCCCAGTTTTAAGTATTAAATGACAATGAGAAAGAATCCCTGCTTATGTTCAATCTGCTTTAATTATTGGAACATATGAAATTAAAAATACAGATACCCCAAAACCAGTAACAATTAATGAAATTTTAAAATTAATTAAATTTGCTATGCCTGATTATGAATACAAATATGTAAATGCAGTTTTAGATAAAATGTATAAACCCAATGGATAAACATATTTTTTCGATTGGTGAAATTAGCAAAAATTTAAAAGAAGTAATAGAAGCAAACACTTATTTTAAAAATATTTATGTTAAAGGTGAAATTTCTAATTTGGTTTTTAATAAAAGCGGACATATATACTTATCTTTAAAAGACGAGCAGTCAAGTTTAACTGCAATGATATGAAAAAGCAATGCAAACAAGTTTGTTAGTTTGAATTTAAATGAGGGAATGGAAATTATTGCTTATGGACGCATAACTTTTTATATCCCCAATGCTAAAGTTAGTTTTGAAATTACTGATATTAGTGTTGAAGGTGTTGGTGATTTACAATTATTATTTGACAAACGTTTACAAGAAATTAAAGCATTAGGGTGAACTGATTTATCAAGAAAAAAACCAATTCCAAGATTTGTACAAAATATTGGGATTATTACAGCTGATACTGGAGCTGCAATTAAAGATTTGATAACAACCATTAAAAGAAGAATGCCTTTAATAAACATTTATTTATTCCCATCAATGGTACAAGGTGAATTTGCTAAAATAGATATTGCTAAAAAAATTAAACAAGCTAATATGTTTAAAGTTAAACTAGATATATTAATTGTTGGACGTGGGGGTGGAAGTTATGAAGATTTATGATGCTTTAATGAAATGGAAGTCTTAAAATCTGTAATTGATTCAACAATACCCATAATTTCAGCTGTTGGTCATGAACCAGATATCACTTTAATCGATTATGTATCAGATTTAAGAGCTCCAACTCCAACTAGTGCTGGTGAATTAGCAACTCCTAATCAAAAAGAGTTACTAAAAGAGTTATCATATATTTATCATAACCAAAAACAATTAATAATATCTCATTTAAATAATGATAAAAATACTTTAAACATTCTTATTAAAAACAATTATTCAATTATTAAAAATGAAATTAACAAAGAACAAAAAGAATTAAATTATTTTTATCAAAATACTAAAAATTTAATTAAAAACATTTTAGATAAAAATAAAATATTACTTGAAAATATAAAAACTAAAACACAGTTGCTAAATCCAAAAAAACCTTTAGAAAAAGGTTATGGTTTATTAATTTATGATAATCAAACTATTAATACAGTAAATAAGCTAAAAGAAAATGACATAATTAAAATTATTTTAAATGATGGAGAAATTTCAACTCAAGTGAAAGAGGTAATTAAAAATGGAAAATAAGACATATGATAAATTAATAGAAGAATTAAAACAAAGCACTCTAAAATTGTCGTCTAATGAAATTACAATGCAAGAAGCTATGAAAATTTTTGAAGATAATATTGCAAAGATCAATCAAGCTAAAGAAATGTTAACTGCTTATGAAGGCAGTGTCAATAAAGTATTAGAAGATAATCAAATAAAAGACTTTGAATAATTAAAAAATATGAAAAAAGAACAAATCATTTTGCATTTAGACATGGATGCTTTTTTTGCTAGTTGTGAACAAGCAAATAATCCTAGTTTAAAAAATAAACCTATTATAGTAAGCCGTTATGATGAAAAATCAATTGTAGTAGCTGCATCTTATGAGTGTCGAAAATATGGTGTAAAAGCTGGAATGCCAATTTTTAAAGTTAAACAACTTTTAAAAAACGTTGAATTTCACATTGTAAGTAGTGGTTATGATCTGTATGAAAAATACAGTAAACAAATATTTGATATTATAAAATCTCAATTTACTCATAAAGTAGAAATATACGGATTAGATGAATGTTTTATTGATGTTTCTGATATTTGAAGTTTTTATGGAAGTGTTAAAAACTTGTGTTTAGCTATTCAAGCTGCAATCTATCAGACAACAACTTTGACTTGCTCAATTGGTGCTAGTTTTAATAAAATGTTTGCTAAAATGGCAAGTGATATGCAAAAACCTAATGGTATTCAAATCATTACTAAGCAAAATTTCAAAAGTTTGATTTGAAGCATGGACATTTCAAATGTTATTGGAATCGGACATAGTGCACAAAAACAAATTGAAGCTTTAAAAATAAGTAAAGTTTTTGAATTTGTTGAAATTGATGAAAATTTAGTTGCTAAACTTTTTGGTAAAGTTGGGTTTAAAATTCAAAAAGCTTTAAAAGGTGAAGATTACTCATTTGTTGATTATTTATCACATGATATTAAATCTATCTCAAAAGAAAAAACTTTAACTGCAAACAATAAATTGCTAGTTGGAGATGAGGAAATAAAAGAACTTTTATTTCAACTAACTAAAAATGTTGTTTTCAAATTAAAAGAAAATAACTTAAAAGCTAAAACTATTCAATTATCAATTAAATTTTTTGAAGATAATAAAAAATCTAAATCAAGAAAAACTTACTCTTTAACATTAAACAAACACACAAATGATTTAGAAATAATTTTTGCAAATTTAATAAGTAAATTATATGAAATCGAAAAAGAAAATTATGTATCTTTAATTGGCTGCGGTGTAAGTCAATTAAAAGAGATAAACAAGATTGTTATTCAATCAGAGTTGGAGTTATAATAAAATAAAATGATTAGGAGAAAATAATATGAAAAAAATCTTTTTTTTAATATCAAGTTTATTTACAATTATTCCTTTTAAAATAAACTCTGTTGCGAAGAAATTAGATAAAGAAAAAAATAAAGTAGATAATGTTTTGGAATTAGGTAAAGATATCGATAAATCTAATGCTAAAGATTCAAGTGGTAAATACAAACATAACATTTCTAACTTTTTTGTAATTGGTGATAGTTTAAGCGATGTAAATGGTTTAACAACTTTTGTAGAACAAAGGATTAAAGCTTTAAAATTAAATGCTGAATTGATTATTAAAGGTGATGCATATGGTTTTTATAAAGATGAAAAGTTTTTCAACTGTTTTTCTAATGGACCAACAGCTGCTTTTTTATTAGCAGAAAAATTAGGTATAAAATGTTTAAAACCTTCTAATATTTATTCAGAGGGAGTAAATGGTTTTGGCAATAGTTATGCTGTTGCTGGAGCTACTGCTGGTAAATTAAACACTAATTCAGGAACTTTTTTAAATGATGTTAGAATTGATATTCAAGCTCGTGCTTTAATTCAACAACATAAAATCAATAAAAATGATTTGGTGTTTTTTGAAATTGGAGGTAATGATTTGGCTTATATTGTTAAGTTAATTCAAATTGGGGAAGATTATACTTCTTATTTAGAAGATGCAACTGAACGTATAAAAATAGCGCTTTTTAGTTTATTAAACAATGGTATTAAAAATATTTTATTTATGACACCACCACCAATTGAATTTCCACCTATATTTCAAGATATTATGAGTAAAAAAGAATACATTTTAATTAAAGAAGTCATTCTTTTAGCAACTGATCAATTTTATAAAAATATAATTGAAGTGTTAGAATTAACCAATGAACACTATAAAAATTGTGTTCATTTATTTGATCTTTATAAAAATACTGATTTTTTAAAAAATAAATTTTATAAAACTTTTTGATTTAAAAAGAAAAAACTAGCTTTAGAAATGATAAACACAAGTGCTACTAATTGAGAAGAAGTTGAAGTAGAATTAACTATTGGTGAACAAACAAGATCAATAAATGGAGTAAGAGACTTAATTTCATTACTACCAGAATTAATTTTTGCTTCAAAAAAAGCAAATAATAAAATCTTAATTCAAATTAACTCAGCAAAATTTAATGATCCTATTAATTTTGATTGTTATTTTTTTGTAGACAAATTGCACCCAAATAAAAATGTTCACTATATTGTTTTTAAAATACTTTATAAAAAAGTTAAAAAAATTATGAAGCACTCAAAAAATAAATAACTTTCAAATTTATGATAAAATTATATGAAAGTGCTAATTTTAATAAATGCATTGAGGAGAAAATTATATGAAAAAATGAATGCTGATAATCTGTATTTTTATTGCAATCTTTTACTTTATTGCTTCACTTGGGTTACTAATTCCTGGAATGGGGTTAGAATCTAAGATGTTTATTGATTCAGTAAGAAAACAGTTAAAAATAATGACACCTAAAAATAAGTATGTTTTGAATCCAAAAAGTGCATTATATGAACCAATTATGTTAACTGTAGTTAAAAATTCATATATAGCTGATGCTATATCAACTATAAACCATGATGATGACAATGAGTATAATGAGTTAAATACTCAATACAGACAGTTTTCAAATGAATGATTTCACAAAAAATGAGATAAAATAATAGCTGAAAAAACTCCTATTGATTTTTATGACATTGGTAATGACATAATCGAATTTGATATGGCAATTGCACAAAAATACCAATCATATGGATATGTGAATACAGGTATTCAATGAGTTTTTCATAAAGATGGAATAAGTGATATATTTTCGAATAAATTAAAACAAAAATCAAAAAGACAACAGCAACTTATTGAACAAGAAGAATATGATGCAAGAATTGAATCTACAAAACCAGGTTTAACAGGGATAACAGTTAGTTATTCACCAGGAACGCTTTTAAAAAATAATAAAGCTTGATTTGTAAATCAGCAAATTGATTCTTTAAAGTATGCATTAAGTATTAAAGGCTTGGAAAATCCATTTATTGATACTAAATTAAAAGCTAGTGATCTGCCAGAACACATAACACCAGACGTGCTTTATTCTCCTAATTTTATTAGAGGTCAAATTATTACTCAAATTGCTTTTATAATGCTATGTAGCTCAGTTTTTATTACACCAACAGTAGTTATTTTTTCAACTACCAAATTAATAAAAAATAAAAGGAGAAAATAGATATGAAAAAAATGTTATCTATATTAACTGTGCTTAGTGTTTCAACACCATTGGCTATTCAAGCAGTTTCTTGTTCAAATGAATTAGATTTAAATAACCCTTATTTAGTTGGAAAAAATATTGACAAATCTCAAGCAAAAGATTCAAGCGGAGAATATCAATTTGGAGTTTCTAATTTTTATGTTATTGGAGATAGTTTAAGTGATCAAGATGGTTTATCAGAACTTATTAACAATAAATTAAGTACAAGTATATTAAAAATTAATTTGCAATTAGGCGGAGATGGTTATGGATATGATGAAAATGGTGTTCATCATTCTAACTTTTCAAATGGTCCAACTGCTTCAGTTCAAGTTTCTAAAGCATTAGGTTTAGAAACTTTTAATGCAAGTAATCAATTTGTTGGAATAAAAGAAGAATATGGAAAAAATTATTCTGTTGGTGGTGCTACTGCTGGTCAAGTTAGTGGGATATCTAGTATATTGTTGAATGATGTAACAGTTGATAAACAAACAAAAACATTAATAAGTCAACAAATAATCCATGAAAAAGATATTGTATTTTTTGAAATTGGTGGAAATGACTTAATGTCAATGATAGATTTAAGAAATAGTCCATCAGATCAATTAAAATTTATGAATGATAGCTTAAAAAGATTAAGAATAGCTTTATTAAATCTTTTAAACAATGATGTTAAAAATATTATTTTTATGACACCACCAATTATGTCTTTTGCTCCCAGGTATGCAAATAAAACAGGCGACGAGTTAAAAGCAATAACAAGTGTTTGTAGTGAATATTATGAGAACGTCTTAAAGTTATTAAACGAAATTAATCCTTATTATAATGATTCAATACATCTTTATGACTTATATAAATATACATTAGGTGAAAAAGGAGAAACTAATTTAGAAAAAAGATGGTTAGACACTTTTTCAGACAGTTCTCTTAAAGAAAAAGCTAAATCAAATTTAAGAGTAGCTTATACTGATGAAAGCAAAATGGATTTTGAAGTTAAATTAAATGACAAACCAATTGAAATCTCTGAAATTATAGAAGAATTAAAAACAAAGCCATTCGATGAAGTTGTAAATACAATTATTGAATTTTTAAAAAATAACTTACAAGCTGAAAATATTCTTGATGTCAAAATTAAAACTATTAAAGCCCAAGAACATGCTGATTTGAATTCTTTCTTTTTTACAGATTTCGTTCACCCTACAAAAGGCGTACATGAGTTAGTTTCAAAAGATATCTTGAACATAATAGAGGAGATAAGTAAAACATGAAAAAATTAATACTAAGTTTATCAGTTATAACTATTTCAGCTTCTAGTGTTACTAGTGCTTTATCTTTTACTAAATTATCTGATGAAAATGCTAATACAATAAATGAAATGAGTTTACTAGCTGAGCAATATGCAAAAATCTATTATTTAAATCAGGAAAAAAATTATAATGTAAATTATGTTTACAATAATAATGTTAAAGATTTTTATATTTCTGACATTTCTCAAGTATATAACTCTTCATTACCAAATTTAAAAGATTGAACTAGATTTTCATCCGTGTCTAATAAATATTTAGATGCAAAAGATGATCAATGAAAAGGAGCCAAAAATCTAACTACAGGGTTAACTCCAAAAATAAATTTTGATTTATCTGGTTTTAATAGCATTATTCAAAATTTGGGTTCGTTTATTCAAGATGATAATTTTATGGGTTTAATGCTTTTTTTATTACAAGAAGGTTTATCACTTAAACATGAAATTATTACAAACTTGGACTTTTTACAATATGGAAAGGTAATTTTATCAGATGAAAATCTTGATGCTTTAGCTAGCGCTTTTGATATGAGTAAGTATCAAGATATGACTTTAAAAGAAAGTTTAAATGAAAGTATTATTAGTTTTGCTAAAGGATTAAATACTATAACTGGTGGTGCAGAGTCAAACAACAACAATATAGAAATGTCTTTAAAAAGTATTGAAAATTCTATAATTAAAATCAAATCAAATAAAATAGATAGTTTTAATCTAATTACTAATTTTTCAGCCATTTGTGATATTTTAAATTTTATGCATGTTTCAGCATTTTATTTAAATTCATTTATTACACAAGAAATAAGTAAAGAAACTAACGTTTTGCTCGAATGAAATGATTTAGAAGAATTTAGAAATAAAAAAGTTAAAGAATTTGATAATAAATTTGATATTAAGAACCTATTGAAATATTTAGATAAAGCTATTAATGTTGAAGATAAAGAAGGCATTAAAATTAGAAATTTATTAAATGTCATTTTTTGAGAAAATAACGATTTTAAAACTATTGGGTCAATTTTCCAAATTCCAAACTTTTTTAAATCATTAACAGAAAATGATTACACTAATTCTTGAGGAATAAGCGGAGTTTTTAAAGCTATTGGAAATGCGGTAAGTGATGATAAAATTGCTATTGGAAATATGCTAGTTACATCAATTGCTTTAGTTTCATCTGACGCTAAAATAGTAAGTGGGGATTTAGTAAACTCAATAATTGACTTAGCGGGACCATTATTGGGAAACTTTATTAAAGATGAAAAGATGAAAAATTTAATAACTGCTCTACTTAATTCAAATTTTTTAGAAACTCCATGGGAAGTTTTATGGTCAGGTAATGTTTTAAAAGAAATATTACAAGTTGATAATTTATATATGTTAACTCAACAAATAAAAGAAAAGCTATCTCCAATCATTACACCACTAGATATTGATAATGAAAGTGTTGTTTTTTCAATAGATTGAGATAGTCTTTCAAAAATAATTTTGGAATTAAAAGGTGTTATGTCTATTTTAGAAAATGACCCGAAAATGATTTCACAAAAATTAGGAGGTAAGATTCCGATTGCTGAAGATTCATTCATTTATTATTTACGAAATCTAGAAAAGGATTTACATGTTGGGTCAAATTTAGTTCCTTTAATCACAAAGTATTTAGATGATAAAAATCAGATTCAAAAAGAATTAGACAAAAACATTAAAAATGATTTTGAGAATTTGAAACTAAAAACTAAAGTTGATATCAATAATAATCAAACTTTAGTTTCAATTGATACTAAAAAAATTGATGTGTCTTTTGAAAAAAAAGATAAGTCAAAAAAATACATAATTAATAAAATAAGTTATGTTAATTAAAAGAGTCTTTAATATTTAAACAAGTAAAAAATAAAAGACTACATCTTATTAAACAACACTGGCAAAAGCTGATGTTATTTAATAAATTCTAAAGTTCTAAATTATTTTATTATTCTACCAATTTTTAATTATTTTCTAATGTTTATTCTATTTAAATATTTTTAAATGCTTTGTTTTTTATTAAATACTTAGACATAAAAAAATCTACATTTGTTAAAAGTGTAGATTTTTTTAAAGTTTAAATATAGATTTCTCTTTTTAATAATTAATGTTTGAGATCTTCATTTTGGTATTTTGTTTTATATATTTTATAGAACTTTTAAATTGTTTTTTCATAGTATTATCTGTTGTTAAAAGTATTTTTTTTTTATAGTTTTAATTTCTTTTAAAGAATTTTGTTTAACTTCTTTAACTCATTTATTTCTTTTATGTGTTAATTCTGTTTTAAATAAATGAAATTTCTGATCTATTTTTTTTAATTCTTTGTTTAAAATATAAGTTTTATCTTTTTGTAATTCAAGTTTATTCATTCTTTTTCTTGTTAAATTATAACTATTGTTTATTTTCTCGTTTAAGGCTAAATATCAAGATGTTTTAGAAGGAAGGTTAAATTCTTTTTTTATAACTTTTGCTCTTTTTAAAATTTGTTGATTTGTATAAGTGTATAAAGCGCTTGATTCTGAAAAAGATAATTTATCTTCAATCTTTAATAATTTTTCATTAGCTTTAAAACTTACAAACATTTTCTGATTAATAATATTTATAAATTTACATAATCATTTTAAATCAGTATTATTATTTATTTTATTTCTTAGTGTATTTGAAGTGTATTCAATACACAACGTAACTATTACGATTCCTAATAATAAAGCTCCAAATTCACTAAAATATTGATCTGTAAAATAAGTATTTAATAAAAATCCCATATTCCCAGCCCCAACAGCTCCCAACATAATAGCCTCTTTGTAATTTATTTCAAATCTATACAAAACGTTTGAAAAAGCTGCGGTAGAAGTTTGAGCAATAATACCATATCTTATTCTACCTAATAACCCTAAACCTGTTGCTTCCATTTGAAATATTATTTTTTGATTAATATCATCAAATAATTCTCTGTTATATTTTGTTAACATACCAATAGTCCCCATTATTAAGGCTAATACTCCAGTAAAAGGGCCCATTCCAACAACAACTAAAAAAATTAAAGCATAAATATATGTTGGAATAGATCTTAGAGCTGAAGTTATAAGTAAGAAAAATCTTGCTACATACTTATTAACTATTTTTTCAGAAGAAAGCATTCCTAAAACATAAGCAATTATAGCTCCAATGAAAGTTGCGACAACAGAAATAGATAATGTTTCATACAATAAATACACCACACTATAAGGTGCATTGTTATTTCCACCAGAATTAACTGATGTAAAAAAAGAAGATCAGCTAATTTTTATCATTTGTAAAATATGACTATTTAAAAGTTTGACAGTTTCTTTGTTGGCTAATTCTCATTTTACTAGTGTTAATGAATAAATAAGCAAACTCAATAAAAATAAATATAAAATAATTCTTTTTATAAAATGTTTTGGTTCATTTTTAAGAACTTGTTCGACACTTAAATTATTAACAAACTCTTTATGTTTTAAAGTCTGTTCTTCTTTAATCGAAGACAATAACTTGAATTTAAAAATTTCAGTTTGCATTTTTATCATTGTTGAATATTTTTTATCAATTCTTATGTTGATTTTGTATTCTTGATTTCAAATATAAAGATCTAAATCATTTGAACTTTTAGATTTAATCTGTAAGTATTCATTTTTATCATTGATTAAATTTAATTTATATTCATTTATAAAATTATTTTTAATTATTAATTTTTTGCTCTTTAAAAGTTTTATCTCATTCTTAGAAAGAGATGAATTTTTTAACTCATTATTTATTTCTTGACAAAGAATGTTTTCAGTGTAAAAAGAAATAAACTTTTCATTTTTTATTTTTCGCAATTTTTTTTCGAATTTTTTTTGCTCTTTTTTATCTAGCAAAAAATCTTTATCCTCAATAATATAATTTTTAATTAATCAAATAAATAATTCTAAAGCCAAAATTATAACAAGAAGAATTGTAATTAAAAAACCAACTCTATCTCATCTATCATATGCAATAGAAGTATCAATTAATTGACCAATACCAATTTTTGTAACACCAGCTATAATTGAAATATATCTGATGTTAGTTTCAAGAGAATAAAAAGTTGTGGATAATGTATGGTGAGAAATTTGTGGCCATACAGCAGTTCTGAAAGATTTAAGTTTTGACTCTCCAGTTGCTTGTGAAGCAATATAAATTTGAGTATCTATTTGCTCAATTCTTTCATATAATGTTTTACCAGCAATTGAAAAAGTAAATATAGTTAAAGCTGCCATGACAGTAAAAGTTGTTGCTCCAAAATAACCAACTAATATCAAAGCGTATGTAAAAGCTGGGATTGTTCTAAAAATTAATAATATAAATCTTGATATAAAATTTCATGATTTATTTTTAACTATATTAGATGATGCAACAACAGCAAAAGGTATAGCTAAAAGAATACCAAAAATTGTTCCCGCAAAAGACATTGATAAAGTTTCTCAAATAGAAGTCATGGAATTTTCAAAAAAAGAATTATTTGAAGATCCTTTATCTAAAAAATCATTTCAATCTCAACTAAACATTTCTTTAAACCTTTGAAACAAATCAGGAATACTTTGAAAAAATTCAGTTCACTTAGAATCTAAAGTAAATCAAGATATTACAACAATGAACAAACAAAATATAGTAAGCGTTCAAAAAAATAATCTTTTTGGTTTTTTTGATAACTCTGAATTAATTTTAAATACTTCACTGTTAAACTTTGCATTTATTTTTCTATTAAACATACTTATACACCACTATATATTGTATCTATTTCTTTTTTAGTTAATTTTGAGGGTTGGTCATCAAAAACAATTTTTCCATCATTAAGACCAATTATTCTATCACAATATTTTATTGCTAAATCTACGTGATGAATATTAATTATTACAGTCATTTTAAAATCTTTATTTATATTTTTAAAATCTTCCATTACTCTTGCAGCTAAAACTGGGTCTAAAGCAGAAACTGGTTCATCAGCTATTATAATTTTTGGGTTTTGATTTATAGTTCTTGCAAGAGCTACTCTTTGTTGTTGGCCTCCTGAAAGATTTTCTGCTCGTACATAAGCATATTCTAATAATTTTAATTTACTTAAAGACTCTAGTGCATTTTTCTTTTCCTCTTTTGTAAAGTATCCGATTAAAGATCTAAAACCACTAATTTGTGCTGCTTTTGAATTTAAAACATTTTTTAGAACATTTTGTTTGCCAATATTATTATATTCTTGAGACATTAATCCTATATGTGTTCTTAGTTTTTTTAAAGAAGAACCTTTAGTTGAAGAAATTTCGTATTTAGTTTGTTCATCAATTTCAATCAAAATTTCGCCAGAAGTTATTGCATTTACTTTATTTATAGTTTTTAGTAGTGTTGTTTTACCAGCACCAGAAAGACCAATAATAGCAACAAATTCACCATCATTTATTTTTAAATTAATATTTTTAAGTACATGTTTTCCATTGGACCAAACTTTATTTACTTTTTTAAACTCTATCATTTCCTTATTATTTAATCTTAAAATGCACAAAAGTTCATTTTAGTTAACTTTCCATTTATTTTTCTAATTTCAATTTTGAATTTGTTTTAACATAGCATCGGATTTTTCACTTACTGATGCTATGTCTTTATCATTTTGTGCTTCTCATTCATTACTTGATGCAATATCTTTTGGAATTGAGTAATCTGTATGACTGTAAATTTTAAATATTTCTTTATTTTCTTCTTTTGAAATAAGCTCTTTAAAGGCTTCTCTAACATCATTTAATAATTCTGCACTATTATTTTCTTTTCTTGAATATATAATTCCATCATTGATAATTTGATCTCCAACACCAATAACTTTGGTTTTTTGAATTGCATCTTTTGCACTATTTATTGTAGTAGTAGAATCATCATCTTTTAAATCTGCTCTAATATCACTAAATCCTACTGCAAAATCATAAGTTCCTTCTGCCACTCCTTGAGCAGCATTATTATAGTCTGTTTGTTTTTTAGAATTAGAATAAAGTTCTTCTAATTCTGCATCTTCATAACCTATTGTGTTTTTTAATCACATTAATGGATAAATGCTTGAAGCATTAGAAGTCTTTGATTTTCCAAAAGTAAATCCTTTTTTTCTTTCGTTAATTAAAGTTTTTACATTTTTAACATAATTATTATTATTTCATTCTTCAATTTTTCCAACTTTTTCTTCCATACTTTTCAAATATTCATTATTGATATAAATATAAGATCTATAATAAATTACTTGTTCATCAGATTTATAAATTTTATCTAATGAAGTTTTGTTTGTAATTTCATCAATTTTAGAAAAACTTTCATTATATTTAGTTGCTACTAAAAGTGAGTCTTTTTCATCATATTCTGCTTTTGAATCTAAATTCGTTTCAACTTCGGTTTTCATACCTTGTCTTGAAGCTTGTGCTAATATACCAAGTTTGTCATAAGTTCCATCAGCTCTTTTATTACCTTTGAAAGAATTATATGTTCCGATTGGTAAAAATGATATATCAGCTTTTCCAGCTGTTAAAACTGAAGCTCCAGCTTCATAGTTATTTGAAACAGAAACTTTAACTTTTTTCTTAAAAGAACCACCTCTTGCTTCAGCTTTCTGACTTAACTTATTTTGCAACTGTTGTTCTAATGGTTTTACTGTATTAATTACTTCAGTTCCTGCTTTTGAAGGTATAAACACAACTTCAAAAGTTTCACCACCCCCACAAGCAACAACACTAGTAGCTGTGGTTGATGATAATCCAATTGCTGCAACTATTGATAACAATTTTTTCATTTTTCCCCCTTGTTTGAAAAAAGCAACTTAAATAAAAAGAGAGTTAATTGTTTTCACAAAAACTCCCCACATCAAACTTATATTCTCAAAATTAGTCTTGAGAAGACGATAGCTCATTTACTAACGCGAAAAGTTTTTCTTACTTATTAAGTTGTCATAGACATAATATAATTAAAAAAAAAAAAAAATAATATAAAAGAAATAATTTTTAAATCTGTAAAATATTATTCAAATCTCCAAAATGTTATTTTTTTGTTAAGATAAAATATATAAAGATTATAGAAAAGAAGAGATAACACGTGAGTACACAAGTTTTAATATTAGACTTTGGAAGTCAATATACGCAATTATTAGCTAGAAGAATTAGAGAATCTAATGTTTATACAGAAGTATTGCATTTTGACACAACATTTGAAAAAATAAAAGAATACAAAAAATTAAAAGCTATCATATTGTCTGGTGGACCTTCAAGTGTTTATTTACAAGATGCCTACACAATCGATAAAAAAATATTAGATTTACCAGTGCCTATTTTAGGCGTATGTTATGGAATGCAACTTTTAACAGAACACTTTGGTGGAAAAGTAGAGTTAGCTAATGCTCAAGAATTTGGTAAAACAACTTTAAAACTAGAAGATTTAAATTCTAAACTGTTTAAAAATGTAGATAAACAAACTCAGGTTTGAATGAGTCATGCTGATCATGTAACTAAAGTTCCCGAAGGTTTTGAAATTTTAGGTTATGGAGATACTAGCATTGCTGCTATAGGTTCAATTACAAAACCTATTTTTGGAATTCAATTTCATGCTGAAGTTACTCATTCTTTGCAAGGCGAAGTTATGTTAAAAAATTTTTTATTTGACATTGCTAATTGTGAAAAAGATTGAAGTTTAAAAAATTTTATTAAAGAAAAAATTAATGAAATTAAAGCTAAAGTTGGAGATAAACAAGTTATTTTAGGATTATCTGGTGGAGTTGATTCATCAGTTGTAGCTGCTTTAATAGGTAAAGCAATTGGTAAGCAACTAACTTGTATATTTGTTGATACTGGTTTATTAAGACTAAATGAAGATATAGAAGTTATGAATGCTTATAAAGACAATTTTGACATTAATATTAAAAAGTATGACGCAGGAAGTATTTTCTTTGAAAAATTAAAAGGCTTAAAGGATCCTGAAGATAAAAGAAAAGCAATTGGTAAATGTTTTATTGATGTTTTTGTTGATGCTGCAAGAGATTACAAAAATGCTGATTTTTTAGCACAAGGAACTATTTATCCTGATGTAATTGAGTCATCTTCAAGTTCTAAAGCTGCAAAAGTTATTAAATCACATCATAATGTTGGTGGATTACCTGATGATTTGCAATTTGAATTAATTGAACCAATTAGAAACTTATTTAAAGATGAAGTAAGACAAGTTGGATTAGAATTAGGATTACCTAAACATATGATTGATCGTCATCCTTTTCCAGGGCCTGGACTTGGTATAAGAGTAATTGAAGAAGTTACTAAAGAAAAATGTTTAATTTTGCAAAAAGTGGATGAAATTTTTATTAGACGTTTAAGAGAAGAGGGGTTATATGAAAAAGTTTCTCAAGCTTTTGCAACACTATTACCTGTCAAAACAGTTGGGGTTATGGGAGATAATAGAACATATGATTGAGTCGTTGGTTTAAGAAGTGTTAATACTATTGATTTTATGACTGCTACTTCGACTCATTTACCATGAGAATTCTTAGATTCTGTTGTAAATGAGATTATTAATAAAGTTGAAGGTGTTAATCGTGTTGTTTATGATATAACTTCAAAACCACCAGGAACAATTGAATGAGAATAAAATAAAACAACTGAAGATAAGATATTAATATTTTTAAATATTTTATGTTATTATTTAAATTAACATTTTAGACATTGAAAGGGAATTATGAAAAATAATTTGAACGGAAAAATAATAAATCAGGCGATGACATTTGATGATGTACTTTTAGTACCTAATTATTCTGAAGTATTGCCACATCAAACCGAATTAAAAACAAAATTTGTAAGAGATATTTATTTAAATATCCCAATTATATCAGCTGCTATGGATACTGTTACAGAGTCTGAACTAGCAATAGCAATAGCTTGTGTTGGGGGAATAGGGATTATTCATAAAAACTTTTCAATACAACAACAAGCAGAACAAATAATTACAGTTAAAAATAAACTAGTAGTAAATTTAAAAGATGCTTCATTAGATAAAAAAGGAAGGTTATTAGTTGGTGGCGCGGTAGGAGTCAATGATGAAACTTTAAAAAGAGTTGAAATTTTAGTTCAAGCAGGAGTTGATGTAATTGTTGTTGATTCAGCGCATGGTCACAGTAAAGGAATATTAGATACCATTAAAAGTATTAGAAAAATTTATAAAGATTTACCCATAATTGGTGGTAATATTTGTACTCAAGAAGGAGCTAAAGCTTTATACGAAGCAGGAGTTGATGGAATTAAAGTTGGAATTGGCCCTGGAAGCATTTGTACAACGAGAATTGTTGCAGGAGTTGGTGTGCCACAAATTACAGCAATCAATGATGTTTATGAATGAGCAAAAGAAAAAGATGTCACTGTTATTGCTGATGGTGGAATAAAATATTCTGGAGACATTGTTAAAGCAATTGCAGCTGGAGCACAATCAGTTATGTTAGGAAGCATGTTAGCTGGAACTAATGAAGCACCTGGCAAAGAAATTCACATTAATGGTAAAACGTACAAAACATATGTAGGGATGGGTTCATTGGTTGCTATGGAACGTGGAAGTAGTGATAGATATTTTCAAACTGGGGCTAAAAAGTTAGTTCCCGAAGGAATTGAAGGTATTGTTCCACACAAAGGTGATTTAAATAATGTAATTTTTCAATTGATTGGTGGTATAAGAAGTGGAATGGGTTACACTGGGAATAAAACTATTGAAGAATTGAGAAAAAATGCAAAATTTGTTAGAATTACAAGCGCAAGTTTAAAAGAATCTCACCCTCATGATATTCAAATAACAGCTGAAGCTCCAAATTATAAATAGAAAAGGTTGATAGTGAATAGAAACTTTTTAATCTTTAATAATTTATCTTTTTTTAACTAAGTTTTTTAAATAAAAACTTAGTTTTTTTTTGAAAAAAAGAATTATAATTTATTTATCAATTAAAAAACTAAAGGAGAAAAAAGAAATGTGATTTTTTAAATGTAAAAAAAATAATAATGTAGTTAAAGACAAAGCTTCAAAAAGTACAGTTGAAGTATCATCTAAGATTCAAAACAAACAAACATCACCAAGTGTTACTAAAAAAGCAGTGGATATATTACACGATGATCAATATAGCAAAACTTCTAAAAGTTTAGCAGGAAGTGCTTTATCTCAAAGCAATTCAAATAAGAAAAGCTCACAAAAAGAAGCTTCAAAAGCTTCAAAAGTTTTAAAAGATAAAAGATTTAGTGAAGAATCAAAAAGTGTTGCAGCAAGTGTTTTATCACAAACACCTTCAAAAAAAACAGCTAAATAAAAAAATCCTTTGTCAAAAACAAGGATTTTTTTATTATTCTTTTTTATTTATAATTAAATTAATAGAAAGAAATGTTAAAAAGGCAAAAAAATATATAATTTATTCCAAAAGAATGCAAAAGATATTTATCAAGTAATATAGAAAATTCAAAATTATATTTTGATAATTTAGTAAAAGCATCAAAAATAGATATCCAAGCAAATAGCGACGCTATAAAAAATAAATGCAAAACAAGATAAAGTTCAAAACCTTGATAAAAAAATTAAAAGTTAAAGCAAGATAAACATTTTTTAATAATCAAAAGACAACTTAAGTTGTTTTTTATTTTCATTTGCATTAAAGTAGGTTTAATGCAATATAATTAAATCAATAATTAATTAAAAGGAAAAATATGCAGAAAATATACATGAAGCAAATAGCTGATAAGTTTGGGATTGAAGAACACACATTAAGATTTTATGATAAAAAAGGTTTATTTCCTTTTTTCAAAAGAGATGAAAACAATTATAGGTTTATTTATGAAGATAAAATAAATTGAATTGAAATTGTATTATGTTTAAAAAAGTCAGGAATGAGTTTAATAAAAATTAAAGAATATATTAATTTAGCAATGGAAGGTGAAAACACTTATCCTAAACGTTTAAAAATGATGTTAGATCAAGAACAAATTGTTTTAGCTAAAATTCAAGAACTAAAACAGCAATTAAAATTTATTGAATATAAAAAAAGTTTATATAAAAATAAAAAATAATTAATTTTTTATTTTTACTTGCATTAAAGTAGGTTTAATGAAATATGATTAATTTGAGTTGAAAAACTTAAAGGAGTAAATTATATGAAAACAAGAACATTAGGTAAAGATTTAATTGTATCAGAAGTGGGTCTGGGGTGTATGGGCTTAAGTTTTAGTCAACCACCATTTCCAAGTAAAAAAGAAGCTGTAAAATTTTTAAGGCAAGCTTATGAAAAAGGTGTTACTTTTTTTGATACAGCTGAAATATATGGACCATTTGATAATGAAGAAGTCGTTGGTGAAGCTTTTAAAGATATGCGCGATAAAGTTGTTATTGCTACTAAATTTGGTTTTTCATTTGATAATAGAAAAGTAACTGGTTTAGATAGTAGCAGAGATAGTATTTTAAGAGCAATAGAAGGTTCATTAAAGCGATTACAAACAGATTACATTGATTTATACTATCAACACAGAGTTGATCCTAAGACACCAATTGAACAAGTTGCAGAAGTTATGAAAGAACTTTATGAACAAGGTAAGATTAAGCATTGAGGTTTAAGTGAAGCTTCTCCAAAAACAATAAGAAGAGCTCATGCAGTATTTTCAGTTACTGCATTGCAAAGTGAATATTCAATGTTTTGAAGAGAAGTCGAAAAAGAAATCCTTCCTACTTTAGAAGAATTGAAAATCGGATTTGTTCCATTTTCACCATTAGGTAAAGGTTTTTTAACAGGTACTATTAAACCAGGGCACATTTTTGGAGAAGGTGATTTTAGAAATACTGTTCCAAGACTTAATACACCTGAATATATAGAACATAACTTTAAGTTGGTCAGTTATGTTGAGCAATTAGCTATTAGTAAACAAACAACGCCAGCAGCTGTTGCTATTGGTTGGTTATTATCGCAAAAACCATGAATAGTCCCAATCCCTGGAACTAAAAAAATAACAAGAGTTGAAGAAAATATTTCTGGAGCTATGGTTAAATTTACCAAAGAGGAGTTAGATAATATTAAAAAAATACTAGATAGTATTGAATTGCTTGGCCATAGATATAGTCAAGAAAACGAAAACCATATAGATAAATAAAAAACTATTTGTTCCTTAATATAAAAGGCAAATAGTTTTTTATAATTTAAGTTTTTTTATTTATTAAAAATTGGTTGGTTGTCTCATTTTATATTTTCGTCATTTCAAAATTCTGTATACTTAGTAACCTGACTAACATTTCAATTAGTTAAATCTTGATTAAAACTCATTTCTTTACCATTGAATGAAGGGTAATGATCATTTCAAAACATTTGAGTCATATCTGTAACTCTTGATGTATCTCATTTAGATATATCTTGATTAAATGAAAATGCATCACAAAACATTCCTGACATATTTGTGACTTTTGATGTATTTCAATTTGATATATCTTGGTTAAAACTTAATGCTTTTTGAAACATATTAGACATATTAGTAACATTACTTGTATCTCAGGCTGTATATTCTTCCCCATTTTGATCTTTTACTATTTTAGTTGATATATCACTATTAAACGATGAAACCCCAGCAAACATTACTGACATATTTGTAACTTTTGATGTATTTCAATTTGCTATATCTTGATTAAATGAATCGGCTAAAACAAACATATAAGACATATTACTCACTTTTGATGTATCTCAATTTGAGATATCACCATTAAAATTTGAAGCACATTGAAACATCACCTGCATATTAGTAACATTTGAAGTTTTTCATTCGGATAAATCTTGGTTAAACGAAGAACTGTAATTAAACATATATGACATATCTGTAACTTTTGATGTATCTCATTTAGATATATCTTGATTAAATTTTGATGCTCCTTGAAACATCGCTCCCATTTGGGTAACATTACTTGTATCTCAGGCTGTATATTTTTCCCCATTTTCTTCTTTTACTATTTTAGTTGATATATCACTATTAAACGATGTAGCACCATTAAACATTAATAACATATTAGTCACTTTGGATGTATCTCAATTTGAGATATCACCATTAAAATTTGAAGCACCATTAAACATCGCCCCCATTTGGGTAACATTACTTGTATCTCAAGCTGTATATTCTTTTCCATTTTGATCTTTTACATTTTTAGTAGAGATATCTTGATCAAAATTTTTAGCATTTTGAAACATTCTGAACATATTAGTCACTTTTAATGTATCTCAATTTGAGATATCACCATTAAAATTTGAAGCACCATTAAACGTTTCTTCCATACTAGTAATATTTGATGTATCTCAATTGCTTATCCCTTTAATTGAATTTAATGAAGAATTTGCAAAAAAAGCTTTCAATGAAGTTATTTCTTTAGGTAATGTGCTTGGTAATGATTTTACAGTTTTCAAATTTTGAATTGTAGAACCATCTGTTTTAAATCCAATTTTATATATTTCAACTGCATTTAAATTTGAAAAATTCATCTCACTAGTTTGCAATAAATTTCCATTTTGATCTTGATAAACAGTAATATTATCTGCTAATGATTCACCAGAAATAATTGGTGTGACTAATTCAATTGAGCCATTATACTTATAATTATTATTAACTTCACCTTTACCTGTAAAAGTGTATTTTATTTGATCAACTGTTGTTGATTCATTTTTTAAAGGTTCTAATTCTGCTTTTGCAACTTCAATTCCACCATCAACATCAATTTTTTTATCAATTATAGCTTGATTTAATTCTTCAATACTTCATTCGCTTTTAGTTTTTGAATTTAAAATATTTTGTAATTTATCTTCAACTTTAGAAATATCTTGTGTTGTATCGTTAACTTCATTTCACTCATGAATTAAATTAATAGAACCAGTGTATTTATAAGCATTTTCAGAAGTTCCATTACCAGTAAAAATGTAAGTATCTTCATGATAATCACGTTTATTTTCAAAGTTTTGTGATTTTTCACCAGCAGTAACAACGATTCCACCAGCAACATCAATATTAGCAGTAATTATAGCTTGATTTAATTCTTCAACACTTCATTCACCATCATTTTTTGAATTTAAAATATTTTGTAATTTATCTTTGATTAATGAAATATTTTCTTTTTTCTCATTAACAATTGGTTTTTGTTTTTTATTCATAACATAAATTATGGGTCCAGCAATTACAACTGTAAGTAGTAAAGATGATATTATTGCAAATAATATTTTTTTCTTTTTCATTTTTGCCTCCAAGTTAATTAAACTCAACTCAATTATTGCAAAAAAAAAAAAAAAAACAACAACAATACATTAAGAAAATAAGTTTGAAATCACAAATAATATTGATTTTAAACTTATTTCTAATATTGCATTTTTAATTAACTTTTTATTTAGTAAAAATTGGCTGTTTATCTCATTTTATATTTTTGTCATTTCAAAATTCTATATGCTTAGTAACCAGACTAACATTTCAATTAGTTAAATCTTGATCAAAGCTCATTTCTTTACCATTAAATGATGGAAAATAATCATTTCAAAACATTAATGACATATCTGTAACTTTTGACGTATCTCAATTTGAAATATCTTGATTAAAAGATAAAGTATTTTGAAATATTCTGTACATATTAATCACTTTTGAAGTGTTTCAATTATTTAAATCTTGATTAAAATTAATTGCGTTTCTAAACATTAATGACATATTAGTATCATTACTTTTATTTCAATTGCTTGTCCCTTAATTAAATTTAATAATGAATTTGCAAAAAAATGAGTGAAGTTATTAATTAATCAAAATAAAAATCATCAACATTCAACAAAGTGATAAAAAATAAGAACAAATAAAAAACTTAATATTTTTTATATTTCTTCGTCAAATGGATTAATTTTATTTCTATTTGTTATATCTTGTTGAAGTATTTCTTGGGCTTGTTTAGTTCTATTTTGATTACTTGCTAATACTTCAGCTTGATTTTTATCTAACTCATGTTCTTTTAAAAGATTTTTAACTATTTTTTGTTTATTTTCCTCATATGAAGTATATGCTTTTTGATTTAAATAAACTTGGTATTGAATTCTTGAATATAATTCTAATATTGAACCAATCATCGATAAAACAATTATTATAACTATATGTAAAATGTATTCTCAGATAAGTATTTTTGTATAGTGTGCTAAAATAATAAAAATTATAGCAACAATAGCTTCAGCTACATAGCATGATAAAGAATACATAGCAAACCTTTTATCTTTATTTGAAAATTTAAATTCTTTTGAAATAAAAATATCTTTTAATTTAACAAATCAATAAATAAACAACAAACTAAAACCTATCACTCAAAATAACACTACAACTGAAGTTAATCATGATGGAACAATACTTGTTGGTTGTTTTCTTAAATAAATAAAAATTGTAGAAATACTAATTAATAATGCAAGTGTTGCCACTGTTAATAAATATTTTAAATATACTTGTCTTTTATCCATATTATTTGTTTTCTCTCTTTTTATAAGTTTATTGGTAACTTATAATAATTTTACATTAATAAAATAATAAAAATTAAAAATCACTAATACAAGTTAGTATCAATTCTTAAAACATTTATATTGATTAATTTATTTAAATAATTTCATAGTTAATAGTTTATTAACTAAAGTTGTTTGTCTTAATCGTTCGTCTTTTTCGATTGCATCAAATAATGTATGTGAACTACTAAAAATATGTAAATTTTCTTTAGTTCTTGTTATTGCTGTATAAATAAGTGAATTAGTTAAAAATATTGAATTATAGGGATTATTATCTAATACTAATACAACGTTTTGATATTCACTTCCTTGAGTTTTATGAACACTAGTAGCATATGCTAATTTGACATCAATAAAATCAGATGGTTTAATAACTATTTCTTTTTCATTAAATTCACATACAACAGCTTTTAAACGCTTATAAGCATTATATTGAAATGCAACAATTTTACCAACATCACCATTTGATAAATCATAATCAGGTTCATTTCTTAAAAACATAATTTTATCATCAACAACAAATCTATAATCCCCTCTTTGAAATATTTTTGTTTTATCATTAATATTTTTATTAAATTTATATTGGATTTCAGCATTGATTTCATCAATTCCTAAATTTCCTCCATACATGGGACAAATGATTTGTAAAAAATTTTGTTTTGTTTTTAAATCATCTCAATTGTTTTTTACAATTTCAGTTATTTGGTGTAAAACGTCTTCATTAGTTTTGTCTAGTTGTGAAAAAATACTTGTTTTATCAATAATGTCTGATAACTCTAATTTTTTTGCTAAAGTTTTATAAGCAATATCTATAATCTCGCTTTTGTTTTTTTGTCTATGTATTTGATTTAAAAATATTGTTGTAATTGTTTTACTATGGATCATATCTTTAAATACATTTCCATACCCAACACTTGGTAATTGATTAGCATCCCCTACAAAAACTATTTTTTCAACATTATCACAAGCTTTTAATAAGTTTGAAAATAATCAACTATCAACCATTGAACACTCATCAATGATTATTAATTGCTCTTTTAAAAGATTATTTTCATTAATTTGAAACTCATTAGTATCTTTTGCTTGCAATAGTTTATGAATAGTTGTGGCGTTAGAATTTTTAAAAGTTTCTCTAATTCTGCTAGCAGCTCTTCCAGTTGGGGTTGCTATTGCGAAATTATTTGAATTATTTAGTCTATAAAATAATTTAACCATGGCTTCAATTAAAGTTGTTTTGCCAGTCCCAGGTCCACCAGTAAGAATTAATAAACGATTATTAGCAAAAGTTTTTAAAGCTTGAATTTGAATATCATCAAATTTAAAATCTTGAATATTATTTTTATAAGCTATTTCTTGTTCTATCAAACTTATTTCAAAGTCTAATTTGTTTTGATTAACTGGTTTTGATTTTAATTTACAAAATGCCAAAGATTTTTCAGCAATTACTTTCTCTTCTTCATAAGATTCTTTAGTGTATATTTTATTATCTTCAAAAACTAAAATACCTTCTTTTTTAGCAAATAAAAATCCTTTCATAATTAAATCTGGTTGTAAAATATTTAACTTTTTAATTAATAGTCTTGATAAAACATTTTTATCAGTATAAGAATCACCTTTATCAAATAATATCTCATTTGTTAATTTTCAAGCTCAATAACCAATTCTTTCATCTGAATTTAAATCTAATCCAAATCAAACAGCCACTTTATCTAGGTCATCAAATGACGCTATATTCTTTTGATAAGTGTATGACAAAAAATTATTTTCAAAATTATTTTGAATAGTTTGATTATCATTTTCAAATTTGTTTTCCATTCAATCTAAAATAGAAGTTTTTAATCCATTTTCAAAAAAGATGTATCTTAATCTTTGTTGACCTTCTTTTTCGATATTGTCTTTTATTCCGTTAATAATCACTGGAATAAAAGATTTAGGTAAATCAGGAATTTGATCTAAAATATCTAAGTTTTCACTTAATTTAACAATCGCATCTTCTTTAAAAAAGTTAACTATCGTTTCAGCTGTTTTTTTTCCAATGCCAGGAAAACTTGGACCTGATAAAAAATTAATTTGTTCTTTTGTAGAATGGATTGGTGCTTTTCTAAAACCAGTTACTTTAAAACTTCTTCCATATCTTGGGTGTTCTTCAAACTCACCTGTTATTTCATATAAAGTTTTTTTAGTCATAGAACCAATAATTCCTTTGATACTTAATTGGTTTTTCTCATTATCTTCCATACTAAAAATTCCAGTTCCTCAACCAGAATCATTTAATACACCATTTTTAATTAAATATCCACGATATGTTTTACTTTTTAGCATATAAGCCTTTCATTATTAAATTTTATATTAAAATTAGCTATGAAGAGAGTAAAATTGTATAATTAAGAAAAAGGTATGATATGAAAAAAATATATAATTTAAAAACTAGTAAAAAATATTTAAAAAAATACAAATATACTTTTTGAAAAAGATTTTGAGTAATTCTTTTATTTCCTATAATTTATCCTTTAAGTTGATTCGTAACTCTTTTTTTTAATCCATATTTATTTAAATATGATAGAAAAGGGCTTGATGAAAATGGAGATGAAGTTAATACTTTTAATCACTTTTTAAAAGATATAAAAGCAAAGAAATTAGAAAATTTAGAAATAGACCCAAGTGCAATTAAAACATTTGAAATTCAACATAAAAAAAATCAATCAATTAGTTGTGTGATGTTGAATAATAAAACAAATAAATGAGTTGTAGCTTTACATGGTTTTAAACGTAATAAATACTTAGGAATTAGAAATGGGATTAATTTATTTAAACAAGGTTATAATGTTGTTAGTTTTGACGCATATGCACATGGTGACACTTTTGGTGAGTATTCAGATTTTGGGGTTACTAATTCAAAACTTTTAAACACTGTTATAACTTGAATTAAATCCAATAATAAAGTCGAAGAAATTGGTGTGATTGGTATAAGTATGGGGGGAGGTACTGCTGTTTATTGAGCTCAACAATTTTATCTAACTAATAAAGTTGATTGATTAGTTTCAGATTGTGCTTTAACCCAACCAGTTGAACAAATAAGATTTTTTTTAAAAAGATATTTTAAATGAGTTGCTTGATATTTTTGTTCTTTTAATATAAATGGAAGATTTAAAAAAGTTTCTAAAACAAATTTAAATGATATGAATACTCAGATCAATCTTGAAAGCATAAAAGATTTACCAATATTATTTATACATGGTAAAAAAGATGATTTTATTACTTATCATAATTCAATAGTTACATATTATGAACAAAAAAAATATAACTTTAGTTCTTTATCAGAATTAAAGTTATTTGAGAATGCGCGACACAGTGAAAGTATTGTTAAACATCAAGATGAATATAATAAATTAATAAATAATTTTATTAAAAAAGTTAAAAAATAATTTTATATTAATCTTCTTTATCCTTTTTTTTACGCGATTTATAATTTAATGTTAAATAAGTTATTGACACCACACTAACAATTCCAATTACACCAATTATTATTATTGATGAAGGGTCTTTTCAAAATTGGAAAGTAAAATCAAAGGTTGGAATATAATCACCAAAAATATTTCCAGAATACATTTTTTTATAATATATATCTTTTTTATAATTTTTAGATCTAGCTGAAATTTGTTTACTTCCAAATGCATCAAGTGCATGACCAAATTCATGAATTAATGTATTGAATTTTGCTGGTGAACTTCAAAACCCCATTTTATATTGAGAATTAAATTCTTTATATGTTAAGCTAACCCCTGTTAATACAATGTATGAATATTCTGCACCTTGATTTGATTTTTGCGTTGAGCTAGTTTTACTAGTTGTAATAGTGTTCCCCATTACATTTTGCATATTTTTAGCCTTAGTTGACTTTAAAGGGAAATCTGGAGAGACAATAAAACCAGTAAGTAAATTTTCAACTCATGAGTCGTTTGATATTAGTGAAAATAACATGTTGTACAAAAATAAAGTTAATTCTTTTAATTTTTGTGTGTCCGCATAAGTTCATTGCTCAAAATCAATTGAACTTTTAGGTATTTGTTTTAGATAAGTTTCTTCTAAAGCGTCATAAATTTTTTTAAATGGTAATCTACTAACTCCATCATTTGCTGTTGAAACTAGTGAAAGTTTAGCATCTAATGCTTCAAAATTTGAATACTTATTTTTATTAAAAGCTTTGAAACTAGCAATTGATTCTAAAGAAGCTGGGGTGTATGAATCATACATTCAATTTTGTACAACGCTATAAGCGTTTTTAAAAGCAAAAGAATTTTGTGATGAAAATTGTTTGCTAATATAATCTAATGCTCCAGTCCCGTTTTGTTTTGTACCTATTCAGTAATTTTCTATGCTTGAACTGTATTTTAAATTAACGCTTTTTGAATCAATATCAATGCTTTTTAAAGTGGTATCATAAATAACTGAACTTTCTGTGTGTATTTTTTTGTTAACAATATCTACAATATTTTGTTGAGTATCTTCTAAAACTCCTCCTTGTTTTAAAATATCAGGAAAAATTTCAATAAAAAAAGCATTTGTAATTTCTCAACTTTTATTTTTTTGTTTATCAGGTGTATTTAATCATTTTGAAAAAGCTTCGGCAAAAAATTCAGCATCACTACTTGAACCATAAATACTGATATTGATTGTAGTTGAAAGTAAATTTTGAATTGCAAATGCTTTATCTGCAGCACTAAAACTTTCAAAATATGATTCTAATTTTTTAATATCTTCATCATCAACTTTAATTGAATTTGCATAATAGTATTTTAAAACTCTACCATAATACAAAATACTTTCTTGCTCTGTGCTTGTTATTGATGGTGAAATAAAATCAGTATATTGAATTTGCTGATTTGAAACAATTTTATTTAAAAGATCATCATGAATAAAACTTTGATAAACTTTTTGCTCAGTTTGAAAAATGTTTAGAGTATACAAAATAGAAGTTGTTAATGATAAACTAGCAATTAAAATTTTAAAATTTTTTTTCATTTACTTATTTTCCCTAATTAATTATATGATTATTTCTATTTATTATAACTTATTTAAAAGTTTAATTAATAAGAAAATGAATTAGAATTAAAAGACAAAAAACTGATATTTAACAAAATTGCCAAAATTATCAGTTTACAGTTTAGTTGTTATTTACTTCCACATTTTATATTTAAAGGTTTTCACCATTTTCTGTGATTAGCTTTTTATATCAAAAAAAACTTTTTTTTGGGTATCTTTTTAAAGACTTTAGGTCGAATTCATCTCTATCAACAAAGATGAAACCATATCGTTTCTTAACACCTTCATGTGTTGAAACTAAATCTATAGCACTTCAAGGGTTATATCCAATAACATTAACACCATCTAGTAAAATTGCCTTTTTCAATTCAGCTAAGTGTAATTGATAATAATCAATTCTGTATTGATCATTTACAACTCCGTTTTCTAATGTATCAGACCCTCCAATACCGTTTTCAGTAATCATTAAAGGAAGATTGTATCTATCTCAAAGTTCACGCAATACTATTCTAAATCCTAATGGATCAATTTCTCAACCAAATTGAGTTTTAGGTAAATTGTCATTTTTGACTTGATGATATAAACCTTTTAAACTTTTTATTTTTTGTTGATCTGCTATGCTTTCAAAATCTTCTTCTAATGTAAACTTTGCAGTTGAAGAAGCATAATAGTTAAAGGCAATAAAATCTGGTTTACCTTCTTTTAAAATTTTTTGTTCTTCATCTGTTATTTGAAACATTGCATTATTTTTAATTAAATAGTTAATAACATTTTTGTTATATTCACCAAAAATACAAGTATCTAAATAAAATCAATTTCTAAAATGTCGCATGTTAAATGCAGCGATTTGATCAATTGGATCATTTGAGTTTGCATAAACCGGATTAATATTTGGTGCAGGACCAATAAGACCATTTTTAACCATTTTGTGACATTTTATAATTGCTTTTGCTTGAGCTAACATCATATGATGATTTATTTTATATAAATCCTTTGTTTTATTTTCAGATTTAGATAAATCTATACCTACTATTTCTCCAAAAAGTATCATTACATTTTGTTCATTTATTGTTAATCAGTATTTAACATATTCACCAAAATGTGTATATAAAGTTTCAGCATACTTTTCAAAGTATTGTACTATATCAGGGTTTAATCATCCACCAAGTTTTTCTAAACCATAAGGTAAATCAAAATGATACATTGTTATAATTGGTTCAATATTGTATTTTTTTAATTCTTTAATTAAATTTTTATAAAACTTTAAGCCTTCTTTGTTTATCTCACCATACCCTAAAGGCATTATTCTAGACCATGATATTGAAAATCGATATGATTTAAGCCCCATTTTAGCCATTAAAGCAACGTCTTCTTTTCATTTGTTATAATGATCTGAAGCAATTTTAAAGTCAGTTGTGCCTTCAGGGATATTAGTTCTAACATCTTGTATTGATGGTCCCTTTCCATCTTGATTTCAACCCCCTTCAACTTGATAAGCACTAGTTGATGCTCCTCATAAAAAATTATTTGGAAATTTATTTTTCATATTATTTACCTCTTCTAATTTGAATAGTAAGCTTCAATTGAATTTAAAGCTTCTTTATATTTTATTAAAATATCTTCATTTTTAATTTCATTTTTAATTTTGTTTGTTAAATCTTTAATTAACAAATTATATCTTTCTTGAACTTTTTCTAACTCTAAAATTAGAGCGTTTCTTTTATTACTTAAAATTGATATTTTATTAACTAAATATTCATTATATTTTATTCTTAATATCTCTACTTTTTCTTTTTGACCTTTTAAGTGTAGTTTATTAGCTTTTTCTTTTATTTTAAATTTAGTCTGATTCTGATTTTCTTCTAAAATCTCTATAGTACTGTCAAGTTTTATTTTACCTTGCAATAAATCTTCATATTTTTTAATAACTTCATTAGTTTTTAAAACTGCAACTACTTCAGAAAGAGTTTTGTTAGTATTTTTTTTGAAAGTTTTTTTATTAATTTTTTTAACTAAAATATATTCTGGTATTCTATCTTTAAATAGCAACAAAGATATAATTAATGCTACGCCTAAAGAAACAAATCCTGAAATAATTCCCATGTATAAACTAACACCAGTTCCAAGTCCCATTCATGACATTATACCAGTTCCTGTTCTTTGAAACTGCGCTACACCAGTTGCACCAGCTAAAAGACCACCAAATAATCCACCTATACAACCAAATAAAAAAGGTTTTATTTTAGGTAAATTGATACCATAAATTAAAGGTTCTGTAATTCCAAATATAGCACCTGGAATACCACCCATAACTGCAATTTTAGTTTTTTGATTTTTTGCTAAAATAGCAACTGCAACACTAGCTCCTATTTGACCCATGACAGCAATTTGAACCGCTGTATACATTGGTGAAGGTTCTCCTGTGGTTGTCATGGGTAAAGTTATAGCAGTTACAACAGCTACATGTGTACCAGTAAGAACAAGAGGTTGTCATATCATAGCTAATATACCCGTTCCGATTCCCCCAGGTATTTTACCTGTCAAAATAACAAATTTACTTATAAACTGTTCTATTATTCTAAAGAATGGCCCAATAGTAAACAACATTATAATAAAGCAAGTAAAAAAAACAATTGCAGGTCTAAATACAACATCAATTTGAGTTGGCATTCATGATTTTACTCATTTATTTATATAGTGTAATAAGAATCCAGCTGCAATCATAGGCAGCACTGTTCCCTCGTAAGATTTAATTGTTATTGGTTGTCCAAAAAGTGTGAATAGATCTCAACCATTACCAAATAAATATCTTGAAGTTAATCCTAAGGCTAAAAATATTGCTAAATAAATATCACCTTTAAGATAGTTAACTACACTTATAAGAAACACCACTCCAACTAATTCTAAACCAACCTTTGATGCTACAAACATAATAGCACTAATTAAACTTAAATCTGTTATACTGCCCCCAGGAGCGGGAGTTTGCAAAACATGTAAAATAACTAATAATGATTGAATTCCTCCAATAATTCCGCTACCTATAAGAATAGGAATTGTTGGGAATACAATCGCTGTAATTGCAGGCATTATTTTTTTAGTGAATTTAATATTATTTTTTTTAACTTCTAATTCACTTTTCTCTAAAATAAAATCATCTTTTTGGTTATAAAAATTTTCAATAGCTTTTTCTAAAGATATACTTTCATTTAAAATAATGTTACACTGGTCTTTAACTTTATAACAATCACCACCAATAATAATTTGTAATTCATCACCATTTCAATTAGTGTTTTTTACAATACTAACTTTTTTGATTTCTTCTTCGTTTACTAACTTTTTGTCAAGTATTTTAAATCTAAGTCTTGTCATACAATTATAAACATTAGTCTGATTTGAAATACCACCAATAGCTTTAAAAAAAGTTAAGGCATACTCATAATATTTACTTTTTTCCATATTTACCTTTCATTGTTAGAAATTTTTCTAACTACTTTAATTTTATAATTAAAAACAAGAAAAAAATTTTACTGATTGTAAAATTTTTTTGTGTAATATTCAGTTATTTTTATTATTAACTCATCAATATTGTGAGTTCTATACATGGTTCTTAAAATAAATTCTTTACTTTTTATCTGATCTTCTACAAAATATGACGAATCTTCTAATTTATATTTTTTTACTAAATCACGATTTGCTTCAGTTGTGATTAAAAATATATTTACTTTATAGTTCATATATAAGTCTATATTATTTCACAGTTCACTAATTTCTAAACCTGTTACAAAAACTATAAACAAAGTTTTATTATCTATGAAATTAGCATAATACTTTTCTAATTTCCTTCTTTTTGTAAAAACAACTTTTTTTTCAAAAGATAGAATACTGATCAAAAAATCTATAAAAACACTTGAAGTTTCTTCTGATTTTAAAAAAAATATTTTTTCGCTGTTATGAATTCTTTTAACTAAATCCAAAATTTTAGGATCATTGTTTTCTTTATTATTTGAAATGATGTTTTTTTCAGTCTTATAAAATTCTTTTTCTATCATAACCCTGTAGTATAATTCTGAATATCCATCATAGCCTAATCTTTTAGAAAAAAGTGTTAATGTTGAAACTGAAACATTACATAATTGAGAAATTACTTTTGGTTTTATACTCTTGTTTTGTTCATAGTTTAATAAAATTTTATGTGCTATTAAAGAATCAAGACCATTGTTGTAGTTAACTAGTTCTTTTAGTCTGCCTATAGTTCTCATTTTTACCCCATTATTGTTATTATAATCCATATTTGTTTATTAAAAACGATTAAACCTGTTTTATAAGGATAGATTTTTAATAAAAGATATCTTGAATTCTAACAACTTTTGAATGTTTTTACTCAAATTTTAGTTTATTTTTTTTACATACATTGCTTATGTAAAAATGTTTAGCATTACTATAGTTTAAATTTAACTGTTAAAACATCTTCAAATAGCATTTCTTCAAATTTACCAATTCCAACGAATTTATATAGTTTTAAAAATAAGTTTTTTGTATTATAGTTTTGCTTATCATGAATAAACAAATACTTTTTAATAGTTTTATTTTCAAAGTCTTTAATAATTTTATTTCTAATTGTCATTTTTTCAGGTAAAGATCAGTAAAAAAGCTTATCTTCACTTTGATATTTAGTTTTCTTTCCATAATTTTCACTATCTTCATCTGCTAAAATAATTTGTTTTGAATTATCAAAAGTTAAATATCCAGCTTGAAATGTTAAAACTTTTAAATCGTCTCGATAGTGTAAAAAATTTGTACGATTAACAACTGATAATACTTGTTTTACTGTATAAGTTGCTTTTAGGTTTAATAAAGGTTCAACTTCATTGGCAAATATTAAAGTTTCATTTTCCAACTTATATTTTAAAATCATTATTAATTCTTCAACAATTATTTTATTATGAAAAATGAAATGTTCAACAAGATCATTAATTTGTAGATATTCTGGATATAAACTTAAAAATTTTTCCATACTTGTTATTTCATATAAACATGAAGTTATTAATAAATTATCTAAATCTAAATCAATTTTTTTATTTGTGATTTTTAAAGTTAATCTGTTGTAAAAATATTTAACAATTTTATAGTTATCTAAAAATAAAAATTGTTTTAATATATTTTTATTTCTTTTTATATCATTTTCAAAAGGGTTATACTGATTTATTTGTTTGGCTATTGGTATAAATAAATTATCTAAGTTATTATAAAAATCTAAAATTGAAATTTCATAATCCTTTAATAACATTTTAAAAGCATCATCTTGATATTTTTCATAATATTCAACAATATAACTTTTTATTGAATTTTTATTAATGTATCATTTTTTTAAACTATTAATTATAATTTCTTCTGTATGTTTTTCTAAATTAATAGTGCAATTATAAGGCAAACCCTCTTTTGCACTAAATGATTTGTTATTTTTTATCATTGGATTAAATAAATTTCTAATTCCTAGTGTGATATCATATTTATTATCAATATTTGAAATTAAATCATATACTTCTAATTTATTTTTAAGTTCAGTTTTTCTTAAGCCCCTACCTAATTGTTGCAAATAAACTGTTTTTGAATTTGTTGATCTTAACAAAATTATCGTATTAATTTCAGGTATATCTACACCTTCATTAAAAATATTTACAACACATAAATAATTAATACGCCCAATTGCAAATTCATGTAGAATTCTTTTACGATCTTTTGTATTTTCTGAAGTTAAAGCTTCAGCTTTTAAGTTTTTTGATTTTAAGTAGTTTGCTATGTTAATTGCATGTTTTACAGTAACACAAAAAATAAGCGTAGTTGGCCTTGCATGAACTCCTAAATATTTACTAATTGTTTTATATAATAATTCATTTCTAGAATCTGTATTAATAACTTTAAATATTTCTTTATCAGAGTTTAAATCAACACCATTTAGATTAGTATTTGTATCATCAATACAATAATAATCAAAAGGACATAATAATTTTTGATTAATAGCATCTCATAGTCTTAATTCAGTTGCATATTCATTGTCAAAGTATGCTTTAATATCTTTGTTATCTTCTCTTTCTGGAGTTGCTGTTAATCCAAGAATTTGTTTTGGTTTAAAGTAGTTAAATACTTTATCAAAAGACATCGCTGAAATATGGTGAGCTTCATCAAAAACTATAATATCAAAATCATTTGGTTTAAACAGTTTAAGCCTTGTTGACAAAGTTTGAATTGTTGCAAATAAATTCTTTGGATTATTATTAATAGTTCCATCATACATAACATCACCAAATTCATTGTCTTCAAGCACTTGACGATATGTTTTAATAGCTTGATCAATTATTTCTTTTTGATGTGCTAAGAATAAAATTCTAAGATTAGTTTTAGCTTGATCTACTTGTCTTTTGTAATCAAATGCAGATACTAAGGTTTTACCAGTTCCAGTAGCCATAATTACTAAGTTTTTATTTTTATTTGTATATCTTCGATAACTTAATTTATCAACAATATCTTTTTGAAATTTATATAAGTATTTTTTAGTCAAACTATTAGTTAGTAATTCTAATTTTGAATTATATAGTGTTTCTTGGTTTTCTTTGATTTTTTGAATTAATAAATCTCTTTCAAATGAATCTGAAAAATCAATAAGTTCTTCTTTTCATAAACTTTCAAATTCATTAATCATTTTTTCAATTAAATCTTTATTATTTTTTTCTGTAAGTTTGATATTTCATTCCCTTCCAGAAATCATACCTTTAACAGTTAAATTAGATGAACCTATAATAGCAGTAGATAAACCATTTTCTTTTTTAAAAATAGATGCTTTAATATGAATTCTTTCACTATTTCTTTCTAAGTTATTTTCAATTTTAATTTTAATATTAGAATATTTTTCAACTAATATTTTTAATTCATTCAAATTATTAAATTGAGATAAATCGTCAAAAGTAGTTGAAATAATTTTAATCTTAATATTATTGTTTTTACAAAACTCAAAAGTTTTAGATATCTTATTTAAAATACTTTTAGATATAAAAGGATAAATTAAATAAACTTCTTTAGAAGTTATAATTTCATTATTTATTTCCTCTAAAAGCGATTGCTCATCTTTATTTGTAAAAAGTTTTTCTTTCATTAGTTTATGCCTTTTCTATTTATTATATTTTCTCATAGTTTATGTTTTTAATGAAACTTTTATAGTTTCATTAAAATAGACATCCTTCTTTGACTCCACTTGTGGTATCTTTAGGCTTTCTATTTTAGAATTAGTATAATTTCAAATATCATTATAGAACTATAATTTTTCCTGATTTTTTAATTTTAAATCAATATAATTATTTGAAAAATCTTTCTTTTTAAATTTTATTGTACTTAATTTCTACTTTATCATAATTATCATTTTTAACTTTTTTTGAAAAATTTAAATTATTAAAAAGTACACAAATAGGCAGTATCAGTATTAAAATAGCTAATAATAGTTTTATTTTTTTTGTTTTCATTATTAATGTTTCCTAGTTTAGTCTTAGTTTATTTTTTAGTAAAACTATTTGCTTGAGATATTAATTTAAAAATTAGTAATCTTAATAAACAAAAAAATAATTAGTTAAAATAAATAACTAATTATTTTTCATTTTTGTTTGCAAAAGCAATTGTTTTTTCTACATAATCTTTATTTAAATCAGCAATAATTCAAACATGACCAGATGAATTTGGTGTTCAAAGTTCACTTATTATTTTTTTCTCATAAATTACTTTTTCAACAAACATTTCTTCACTCATAAAACAAGGAACAAATGTATCTTTCTTAGAATGAATAAAAAATATTGGTATTTCTTTAGCTAACTTCATTTTCTTCATTAAATTAAATTTATTTTGATTTGATTTTGTAATTTTTGAAAATTTCTTAATGAATGCAAAACAAACTTTATATCAATCTTGTTTAGCAAAATTTTGCTGATTATAATATCTGTATTGCAGTTTAATATCATTAAACCCACAATCAGCAACAATTCAATTAATCATTTCTTTATTGTTAGCTTTTTGTGCATATAAAACAGCTGAAGAAGCCCCCATACTATTACCAATTAATCCAATATGCGAAGCTTTAAATTCAACTTTAATATAATCAACTACTTTTTCAACAATTGGTAATGATGATAGCCCAATATCAGTATTATCACCATAAGTATCACCATGAGCATAACTATCAAATGTTAATACGTTATATCCAGCTTGTCAGTAATGAAATACTAATCTTAAAGCAAGATACTTGTCTTCTGTTCAACCATGCATCCCAACAACCCATTTATTAGAATTAGGATTAGTTATATAAATACAACTAATATTTTTACCATTCAAATTTAAATTTAATGTTTTAATATCTTTTTTATCAAAAGTTGTTAAACTCATTTCTTTTCATTTTAGATCTTTAATGTGTGCTTCATATGAGTTAACAATAATTGGTTCATCTAATGCTTTTGAATAATCACTAACTCTTGGATAATTTAAACAAAAGTCTTTATAAGCTTCAAAGTTAGCATTTGAAGCTTTTTTTACTTTAATAAAATTAAAAATTGTATAAACTATAGTTTTTAAATTGTATTTATAATTTTTACTGTTTTGATTCATGTTAATTACCTTGCTTTATTTTTAAAATATCTTTTATCATTATATACTATTTAAAGTGTGCAAATAAATAAAAAAAGAACTCATATTGTTCTTTAATCAAATAAATCATCTAATTCTAATTGTATATCTTTAACTTTTTCTTTTTTATCTTTTGGTTTATTAGCACCAACATTATCTAGTAGTGAAGAAATGTCACCTAAAAGATCTCCAAGACCAGATGATAAAGAATGAATTCTTTGCGCACTTTCTTCTTTATTAGTTTTACTTATTACAACTTTTGAAGATACTTTAGTTTTATTAAATTCTTGTTTTTCTCTAATTTGAGCTTTCGACACATAACCTTCATTATCATCACTAGCTGATAATGAAGATGGTGGAATATCATTATTAATACTAATATTAAAATTTTGAAAACTAGCATGCAAAATATCTTTAATTTCAAAATCACCAGTAACGCTTGTTAATTCCACATGATGATATTTTGAAATATTTGCTTCATGATAAACATCTTGTTTATCTATTGCCTTAATAATAACTTCTTCATTTGAACTAAACTTAGCAACATAAATAATATCTTCAGTTCCTCTTTTTCTTTCAGGAAGAATTCTAACCCCACGTTTTGGTCTTGTGTAAACTGGTAAAATATTTGATCTTAATTTTTTAATTCCATCTTTTTCAGTTAAAAAAACAATTGAGTCATTAAGGTTTAAACTTAATCCAGAAACAATTTCATCATCAGCATTTAAATTAGCTGCTTTAACCCCTTTTGAATTAGTTCCTTGCACAGGAACATCTTCAATGTTATAACAAACACCATATCCTTTTTTAGTAATGATTCCAACAATTTGTGTTTTAGAGCCAACTAATTGTGCGCTAACAATTTCATCATCATTAAGTGTTTTCATTATTCTAAATGCTTTAGTAAAGATTTTAGTTTCTAAATCTTTAATTGGGGTTCTTTTGATATTACCATTTTTAGAAGTAATTAAAATTTGTTGAGTTGCTTGATCAAAACCATTTACTATAAAACTACTAATTAAGTATTCTGAAGGGTCCATTGTAGCTATTGTATTAACATGCACTCCTATTTCTTTTCATTTATTCATAGCCAATTTATATAAAGGAATTGAATAGTATGTCCCTTTATTAGTAATTAACAACAAATGCGATAAGTTAGAAACAACACCACTTGATATTCAAATATCATTTGGTTTTCTTCCAAATAATAATGGATCATTTCTTGAAATTAGATTAGATTCAATTGCTTTTAAATAACCATCTCTTGACACTCATAAATCAAATGTTTTTTCAACTAAAACTTCTTTAGCTTCAACATCAAGGTTTTCAACATCATTTTCAACAATTGATCTTCTTGGGATTGCAAATTGTTTTTTAACTTCTTTTAATCTAGCAACAATAGTTTCATCTAATACTTCGCTACTATTTAAAATTTCTTTTAATAGTTTAATGTTATCTAATAATTCATTTTTTTCATTTTCTAGTTTGACAACATCAGTTGAAGTTAAGCGATATAAACGCATATCAACAATAGCTTGTGATTGGGGTTGAGTAAATGCAAACTCATTAATTAAATTTTCAATAGCATCAATTCTATTGTTAGATTTTCTAATCACTCTAATAACTTGATCTAATATATCCATTGCTTTGATCAAACCCAAAACAATTTCTAATCTTTTTTCTGCTTTATTTAAATCAAATTGAGTTTTGTATGTAAACACTTGCTTGTAGTGGTTAATATATGCTTGTAGTAATGCTACAATATTTAATTGTTTTGGTTGTAAGTCAACAATAGCAACATTATTATAGTTATATGAAACAGATAATGGTGTTGATTTAAATAAGAATTTTCTCACAGTGTCAATATTAGCTTTATCAGATAAATCAATCGCTATTCTTAAACCATTTCTATCAGTTTCATCTCTAACTTCTAAAATACCTAATCCAGGATTAGCATCAATTACATCACCAATCTTTTTAACTAAATCTTGTTTAACAACTTCGTATGGTATTTCATCAATAATAATGTTATTTTTTTCTTCATGTCATTTTGAATTAATAATAACTTTACCTTTACCAGTTTCAAAAGCATCTTTAATTCCGTTACGCCCTTGAACAATACCCCCAGTTGGAAAATCTGGGCCCTTAACAACGTCTAAAATAGTTTCTATTCTAGTATTTGGTGTTCTGATTAACTTAACAGTTGCATCAATTATTTCACCTAAGTTATGTGGTGGCATGTTTGTAGCATAACCAGCTGCAATTCCAGTTGATCCATTAACTAAGATATTTGGAAAGTATGCTGGTAATACTGTTGGTTCTTTTTCACTATCATCAAAGTTTGGTGCAAATGCTACTGTATTTTTATTTAAATCATCTAATAATAAATCAGAAATTTTTTCTAAACGTGTTTCAGTATAACGCATTGCAGCTGCACTATCACCATCAATAGACCCATTGTTTCCTTGCATATCAATTAATGGCATGTTTAGTTTTCATCACTGACTCATTCTAACCATCGCATCATAAATAGAAGTATCACCATGAGGGTGGTACTTACCAATAACTTCTCCAACAACTCTAGCTGATTTTTTGTATGCTTTTTCTGATGTTAATCCTAATTCATTCATTGCATATAAAATACGTCTTTGAACTGGTTTTAATCCATCTCTTGCATCTGGTAGTGCACGTTCTTGAATAATATATTTAGCATATCTTCCAAAACGATCTCCCATTAGTTCATCTAAAGGAAAACTAATGATACCTTTTTGATTTTCAACATTTGAATTGTCTATTAATTTTTTAGCCATATTAGTTTTCCTTTCTTTTTTTTAATTATTAATAATATCTATTTGTTCATCTTCTAAAGTAAACTTAACATTTTCTTGTATTCATTCTTTTCTTTTTTCAGCATCTTCACCCATTAAGGTTCTAAATGATTTTTCAGCTAATAATACATCTTCAATTGTTACCAAAATTAATTTTCTAGCTTGAGGATTCATTGTTGTTTCTCATAATTGATCAGCATTCATTTCACCCAACCCTTTATATCTTTGTAATTCAAATTTCTTTGAATTAACTTTATTAAAGTCATTTAATTCTATTTCATCTCACAAGTATATGAATTTTTTATCAGCAAATGTAACTTTATATAATGGAGGTAAAGCAATAAAAATATGTTTGTTAGTTATAAGATCTTTCATATATCTATAAAAGAAAGTTAACAATAATGTTTGAATATGTGCTCCATCAGTATCAGCATCAGTCATGATAATAACTTTTCCATAGTTAATATCACTAACATCAAAATCTTGACCAATTCCAGCTCCAATTGCTGCAATAATTGTTTGAATTTCTTCATTTTTTAACAATTCATTTAACTTAGCTTTTTCAGAATTAATCACTTTTCCTCTTAAAGGTAAAATGGCTTGAAAAACTCTATCTCTGCCAGATTTAGCACTACCCCCAGCACTATCTCCTTCAACAAGGTATAATTCATTAATTTCTTTTTTTCGACCTTGAGCTGGTGTTAATTTTCCAAGCATTGTTCTTGATGTTTTTTTACCTTTAGAATCTCTAACAGCTTGTCTGGCTTTTCTAGCTTCATCTCTTGCTTTTCTTGCGAGAATTGCTTTTTCAATAATTTTAGTAGCAGCAACTTTATTTTCAATTAATCAAAAGTTCATAAAATCATAAACAACTTGTTCAACTGCATTTTTAGCATCTGGAGTTCCTAGTTTTGCTTTTGTTTGTCCTTCATATTCGATTAGATCTTCAGGAATCTTAACAGTCACAATAGCTACTAATCCTTCTCTTAAATCATTTGAATCTAAACGAGCATCTTTATCTTTTAATATTTTGTTATTTTTAGCATAATCATTAATTGCTCTAACTAATCCAATTTTAAATCCAGTTATATGTGTTCCACCATCTCCTGTTTTAACATTATTAGCAAATCCTAAAATAGTTTCATTAAAATCTTCTGTATATTGTAAACATATTTCAGATTCAATTCTTTTAGCTGCATTTTTAATTGTGATAGGTTCAGTGATTGGTGTAAACTCACTAGATAATTCTTTAACAAATTCAATTAATCCATTTTCAAATTGATATTCAACTGATTTAGAATTTATTTTATCTTCTAAGGTTATTTTTAATCCTGAATTTAATAAAGCTGATTCTTTTAATCTTTCACTAATAACTGAAAATGAATATTTAGTTGTATTAAAAATTGAATCATCTGGTAAGAAGTTAACCATAGTTCCTGTTTTATAAGTTGTTGAAACTTGAGTTAATGGTTGAACTAATTTCCCACCATTACCAAACTCTATTTCATGAACTTGTTTATCTCTATAAATTGTTACTTTGAATTTTTTAGATAAAGCATTAACAACACTTGATCCAACTCCATGTAATCCTCCAGAAGTTTTATATCCACTTCCACCAAATTTACCACCAGCATGTAAAATACTAAAAATTACTTCTGGTGTTGATTTACCAGTCGCGTGCATTCCTGTTGGAACTCCTCTTCCATTATCTGAAACAGTGACACTTCCATTTTTTTCTAATACAACATTAATTTCATTACAATATCCAGCTAAAGCTTCATCAATTGAGTTATCAACTATTTCTCAAACTAAATGGTGAAGTCCACGTGTGTCAGTTGAACCAATATACATTCCAGGACGTTTACGAACTGCTTCTAGTCCTTCCAGGACCTGAATAGCGGATTCATCATATTTAACTTCTTTAGCCATTGATTCACCTTTTCTATTTAACATATTATATTATACAATATTTTCATTACCCACACAACATAAGGTTTATTAAAGACACAAAACAATTATTAAAAGTATTAGTTAAATTTGATTAATTTTTCATTTTCAAAACTTAGGTAAAAATCTAAGTTTTTACTTTAATTAAACTAATATTTTTTCTAAATAAAACCCAATTGCTCCATCTTTTGAATCACATGATATATCAAATGCAAGTTCTTTAATCTCTAATATAGCATCATTTACAGCTATACAGTATTTAAGATTTTTAAAGACTGATAAGTCATTTTCATTATCATCAAAATAAATAACATTATTTAATGTTAAATTAGTATCATTTTCACTATTTATAATTTTTAATAAATGTTTAATTCCATTATATTTATTAGTTGTACCTATCGTTAAATGAACACCATCATCAGATCACCATGTGGTATTAATTTTTTCATCTTTAAATTCTTCTTCAAATATTTTAATTATTTCAAGTTTATCTTGAGGTAGCACATTTTTCATGGATATTCTTGGTGAATATTTAAAGCTATTTAAAATTTCTTGTGTTAAATCTTTTCGATGTAAACGACCATTCAATGAATTGTCTTGTTGTATTAATTTTTCTTTAAACACACGATCAGAAAAATAGATCACATCCCCGTTTTCACTAGCAATAAAATAAACTAATTTGTACTTTTTTATTTTATCAACAATTTTTATTATTAATTCTTTATCAAAATAGTTTTCAACTATAGACTCATTTGTCTTAAAATTGTAAATTAAATTACCAGTGCAAGAAATAAAATATTTATTGTAATCATTAATTTCACCTGAAATATCGATTAACATATCTTTTAAAAAGAATGGTAAATTACCTGTATTCATTACAAAGTGTATATTGTTTTGAATTGCTTTTTTAACTCAATCAATATTTTGCTGATTATTGACACGTCATAATCCTTTATGATCCATTGGATATAATGTGCCGTCTATATCAGTTATAATTATTTTAATTTCATCGCTATTAATTTTAAACATAGTTCTCCTTTTTAAATTAATCAACTTATATTTTTTATGATAATAACCTAAATCCCATTTGTCAGCATTACAAGAGATATCAAAAGCTTTTGTTTTATCTTGGGTATGCATTACTAACAGTTGTGTGCATTTTAAATTTTCAAATACAAATAGATCAATAAATTTATCTCCAAATATATCATATTATCTAAAGTATAACTTATGGTTTTTTCTTCATTAATTATTTAACAGTCATGCCTGTTTTATATGTTTTTGAAACTTGAGTTAATGGTTGAACTAATTTCCCTCCATTACCAAACTCTATTTCATGAACTTGTTTGTCTTTATAAATTGTTACTAAAAATTACTTCTAGTGCTGATTTACCAGTAGTATGATTCCAATTGGAAATCATATAACATTATTTGAAGCAGTTACACTTCCATTTTTTTCTAATACAACATTAATTTTACTACAATATCCAGCTAAAGCTTCATCAATTGAGTTATCAACTATTTTTCAAACTAAATGGTGAAGACCTCGTGTGTCAGTTGAACCAATATACATTTCAGGACGTTTTTCAACAGCTTTTAGATCTTTGAAGACGTGAATAGCTGATTCATCATATTTAAATTCTTTACCATTAATTCGCTTTTCTATTTAACGATTTATATTATAAAAAAACTAAAATGTAATCTAAGTTTATTTTCAAAACAAAAAGATAAAAACAAATTTTAGAGTTTATTATAAATAAGTTTTAAATTATTAAAAATACTAACCCTATCACTATTGTTCCCAAAATAGACCCTAAAATCAGTGGAACACTCTCTTTAAATTCACTAGAACCTTTATTTTTAAAAGGAATTATTTTATGCATAAGTCTTAATGAAATATCTCTTGTTGGAGATAATGAAGGTCCTGTAATACCACCAAGTGATAACACAATACAAATAACAATAATAAAAATGAAAATAAAAGAAGTATTTGGATTTAAAATTTTATTAGGATTTTCAATTATAAAATAAATTGCTAATAAGAAGAAAATAGCACCGATAAATTCAGCGATAAAAACTTTCATAAATTTTTCATTGTTTCTTGTATAACAATATGAGTTTAAATATTCTTGTTTAAACCCATCAGCCAAAGATTGTTTTATTTTTCCTTGATACAAAAAAACAACACAAATTTGTCCTAAGACAAAACCTATAATTTGTGCAATGATAAATATCCAAAACAATCAATATGACCCAATTGAATTTCAATTATAGATTAAATAAAATAAAGAGATAATAGCATTGAGATGTCCAACGCCCCCAAGCATTAAAGAGAATACTATTCCAACAGTTACACCAGAAGCCCAACAAATGGCGATAATTACTTCGTTTGGCTTCTTTTTAGTTAATAATTGATTAGCCATACCACCATATTACCTAAAAGTGATAAAACTAATGAACCGATTATTTCAGATAAAAATACAGTGCCAATTGACATGTTATCACCTCTTTTAAAATATTTTTTTATTATATTATAAAAATCATCAAAATAATAATCAAAAGACTTTTAATATTTAAAAATGTAATAAAGTGTAAAATATTTCACAAAGCGTGTTGTTTTTTACATACCATTTAAACTTCAAAAATTAGAATTATTTTAATCATAAAATTATCTTAGAAAATGAAAGGATTAAAATGAAAAAAATAATTAAGATTTATTCACCTGTTGATGGAATAGTTAAACCATTAGTTGAATTAAATGATGGAGTTTTTTCAGAAGAAATGCTAGGTATTGGTTTTTATATTGAACCAAAATCAAATGTGTTTTTTTCTCCATTGGCAAAAGGTGAATTGGTACAAATTTTTAATACAAAGCATGCTTATTATTTTAAAGATTCACAAGGACCAGCATTTTTAATGCATATTGGTTTAGATACAGTTAATTTAGAAGGAAAGCCATTTGATGTAAAAGCTCAAATTGGTGATAAACTTTCTTTACAAAAAGAAATAGTAGATGTTGATTTTAAAATAATTGAAAAACATAAATTGTTAAAAGCAACACCAATTGTTTTAGATTTAAATGAATTCACTGGATGAAAATTTGAAATGCAAAAAGATGGTGAAGTTAAACAAGGTGATTTGATCGCAACTTTTACTCATAATGATGTTCAAAAGGAAGTAAGTTATACTGATGATATTAAAGAAATTTTAGAGTCAAAAAATCGTTATCAAATAACTGCTGGTAAAATTTTTAATTTGATTGGAGGTGAGTCTAATTATACAAATGTTTATAATTGTATGACAAGACTAAGGTTTGAAATAGTAGATAAAAACAAAGTAGATCAAGAAGCTATTAAACAATTATCGATTGTTAAAGGTGTGCTTTGAGCAGGTAATCAAATACAAATAGTTATTGGTGGTGAAGTTTACAAAGTTAAAGATGCAGTTTTAGAGCATGTAGAAAATTTACATAAAAACCCGAATGAAAAATCAAATGCAAGAACTTTTACCAAAGTTTCAATACCTAAAAAAATAATGCAAGCTTTTGCAGCTATCATTTTACCAGCATTACCTATAATGATGACATCTGGTCTATTAATGGGGATAAAAACAATTTTAGTTATGACTGGTGTTATTGTTGACATGAACATTGGACTAGGTTCACCTATAAATATGCAAGTAGATGCTTTTTCAGTATTTATGAATGTAGCTGCTGAAACTGGTTTAAAACTTTTAGGTGTATACATTGGATACAATACAATAAAATGATTGGGTGGTCCTGAGATACTTCAAATATTTGTATCACTAATGATTGCTGGGGCTACTTTAGGATTAGGTTTAGTTCCTAACTTATCGCTTTTCTCAATAGGAAACTTTTCAGTTAAAATAAGTTTTTACTCTTCATCAATTATTCCGCACATTGTATCTGCTTTTATTTTGTATTATGCAGACAAATGGATTAAAACATGAATGCCAACTTCAATTGATGTTTTATTTAGACCTTTATTAGGTGTGATGTTTGTATTTATTTTAATATTCTTTGCTTTAGGACCAATTTTATTTTTAATTGAACAAGAAATAACAAAATTTATGGGGCTTTTATCACAAATACCATATGGAATTGGAGTTGGATTGTTTGCCATAGTATGACAACCTTTAGTTTTAACAGGTATGCACACGTCAATAATTGTGCCTATATCAATAGCAGTATCTCAAGGAATACCTTCAACTTTACTAGCACCAACAAATATTGCTGTTTTTACTCAAGTTGGAGCTGCTATAGGAGTTTGTATTCTAACAAAAAATAAAATTACAAAAGTAGCTTGTTTAGCAGCTTTACCTGGTGGAATTGTTGGGGTTACTGAGCCTATATTATATGGAATAAATCTTCCAAAATGAAAACCATTTTTAGCGGGATTAATAACAGCTGGTATTATTGGCTTATTTTCAGGACTTTTAGGAGTTGAAAATAGAACTACTGGAGGATTAGGGATTTTTGGATTTACAGCTTTACTAATGGAGCCTAGCAAAGATAGTGTTAATAATGTGTTTATAGGTGCACCAAATACTCCTGTAATGAATTGTGTATTTTGATTAGTTACTAACTTGTTAGCAATTCTATTAGCAGCTTTTGTTTGTTATCTTATTTATGTTGACAGAATTAATGAGAATAAAGGTGTTGGTAAAACAACAAATTTCTTTATTAAAGTTTTAGCTTTAAAAAATCATCAAAAATTAAAAGATTTAAATACAAAATATGTTAACGAAATAAAAGATTTAAAAAATGTTTTTTCAAAAGAAGAAATTGAAAAGTTAAAAAAAATAGAAAATCAAATTGTTTTAATTACAAATAAATCTGTTTCATTAGACAAAGCACAAATGCACTTAGAAAAACAAAAAGAAAAATTAAAACAACAAATAAAAAAAATAGAATTATCCAAAATTACTGGAAAAGCAAAAATTGAAAAACAAAAACCGTTAATTGATAAATACAATTTAATAAAAAATGGAGAATTAACTCATAAATTAGAAAATGAAATTGAAAAATTACAAATAAACAATGCAACTAATATGGAATGGATTTCAAAAACATTAAATACAAAGTTTGAATATATTGAAAATATTATTGACAAAATACTTAAAGAAAACAATTCAGAAGATTGTAATATAATTATGAATAATTATTGAAACTCACTTCATTCACTAGAATTAAACTATGAATTAGTGGGTAAAAAAATAAACGTTCTAACAAAAAATGAAATTAAAAAAGCATTAAAAAATGCATAGGAGAAAATATGAAAAAAATACCAAGTAATTTTTTATGAGGAGCATCAACTAGTGCTTATCAAGTTGAAGGAGGTTGAAATATTGATGGCAAGGGTCCATCAGTTCAAGATGTTTCAAAAGGTGGTTTTCTTTCTGATTTAAAAGTTGGAGGAATTACAGACTTTAAAGTTTGTGCTGATCATTATCATCATTGAAAAGAAGATGTTGCTTTAATGGCTGAAATGGGATTTAAGTCTTATCGATTTTCAATAAACTGAACAAGAATATATCCAACAGGTTTTGAGGATAAACCCAATTCTAAAGGATTAGAATTCTATCATAATTTAATCGATGAATTATTAAAACATAAAATTGAGCCTTTAGTAACAATTCATCACTTTGATGCACCAATTACTTTAGAAGAAAAAGGTGGGTGAGCTAATAGAGAAGTAATGGTACCAGCTTATGTGAAATTTGCAAAAACACTATTTTTAGAGTTTAAAGATAAAATTAATTATTGACAAACTATTAATGAATTAAATATGGTAATTTTATTTTCACACGTATTAGGGAAACAAAAAAAAGGTCATGATACTGGAACTGAATCTTATCAATCATTTCACAATGCAAATGTTGCACAAGCTTTAGCAATTAAAGAACTACGTAAGATTTCTCCAAGTGCTAAAATAGGCCCTGCGCCAAATATATCATTAGTTTATCCAAAAACATGTGCTCCAAGTGATGTTTTAGCAGCAGATAATGCGAATGTTTTAAGAAACTGAAGTTATATAGATCCTTTTGTAAAAGGATATTACAGTGAGATTTTAATTGAATATTGAAAAGCTAATAACTATCAAGTTGTAATCCTACCAGAAGATGAAGAGTTATTCAAATCAGTAAGTATTGATTTTATTGCTTTTAACTATTACAATAGCACAACAGCACAAGCTCCTATTAAAGATTCTGAATACAAAGTTGGAGATCAAGAAATGGGATTTAATATTGAAAATATGTTCCAATCAGCTGATAATAAGTATTTAGAAAAAACACCATATGGATGACAAATTGATCCAATTGGTTTTAGAATGACCTCAAGAGCGTTACATGATAGATACAATTTACCTATTATTATTACTGAAAACGGATTGGGTGCTAAAGACGTTTTAACAAGTGATGGAAAAATTCACGATGATTATCGTATTGCTTACTTAAGAGATCATATAGCTCAAATACCTTTAATTTTAGCTGATGGAGTTAAGTTAATTGGTTATAACCCTTGAAGTGCTATTGATTTAGTATCAACACACCAAGGTATTTCAAAAAGATATGGGTTTATTTATGTTAATCGTGACGAAGATGATTTAAAAGATTTAAAACGTTACCGTAAAGATTCTTTTTACTGATATAAAAAAGTGATTGCATCAGATGGAGAGGATTTAAAATAATCTTAAATCAAAACCACATGTGATAGTTACAAAGGGGGACCAATGTTTAAAATAAACAAAGATGAAATTAAAGTTATAATTACTGATATGGATGGGACATTATATAGTTTAGATCCAAACAAAAAAAGTGAACACAAAAATCATGTAAACAATATAAGATGATTGAAACAGGCAATTAAAGATGGTGTTTATGTTGTTATGAATACTGGGAATCTTCCATTTTTTATGAAATGAGCAGTTCATGAATTAACTGGTGATATTCAAGAATTTAATAAGTATTTTATTTCTTGTACAGGAAATTTAATACATGATTTTCAGTCTAATAAAACTTGAATTGAAAACGTTTTTAATCATAAAATAATGTTAGAAATAATTACAATTATTAAAAAGTTTGATTTAGTTTATGACATAACTTCTCAAAAAGGAGATGTAATTTATTACTCAAATGAAGATTTTAAAGATTTAATGAGAAGTATACAAAAAACAGGCGATGCTAATTATAATCACCAAATTTTAACTGATGAAATACTTAACTCAATCCACGATACACCTAAAATAACTATGAAAAAAATTAATCTTGCACAAAAACCAGAAATAATAAAAATAATTGAACAAACATTCTCAAAGTACAATATTAAAGCAACCTGGTGATCTGTTGATGGTGTTGATTTAGTAATTGGTGAAACTAATAAATATAAAGGAATTTTAAATCTTTTAGATATTATCAATCAAGATACAAAGCAAAACTTGAAACCAAATAATGTTATTTATTTTGGAGATAGTCACAATGATATATCTGTTTTTGAAAATTTAAAATATTCTATTGCTGTTAAAGATGCAATGCCTGAAATCCTAGCAAAAGCATATGATGTTTCATGCGATTCTCACGATGGTGCTTTAGGGCATTACTTAGCTAAAATTTATCATAAGTAAATTAACTCTTAATAACAAAAAATTACTTTAAAAATAAAGTAATTTTTTTTGTTTTATTTAATTTAAATGTAAATCAATTTGCATAATAATATAGCTTAATGAAAATGTTCTTTCAAAGAAATTATGACTTAAAAAGTCTGTATCAATAATTATAGAATTATTGGGGTAATTAAATTTAAAAATTTTAGAGTGTGTACAAAATAAAAAAATATTTTCAACTTGAAATTTATTATATAATTGTTGAAAATAAAATTTAATTTCATCTGAACCACTACCACCAATAAAAAATAAGCATAAGTCTTTTTTAGAGATATTATCAAAAATTGATATCATGCTATTTAATTTATTCATGTAAACAACATTTATCCCTTTAGATAAAAGCATGATATTCATTAATTTAGCAACATCTGAAAAATAGTTTGTTGAAAAAATATAAATTTTATTAGCGTTTTTTATTAGATTAATTAAAGAGTTAAACTTCTCTTTTATAAGTTGAAAATCTCTAATAGTATTAATAGCATTAATTTCATTTTCTTTAAATAAACTATTTGAGTTATCAAAAATAGTGCTAATATTTTTATGACTTCGATCAATTATTTCAATTTGCATTTTTACGCTTAATTCTTTATATCCATTAAATCCTAAGTTTTTAGAAAACTTGGTAATCATTGATGGAGATACAAAACAAGAATTAGCTAAAGTTACTAAATTAGGTAATTCTTGTTTGTTCTTATAAAACTTTATTAGTTCACTTGAAATCTTTCAAGAAGTTGTTTTTTTAGTTTCACTACACATAGAAGCTATTTGATCTAATACTGAATGCATATATACCTCTTTATATTAATTAAAGCACAAATACATACTTATTTTAACTTAATAAACTACTGATTTTAGTAGCCACTAAATCAATTGCAACTTCATTGCCTTCTTTATAAGGAACAATTAAATCTGCATATTCAATGCTTGATCCAATAAAAGTATCATGCATTGGTTTAACTTCAGTTAAATACTGATGTATAACACTTTCAATAGTTCTATCTCTTTCAATCATATCTCTTTGTAATCTTCTGATAAATCTTAAATCATCTTCAGTTTTAATAAAAATTTTAATATCACCAAATTTTCTTATATCTTTAATAGCTAAAGTAAATATACCATCCAAAATAACTACATCACTTGGTTTATAAGTGATAAACTCTTCTGTTCTTGCAGAAGTTTTAAAATCATAGATTGGAACTTTAATTGGTTGATAATCTAATAATGCAGTTAAATCATTTGTTAACATTTCAACATCAACACTATTAGGGTGATCAAAGTTTATTTTTTTTCTTTCATCAAAAGTTAACTCACTAAAATCTTTATAATAATTATCCATTGATATATGAGTTACTGATTTATCTTTTAGTATTTCATTAGCTAATCTATGAGCTACAGTTGTTTTACCAGAAGCAGTACCACCAGCGATTAGTATTATTGTTACCTTCTTAGACATTTTTCCCCTTGTTTGTTTAAATTTATTAATATTTTAACAAGAAAAACCTAGCTAGACTAATAATAATGGTGATAATATTTGAATAATTAAAAAATAAACAAATGCTTTCATATCATGTTGTCTATTTTTTGTAATATATATTTTCAACAATTAGATTAGAAATTGTTTTAGTTCGTTCTTCTATTTCGACAAAACCAAACCTTTCAGTAGTTAATAAATTCTTATTGGCAGTATCACCAAAAATTAAAGTACATAGAGGATTGTTCCAATTAATAAAGTCTTTTCTTTTGACATCAAATTCACCATTTGAAATTTTTGAATTTTCTTTATTTTTATCTAAAATTAAATAGTTTCCTATTTTATCCATATATTCATCATGTTTATCATTTATTTCTTTTTCAGTTATATCACTATTTTGGTCTTTTAAATATTCGATTCATTTAGTTCCTTTAATAGATTTAGGCATTATATGTTCTAAAGAATTTTTTTCTCTTTTTATCTCTCAGTCATTAATTAAACTACTTTCAAGTCTTTTTAATAAAACCATTGCAATATTTTTGTCTTGCACTTTTTTAGTAATTAAAGAATTTTTAAATTGTTCCATTGTAGGAGTCTTATGATTGATGTTCTCCAATAGTAGTTTTTTTTGTTCTTTATTTTGGAATGTAAACGAATCTTCCTCATCCATCGCTAATCATTTTTTTACCATATTAGGTATTTGTTCTTGAATAGCTAAATTTGAAGTATCAAAAAAGTTCATAAATCTCAATAATTTTAAAATAGTTTTTTGTAATGATTGCCCAGGACCTCAAACTTGGACTAATGAAATTATTCATTTTTCAAATTCAAATAATGTATTCTTCATTAGTTTAGCTTTATCTTTATAGTTTATAGTTTTGCTATAAGAATCCCATTTATTCTTAGCGAATACGTCTACAATATAGAAAATTATGAGTAATAAAACATCTTTGTGAGCTATATTAGCAATATTATATCTAAGGGGAAATAATACGTCGTTTGAGTTATTCTCATAACTTTTTGATTCAAAAGACTTAGCTAAAGCAACATATTTCCCTATTTCTGAAACTATTTTTCTAAATTCATTAACATCTATGTTATTTTTATCTTCATAAATTTTTTTAAAATGTTTTAATATTGATTTTTTATTTTTACTTAAATTATTTTCTATTGGTTTAAAATTTAGCAATTTATATTCACAATAACTGAATAAAAATGTTTCTTGAACTTTTCTAATTGTGGCTTTATCTACTTTAAGATCATCAAAACTCATATGTTCATTAAAAATTTCTGTTATTTCAATTTCTTTTTCTAAAAAAATATTTTTATTGATTAAATTAAACAAAAAGTTTTTTATCATATCAAAAGATTCTAATTCTGTTCCTTTTGAGTTTAGAGTTTCGAAAATTTCCATTTCTTCTGCTGGAGTTTTGTTAAAATCAACACAAGAAATCAAAAATCTATACGCATATCTTTCATAAAAAAGATGTAATTCTTCTTGATTCAATGAAGATAATTCATCATGAATTACAAAATAGTTTTTAGCTGCTTGAGATTTACCTATTGTTTCAAAATTATTTATTTTATTGATTCTTTCACTGTAAGTAGAGTTGTCATTTAAAATAAATTCAATAGATTTATTTTCTAATTCATTACCTGTAACATTTTTGTACTTATTTTCATGTCCTTCACTCAAAAAAGTCAATTTTAAATCTTCAGGAATTTCTAAAATTTCTGATTCATAAGAATTTAGTTGTTTTTCTTTCCATAAATCAAAAATTACTCTAAAAATAATAAGAGAAGTAGTAACTCTTTGTTGACCATCAATTAAACGCACTATTCTTATTGGACTATTCTTTGTATTTCCTTCTATTGTGATTGCTATTGTCCCAAAATATTCGTCATCGATATTTTTACTTTTATTAATTATTCCAGTAACCAATTCTTTACAAGTTTCTTCATCTCATCTATACTTTCTTTGATAAGAAGGAATAAAGAAATTTATCTCAGGATTCAAAACAAAGGAACTAATATCAATTTTACCTAATTTAATAGAGGAGGTATCAGCTTCTTTATTTAAATCCGTTATTTCTTCTATAAAATGTTTTCTTTGATTTAAAATTTTTAATAAAACATCTTCATTAAAAGGCTCTTTTTGGAAATCTTCATTATCAAAAAAATCGATCAAAAATGATAAAACTAAATCAAAACATTTAATTAAATGAATAACATCAGTAAAACTTCTATTTACATTTATTTCGCTTGGATGACCATCGTCGTTTCTTCAATTTCTTAAATAATTAAAAGTCGAATAAATAACTTTGGGCATTGCAGTATTTTTTGAAATTCCAGATTCTTTTTTTTCTTCCGAATACAAACGACATATTTCATAAAATAATGTTTTTGATGTTTTTTCAAATGAGTCTAAGTAAATTTGTCTACTTTCTAAAATTCTATTCATTTTTGATTCTAAAATTTTTGATATTTCCATAGATATATTAACTGCTATATCTTCGTTTTCTATTATTATTTTCGACTCTATCATCTGCAATTCTTTATTCTCTTGATCTGATAAAAAATTATAAAATTTTTTAAATAATTTCTTTGGCATATTGCTTATTTTCTTTCTACATTAGAATTGAGTATTCTAATGGCTAATTCTTTTTGTGATTCATATTCCTCTATTGCCCCAGCAATTTTTGTGCTTGCTTTTTGTCTATAATTTTCTAAAAAAAGCATCATTAATTCTATTGTGTTTTGCTTGTAAGTTATTGTATACGTAACGATCGTAAAAATAAAATTCATTAAGGATTTTCAAATAAAAGAAGAAGGATTAGATCACATTATTACTTCTTTAATTCTTTTAATTATGTCATGTTCTATCAAAAATATTTCATAATTAGCACTATCTAAAAAATAAGTTGTTAATTCAAATTTTGCTTTTTTTGATGCAAATTCCATAAAAGTTTTAGAAGACACAACATCATCATCAATTTTAAAAACACCAAGAATGTAACCCACAATGAAATATTGTCGAAATGTGCTTTTAAATATTCCAGTTAGATCCCCATTAATATAAAACTTTTTATTATTTACATCATAATGAAAATGTAGAAATTTATCTTTAGTCTTATAACTATATAACTTTTCTATCATACTTTTTACACTCGTTTTAATTTTTCATCATTTAGGGTTTATTTGATTAATTTCTAAACCTGTAATGTTGGAAAATAGTTTATAAACTTCTTTTTCAAAATTATCTATTTTCATTTTTAATTTTCTCCTCAATTTTGGCTATTTTGTTAAAAATAGATACCAAGACGTTGACCACTATACTATTACCACTTTGCCTGTATAGCACACTTTCACCTAAATAATTATTTTTCTTATTATGAGATCGGTTTATTTTTTCTGCTACATCAGTGATTTTTTCAAAATCATCTTCTTCAAAACCCATTAGTAAAAAGCATTCCCTTGGCGTTAAAAGTCTAAAATTAGCTTTTTTAACATTTTTCTTTTCATCCACCCTGTTTTCTAAAATGGTTTTCTTCAAATTTATAACACCACCATTAGGATCTCTATCTTGTTTAGTAGTTATTGTTGAAGAAAAATAAGAATAAATTATATCTTCAAATTTAAATGTATTTTTCAAGTGCCTTTTAATACCTGTATTAATTTTTGAAGATAACATTCTGTTGTTCTCAAAGATTCTTCCTCTGCTCGGAGTTTTATTTGGTGTTGCTTTTATAGCTTCAATTTTATATTTAGGAATTGAATAATTTTCTTTTAATATTTCTAAAATATCTTTTTTAATTTTTACTTTCTCGCTTATGTCTGATGGTTTGTCAAACTCTTTAATCACTTTTCCAAGACTTATATTAAAAGTATCTATGAATTCGTTATCCACGTCTTTTCTAACACTTAAAGCAAATACTCTTTTTCTATTTTGAGGAATGCCATATTCGTTAGCCCCCAGAACATATGTTTGAGTATTATAACCAATTGAATGGAGAAAATTTAGTCATTCTTTATAATCATCTTTATGTCTTTCTGAAATCATGTTATTAACATTTTCTAGTAATAGGTATTTTGGTAATTTGTTTATCTCATTCAATTCTTTTAGAATTCTTTCTATTTCTCAAAGCAAACCCGACCTTGTACCACCATTTTTTTTCATCCCTTGGTTATTACCATGAAAACTTCCAGCAGTGGATAAATCTTGGCAAGGAAAAGAATATGTTAAGAGATCAAATTCTTTTACAGAATTAATAAGGTTTTGCCCTTTTATTTCTGTGATACTGCCTAGATTATTAGAGTTTATAATTGAACTATACAAATTCTCTCTAACTAAACGAGGTAATTTTAAAACTTGTTCTAATTTCATAGGAGTTTTAGAATCATTTGAAAGTGTAAACTTCGCTAAAAAAGAATTAATTATTTCTTCGTCTAGATTAGCAGCTATATTCAAGTTATTATGGTGTAAAGCATTATAAGAAATATTAGCCCATATATCTCATTCACTTGTTGCTACAATTTCATATTCTAAAATTTCATTTTTTTTCAGAATTTCCAGTGCTTTGTGTTGAGCTCCAATTCCCGAAAATGTTTCAAAGACTTTAATTTTTTGCATAAAAAAACTTCCTATCTAAGGAAGATAATATCTTTTTTTTTTTTTTTTCAAGAGATTCTTCACAATTAAGAAACTTTAAGTTTGTATAAAACTTTATTTTCTTTATTAGTTTTATTATTTTGCATAGACTCTCTTTTTTCAATGCTTTGAACTGTTCCGATAAATTTTCTTATTTTATCATTGAACAAGTTTACTGTTTCTTCAGATTGATAGAAAACAAAGTATCTATTTTTCGATAAATTTATTTTTTCAGGGTTTGAAAATTTTCATTCATCAGGCGATTCTCAAGAAAGTTCTCCAGTATTTTCAAAAAAATAGTTTGAGTGTTTAAAACTAGTTTGTTTAGTTAGCGAAGAAGCACAAATTACTCAATCACCTTTCGCCACTTCATAAATTCCTTTTACATTAGTGTTTCTCTTGAAATATTCTTTGGACTCAGTTAATAAAACAGTGTTAATTTGGTCATAAGTAAAATACATATTTTTTAATGAAAAAATATTTAATGGTTTAGAAAAAATATTTTCTATAGTTATCAAATCCTCATTTTTTAATTTAAATTTAATTAGGTATTGTAATTCCTTAATAAAATTATTATCTTTTCTAACTTTTTTTCAAATAACTTTTAAATTTTTTTCATTTGCTAATTCTTTATCCCTTTTAGAATTGTTACAAAAATTATAAATAAATAGTCTATCTTCTATTTTCTCAACGTCAATATTTTCTTGTTCAGTTATTTCAAGTCAACGATCTAAAATATTTGAAATATTATTTATAGCCATTCTAGATAAAACTAATGAAAATACTTCGTTTCCTTTTATAAAACTTTTTCCTTTTGAATATATCTTAAACGGTGAAAAATCTTCTCTGGTTTCATTTTCTAAAAACATCTCTTCATAATTATCAAAAGAATCTATTTTTGAAAATTCAGAAATAATATTATCAAAACTTTTATTTGATTCATATTTTTTTATTTTGTTAATTAAATCTTTTCTTGTCAAATATTCCATGTAAATATTTGAGCCATTAGGCAATAAAGTTTCTACTTTTAGCTCATTTTTTATTAAATCGCTTACTCTTATATTGTTATCTTTACTAAATGCTCTAAAGAGTAGGAATGGGTCGTATTTCTTATTGACATATAAATCAACATTATTAACAAAGTCATATATTTGTAATTTTTTATCAGGAGTCTTTCTTAAACCTCTTCCTAATTGTTGTAAATAAATCAGCAAAGAATTTGTAGGTCTTAAAAACATTATTCTATCTATGTTAGGTACATCAACACCTTCATTAAAAATATCTCTTACACACAAATAATTTATCTTCTTATTTTTAAAGTCACTTAATATTTTTTCTCTTTCAGATTTTGAATTTTCACTAGTTAGAACTTCACATCTTAAGTAATTATTGCAAAGATATTCTTTTAGTTTAATGGCATGATCAATAGATGAACAAAATAAAACAGTTGATGTATCTCGGTTATTTAATCCGATCATTTTTTTTATATTTTCTAAAACAAATTCATTTCTATTAGTAGAACTTAAAATTTTGCCCACTTTTTCATTTTTAACTAAGTCAATACCCGTTAAGTCAACAGTATCATCTTTAATAAAATAATAATCAAAAGGAGCTAAAAAATCTTTTAAAAGAGCTTCATACAAACCCATTTTATATGCGTATTCATGATTAAAATATTTTTTAATGTCTATTCCTTCAGTTCTTTCTGGTGTTGCAGTTAAACCGATTAGTGTTTTACAATTTTTGGAAAATACATCATAAACTTTTTTATAACTTGCTGCTTCTATATGGTGAACTTCATCAAATATAACTAAATCATATGCATAATTTTCTAACTCTTCTAAATTAAGTAAACAGGTTTGAAATGTAGTAAAGACATATTGCGTATTTTTTAAATCAGCAATTGTAGCTCTCTGATCATAAAACTCTCCAACCTCTTTTTTAAAACCTGGCATAACTTTTTCAAAAGTTTCCATACCTTGGTCTAAAATTTCTTTTTGGTGAGCTATAAACAATATTTTTAAAGGTCTATTGCTTTGATGGTATATATGTTCAAAATACTTTGCTACAACTAATGTTTTTCCAGTTCCCGTAGCCATAACAACCAAATGCTTATTTATTCCTGCATTTTCTCTTCTTATTATTGTGTTTATTGCTTCCTGCTGATAAGGAAAAAGTTGAATTGAATTGTTTTTCATGTCTAAATTGTTTAAAACAGAATCTTGTTCTTTTTCTTTAACTCTATTTATTTCATCAATAAAAATTTGTGCCGAAATCAGCTTATTTATGATTTCAGTATTCTCAATATCTATTAAATTGTTAGATCATAATTTATTAAATTCACTTAAAAAATTACTAAATATTTCTTTTTCTCTAAATTCACTTACTTTAATAGAATATTCATTTCCAAGCATAATTCCAGTTCTTGTAAAGTTGTTTGAACCAATGTATAAATTTCCAAAACCGCCCTCACGTAAAAAACAATACGCTTTCATGTGGATTCTTGAACCATTATTTTTGAAAGAATTTTCAATTTTTATATCAATTCTTTCTCTAAAATCTTTTTTTAATTCAACGAGTGTTTCTAATGACAAAAATTTTGAGCTACCATCAAAAGTTGTTGTAATTATTTTCACTTTTAATTCTTCATTGTTTGAAAGCCAATTTCTCAATTTATTAACCATGAATGAGCTAATAAATGGTGATATCATAAAAACATCACTAGAATATATGAATTCATCTTCAATATATTTAGCAAAAGAAACTATCAAATTATTAATACTCAATTCATCATTTATTGAACAATTTGCAAGATTCTGATTTTTATAGTTTGAAAAAATATTTTTGTTTCCTAAAATAGTATTAATATATTGTATTTTTTCTTCAATTGAACTAAATTTTTCAATTTCTTTTCCCAAATCATTTTGTATCTGATTTAAAATTCATCTGTCACTTTGATTTTTTAATTTTTGAATATTTTCATTTTGCACTATTTCATTTTCTTTTAACAAAATATCCTGTAATAATTTTTTCTTCATTTTTGACCATCTTTAATATCAGTTTATCATTTTTCAAGTTTTAAATCAGTTAAAAATGAGTTAATTTTGATAATTTATTTGATAATACTATTTTATTGAAGCAAAATAATGAATAGCAAATATATATAATTTTTTATAAAATTAGAAAAGGGGTATTCTTGAGAAAAATAAGTAAATACTTATTGATAATTTTGATAATTTTTATTTCAAACATAGTAACTTATAATTTTGTAATAAAGCCAATACAAGTTTTAAATGCTGAAAAAGATAATGAAAAATATTTATTATTTTTAGAACAAACTTTGTCATCACAAATAGAGCATTTTGTATTTTTAAAAGAAAAACCAAATAAATCAATTCAAACGAATTTAAAATTATTAAATTCAGTGATTGAAATTGAAAACAAAATGAAAAATAATCAAAAAAGTGTAAAGCTTTTCATGAAATTGATTGCTGAATTTAATTTAGCAATCAAAAAATATATTGACAGTGAATAGAAAATAATTTTCTTTTATAAATTTAAATTGGAAGTACAGTGCTTCTAAACAAGTACCTTATAAAATTCTTGAATTGATTTATAGTTCAGAATTTTATGAGGTATTTTTATTTAATATTTCAATCTTTTATAATTACAATTTCATTAATAGTTGCTCTTCCTATTTATTCATTTTTTTCTTTTTTTTGATAATTATTATATCTCTGAAGAACATTCAAAAAATTTAATTATTTGGTGAATATTTTTATAATCTCTTCAACAAGATTATCCTGTCTTTCTAATAAACTATCATAGTTAAAAATGTCCAAAGAACTAATGTCACTGTTTAACCTTATGTGTTTGTTGTACTGAAACAGCTCTTTTTTACCTTGTTTTTTTTCAATAGGAATCCACTCTTTATTACTTAACTCCTTATTCATACTATCTGTAACTAAAGTAACATTCCCAAGATAATTTATTTTAGTTTGGTAATCCTCTCCAATTCAATGTAATCACAAACTATTTTCTATAGGGTTTTGTGGTGCTATATGTTCTATTTCAAATTTTGAAATAGGTATTAAAGTTTTAACACCAAAATTTTCTAAAAATAATAGAACTTGTTTACATATTTGTAATTTATAAAAATTTTTATGCTTAATTACATCCCTTATTTCTTCATCAGAGGGCGCTCTCATTTCCGAATTTTTTCTATCAACAAATAAATGCTTATATATAAATTCATTTAATGTCATTTCTTTAGAATTTAAAACTTTAGACAAGGAATTTAAGATAGTACCTGTAAATAATCTGGTTATTGACGAGGTGTCAAAGTCAGCAATCTTTCTTCGCATGAAGTATATTGAAATAGTTTGCTTTATATCTTCTCAACCTTTTTGATCTATAATTCCACTGTCAAAAGCATTTTTACATAAAATTAACAAACTGCTTTGCATTTGATTATTTTTAGGTTCATCTTGTCAAACTCTATCATAATTGTAACATTCTTCATCTTTTTCAAGATAAATTTCATTTCATTGACTGATAATCTTCATTAAATCATCCATAATTGTATAAATATTTAAATCTACTTCTTTTGCATATTCCTTAAATAATGTATAAATGTTACTTTTGCTGACAAACTCTCTTCTGTGAACTTGCAAGAACATTTTTAAAAAATCATCTTCATTTAATCCAAATTTTAGGTAATTAGCTAAAGTGTTCTCAAAATTAATTCACTTATTAACATAAAAATTTTCTTGTTTTTCTTCATCTAAACCCATAAGCAAAAAATTTCTTATAAGATCTATATTTTTTAAATCTAAACCTGTACTATTTATAGACTCAAAAACTTTTTGCACTTTAACATCGTCAGAATCATTTATTTCAATATAAACAATATTAACATTAACAAATAAATCAAAAATTTTAGCTATTCCAAAATCAAAAATTCATTTTTTAGTTCTATTTAATATAATTTTGTAGTTTTTAAATAAACTAGATTCTGAATAATTCACTTTTTCGTTATTGTAAATTTCTTTAAAAGTCTCTCTATCAACATTATTAGGTTTTAAGCGCATTTTCATTTCATTTTTAAATGCTCTGTTGGAAATAAATTCCTCAATTATAGACAGTTCCTGTTTGTAATCACCTGGGAGTTCACAAATAACATTCTTTGTAGCGATAAATAACAAAAACATCGTTGTTATTCTTTGTTGACCATCTATCAATTCATTTTTTATAACTCCACCAGAAGTGGAAGATCTATATATTACATTTCCTATAAAGTGACTTTTGCTTTTGCCAGTAAGTATATCCTCATAATCATCCAATAACTGGTTTATTTGCTTTTGAGTTCATGCATATTCTCTTTGATAAACTGGTATAAAAAACTGTGTTCTTTGCGAATCAAAAAAGTCCTGTAAATTTTTCAAATCTGCCTTCATTTTTGCCACTCTCACTTCTTATGTTATTGCTATTAAAATTGTTTATTCTAATATATTATACATAATGACAAAATGAAATGTATTTCATATTTGTAAATAAGACTTTTTATACAATTTTTTATAAAATTAAATAAGTGATATGATTGAGAAATAAAAGTAAATACTTGTTACTTATATTCATGTTGTCAATTATTGTTATAAGAAAGTTTATTATTAAAAGTAGAAATATTGTATAGACATGATACATAATCTAAAAAAGAACAATAAGCTATTGTGAAAATCCTTCTTTTACTATTTTTGCATATTATATAAAGCTATAATTATGTTTTGTAAAATTGGAAAGGGGGTATTCTTGAGAAAAATAAGTAAATACTTATTTACAATTTTTATAATATTTATTTCAAATATAGTAACTTATAATTTTTCAATAAAACCAAAACAAGTTTTAAACATTGAAAAATATAATGAAAAATATTTATTATTTTAGAAGAAACTTTGTTAAAGAATTTAGACCAGCAGTGATTTAATAAAAAGTGTTAAGAAATCGCAAACAACAATCAAAAAATTATTGAACTCAATGATTGAAATTGAAAATGAAAAAAAATGAAAGTAAAAAAGTATTGAACTTTTTATTAAATTAAATAAAAAAGCTATAATTTCTATAAAAACTTTTATTGAAATTGAATAAGTATGTAAAATTATCAAATAACAAAATTAAATATAAATTATCTTAAAAACGTAGAATTATTCTACGTTTTTTGTTCTTTAAACTTTTATTGTTATTTGGCAAAATATTATTACTTTATAAATTTATTCTTTTTAAATGCTTAATTAAATTTTCGCTAAATTCTTTATTATATTTTATCTTTGAAAAATCTTGATTTTTAATTCTTTTATTTATTTGTTCAAAAGATTCATTATTTAATTTACTTTCATTAGGAACAAACTTTTTGGTTTCTATATCAAAATAAATCAAACCTTTTTCAAATTCTTTATCCTGGTTAGGACACAAAAGAAAACCGTTTTCTCCAGAAACAGCAAGATGTGTAGCCAATTTTATATCTATTTTTCCAGCTTCAAAATCTTTACAAATATCTGCAAATCTATGTATATGAGAAGCAATAAAATTAGAATCAATAATATAATCACATGCAAAACACTTATGTAAATCAAAATTTTCAGTACCTATGTATTTTTGAATTATATTTTTAAAAAACAACATTTGATTTCTTTTTACTATTTCTTCATATTCATCATTAAAGTGTTTTCTTTTAATTTCATTTGCCAAATCATTTTCTTCTTTAATATAATCTATAACTGTAAAACCAATTTCAGAAATTGTATTTAATTGTGTTTTAGAAAGACTTGAATCGTTTTCTAAATTAAAAAAATAAAGACTGAATTTTTCAGAATTAAGCTTTGATATTATTCTACAAGTAATTACTGAGTCAGAATAATTTGCCCCCTCTACTTTTCCATAAACAGTTATATTTTTGTCATCCTCAAAAATTTTTATGTATATAGAGTTATTTCCTTTGTTTTTGGATTTTAAATTATTTCTTGTAGAAATGTAATCTTTTAGATCTAAAAATACGAAATTTTCGTTATATTTAATTGGCATGGATTTATTTATAATTACAGACATACTTAATAGAGTTTTGAAATCTTTATTAATTGATTCTGCAGAAATACTAAAACTTTTAGATAAATCAAAGGGATTTATAGAAACAGAAATATTTGAATTATTTTTTAGAGCAAATTTATAGGCTGGTTCAAAATTTTGACTTAAAAAAGTATTTCTAGATCTAGGCATTCCTTTGAAACTTAACATTTGCGTAAAATATATTACACTTTTTTTATCTTCTATAAAAATACCCTGAAATTTTTCTTTTATTATTTCAAATTCTAATTTTTCATCCATTTTTATTATTTCATCATATATTAATACATCTTTAATTTTTAACAATATTTGATCTTGCGATAGTTTTTCTTTTCAGTCTCTATTTCTAAGTATTATTAAATTCTGAATTAAATTGTTAGGAACAAATATCTTCATAATTAGAAAAATTCCTTACCATCTTTTTTATAATCAACACCTTTTCAAACTTGAATATCATTCTCAAATAACTTATTACATATTCACATGCTTGCAAAAGAAGGTCTACTTAATTTCATAACGTCATAATTAATGTGGTCCTTTGTAAAACACATCCTTCTCTTCAAATGAATATATTGTGGTTTTTCAAACATTTGTAATTTATCACAAAATTTCTCTGAATTTAGTGCTTGAATTCCGAAAATTAATGCTCAAGGTTTACCAAAAACTAAAAGTCTTTCTAATATGTTGTGTTTTCCGCGAAAAGGCGGATTTGAAATAATTATATCTCATTGTTGTTTGGGTTCAAAATTATAGAAGTCTTTCCCTTCAGAAATATGAGAAGAAATTACTTTATAACCATTTTGTTTGAAAATTTTAACAAAATTAGAACTTTTCAAATCGAAAGGGCATCAAATAACCTTATCTTTAGGGATGTTAGCCATGTTTATAAAAAACTGAACATCTTCTTTAGTAGTATATCATTCATCATCATTTGCAAAATTAAATGCTTGATTTATGGAATTTTTATTTTTTGATTCATTTATATTTTTGTATTCATTTAAATATTTAGTTATTTCTTTTATTTCATTTATATTGTATTTCAGAAAACCTTCCTTTGTTTGCTTTTTTAAATCTTCTAAAATTTTATCTACAACTAACATGCATCTCCTTACAATATGGGCGTATAACAAGGTTGTAGGGTCAACAAAAGCGATTATAATCGCTTTTTTTATTTCTTTGTTACAAATTTTGGATAGCAGCATCTGAGGAACGGTTAAGTTGTGTGAGGAAGTGTACAACACATACCAGAAGTTGAGCCCATGTTCTTTGAAAATTAAATATTCATTGGTTTGGGTTCAGTTATCTATATATCTTATATCTATATATCTTATATCTATATATCTTATATATATCAAATTTAGAAAAATAGAAACCATAAAGAACAAAATGAACAAATCAAAAAAAACTCGAAAGGAAGAGAGATTAATGAAAAAAGAAATAAAAGTTAATTTAACTTTAAAAAATATTATTATTGAACAAATAATTTATTCAGATTCAATTCAAAATGCAAATTCTTCTTGGATAAAAGTGAAAATCAGGATACAAGATAATGATTTAAAAATAAATTATTTTTGAGCACATTCGTACAACAGAGATACAATAAATAAGATTTTTGAATTTCACAAAGAAGCTACTAGAGATAAGAGATTAATTATATTAGATATCTTTTTAAACATTTGACCGACAAAAAACAACAGAAATACTCCAGAATATGACAACACATATAAGTGATATTTATCAGACGTTATTAAAAGTGAAAATCAGGAGGAAAAATAAATGGAATGAAAATATTACGAATACCTTAAGACTTTAGATTTCAAATATGGAGAAGACATAATAAAGAAATCTATTTTACAAATAGTTGATGATAATAATCAAAAACTAATTAATAGAAGTTTTAAGTGATCAAATCAAACAAAACTTAAACACGACGATTATTGAATTCTAAATCAGGTTATCAAAAATGAAAAATATAACGTTAAAGAAGTGTTAGATACTTATCAAAGAATTATTAAAAATAAAGTTAAAAGATTAAAAAAAATGAATAATAAAGTTGATTAAACATGAAAAATATAATATTGCCAATTAATCCAACTTATTCAAAAAAAATTATCAATAAAACTAAACTATTTGAATATAGAACAAGAATGCCTTCGACAAAAATAAAATATATTTACATTTATGCAACAAAACCGATTTGTAAAATAATAGCTAAAGTAGAAGTTATAGAATTAATTTCTTTTACTCCAAATGAACTATGAAAAATAACTAAAAATGAATCAGGGATAACAAAAGAATATTTTGATAATTATTTCAAAGGTAAAAATATTGCTCATGCTTATAGATTAGGTAATATACATAAATTTTTGAAACCTAAAAATCTTAAAGAGTTTGGAATCAACTTTATACCACAATCATTTGTCTACACTGATTATTAAAAATAAAGTTAAAAGATTAAAAAAGGAGAATAAAAGTAATGAAACCAATTCAAGTGAATGAAATAGATTATTGTAAAAATTGTAAACAAGAAGTAGAAGATGATGCTAAGTTCTTGTTAGAAAATGAACAATGATTAGAATTCTATTGTATAGAATGTTACGAAGATCGTTTAGAAGAATGAATAAAATCAAAAAATTAAAAACTCGAAAGGAAAACTTATTATGTCAGAAAAATGAAACTCTTTTGAAATATTTGACTACTTAACAAATAAAATTGAAATTTTTGCAAAAGAAAGAGCAATTTTGGAAATTGAATGTTATAAAAATAACAAAATTGGTTATGCAGGCCCACCACAACAAATTTATCAAACTTGAGATATTGACACCATAAACACAGTCAAAGAAGAACTAAATAAAGAAGATAACTCACATTCTTTAAACGAATATTTAGAAATACTTATCAACAACACAGAAAAAGAACAAATCACTTCTTGATTTGTTGAAAAATTCTGTGATTTAACAAATAAAAAATTAGATGATTTTGCTAGAACTGGTTTAACTAATGAATATGAAATTTATGATTATGATACAAAAAATAAAATTGAATTAACTAAAAATGGAAATAGACCAAGTGATGGATGAGATTTATTATCTGATCAAGAATATATAAAGCAACTTGAGCATGGAATTAAATTGAATCAAGAATCCTTAAATCATCCTAAAAATAAACAAAATGAACAAAATGAACAAATCAAAAAAACATTGAAAAGATAGGAAATAACAAAATGAACTCAGTGAACATTATCGGAAGAATAACCAAAGATTTAGAATTAAAATCAACTAGTAATGGTCAAGGTAGATTTGTTTCTTTTACAGTTGCTGTGAGTGAATATTCACAACAAAAAGAAATAACAAACTTTATTCCTTGTTTTGCATTTGAAAGAACTGCAGAAAACATGGTTAAATTTCTTTCAAAAGGAAGCTTAGTTTCTGTATCTGGAAGAATAAGTGTTCGTACAAGTCAAAAAGATGGAAAATATGAAACCATTACAACAATAACTGCTGACCGTGTAAACTTTTTAGGATCTTCAAAAAATAATGAAAATACAGAAGATCAACCTTCTGTAAATGAATCAGATATTATTTTAGAATCACCTGTATTAGCAACTTCTAGCGCAGGCGCTATTCAAGATGAAGTTATTTTAAGTGATGATGAGTCAACATTATGAGATTAAAAAATTAAAAACTCGAAAGGAATAGTATGTCAGATACTGAAAAAATAATAATTTGTGATCAATGTGGCAAAGAAAAAAGAGTAAATAAACCTTCAGTTTGAACAATAAACAACAATGTGTATTACTTCTGCACTAAAACTTGCAACACTAATTGAATTGTAGAAATATTTGAAAATGATGATTAATAAAAGCGTTAACCAAAATGAAAGAAATACCAAGCAAAACATTAAACCTTTAAACCTTTTAACAAAAGAAAAGTTTATTAAGCATATAGATTATATAATTTAAAACTTAATAAATTCCCGAAAGAAAGAGGGACATTCACAAATTGTGAGTGTTCTCTCTTTTTTATTTTAGAAAGTAGGTGTTACATGCCAAAACAACCAAAACCAAAAAAAATGTACACAACAATAAACCCAACAATTGAACAAAAAGAATTAATAGATTCAATTCAAAGAAATTGTGCAGCTAAATTTAATAAAGACTTTAGCAAAACAGAAATAATTATGATAGCTGTAAAACGTTTAGTAAAAGAACCAATAAGTGAGGATGAGTTTGATGGAAAACAATAACAAAAAAAATTCAAAAGAATTAGTGGGTGTAATACCAAAACCTCCACAAAAAGCAGTTTTAAAATGAGGTATTTTATGAACCGATTTGATAGCAACATTATTTGGTTTTGTAGTTGGTGTTTTAATAATTTTATCAATTCCAAATGTTTCAAGTCTGGTCTGAAATATTGTAATAAAAACAGTAATCATGATATGTGTTTTATTTATTTTAATGATACCTTTAATGCCTGTCCCATCTGCTGGTAATGGGGTAAGGATTTATCATATACTATGATGAAGTGTTTCTTTTAAATACATTGATAAAAAAATATATAAATTAGAAGATAAAAATCATTCCACCAAAAAATTTAATTCTTATAAAAAAATAAATTTTGATTCAAGCATCGAAGCAGCAAAAGATTTTTTAATTCTAACAAACGAAAATGAAACAGATAAATTGTTTATGTGTGGAATAAAGTTTGAGGGTAAAAATATTTTTCAACAAGATTTAATAGATCTAGAAATGATGGCAAATAGTTGATGAGAGTTACTAGTCAATTCAAAATATGATTTACAAATTGTTAAATTGTCTGTTATGAGTAATAGAGATTTTAATAATCAACACATTTCAAATCTTTTATCTATAAATAATAAACTTTTTGAAACAGAAAAAATAAATATAATTCAGTATGAAGCTAGAAGAAGAGTTTTAGAAGAATACACTAAAAAATATATTTATAAAAACGATATAAGTAGAGAAGATTTTATTGAAGAAAAATATCATATTATTGTTTATGCTGAAGATGAAAAAGAAATGATAACAGAGATTAATAGAATAACAGCTATACTAAATCAAAAAGGCTTATCTGGACAAAAAATGAGTTCATATGAAAACGTAAATTTAATTTATCAAAGTTACACACCATTAGCTGAACCCTTGTCTCCAACTTTAATTGAGAGTAATTCAGAAGATTTAACAAAATTCTTAGCGTTTAAAGAAATAGAATTTAAAAGAAATTGTTTTAAGGTGAATGGTCAAGAGCAATATTTCAAAGTTGCAGCTATCACAAAATTTCCAATGAAGGTCGAACTTGGTTGAATGATTGGCTTATTTAGAAATTCCACTAGCGCTATTGTTACTATAAAAGAGAGCTTAATTAATGAAAACAAATTCTTAAGTAATAACTTAATGAATTTACAAACAAATTCTCAAACAATAAATCAAACTAAAGTTGTCGATATAAAAGCAATGCAATATGAACAAGAGGTTTATTCTCAAATTGTTGCTGATTTAGCAACAGGAACTGAAAAGCTAAAAGAAGTTAGTGCAACAGTAATTTTTTCAGGTAACAATGAAGATGAATTAAGAGAACAATCAAATTCATTAAAATCTGAACTTCAAAAAATAGGAATTTACTTAAATGATCTAATAAATAGACAAATAGAAGCTTTAGAACATTTTTCATTAAAACCAAGAACCCCTTTAAAAAAACAAATTTCAAGACAAATACCAACATGAACAATGGCTTTATCCTATCCTTTCATATCTCAAAAATTAAATGACAGAAGAGGGCTTTATTTAGGTGTTAGTGTTGTTGGTGACCAAATAATTTATGATCAATTCTTTTTACCTAGTGGTTTAACTACTTCACATAATTTATTACTTATTGGCATGGCTGGTTCAGGTAAATCACACACAATTAAAAAATTAGCTATTTGAAATACTGTTAATCAAGTTCATACACATATTTTTGATATTGAAAATGAATATGCTCCACTTGCAAGAAATTTAGGTGAAAAAGTAGTACACGTTGGTACAAAAAATGGAGTAATTAATCCACTTCAAATAATGGCTACTCCAAATGATGAATTAACAAATAATTTATATGATGATATGCAGTTTTATCTTACAAATTTAGAAGGTTGATTTAAATTGCTTTATCCTGATTTTAATGACTATCAAATAGGTTACTTGATTAAAGAAGTCGGAACTCTTTATTTAAATACAACATCAATCAATAAAGCTTTAAAAAATAAATTATCTTTAGATGATTTAAAAACTAATGATTTCCCAATTATGTCAGACTTAATAAGACTAATGGAATTAGAACTTAAAACAATAAGTTCTGATCAACAAATGCTTCATCAACAATGAATTTATAGTCTAAAACAAGATTTTGAGAACAATGGTAAATATGAATATTTGCTAAATAATCATTCAACTCTTGAAGTTGGTAATCATAGTTTAATAGTTTACAACATCAAATCAATCTTTGATACAAATAATCAAAAATTACAAAATGCTTTATTATATTTACTTTTTGCATATGTAACAAATAAATTTAACACTTTAAGAATTGAAAATGATATTAAATATGCTGAACTTGTTGCTAAATTTGAAGAAGAAAAAAATCCTTACCCAAATAAAGCTGCTTATGAACTTTTAGTTAAACAAACTTTACTAATTGATGAAGGGCATGAATTTATGAAAAATTCAGATGTTACTTTGGACTTTTTAAATTCATCAGTAAAACGTTTTAGAAAATATTATGCTGGATTAACTTTTTGTACTCAAGATGTAAAGGACTTTGTTAAAGATGGAGAAAGTTCTAAAAAAACTCAATCTATATTGACAAATACACCAGCAAGACTAATAATGCTTTGTAGCTCAAAGGGATTAGAAGATGTTGAGACTCTTTTTGCGCAAGATGGTGGTTTAACAACCGAAGAAAAAAAACACATATTAAATGCTGGTCAAGGAAGAGGAGTTTTTATGAAAAATAACAACAATAGGCATCAAATTCAAATTGAACTAAATGATGTTGAAAAAGAAATAATAAGGAATAGAAATTATGATTAAAAGTGAATACATAAAAGACTTTTCATTTAGAACTAATTTAACACAAAAACAATCTAAGAAAATCTTAGAAAGTGTTTATGTACATTTAATTGAAGTATTAATTGATCAACAAGAAGTTTTTACTCATATTGGTAAATTTTATATAGATCAGCAACACGTGCACAACCAATTTTATAAAGGGCAGCAAAAAATATTAAAAATTAAACTCAATAAAATAGAAAGGGGTTTGATTAATGAGCGAAGTAAAAAATAATAAAATTGAAAATCCTATTCAAAATAAATCCTTACCTAAAAGAAACCACTTAAACATCAGATTCAATACTGATGAAGCGCAAGAAATAGTTTATGAATATGATAGATTTCTTGAACAAAAAATATTGGAACATAAAAACTCAAAAAAACGTACACCAAAACCAAAAACAAATGATTTTTATATAAGAGCTTTAATCAGGGGAATGAAATATGACTTATTTGATAATAAAACAGATGAAATTGCAAATATTGCAGCAAAAGCAGTCACTAAAGTAATTCAACAAAATAATCAAGAAATAACTGTTCGACAAAATTTGCAAACAGCTTTTATAGCTGGTAATATGGATTATCTTAAAGAATTATTAAATTACATTGTGCCAATATTACAAGGGTTAAATTATGAGTATTTTGATGCAACTATCGATAAAGAAACTGGGTTTATTAAAAATGATTTTTTTAAGACACCTGTTGGTTTTGAAAATCAAGAAATATCAACTCAAAACAAATGAAAAAACAAAATTAGAAAGGATTCAAGTAGCACAAATTTAAAGGATGTGTTATTTGGAAAGGGAAATGAAGATGATTAAATTTTTAATGTTATTAGCAGAAGCACCAGACTTTAAAGCGCCTGCAGATTACATCGGGGGAATTGTTTTGGCTGTAATAGGTGCTTTTGGAGGACTTGGGTTTATTGTTGCTGCTGGTGCTATGATTTGAATTTTAGTTCAAAAACAAATTGCTGCAGCAGCGGGTAATCAGAAAAAAAAGGATGAATGTACAAAAAATTTAATAACTATTGTAATCGCGATGATTGTGTTAGGGATAGCTGTTCCATTATGTGGTGTTTTTGCAGCATCTTTAATCGGAACTGACATGGGTTTAACTAAGAGTGCATTAATTGTATTAAGCGTGGTGAGATAATGACAATAAATTCAAAGTTAAAAGAAAATGATTTTTACAATTATAGAAAAGAAATTAATTGGGCTTTAGTTATTTTGATAATTTCTGTTTCAATTTTATTTTTTACTTTTTATAAAACCACTTTATCTTTTGATGTTAATAATATAACAATTAAAAGGTTAGAGGATTTAAAAACGTTAGGTGATTTGCCTAATGTTCCACCTTTTGTGGTTGCATCACCTTATGTGGATTTTTCCGATGGTTTTTTTTGAGAGCCTTTGCCAAATGGTGGTTTTAGATTAATGGCAATAAATGAACTCGTTAAATTACCTGGAACTCTTAAAGCAGGTATGCCTGGCGGATGAGATCAACAAGCTTTTTTAAATAAATTAATTGAAATGTTAAAAGCTATGAATGAAGCCAAAAGTCAAAAATTAATCTTAACTTTGATAAGAATGATTGCATTGCCTATAATGTTTATTAGCTACATAATTAATTACATTATTATTGGTTTTTCATCTGGTGGGATTAATCAACTAATCTTTGGTGGAGATCAGTTTGTTGTCGAAAATATTCCTGTTGCTTTTTGAATAATTTGTATATCAGTTCCTTTAGTATTAATTATAATATTTTTATTTCAAACAATTTCTATGGCAAACACAGACGATAAACGTTCACCACAACAAAGACTTAAAGATGCAAGCATAGGTAGTTTTAAAACTGTAATCTATATATTTTGTATCCCTGTTGGGTTTTGAATAATCGGAACTGGATTAGACTTAACCATTAGTTACATTTCTTTTGTAGTAGAAGGAAACCCTCAAGACAAATCTTTTGCATTTACAGACAATGTTTATAAATTATTATTCTTTGGATTAAATCCAACAAGTAGTGGTGATTTTTTTGCAAGATATCCAGTCTTATTAGCTGTGCTTGGGGGGTCAGTGCCTGGTGGTCTTTGAAAATCTGAGACAATTGTTAAAGCCTTTACAGTTTGGGGTTTTATAGGATTAGCGATTGGTGGTTCTACCTTGATATTTTTGCTATCAATATTTGCTGCTTTAATTGAAAAAACATTTTGGTTATTTTTTAATTTTCTTATTTGTATTTATTATGCTTGTGCCTCTGCTTTTGATGGTGGAGCAAGAATGAAAATGACTAGAGAGAAGATAATTGCTAAAACTCTTTCAATAGCGATTATAACTTTGGGAATTAATTTAACATATACAGTTTCTGCCGGCATGCAGTCATTAATTAGCTTTCCACCAATAACAGGTCAAGCCGGTTACATAATTTTTGCTTTGATTATGGCAATAATCTCAATAGCTGTTCTAATGGGGGTTAAAAAAATTGCTGCTGAAGTGGAATCACAAATTGGTGAATATTCAAATTATTCAAGAATTGATCAAACAACAAAAAGTAATTTCCAAACTGGTTCTAAATTAGCTTCTAATGCGACTAAGACTGTTGGTGCTGTTAGCAAAGGACCTTTAGGAGCTGTTGGTTTAACCACAGGAGTGATTGGATCGGAATAAAATGTCTATGAAAAAAACACTAAATATTTTAATCATATTATTATTTGCATTATTATCGATATTTAATATACATACTACATACTATGTATTTAATAAATCTGATTTATTAAATAACTATAACTATTCTTTAACAAATGAAAAATCTAATTACAATAATAATATAACTAATCCTATGTATCCAAATTTTAAATATATTTTAAATAACTCATATACAAAACACAGAGTTAATAGGATGAGAACAGGTTGAGGTTATCAAAAATACTTATCAGATATAAATTCAACATTTGATGAGGAAAGTTATGATAATGGAACAGCATCAAAAGAATATACAATTTTAAATTTAAACACTTTGAATTATGCTAAAACTGTTGATGACTTTAAAAATAATTATAAAACTTTAGAATTGGAGATAATGCTGTCATATCTAATTTATAATAGTACAAACGTAACATCATCAGCTAGTCCTGCTGTTATTGCTAAATTTGATTCAGAAGACTCATATAAATCAACAACTTTTTCATTAAATACAATTCAAAGCGATTATATATCAATTTTTTCAAAAAGAAATAATAGTTCTAACAACCATCAGGTTGAAATGTTTTATAAAACATCTTTTTCAGGAAATTATCTACAAATGAAAATTAAAACGTCTTCATATTTAGAATACAATAAAGGTTCAGCTTATGGGCATGGAGCTATGATTGGATTTAAACCTAAAAGTGTTTCCTTTAAGTCGAGTTATGACTTAAATTCATTTAAAAAAACAATTATAAATAATGGCAAAAAAACAATTGAATATACATCATATACTGGTGCTGCTATAGATTCGGAAGAAAAGTTAAAATCTAGTGATTTTCAAGGAGAATGAAATGAAAGCACTGGAACTTGACAATCTGGTAAAGAACCAAAACCAACAGGAAAAGCAAATAAGAGTGAAATTGAAAAACTTTTAAGAGAAAGAGCACCAACAACATTTGGTGATCAATGAAATTCATATAAACAATATGGAGTAACATTTGATTTATATAATTGAAATAATGTTGATAACACAGTTGATACTGTTTTCATGCTTAATAATACAGAATTTGTTCGTTATACAACAAAAATTAACTTAAAAGTTGATCAAAGCTATTGAGATATGAGTTATTTGAAAAGATTAGAAATTTTGCCTGGAAAAGTTGTAGATTTAAATGACGTTAGCAAAACAATGAATGATGTTCCAGAGCTTATTCAAAAAGATGGTAAACAAACATTCATTTATCACAACACAGTAATTGTACAATTTGCTTCAAATTCTATTAACAAAAATGAACGATTGCTTGTAAATGGCGAAGATGCTGAAGTTTGAAGGAATGTCTTTGTAGCTACATTAACAGATGGTAGAAATGATGAAAGCTCAACAATGGAAGAAGACAACACTTATGAAATTGCAGTTGAAGTTGATGGTAAATTAAAATTTAGTAGAACAATACAAATAAATTCACTAAATCCCAACGTTGACTTTAAATGAATGGGTTGAGATCCACAAAATACACCAGGTGATAAAAATAAATACGATCAATGAGTTTTAACACAACCTTTTATAAATGGTGAAAAAAATGAGTTATATGATCCTTATATAAATCCAGAAACTGGTGTGAGAATTCAATCAATATTTGTTAATGAAAAACCTTTATCCAAACCCTTTTTAATTGATCCAAAAGATCGTTATGGACAATTGATTGGTGGAGATGTTCAAGATGATCCTTTAAGGTGAGGATACTTTGCTGAAGCTTATGTTGTTAATAAGGGAATTAAATACTTGTATGATGATGAACAGTTAAAACAATTTTCTAAAATAGAAAGAGTTGAAATTGATCCAGTTACATTTCAAGAAGTTGGTTCAAAAACACAAGTGAAAATTAATAATGAAGTTCAATTTTCTAATCCAGGAACTTGGCATTATATTTTTTATTTAAAAGATTTTGTAGATCAAAGTTCATGAGGTAGTAATTCTATCCATAATCCACCAATAAATAAAGATATTAGAGCAATACAAGGAACTGTTATTCATAAAATCATAACTTTAGATAGTGATGCTAAAAACTATAGACGTTTTTTAGATTTAGAATCTTCAAAAAAGAATTCTAAAATACATGAATGGTTTACAGTTACATCTGGTGGTCACTTAAGAAGTTTTATGATCGCAAACGCAATTATAACTTCAGCAGATGCTTTACAACTTATTAAATATGAGCAAATTGTAAAATATTGACGTCAATACGTTTCAGCTGCAATAAATGGCCATATGACTTATAACCCAGAAACTGATGATAGGTTAAATTTAAGCGATTGACAACCAATTTACTTTCCTATGAAGCAAACAGAGGAAATTGCTGCTAAAGCATATATAACAAGGAAAATAAAAGAGCAAATGTTTAGTTTTAAAGGCTCTGCCATAGAAAAAGATTATATTATTGAATCAACACAAGGGCATATTCCACTTAATGATATGGAATTAAGTAAATTTGTAAGTATAAGTGAAGATAACCCTATTGAACAACTAGATGTAACTGTAATAGCTACTCCTGAATCATTACTACTTGTTGGGAATCTAGAATTTCAAATAAACAATGACATAAAATATGATCCTGACCTTGAAATTAGTTTAAGCGATGTAAAATTTAAGACTCAAGAAGGTAATTTTAGTAACTGACCTGAAGAAAACAAAAAAGCATTTTTAGAAAATTATCTTTTAGGTTATGTTGGGCAAACTCTTGATCAATATAGAATAGCTAAGAATGAAACGTTAAAGCAAATTCCTGAAAAAGATAAAGATGGAAAACCAACAGGTAATTTTATTGACAAACAAATCCCAGAATATAAATATGCAAAAGATTATGCAATTTTTATTGATGGTATGAAACTAGACATAACACAAGAACCCAATATTAATGAATATATTGATCAATTCTTGAATGTTGCTAAAAAACGTGTAATGTGAGTAAGAATAAATGCTGTTAGGGGCACAACTTTGTTAAGTGGTGCTACTAGTTATCAAGTAATTAATGACCCTAAATCTAATGTTAAACCACCAATTAAACCACTTCCAGAAAAACCAGATCCTGAAATTCCTGGACCAGGAGGTGAAAAACCAAATAAAAAGCTATTTGGTGGAATCTGATGATTGGTTACAATACCAGCAATTGCTATAATAGCTATTACTTTATTTGCTGTAGTTAAGCGAAAAAGAAAATTAAAAGGCTATAAATTAAAATAAAAGAAAGGCAGGTGAATAAAATGTATTTTCCTAATAAAAATGATGAGTGGTACACATTGCCCTATGCGATTGAACCTATTTTAGAATTTCTTAAACCAAACTCAAAAATATTATGCCCATTTGACACTATTGATTGCGAATATGTAAATGTTTTAAAAAAGGCAGGTCACAAGGTCAGTTATAGGCACATTAAAGACGGATTTGATTTTTTTGATTTGGAAAGTGGTGATGTTTTATCTTTTGATTACATCATTTCAAATCCACCTTACAGTTTAAGAAAACAAGTGTTTATCAAATTGGAAGAATTAAACAAACCATTCGCTATGTTAGTGCCTTTGGTATCAATAGCTTTAAAACCTATAAGAGAAAAAATACAAGACAAACAATTGTTAATTTTTGACAAAAGAATTAAGTTTAAATCAAATGAGGGGTTAGTTTGCAAAAACCCACCATCTGAAACAGCATATATTTGCAAAAACATTTTACCTAAACAAATTATCTTTAAAGAACTACTTTTTTAATTTGAATGATATAATTGATTTACTTGTACTTATAAAATATTAGGAGGTTTTATGAAAAATAGTGAATTAGAATTTTACTTACATAATTATTTGTTTAATGTTGTTAGTGATATGAAAAAAAGAAATTTGTACAAATATGATTGAAATGTTAATAAGTCTGATTTTGAAGAAATAAACTCAAAATTATCAACAGCATCAAAAAATCTTTCTAATTCTATCAATCCTTCTTTAGGAAAACCAGATTTAATATATTTTAATCCCGAGACTAAGCTTTTAATTTTAGGAGAAATTAAAAACGATAAGAAAAAACACACATCTAATAAAATCGGAAAAATAACTGACCCAAAAATTTTTGCAACAGATGGAGTACTGCATTATATGAGTTTTTTTAAAGATTATGACGTATTTGGAATAGCTGCTTCAGGTTCTAAGGGTGATTACATAATTGATCAATTTTATTCAAAAAAAGATAGCCTCATTTTTGAACCCTTACCATCTCAAAGAATATTAAATGAGTTTGATTACGAGAATATTATAGCTGATGATTTGATTGATGAAAAAGTTGATAACCTAAGTGATGCAATTTCTTCTTTAAATAAGCTAATGGATGATAGTAAAATTTCTACAGAAAAAAGACCGATAATTACTGGTTCTATAATTTTTTCTTTAACGCATTTTAAGCAAATACAAACAGACATTGAAAAGCACAAGACTAATACAAGCAACATTAGTGGTTTACTAATTAGTTCTATAAAAACTAAAATGTTAAATGTTTTGCCTGAAAATAAAAGAGACAAAAATATTGGAATTATTGATAGATTTTGTAATCTAATTGAATCATATTCAATAAATAATGAAATTTGAAAAAAAATTATTGATAACATAGATCAAAAATTAATGCCAATTATAAACAAAATGAAAAAAGAGTCTTATCATGATTTTTCTGGTGACATGTATAGAGTTTTACTGAGATACACATCGGGAGATGGAAAAATTTTAGGTCAAGTTTTAACTCCAAAACACATAGCAAATTTAATGATAGACCTAGCAGAATTAAAAAAAGATGACTCTGTAATAGATCCTGCTTGTGGAACGGGAATTTTTTTAGTTAATTCTATGAATAAATTAATATCAATGGCTAAAAATGATGAAGAAATTGAGACAATTAAAAGTAAAAAAATATACGGAATAGAGATATCTAAAGAAATGTTTTTTTTAACATTAGTGAATATGCTTATTAATGATGATGGTAAGACTAATATTTTTGTTGATGACGACAACCCCGAACCTAAAAAATCTGGAATTTTTAAATACGATAAAAAAGACTTTGTAGAAAATCCTAAAAAAGTTATAATGAATCCGCCTTATTTATCTCAGGATGAAATGTGAAAATTTATAAATAAATCTTTAACATTGGCAACAGAAAAAGTTGTAATAATTGTTTCAACTTCTATTTTTAAAGGAAATACTGATTTTAAAAGAGAGTTCTTGAAAAATAATTCGCTGATGGCTGTTATTAATATGCCAAACAATATTTTTCAAAACAAAAGTTCTTCTGGCGCACAAGTTAAAACATCTATTCTTGTCGCTGATATAGGAAGGCCAAATTCTGAAAATTATCTTGGAACATATTTTTATGACCTTAAAGATGATGGTTTCATATCTAGCAAAAAACATGGTAGATACGATGGCATTAAAAAATGGTCACAAATTAAAAGTGATTTTTTAGAGAATTATAAAAATAGAAAAGAAATTTTAAATACATCAATTAACATAAAGAACGTATCTGAAAATGATACATGAAATTTTAATTTCTATAATAAAATATCTTCTGAAGATTTTTTAAATTTGAATGATTATTTATTTAATTTGTTTGAAGAAATAGTAAATAAGAATAACAATAAAGATAAATATAAAATTTATGATCATTTCTTAAACATAGACTCTGAATTAAAAGCTTATGATATAAAAAAATATATTAAAAATTTTAAATTAAAGGAAACTTCAGCTAATGAGCATTTGGAAATTAAAAAAAATATTAATAATGCACTAAGAATTGAAAAATATATAGATATCAAAGATGGAGATATCTCATATGTCGCTGCATCAAATTCTAGAAACGGTTGTAGAATAAGCAATATAAGAAATATATATAATGAATCTGTTTTGGATAATTTATTTACATGAAACACTCAAGGAGATGGGGGAGCAGGCCTAGCTTTCTTCCATCCTTATAAATTTATTGTAGCAAGCACATGCAAAGTTTTTGATTTGATAGACAAGACATTGAGTCTAGAGCACAAAATTTTTATTGCTTTTGCTATGAGCCTAGAACACAAAAATAGATATTTTGGATATTCAATAAGTGAAGGTGAGTTCAAAAATGGAACTTTAAAATTAACTTTACCTGTAAACAACAAAGAAGAACCAGATTGGAATTTAATTTATGAAATTATGGTTAATAATCCTATATTTATTAAAATTAAAAAATATTTAAACTTATTTTAAAATAAACCTTTTGAAAAATAAAAAGGTTTTTTTATTGCTATTTTTTCATTGTTAAGGTTTTTTCAATTAAATCAATTATAATTTTATTGTACAACTAGTAACTAAATATAATCCCGAAAGAAAGAGGGAGTATTCACATAAGTGAGTACTCCTTTTTCTAATTTAGAAAGCAGGTTCTAATGAATAGAAAACAAAATAACATTTTCAAAGTAATAAGATTTTATGATCCCAACAACTCAAAACAAAGATTGACAAACTATTATCGCGGCAAAAAAGGTTCTAAAAATATTACTTATATCGATTACATAACAAGAAAACAAGCATGTATTTTAAAAGCACTTCCTGAAAAAGCTTTGCAAGAAAATAGAGAGTTAAATGAATTCATGTTAGAAAGCAGGAGTGAGTGAAGACAGAAATGATTAAACAAAGGAGTGAGTGAAGAATTTTTAAAAGCTAGTGAAAATATATTTGATGATGAAAAGTATTCAAAGTATGGTTGAAACTTTAAAACAAAATTATTTAATTCATTAAATGAAGCAGGCCATTTTCAAAATTCTGATTTTATAGCTAGAGAATCTACAATCTTTAATTTAACACAAGAAACTGAACAAGAAATGTTAAAAGAACTTTTGGAAATAGATAGAGAACGCTCAAGAAGACAAAAGAGTATTGAAGAATATAAAAAAGTGCAATGAGGAACTGGACTTTATACTAATCAGGCACATTTCAAAACTAAAGGTAGTTATATTTTTGGTGAGTTGTCAAAACAAGAAGTTCAAAATTTAAAAAATGAATTTTTAAATATGAGGAATAACAATGATAGGTTAATGTGAGATACTGTTTTATCTTTTGATACAGAATTTGCTGAAGATAACAATATTTTGGTTCCTGAAGTAATTGGAAAACTCATAAGTAAAAATATTGATCAATTATTTATTGAAAACAATTTAGACCCTAAAAGAATGAGTTGGGGATTTTCTATGCATGGAAATACATCTAATCCACACGCTCATTTATTTTTTTATGAAAATGAACCTAACAGAAATGGTGAATGAAAATTCAAGGGAAATTTAAACCAAGAATCTATGAAGTATTTTTATCAAAGAATTGAATTAAATGCTCAAACTAATGAACTAAGTTACCAAAAAATGAGAGTTTTAGAATTAGAAACCAAAGCCTTAATTTCTGAAGAAATAAGTGGACAATTCTTTTTATCTAAACATCAACAATTCTTGATTCATAAACAAATTAAAAAAATAGATGAATTAAGTTTAAAAATTAAAGATTTAGAACTTAATTTTAGAAAAAGATATTTATCTGAACAGCTAACTGTTAAAGAAAAACAAAATCATAATAAAAATATAAAATCAATGAAAAATAATTTAATTAATAACATAAATTTAATTCATGAAAGCCATTCTAAAAATAAACTAAAACAATTTTTTGAAAGAAGAACTAATTTAACAGAAATTGAAAAGCAAATCGCAAAAAAGGTAGATTCCAATATGTTGTTTCTCAATAAAATTAACACTTGAGAAAAACTTAAATGTTCAATGGTAAAAACCCAAAAATTATTAAATCATGAACACATAAGTTGATTTGAAACAATGAAAACTTATAGAACTAAAAAGGGCTCAACATTAAGTTTTAACACATTAAATGATGAAGGAAAGATCGAAGCTATATCATATGTTGAAAATATAATAAAGCAGTCTAAAAATGGTACGTTAATGCTTCAAAACATCCAAAGTAAAGTTGATGATATTTCGCATGAACTAACAAAAGTTCTTCTAAAGAAAATTGATGATAATGATACCAAAACCATTCAAACATTAAAAACAATAGATGCTCTCGATAAATTAAATTTAAAAATAAATTCACAAAGTTTATATAATAATTTATCTGAAAATAATTTAACAAAAGAACAAAAAGAAACTTTAATTTTTAATGAAGTGAAAAACTCACTAATGAATGGCGAAAATGGTTATTATTCAAAACATGTTAATGTGTTATTTAATGAAATTTATAATCAAAATTTTCAACTAGGAATCAAAAAGGAATTCAAAGAAAATAAATTTTTGACTCAAAACGTCTCTAAAATATCTAATTCGATTAGCGATGCTTTTAAACTGGGTTCTAGACAAGCAGCATATGAATTTGAAAATGAAATGAAAAGACTGAAAATGAAAGCTGAAAATGAAATTGAAAAATATGAAAGAGAAAGGATTAGGATATAAAAATGTTAATTCCAATATATACTTTAATCTCTATTAATTTTTGTTTAATAGTTTGGCTTGTTATCGATTATTTTAAAAATTTAAAAAAATACCAAAAATTAATTAAAGAAAAACAGTTTGACACTATAAAAGTTTTAAAAAACAAAAAGAAAAAATCTAGAAAGACAATTTATTTATCTATGTCTTTTATATATATAGTATGTAGTGTTTTGTTAATTATGAATGGAGGTTTTTAAATGAAACTGCAATTATGAAATAAAATAATTAAAAGATTTTTCTTGTGACAATTATTATTGGCTATTCCAATAGCTATTTTAATTTGATTTTGTATAACAGCATTACTTGGTGCTATGAGTTCTAAAACCCCTTTTAACTTATTTTTTGTGTTAACTGGAAAGTTTAATTTGATGTGACCTATTTTTATTGGAGTGATGATTTTTGTTTTGATGTTATTTTTAAATTGAGCATTAGCTATCACAATATATTCAAAATTTTGAAGAAGCGGGTATAGACAACATATTGACACAAAAGATATAACAGCTAGTAAGTTAGTTATTGATGATCGAAATATTATTGATGATGAACCTAAATGAAAAACTCAAAATGGCTCTATTTATGACATAAAGGTCAAACAATCAAAAGATTCTATGCAAAATTTTAATGAGAGTCTACAAATTGAATTAAACAAATTGAAATCAGGATTTGTTGTTCGCAATGTTTGAGATGCAAAAGCTAAAGTATTAAACACTTCAGCTGCAAGTGATGTTAATGGTTTTGTTCTTGGTGATCCTGGGTCAGGTAAAACTGCTGGAATTATCTTGCCAACAATAATTTATAACATTAAATTAAAAAATAAATCATCTATGATTATAAACGATCCAAAAGGAGAGTTATACCAAAAAACGTCCAAAACTTTTATTGAAAATGGTTATGAAGTTAAAACCTTTAATTTGCAAGAACCAAATAAATCTGATGCATGAAATCCTCTGACTTCTATTTTTGAAATTTGACAAAAATATTTACATCCAACAAGTGAAATTGACAATTCAAGAAAATTAGGTCAAGTTAGTGAACCAAAAGCAATGATACAATCCCATTGCAACTTAGCTAGGTGTTACACGCACTTCTCGTTAAGTTGTAAAGAATGTATTGAAAACTTAGTGAATGACCACTACATCGAATCTAATCCAAACTGATATATAGGATTTATTAAAATAACAAATGAAAATAAAAATGAAAGCTTCGATGTTTATTTTTCATCCCAAAGTGAGATGGAAAATTGAATTACTCAAGAAAAAAGAAAACTAAAGGGTGAAACTTTTGGTCAAATTGCTGAATTAGCAAGTTCTTTATATACTACTCCAGATCCGAAAAATGAATTCTTTTATTCTGCAGCTAGAGAATTTTTTGAAGGAACTTTACAATTTATGTTAGCCTTGAATGCTAAATATCCAAAAATGGTAACTATAGATAATTTTAACTTAAAATCAATTAGAAAAATTTTATCTAATAAAAACAAGTTTTTTGAAAAAATATCTCAACACTCATATGATGTAGAAAAAGCTCAAAAACTTTTAATAGAAATTAAAAACCAAAATAAGAGTTCAAAAAAAGTTCAAGAACTTGAAAGTTTTATTTCTAAAAATACATTGTCTGAAAATGACTGACAAACTAGATTAGCTGATGTTACAATTACATTTAAAAAAGACCCTGGTAATGTTGAAAATTGATGAAAGACATTAACTAATGATTTAATTATTTTTGACAACATTGAATTAGAAAACATAATCTGTCAGAATACAATAAACGTCGAAGACGCGATTAAAAAACCAACAGTTATATTTTTAATAGTGCCAGACAACAAAAAAGCCTATGTTTCACTTGTTTCACTATTTGTTGGGCAAATTTATGCAGAACTTATTTCAATTGCTTCTAAACGTGCTAATTTGGCTCTTGAGCGTAAAGTTTTATTTATTCTTGAAGAATTTGGTTCAATGAATAAAATAGATCAGTTTATCTCAGCATTTTCAATTTGTAGAAGTAGAAATATAAATATTTTAATTTGTCTTCAAAAAGAAAGTCAATTGACTGAGAAATATGGAATAAACAATACCAAATCAATTTTAGGTAACTGTCAATTAAATTATTTTGTTTCTTCAACGGAGAGAGACGATTATGAAAAATACTCAAAATCTTTTGGGATAAGAGCAGAATTAAAAAGAAGCTACAATACTAGAGATAATGAAGCAAGTGAATCTTTAGATAAAACTGCTTTAATATCAGCAGATGAACTTCAACAATTACCAAAACCTTTAGTAGCTATTTTGTTAAATGATAAAAAATACATTTCATATTTATTACCTTCTTGAATTGGTGAAAACGAGTATATTGATTATTATGGTAAAAAAGTTTATGATCACTCACCAATTGAAAACAATTTTATTAAAAAGAAAACTATGTTATATTCTGAAAAATATGAAATAGATTTGTGAAATGAATTAAAAAATATCATTAAGCAAACAGAAGAACAACAAATTGGTAAAACAAAACCCGAAGTTAAAATAATGGTTGATGAAAATTCTAATATTACCAAAGTAAAAGAAATTCACGTTTTGGATGATAGAAATTTAACAGAACTAATTGAACAGTTAAATGATTTAAGAAACCAAAATAATATAACACCTGAAATTAGACGTAAAATAGTAGAATTAAGAGCTGCTATAATAAAAAAACAACGCATTAATAATTAAGTAACTTTAAACACCAAATTTTGGTGTTTTTTATTTAAAAGTTTAATTTGTTTACAAAAATGTAAACATTTTTTTATATTTGTAAACACTTTTTGTGTTAGGTTGTGATATTATTTATAAATAAATAATATTAAAAGCAGTTGTATTTTGAACTTTTGTTTACACCTCTTATCTTGCTTCCACCTTTTTACTCAAAAAATGAGCATGAAATGCTACATTTTTAGTAAAATCCATGGGATTTAAGGTGGTAATGGTGGGATAAAGGTAAGAATTATTAAAATTGTTTACAAATTTACTAAGAACAACTGAGCACCAATAAATATCAAAATGTATTAGATTTTGAATAAAATAAAGTATATAGTTAATTATAGAAAGAGCTACTTTTAAAATATATGTAGCAAAGTGTGAAAAATATGAAAAAAATTCTAAGTATTATTGCTGCATTTAGTTTAACTGTTACTTCAAGCTTTGCTGTTGTTGCTTGTAATAAACAAATTAAAATAGTAGACATAAAGAGATCTGTTAGTCATATTCAAAATAAGACTGATATAAATGAAGTTAACCAAGAGTTAATAAAAGTTAAAGTTGATGGTGTTAAAAAAATTGAGGCTTTTGAAATTGAAAATAATGAAACTGATGTAACAATAAAGATTAGTGTTGTCGAAGGCAGAAAAATTGATAGTGATAATTTTGTTTTGACTAAAGCTATAGCTGATAAAGCAATTGATAATCCAATTGTTCCAGATGGTGAATATGAAATGAGCTTTGAAGAATATATAAAAAACTTTTCAGTAACAACAGGTGCTGAACAAGAATTTCACGGTGATTGAAATATTGATTATTTTGATTTAACAAAAAACCAAGGTGAATGATATGGTAAAACAAATAAAGAATTAAAGCAATGATACATTGATAATCAGAACTCTTTTTGAACTTGAGATAAAGCAATTGCACAATCTATTACAGGGCTTAGTACCAAATGATATGATTATTTTTTAGATAAAGATTTATTTCCAGAAGGTTTTGCTTTTATTGATAATTTATTAAATTTTGAATCGTCTGATTTCTTTGATACACCTAAATCCTTAGATACACCATCAATGCTAAACGGAAAACAAGTAACTGAAGTTGATGGATATTATGAAGTTTCTATGACTACTAAAGCAGTAAATTATTTAAAAGAAGCTAATCAAAAACAATTATTAAAAAATTTTAATATAGATAGTGAAGATAGTGAAACTGTTAATGAATTTAATGAAGGGTTTAATATAGTTGGATCAATAAAAATAAATTTTATAATATTTAGATAAAAAAACAACACAAGAACAATTTTATGTGTTAACATTAATTTATCAAAGAAAATTAAACTTTGAATTCAAGTCTCGCATGCAAATGCAGGAAAAAAGGAACCTTTTTGGTTCTTTTTTTGTATAATTCTAAATATAGGGTCTAATAATATTAAATAATTCCCGAAAGAAAGAGGGAGTATTCACATAAGTGAGTACTCCTTTTTCTAATTTAGAAAGCAGGTAATTAAATGTTGAAGGAAAAAGAAATTTGATTAGGCTATTCTGAAAGTCCAGGAGATTACTCTGATAATGATTTGAAATTAAAACACTGAAGACCACTTTTGATCACGAAAGTTTATTCTGGCACAAGTTTAATTAGAGTAACAGAAGCATCAACAAAATTGAAACAAAAATATATAATTGATGTAGTGTTAAGTTCTGGACAAGTTTTTCAATTTGATAAGGGTTCAAGTTACATAATTGATGCTAAAAGTTTAAAACAAAAGTTGAAACCGCTTATTGGTCCCGCTTTTGATAAAAAGTATAAATATATAAAAAGATCGTCAAATTATTCGTTTAATAAAATTAAAAATAAAGTTAATTTTGAAAAAATGATTTTATCAGGTGAGTATAATAACTTATCTACTGAAGAACAAGACAAACAAAGAATATGAAAACAATTTTCTTTAGAAGAACAAGAAAATAGAATGATCAGAAAAATAGAAAGAGAAGAAAAGTTAAAATTAATGCAAGAAAATAAACAATTTCAAATTATTAAAAAAAGTAAGAGGCACAACCGATAGTTTTAATAGAACTTTAACTAAATTAACTACAAAGTATGTAGTTTTTTTGTACTTATAATAAAATTGGTGTATTTATTAAAGGAGTGTTTTATATGTTATTTAACTGTCGAGAAGAATTTGCAAAAATTCTAAAAACAAAAAAACTTGAACTTGAAAGACTTGATTATGAATTGCTAATAAAGAGAGATAAAAGAAGATATAAATTGATAAGGTTAGCTAAAAGATGTATTGTTAGTGAATTTGGATATTTAAAAATAAATAGAAGGGTTTATTTTGATAATTTTGATAAAAAGTATGTGAAGTTGTTAGATGTTCACTTAAATTTAAATAAATACGTTAAGATTGATCCTGATTTAAAAGCAAAAATAGAAGATCAATTAGGTAGTGGTAAAAAATATAAAGACATTATAGACATGTTTCCCAATGCTCACTTATCATTGATGACAATTTCAAGAATATTTAAATCTGTTGAAAATGACAAAAAAAGAAATGAAGTTACTAAAAAAGTTTTATTAAAAAATAATCAAGTAGTTTATATTTTTGTTGATGATGCTTTTTTAAATGTAGATCGATTTAGGTCTAAAAAAAGGTGAAAATATAACAGAGGAAAGGACACTAAAGTTAGGGTTATTTCTTTTTGTACTGGTTATGATAAAAAAACATTAAATCTTAAACGAAAGAAATTAGCCAATAAAAGAAATACTTTTTTAATTGGAAAAAATGAAAACATTTCTACTGAAGCTTTATCATTTAAAATTTATGAATTAGGGTGTAATTTTTATGAAAATTTTGATAATGCTCATTTAGTCGTTGGTGGTGATGGTGCTACTTGAATAAAAAATCTAGCTAATTATTTAGAAGCTGACTATATATTAGATCGATATCATGCTGTTAGGGAATTAAAGAAAGTCTTCTTAAATAATTCTATAAAGAATTCTGAAACATTATTCAAAACAGCTTTAAGTTATTTTTACAAAGGAATGTATGAAGAACTTATACAAATTTTAGAAATTTTTGCATGTAATTCGATATTAAAATATTTTAAAAATAACGTCAAAGGAATTGAAAACCAAAATAAAACTTGAAATATTGGTGTGAGTGCTGAATCTGTTGTTTCTGGACTTGTTAAAAGTACTCTTGGTTATGGTTCTAAGATATTTTCTTTTAAAGTTATAAAAAACATATTAAATGCTAGAAATTTCAATTTAAACAATAATTTAGGTTTTTAAGTTATATGAATATGCTCTAAAATCAATTTTAACACTTTTTTTTCAAACAAAAATAAATTTTTTGTATAGAAGTAAGGCAAAGAACCAAAAGTGCCCTAAAACAAGAAAAAAACATAATCATAAACGCATTTATTATTTTTGCGTTAATTTTACTTGTTTTTTAAAAAAATAGAGTTATGATTGAATTAACATTTGAAATAATTGTGATAATTGCTTAGTTGAGTCCTCCTACAAAAAAGTTATGCACCCTTTAATTAATGGAGTATTTCATAGTAAAAACTTTATTGTTGGTTCAACATTATTATTTGAAAGAGCCGTAATCATCATACTAGCTACCAAAGGAAGACAAGCAGCTAAAAATGAGCCCATTATGCAACTTAATATAAGAAAAGTGAATAAAATCTTATTACTTTTTGCAGTCACACCCACAAGTTTTAAAAATTTACCTAATTTTTTTCATGAAAATTCTAAAGTTTTATCAAAACCATATTTATTCAATTCTTTCTTTTTTCCATTACTCATTAAGTTCTACCCCCTTTCAAGCTTTTTTAGAATTTCCAGCATCATATAAATTTTTAAAATGTCCATCTATTTTTTTAAGTTCATTGAATGATCCTCTTTGAACTATTCCTTCTTTAGGAGCTAACACTAAAATTTCATCTACATTCTTAATTGTTGAAAGTCTATGCGCTATAGTAACACTTGTTCGGCCTTTCATCAACTCATTTAACTTTGCTTGAATTTCTTCTTCTACAATATTATCTAATGCTGAGGTTGCTTCATCTAATATTAAAATTTTTGGGTTTTTTAAAAACATTCTAGCAATAACAAGTCTTTGCTTTTGACCACCAGATAACATAAATCCACGCTCACCCAAAATAGTGTCGTATCCATCAGGCCAACTCATTATTAAGTCATGGAGTTCTGCTTTTTTACAAGCTTTTATAATATCTTTATTTGTAGCATTAAATCTTCCATATCTTACATTATCATAAACATCGCCCAAGAAAATGGCTGGTTCTTGCTCTACATAACCCACAAGATCTAAATATGAAGAAAGCTTAACATCTTTTAAATTTATATCATCATTGATAATAACCATTCCAATTGTAGGATCATAAAATCTTAATAGCAATCTTGCTATTGTTGATTTACCAGAACCAGTTCCACCAACAAAAGCATATGATTTACCATTTTCAAAAACAAAATCAAATTTTGGTAAAATAAGTTCAGTTGGTTTTTCTGGATATGCAAAAGCTACATCTTTAAAAACAATGTTACCTTTTATGTCAGAAATTATAATTCCTTCTTCATCATCAAAGTGATTATTAAATCTTGGAGTTTGGTTTAAAATCTCACCAACTCTTTTTGAAGCAACGTTAGATTGAGTTAAACCTACAAGTATTCTTAAAAGAGACATCATAGGGCCAATCATTAGCGAAGATGCTGGAACCATACCAACCAAAACACTTATTATTTTCTCAGGATGATCTCTGTATAAAATAACACAAGCTACAATCATTGATGATTCTATAGCATTAATAGTTATATATAAAAGTGTGATGATTGTTGACTGATAAAAATTTAAAGCTGAACCTTTTTCATAGTAAGCTTTATGTTTTTCAATAAATCTTGCTTCTTCATATCTTGTAGTTCCTGAAGCTTTTATTAATTTAACATTACTTATTCTATCAGTTACATCACCATTAACTTCAGTAACAACTTTTCTTGCTGCATACGCTTTTGGTTTTATTGGAAAAAACAAAATTACAAATATAATGCCTAATGATACAAATATCAAAATTAAAATTAAAGTCATTCAAACATCGATAAAAAACATAACAGATATAGATGCTATTGTTACTAAAATACCATTTAAGAAAGTAACTGGAATAATTCCTGTTTGTTCACCAATGATTTGAGTATCAGAAATTACTTTAGTAAGAATTTCCCCAATCTTTTTGTCAGAATAATAAGACATGTCCATTGATATTAATTTTTTATTTAAATCATTTCTTAAATCTACTTCAATTTTTTTACCTAGCATACCTGCTGTTCATTGCGAAACAAACATTGAAAAAGCCATTGCTATAAGCGCAACTATCTGTACAGTTATTACTATTCATAATTTAATTCCTCAATAACCTTCTTCTACAGTTATTGGGATTGAAAGGCTAGATTTTGCAGCTAACAATGTTTGTTGCATAAGAATAGGTGAAGTTGCTGAAGATATAGCAAAAATAATAACAGAAGTTATCAATAAAAATGTTCACATTTTATTTTTTTTCATGTAGTTTAATACTAATTTTAAATATGATAATTCTTTTTTACCTTTTTCACTTTCGAATTCTTCTTCAATGTCTGTTCTTGATAACCATCTTTTTACTCTTGCTTGAGGTGTTGATGATTGTGTTATATGCTCACTATCAAGTCTTTCTTGCTCTTGTTTATCGATTTCCATAAAAACCTCTTTTCTTGTTTTTTATTCAATATATTTTAACACTTTTTTTACATAAAAATAAACCACAGGCGTGGTTTTTTTAAATTTGATTTAAAATGTCAAATCCTGAATCAATTAAAGACGCATTTTGTTTAATTAACCAATTACTTTTTTGTGTTTTGTCGTTTATTGGTTGGGGTATTGCAAATATTTTTTTGTTGTTTGAAATATTATTTGCTATAAAAGAATTTATAGATTCAAAATTATTTGTTTCTAATACAACAATAGCTTTTGACAAACCATCTACAATTTTATAATTGCTTGAAATTTCATTGGTGTATATATTAAATAATGAAGAATTTTGATGCTCACTTATAATCAAATAATCTGCTTGGTCTAAATCTTTTTTTATTATTTTTGATTTTGTTAAAAAAGTATTTAGTGGAAGTTGAGTTGTTATGATTATTTTACCATTCATTTCTATAACTTTATCAACTATAAATTCTTGTAATGGTTGATCACCAGAAATTACAATAGTTCTTTTTTCTAAAATAAGATCTGAAATTATTTTTATGACAGCTACTTTGTTGTAACTGTTAACAACTTCTCCACCAATAAAACCAATATTTTGATGATAATTATGTAACAACGAGATGCTTCCTTTAAAGTATAAAACAAAACTTGGCTCTTGAACTTGTTTTAGTGAATTTGGATATAAAGGATTAATAATGCTGATAAAGTTGTCACTTATTGTATTTGGTATTTTTATAAGATCCTTTGCTTCTATTTTTTCTTTTTCATCTAAAGCTTTATAAATAAGTTTTCAATTTGCTTGATATTTTAATGAAAAGTATAATAAAACATTATCCATTTTAACTTAAATATAAGACTCTATTTGCATAAATTTCATTAAATATACTTGTGCTGTCTTTTCCCTTTGATGAATGTATTTTGCCCTCAATCCCAATAATTGCTTGATCATGTAAAGAAAACTCATCCTCAATAACTGTAGATCAAGCTTTAACATTAATTAAGTCGTCTTCTTTATGGTATGTTTTATTTTTTGACTTATTAGGAACTCTAACAATAAACTTATAAAGTTTTGAATTCCCATCTTTTGAAGTATATGCAACTTCAGCATCGCCTTCAATTTGTCCAATAATATTTACTAGATTCATATTCACCTCTTTTTCTTGCAGCTTTTGCTGTCATTTTATTATTAAAGAAAAAAATTATTTTAGAGAACCCAAAATAATTTTTACTGGTTTATAACTTAATCTATGAATTGGTGTAACACCATTTTTAAAAAGTAAATTTTGATGCATTTTAGTACAATACCCTTTATGATTTGCAAAACCATAATTTGGATATTTTATATCATAATCAATCATTATTTGATCTCTTGTAACTTTTGCCAATATACTAGCTGCAGCAATACTTTGGCTTTTATCATCGCCTTTAATAAAAGGCAAACAAACATAATTATCAATTTTAACTTTTTCAGCATCAATTAAGCATACATCAGGCTTTGGACTTAGTTTTAATATGCTTTCTTTCATTCCATTAATACTTGCTTGCTTAGGATTGATACTATCAACAATATCATTTGATATAACTGAAATGTAATAAGAAACAGCATTTTTTTTAATTTCATTAAATAAAAAAATTCTTGATTTTTTGCTAAGTTTTTTTGAATCTTGTATTAACGGATTGGCATAGTCACTTGGTAGTATTACACTAGCAACAACTATAGGACCAGCCATAGCTCCTCTTCCAGCTTCATCACTACCACTAATCAAAGTTGTATGATAAGTTTTTTGAATATCTAAATCAAATTCAATTCTTGATTTGTCTATCATAAATCTGTAATATCCATATGTTTTTTTTCATTATCTGATTTTGCTATTTTTTCAATTTCTTTTGGAACAGCTTCTAAGACTTTTTCAAAAGAAATTCTTCCAAACTTTTGATCAATAACACATTGCATAAAATGAGAAATAACTCTATTGTAATCTAACAAATCTTCACTGATATATCATTTTTTTGATTTTCCAATTAATTCAAACAAGATTATTGTTTCACTTATTTGAATTGGTCTTTGCAATTTGGGAGATATTTTAAAGTAGGTTTCAATAACATTTTCATATGAATTAAATACATATTGCATTATTTTCCCAGCAACTCTTTCTTGAGGATAGATACCTTGTTTTATAGAATTAATTGCACATATATTTGTAGCCACTTGTTCAGAGTCTAATTTTGCAGGTAAGATACCAGGTGTATCTAAAAGCGAGATAAATTTTGATAAATGAATAATTTGTATTCCTCTTGTCAAACCTGGTTTATTTCCAACTTTAACATTTTTATTCTTAACAATTCTATTAATTAAAGTTGATTTTCCAACATTTGGTATACCAATAACTAAAACATTAATTAAAGAATTTATCATTCCTTTATTTTTATCTTTTAATTGTTTTTCTAAAGTAGCTTTGTTAATTACGTCGACTAAATCTTTGACAATGTTTTCATTTTTATTATCTAATATTAAAACTTCTCTTTTTTCTTTAGCAAAGTATTCTTTTCATTCTTGAGTAACTTTTGGGTCAGCAATGTCTGCTTTTGACATAATGAATAAAACAGGTTTATTTTTCAAAATTTTTGAAAAAGTTGTATTTCTTGATGAATATGGAGCTCTTGCATCTAAAACTTCAATAACTAAATCAACAACAGGTATTTTTGCTTCTATTGCTTTAAGGGTTTTGTTCATATGACCAGGAAATCAATTAAAATCTACTGCCATGTTTCCCCCTTTATTTCTTTATTTATTATAACAAAATACCATTACTTATCTTTATATAAATTAAGGTTTAAGGTTTTGTTACAAGTGTTTTCGATAAAAACTTGATCATGACTAACAATGATTATTGTTCCTTCATATTTTTTAATAGCAGATTCTAACATCATTATAGAATTTAAGTCTAAATAATTGGTTGGTTCATCAAGAAGCAATATGTTTGTTGGTACACTCAAAATTGCGCTTAAATTTAGTTGAACTTTTTCTCCCTCACTAAGATCTCTAACTTTTTTTAAATACATTAGGTCCGTATATTTAAATTGAGATAAATATCCCCTAATTATTGTTCTTGATTCATAAGATTTTAAATCGATAAAATCCTTAACCGAAAGATTAAGTAGTTTATCATCCATAACTTGGTGTAAATACCCTATTTTAATTAATGGGTTATTTAATTGCGATAGTTGACTATAAATAAAATTCATAAGAGTTGTTTTACCAGATCCGTTTTGCCCAGTTAATGCTATTTTGTCGCGGTTATTTATCATAAAATTGTATTTATTAAGGTGTAAAATTTCACTTCGTTTTAATCCTTGCTCAAATTCAAAAGATATTTTTTTATTAAGAATATACTTATCATTAACTTCATCTAATTTGTTTAGTTTAGTTTTAAGCGCACCTAACTTTTTACTCATAGAGCTCTTTCCAGAACCACCTTGCAGTTTCTTTTCAGATGCACTTAATTTTCTAGAACCGTTTTCTTTTTTATGATTATTTATTCTAGTTGTTGTAATATCTTTTTCTAATTGTTTTTTTTGTCATTTATATTTTTCTATATTGATGTTATGTTGTTTTGCTTCATTTTCTTTTTCAAAAATATAACTTTTAAAGTTTGTTTTATAATATTTTAATTCATTATCTTCTATCTCTAAAATTTCATTAGCTGTTTTTTGTATAAGTTCTCTGTCGTGTGTTATCAATAAAATAACACCTTTGAAACATTTCATTTTTTTTATTAAAAAATTAAAGTTGTTTCTATCTAAATTAACAGTTGGTTCATCCAAAATTATAAAGTTTCCATCAGCCATAAAAGCTTCAAGAATTTTAGTTTTGCTATATTCTCCACCACTCATATTATTATTGTTTACAAAGTATTTTTGCTCTATGTAATTAGTTTTAAATGTGTTTGTTAAAACACCTTCAAATTTGTGTTCAATTTTTGCAACAGCCTTTGCAAAACTTGTTTTACCGACTCCATTATTACCAATAAGTGCAATAATTTGGTTATTATTATTAATTTGCAATTTTTGTATTTTAAACAAAAATTGTCCATTTTGGGATAGTTTAAAATTATTTATTTGTATCATATCGTTATCTCCTTTTTTCAAAAAAGATAATGAATTAAATATTTTTTTAAGTTTAAACTGTTTTATCCATGTCGTTATTCCACCTTTTTATATAGTATAATTATACATTTTTATTAAAATATTTATCACAAAATTTTTTTTAAATTAATTTGTAATTATAAGGATTAAAAATAAAGGAGAAAAATTATATGAGTTGTTATTTAGTTTTTCTTATCAATGATTTGGATAATCTTATTAGTTATTACTTTAACAATTATCCAATACAAAATAAAGATTTTGTTTGAGCAATATTACTGTAATCAGTATACGATTAGTTAAATTTTATCTTCATACCATGATTTAATTTAATGTTTTTTACTGAAATTATTTTATTAAAAATTTGCATGTTTGGAAATAAGAAAATAAAAAGTTACACATTTGCGTAACTTTTTAAAAGTTATTGATTTACTATTTTTTTTCTTTTTTAGGTGGTAATACTTCTTTAATTCTTGCAGCTTTACCTGATAAGTTTCTGATGTAGTAAATTCTAGCTCTACGTACACGTCCTTTTTTAAGTACAGTTACACTATCAACAATTGGTGAATGTAATGGGAAAGTTCTTTCCACAAACACACCATTTGATAATTTTCGAACTACAACTGAATAAGTTATACCTGATCCTTGAGTTTTAATTACTAAACCCTCAAATGTTTGGGTACGAAATTTTTCTCCCTCTTTAATTTTTACATCAATTTTGATTGTATCTCCTGATGTAAAGTCTGGTAAGTCACTTCTAAGTTGATTGTTAACTATGTCATACTTTGATGACATAGTTTTTGTTGCTTTAGATGCCATGTCTTTTTCTCCTTTATTTTTTTAATTTTTTTAAAAGTTCTAATTGAACTTTACTTAATTTTGATTCATCAATTAAATCTGGTCTTTTATTAAAAGTAGCTATTAATTGTTGTTGTTCTCTTCATTGTTTTATATTTGCGTGATGTCCACTCAATAAAACTTCTGGTACGTTGTGACCTCTAAAGTCACGCGGTTGTGTATATACTGGATAATCTAATAAATTGTTTTCAAAACTATCTTGTTGGTGAGACTCGCGACTTATTACTCCTGGTAAAACCCTAGTAATTGAGTCAAGCATTATTAGTGCTGGTAGTTCTCCTCCAGTTAAAACATAATCACCAATTGATATTTCAATATCAACATAATTTAATATTCTTTCATCAAAACCTTCATAATGCCCACAAACAATAATTAAGTGATTTTGTTTTCTGGCTATTTCTCTTGCAAAATTTTGATTTCATGTTTTTCCTTGGGGTGTGGTTAAAATAACTAACGAACTATCAGTTCTAACACTTTCTATTGCTTTAACAACAGGATCACACATTAAAACCATTCCTTTACCCCCACCAAACTGATAATCATCAACTTGATTTTGAGCAAGGTTTGTAAAATTTCTTATATCAACTATTTCTAATTCAATCTTGTTTTTTTCTAAGGCTTTTTTAATAATTGACTCTGAAATATAAGATTTAATCATACCTGGAAACAAAGTTAAAATTGAATATCTCATTACATTAAACCTTCAATATCTTTCAAAATAATTTCTAATTTATTATCGTCTTGTCTTTCAATATATTTTTCAACTAATGGTACTCAAAATTCTTTTTCATAAATTTTAATTTTTATTAAGTCATAAACACCATTGAACATATAATCGACAATATATAAAGTTTGATTTTTATAATTTATTTGATAATCAGATAAATTCACCTTTTTTTCAAAAACATTTTTTTCATTATTAAAGTAAACATATTTATTTTTAAAACGTTCTACTTCATTTATATTATTAATACCATCAAGTTTGATAATTAAATGATTTTTTTTATCTCTAAAGTCTATGATGCTAAAAGGTAAAATCTCTTTACTTGTTAATTCTATAAAAATTAGTTTGAAATCATTTCAATTTTTAATTGTTAATTCTGAATTTAAGACAAATTTTAATTCACCTTTTATTCCGAATGTATTAACAATTTTCCCTATGTGCAATAAATTATTTTTATCCATATTTATATGCTAGCTATTTTTTATTATTTGCTAATTTAGCTTCATGTAATGATTTCATTACACCTTGTTTAGATAATAGCTCTCTAACTGTTTCAGTTGGTTGAGCACCATTTTGTAATCATTTTAAAGCTAATTCTTTATTAATTTTAATTTCTGATTTTAATGGATCAAATGTTCCAATTAATTCAATGTATTGACCATTACGGTTAACTCTTGAATCAGCTGCAACAATTCTATAAAAAGGTGATTGTTTTTTTCCAATTCTTTTTAATCTTATTTTTACCATGTATCCTCCTTGTGAATGTATTTTTATAAAACCTTAATTATTTTACTAATAAACAAAAAAGAAGTCAAGTACTTTTACTTAACTCCTCATAAATAAAAAAATATTTTTTATTATATTTATTATACTTTATTAACCGTTTCTTTATTCTTTTCTTGAGATACCATTGAAAACAAAATTCTAAAAATCCAAATAATATTTGCAAATGGAATTATAAATAAAAATAAAAATAATCAAATTTGCACTTTTGAGTTTGCAATTATATTTCCTTCAAAAACTTTTATTTTTTTTGATTGTATGTAACAAAAAACAATATTTAATGCTTTTACAATGTATAAAATAGTGATAATAATTATATATTGATAAAATAAAGAAAATGCTTCATGTTCATATAAAAACAACACTATTAATCCAATTCAAATCAATAGTCAAAAAGTAATAAAAGCATCTAAAAGAATTACAGATACGAAATAAATTTTGCTTTCTTCAAAATTACGCTTACTTAAAATAAAAAAATTAATTGCAATCAAAACAATAATACTGATCATAATTGGTGCAAAAAATACGACTAATAAAAACATATAATTCCTAACTTTCTAAATAGCAATTAACTATTGGTGGTACAAAATATGAAAATCCCACAACAACATTTTTATCTCTTGGTAAAAAATCAGCAATTTTTTGATCTGAATATTGATAAATCATATTAGAAAACTCATTTTCATTATATTTTTAAAATCTTCATTTTCAAGTGCTTCAACATAAGAACCTATAACATAAAAATCTTTAGATTGGTTGTTTACTTCTTCTAAAATCATTTTAAATTTTTCATTTCGGATGTTAACCCCACTTTTTATATTAATAAAAATAGTATGATTTATATCACACTATAATTTTAACAATTCATGCCTATTATGAGTTTATTTTTTGTAATAAATATGATTAATAGGTCGCATTTTTCACTCAATAATGCTAAACACTCCAAATGCTAGAGTATATTTTAAAAAGTTTCAACAAAAAACTAAAAATAATATTTTTACATTAATGTCATCTAATTCAGGTTCACCAGCACTGTGTTCGTGTGTGTGTTCATGATGATGATCAGGTGATACTCATAATGCAAATACAAATAGAGCAGTTGTGATAAGAGTTGAAGCAGTTATTAAAATTGGCAAAGGTACAAATCTTTTAAAATATTTTTTTCTTTTATTTTGGTCTTGATGAATTGGAGAATTTTTAAAGAAATAATAAAACACCAGTCAAACTAATCAAACTATTAATATACCAGATAACATTTCAACTGATGGTGTTATTACACCATGTTCAAAACCATGAACAATACCATGTATTCAAGGTGCTAAAATTGAAATTACAGACGCAAATATTGGACCTAACATAGCTATAGAAATAGTTATCAAAGCTATATCTAAAAATTTAAATGTTAGTCATAATTGGTCGTTTAATGGCAACCTAATTGCCTCTAGTGCCATATCAATTGCTGAAACAGCAAAGCATAAAGCAATAAATATCCCAGTTAAAACAATTTTAAAAATTAGTTGAGATCTTGAAAGTCTAAATTCTATATGCAATTTAAATTCATTTTCTTTAACATGATCATGATCTCCAGATTTTGTAATATGATGATCTCCAACATATTGGTCTTTTTCTGGTTGTATTTGTTTATTCACTTCTTCTTCAGAAATGTCTTCTATTTTACTTAATCTTTTGTTTTTATCTTTTGTTGTCATAATTAATCCTAACTTATAATAATTATAAATTAGTTTTTATTATTTTCAATATATTTCATTAAATTGTTTGTAAATATTATAAAATATTAATTAGAAAAGAGGAAATTGCAAAATGGCAAAAGATAACATAGTTGATGTAGTTGTTGAAATACCAAAAGGCTCATCTAATAAATATGAAGTTGATGGGATAACTGGAAGAATAATTTTGGATAGAGTTTTATATGGAGCGAACTTTTACCCAGGCGAATATGGAATGATAGAAAACACTTTAGACTGAGATGGGGACCCATTAGATGTTATAAGTTTATGTACTTACCCAACTTTACCAGGTGTACAAGTTAGTGTTAGAATTTTAGGATCAATTAAAATGATAGATGCAGGGGAAATTGATACTAAATTATTTGGGGTTTTTAATGATGATCCTAGATTTAATGATTATCAAACACTTAAAGACGTTCCACAACACTTAAAAGATGAAATTGAAAACTTTTTCTTACAATACAAAGCTTTACAAAATAAAACAGTTAAAATTAATGGTTGAGGAACTTTAGAAGAAGCTATTGAAGAACTTCATGAATGTAAAAAAAGATTTATTAAATATAAAGATAGATTAGATAAAGGAGAAAAAGATTTAATTTTGCAAGAATGAAAAGATAAAGGTATTGGTCAAGGATAATTTATTTTTATATAAAAAATCACTTAATTTAATAAGTGATTTTTTATTTGTAAAGATTTATTATTATTAAACTTGTTTAATTGATAATTTAGCTTGAGCTTTTTCTTCGTTTAATTCTAAAATTAAAACTTGAACATCTTCACCAACTTTAACAAAATCGTTAATGTTAGTTACAAATGAGTTAGCAATTTCACTAATGTGGATTAAGCCTTTGTATTGTTTTCCATCTAATTCAAAAATTGCAAATGCTCCAAATGGTGCGATGTCTGATATTTGTGCTGTAATAACTGTGTTCATTTCTTATGATCTTCTTTCTATAATTTTATACAAATAATAATGGTACAACAAAGGTGAAAATCTAAGTTATGATATTTTATAATGTATTAATTTAATGATATCAAATCATTTATGAAAAAAATCAAAATTTATACACAATAGTTAAATTATTTGATTATTTTTTAACTAAAAGTACACAAAAGGCCCAACTCATTTTGATGTTTCTCAAAAGTTCTGTGGTTTATAAATTGGCATAAAACTTAGTTTAAAAGCTATAGAATAAGTTCTAGCAGCTTGAAAGTCAATTTTAAACTCATCAAAATATTCGTTTATAATCTTAGCACATTCAAATGTATAATTTCTTTCAACTTTTAGTTTTAATGTCATTGATCAAAAGTAATTAATTAATAAAAGAAAAATAAAAAATAAAAAAGATATTGATAAAACAGGGTATTGTCAAAAAAAGTATAAAAAATTAGATTTTAATCTTCCTGTTTCAACATCACTGCCTTGCATTATTATAAAAACAACAAACTGAAAAATAAAAATAATGAACATAAAAATTAAAATGCAAATTGGTATCAATTTTAAACTTATTTTATAAGCTATTATGCCTTTTTTGCGATTTATTTTTTTATCTGATAATCACATTCTAGACATTAAGTAATCTATCTCATAACCAACTGATTCAAAAATTCTTTTTGAAATTACTATCTTATTATTTTTTTTAACATTTTTAAATAACCTTACATATTTTGAAGTTGATTCATAAACTACATTGTAACCTTGCAAGTTATAAATTTCTTTTAACTTTTCTATAAAATATTCAATTTGTTTATTACTAATAACATCATTATATGAATTTATTCGAGGTACTTCATAAGTATAATATTGTTTTGTAAAATAAACATAAATAAAAGAAAGAACTATAAAACCAGTAAAATTTAATATTAGTAAAAATAAATTTAAATAATTCATAGTAACCTCCTGGCTTTTTTTATTACATATTTACATTATGGTATACATTTTGAACATCTTCAAGTTCATCAAGTCTGTCTAACAATGTTTTTAAATTTTGTTTTTGTTCTATTTCAGAAATATTAATATAACCATCTGTTGGTACCATTCTAGTTTCTGCTACTACATATTGCAAAATTCCAAATTCATCAAGAGATGACTTAACAGCGTTAAAAGATTTGAATGGTGCTGTCACTATTACTAAACCGTCTTCTTCTTCAACGTCATTAATATCTATTTCACTCATTATTAAATGTTCTAAAACTTCTTCTTGATTTGAATGATCAAATGCAAAAAAAGAAACTTCTTCAAACAAAAAAGAAACTTTCCCTTCTGGATTACCATGGTTTTTATTAAAAACATCTTTAATATTTGCAGCCGCTCTATTGACATTGCTTGTTAAGGCATCAACAATAATTGCTGAATTTCCTGGACCCATACCTTCATATCTATTAAATACATAGTTTTCAGCATCTCCACCATTAGCTCTTTTAATAGCTCTATCAATTACATCTTTAGGTATTTGATTCGATTTAGCTTTTTCAATTAGACCTCTTAAAGTCAAATTAGATGATGGGTCACTTCCTCCTTGTTTTGCTGCCATATATATTTCTTTGGATGCTCTACCATTTGCAGCTGACTTTTTAGCTGCAGTTTTTGCCATAGACGAAGCTCTAACTTCATGCGCTCTTCCCATTTAATTTTGCTCCTTACGTTTTAATATATTTTAATTTTAATATTTAAATCATTATCATTACCATTTATTTTAATAAAATTTAAATTGTTTTAATTTTCTTGATAGTGTTATAAAGTTGATTTAATAATTTTCTTTTACATAACTCATTTTATATTAAGTTATGTAAAAATAGGATCTTTAATTATTGTTTGATCTAATAGTATTTTATATTTGTCTTCTAAATTCATATTTATCAGGTTTTAAAAAAATCAAAATTAATTATGCATAAATAGATCTTCAAAAAGTTGATAACAGTTATTTTTGATAACTTGTTAAATATTGTTGTTTTGCCAACTCCATAGTTTATATATTCAATCAACATTTAACCTTTTTTATTTAAACTTATCTTCTTTGCGTTTTGTTGAATTATATATTCCATAAAACTTTTTTACTTCATGTGCTTTTAATTCTCTAAACTCGCCAATTCTTAAATCATCAATTTCTAAAAACTCTATTTTTGTTCTTTTCAATTTTTTTAAATCTGCATTAATAGCATCAAACATTTGTTTAACATGGTGTTTTTTACCTTCTGCAATTGTCATTTCAACAATAGATTGATTTTTTTCTACATTGTAATTTACTAATTTTGCATCAATTGCTTTAGTAAAATAATCGTTATCAATTGTTACACCACTAACTAATTCAGAAACTTGCTTATGACTAATTTTTCCTTCACAAAGACCTTGGTATGTTTTAAAAAACTCATATCTTGGATGCATAACAAAATTCGCAAATTCACCATCATTAGTCATTATAATCAATCCACTAACATCATAATCTAATCTACCAACAGGATAAACTCTTGTGGGAACATCTTTAAAATAATCAGCAACGGTTTTCCTTTGTTTAGGATCATACATGGTTGTTAAAACTAATCTTGGTTTATAAAATAGATAATAAAACTTTTCATTACTTGTTTCAGTTATCTTACCATCAACCATGATTTCAGCATCGGTGGTTGTTTTAAAACCTAATTCAGTAATTCTTTCACCATTAACAACAACTCTTCCTTCAATTATTAATTTTTCAGCATTTCTTCTAGAAGTTACACCTCTTGCTGAAAGTATTTTTTGTAACCTTTCCATTAAAAATTCACATCTCCATCAAAGTTTTCGAAATCTTCGTCATTAACTATTTCTACTTCAGAATTTTTTTGATTCATTTTTTCAGCTTCTGAATCAAAATTAATATTTAATTTTTCTTCGTTATTCACTGTTGAATGAAATAAATCAATTTGGGGGATAGATTCCATCCCGCCTTGGATATTAAATAGTTTAAAAAAGTTGTCTGTAATAGAATATAAGTTTGCACCTGTTTCAGATTTGCCTACAGCTTTAATAAGTTTTTTATCTCTTAGTTTATAAAACTGATATGCAGAATCAGCTTCTCTTATCTCATCTATACCATTTTTTGAAATAGGTCCTTTATAAGTAATTATTGATAAAACTTCAACGCAAGAAGGAGATAGTCTTGAAATAGATTTTGTAGCTTCTAACTTTGCTAAATATTCATGCAATTCAGGTTTTGTTTGTAAACGATACTTATTTTTACCAAACTTTTGAATCGAAAAAGCACAGTCTTCACTTGAACTGTATGATTTTTCTAATTCTAAAATAACTTCTTGAATATCAACAGGTCTTTTGTCTTCCAAAACATTTTGAATTTCTAAAAGGCTTATCCCTTCTTCTCCATATACAAATAAAAGTCCTTCAATAATTGATTTCATACTACTGTTCATCTGATACTGCCTCCTCTATGACTTTTAACAATGTTTCATCCTCTATAACTGATTCGGTAAAAGTAAATTCCAAAGTTTCTTCTTTTTGATTGATTGTTGCCAATTGGTGCCTAACCAAATCAAGTATAGCTAAGAATGTTGAAATAATATTCATTAAACTAACCTCATAATCAATTATAACTTCTTCTAATTTTCAACTTTTTCTTTTATTGGTTTTCATTCTTGAAACAATAGATTTAGCAATTATTTGGGGCGAAATTATTTCTTGATGGTTTGGGTCATAACCATCTTCTTCATCTCAAAATCCTTCATCATTTAAAACATCTTCTTGTTGCCGTCTTTCCATAGCATTTTTAAAAATGTTAACAAACTCTTCAAGATCTATATTTAAAATATCAATATCTTCTTCATCATCTTTTTTTAATAATTTGTTAAAAGATTGCTTTGATTTAGGTTTAGAAAACGAAGTTAAATATTCTTCTTGTTTATTATAAAAGAAATTAGTTAATTCTTTAATTTGACCATATTGTGTAATTTGTTCAATTAAATCATCAAACTGTAAATCATCTTCATCAGTTACTTGATTTTGCTCTGGTAATAACTTTCTTGACTTTAATTCTATTAATTGTGATGCCATAACTAAATACTCACTAGCTATCTCAATATCTAATTTTTGTTGACTATTAATATATGAAAGATATTGATCCACTATATCAATTAATTGAACTTGTTGAATATCTATTTTTTTGTCTTTAATCATATTTCACAATATATCAAGAGGACCTGAAAAATTATCGATCGTTAATTTATCTCAATGTTTCATAAATATCTCCTTGTAATTCTTTTATATTTTATAATAAAATGAGTTTTTTAACTCACTTTTTGGCTCATGTCAATTAGTTTGAATAGTTCTTTATCATTTTTGAAATCATTATGTATTTGTATCAGAGTTCTGGCTATTAAAACAAATAACATTTCTGTTTCTAATGAAATATTAAATTCTGATTTATTATCACTAAAAGAATGTTCTAAGTTATTTCTTAGTTTTCTTAAAAAATGTCAAGAAGATGATTGATTTAAAAGTTTCAGATAAATTTTGGTATTTTCTTTTTTAAGAGAATTTTTGAAAAAAGGTTGAGCAACTTTATCAAAGTCTTTAACAAACTTTAAGTCTTTTTCAATTTCGTGTTTTGTCAAATTATATTTTTTTACGATAAATCCGCTAATATAAATTAACTTATCAAAAATAGAAAACAAATATTTGTACATTACAACTTGATTATGATATTCTAATTCATTTATTTTAAATCTATTGTTAAAGATATCATAACTTTTATTTTTTATAGAATTAATAATATAATAATTAATAATCATATTGACTTCAGTAAAAATATAAATATTAAAAAACATTTTTTTAGATAATGCTAATGAAAAAAATGTTTTTAATAAATATAAAAATTCATGAGCATCTTTGCTTGAAATCATTTCTGAATCACTATTAATTTTTATATCTATAATTCTATTATTTTTAATTAAATTTTTATTGAGCTTATTAACTAAATTAGAGCTTTTAAAGAAATGATTATCAATTAATTGCGATATAAAAGACAATAAATTTTCAAGTTCTTGATCATTTAATGTTTTAGTTTTAATTAGTTTTATAATTTTTTTTAGTTTATCTAAACTTATCTTTAAATCATGATTCATTTTTGGCTCCTTATCCTATTATTATTTCAAATCCCATTTTATGTCAATTAAAAACTTTTAAAAAATAATCATGTTTTTCAATGAAAAACTCAAGAGAAACATCTTTAGTTAATAAATTATTAATTTGATTTGATTGAATAGCTGATTGTTTGGCTTTTTTCAGTTCTTCAATATAATTGACAGTTCATTCTAAAAGTTTTTTAGTGTGATGTATTTCAATTTGACTTAAAGTTTTATTATCTTTTTTAGTTGCATAGTCGTCTTTAAATTTTACATTTTGATTTAAATATTTTATTTGTTCTTTAAACATAGTGTTGTGTAAAGCATTTTTAAATAAATCTAAGTTTTCATTTTTATCAAAATAATCATCATACACTAAGGCTCATAAATCTGATTGAGTTGTAAATGCTCTTTTATTGTATTTAGTTGTGTTTATAACTAAATAATTTCAATGAGAAAATGTTTCTTTATCAATAGTTAAATTGTAAGAATTAACAAAAAACTTAATAAAATCTCTAAAAACTTTATCATTAATATTTAAATCATCTTTTTCAACTTCTTTAAGTTTTTCAATAAATTCTTTTTTATTCATTTTAATCCTCTACCATTCTTTTATTAATTTTATCTTCTATACTTTGCTTTTCAATTTTATACATTTTTTGAACCATAAAATTTACATCTTGATACTCTGCAATAATTGTTTTAGATCACATAAATACCATTATTATGTAAATGCAATTAACCATAAACATAATTGCAAAAACTAATTTCAAAAATATAGATAATTTATTCTTAAAATTTTCTAAATTTATTAATTCAGCACTTATTATTTCACTTGTACTTTTAACTATGAAAATTGAATTATCTAATAAAATGACATAATTAAATAAAGTTGTTATTAAAAACTGACTTAGCACAAAACTACCAGTTACTCATCCCAAAATTGGTTTTTGCTTTGCCCGAGAATTTCACATTAATGCAAAAGACATTCAAAAATACATCAAAGTAAATAATACTGAACCAAAAATAATATTTGAAATAATCAACAAAATTGCATTTAAATAAAAAGTATTTACTAATAAGGTTAAAGACATAAGACCAAGAACTAATATAAGTGCATAATTTAGATTTATTTTATTGTTAAATATTTTAAATATAATATATCCAAGAATTAAATGCGGGACAAAAAACATGATTGTGTATTGTCTATCAATAGCATTTAAAAAATAACAACTAGCTCCTTTTGACTTTAGTTCAGCTATAATATACATTTTAATAAAAGGTGATTGTAAAGTTGTGTAGATAATTGATAAAGTAATTGTTAAAATAATCATCTTGACTAAAATATTTTTTTTGTAAGGTGCCATTTGATGAATTATTCTATTTGAAAATCCACCAATTTTATCTGGATATTCTTTTAAAAAAAATGACAGAATAAAACTTATTATAACTAATACTATTGGCGCATATAACTCTATAAAGTAAGCATCACTTGGAACTATATGCACTAAACTAATTAAAAGATTTGAAGTTAGATATGCCAAAGATATAGTAGTACCCAAAATAAACGAAACTTTAAGTGGGAAATTTTTATTAAACTTTTGTTCATTGAAATATAAAAAATATGAAGATTGAACTCCAAGACACGCACCAATCAAAATGGCTTGAATGATAAATATAGTAATTAAAACAAAATTATTTTCTGTTTGAATAAAAAACAATAAAATTGCTATTATTAAAAATAAATTAGAATATTTAATAAAATCTTTTCTGTTATTAAATTTTATAGACAAGTGACCATAAACAAACTTGAATATAGCATAAAACAACACTCAACTTCCAATTATCATCATGATTGATAAAATCATTGTGTTACCTTTAAATATTTCATTCATTTTATTAAAATTAATATTTGCAATCATCACACCTGAAGTGGTTGTTAAAAAAACTTGGGCTATAAAGAAAGCCCATCTTTTTTCTTTATTTTTGTCTTTAAAAAATACATATAAGAAATATGCAATAACTATAACTAAAAAAAACGATGTTAAATATAAATCTAAATATTGCATTTTACTTCCTTCTATTACATTTTTTCTAAAGCTTGTATTCCTATCAAATCAAATGAGTTTTGTAAAGTTTGTAGTATAACTGATACTAACCCTACTCTTGACTCACTAAGTTTTATATTAGATTCATCAATAATCTTATTATCAGAATAATAAGAGTGAAATTGTCTTGATATATTTTGAATATACTCACAAATTATTTGTGGTGCTCTATTTTTAGCTGATATTGCAATTACTTGATTAAAACTGTCTAATAATAAAAGTAATTGCAGTTCTTTATCATTAGTTAATAATGATGTTTCATTATAATTAGGATTAACTTTTTTTTCCTTTGCTTGTTTTAGAACAGAATTGCATCTAGCTGTTGCATATTGAGCATAGTAAACTGGATTAGTCGCATTTTTTTGTTGAACCAAATCTAAGTCTAAATCCATATGCGAACTACTCGATTTAGAAGCTAACATATATCTTAAAGCATCTTTACCAACCATTTCCATTATATCGACTAATCAAACAGCAGTACCTTTTCTTTTGCTCATTTTGTACTCTTGGCCATCTTTAACAACCCTTACCATTTGAACTATCTCTATTTCTAAAATATTTGGGTTATAACCTAACAATTCAAGACCTGCTCTCATACGAGCAATGTATCCATGGTGATCTCCGCCAAATACATTTATTAATAAATCAGCTTTGCTTCTTTTTAATCTACTATTATGCATTGCCAAATCAGGCACCATGTAAGTTAAAGAACCATCAGTTTTAATTAAAACTCTATCTTTATCATCACCATACTTTGACGATTTAAGCCATAATGCACCTTCACTTTTATAAGTTGCATTATTTTTTTCAAGTTCTTTAAATAATTTATCAATATCTTTGGTTACATACATTTCTTTTTCACTTGAAAAATAATTAAAAGTTACACCAAATGCTTTTAACTGCAATTTAATTTCTTCAAGAAAATAATTTACAGATTCATTTTTAAATACATCTTGAGTTTTTTCGTCTAATATTTGAGTTTCATCATATTTAATTTTAACAAACTTATCACCATATTTATCTTTGATAATTTGTGCTAAGTCATCATAAAAAGTTCCACCATATGAATTTTCTGGTTTAACAGCTTCAATTCCAAAAGACCACAAGTAATGAACAAAAACAGTTACAGCCAGAATATTGATTTGATTACCAGCATCATTAATGTAATACTCTGTTTGTGTGTCATACCCATCAGCAATTAATATTTTTTCTAAAGCAGATCCAACCACAGCATTTCTTGCATGTCCAACATGTAAAAAACCTGTTGGGTTAGCTGATACAAACTCAAGATTTATTAGCTTGTTTTTTTTATTATTAAATCCATACATTTTTTTAAGAGTATTTATATTCTTTAATATAGTAGAAATAAATTCACATTTTAATTTGATGTTAATAAAACCTGGTTTTGCCACTTCGACTTCACTATAATAACTTTTTGCTAATAAAATTACTTTAATAGATTCAGCAAGTTCCATCGGATTCATCTTCTTATCTTTTGCATTTATTAACGCAATAGATGTAGAAAAATGAGTATTAATATTATTTTTATTAAGTTCTAAAAGTGGTTCTTTCTTTAAATGAAGTTGCTTAGATATTTCATTTAAATCAGTTTTAATTATGTCAAATATATTATTCATTTTTTTACTCCTTTAAGCAAAAAACATTTGTAAAACAAATGTTTGCTTGTTTTTATAAAGACATTATGTCTTTTTCTTTGTCTTTTGAAATGTCTTCAAGTTGTTTTATAAATTTGTCTGTAACAACTTGAATATCTTTTTCGAAATCCCTTACAAGGTCTTCACTAATATCTTTATTTTTCTTTGCTGTATCAATAGCATCTCTTCTAATATTTCTAATTCTAATTTTGAAATTTTCTAACTCTTTATTTAAACTTTTAACAATGTCTTTTCTTATTTCCTCAGTAAGTGGGGGTATATTGATTCTAATTACATCACCATCTTCATTGGGATTTAATTTTAAATCAGCTTTGACAATTGCTGCAGCAATTTCGTGAAGTAATGATTTATCCCAAGGCTTAATAAGAATCATTTGAGGTTCTGGAGTTGTTATTGCAGCTGTTTGAGCTATTGGTGTCAAACTCCCATAATAGTTAACCATTACTCTATCTAACATTGAAGCATTTGCTCTACCAGATCTAATTGTTTTAATATGGGTTTGTCAATTCGAAATAGTTTCTTTCATTGACTGCTCAGTTTTGTTAATTAATTCTTGCATTTTTTTATCCTTTAATAATAGTTGATTCCAACTTACCTTCTAATACTTTAATTATATTATTATCTCCTTGCATATCAAACACTTCAATAGGAATGTTTGCATCTTGAGCTAACGTTGATGCGGTTAAATCCATAACTCTTAATTTTTTTTCTGAAATTTCTGAGTACTTTAATTCACTATAAAATTTAGCATTCGGATTTATTTTAGGGTCTGAATCATAAACACCTTTTACACCATTTTTAGCCATCATTACAACATCAGCTTTAATTTCAATTGCTCTAATAACAGAATTAGTGTCAGTTGAAAAATATGAAAATCCAGTTCCACCAACAAAAATTGAAATATAACCTTCATTCATACTTAATCTAGCTCTTTTAAAATTGTAATCATCAGTTACAGTTTCAATTGGCAAAGATGAGTATACATTAACTTTTTCATATCCTAATCTTTTAATTGTAGATTCTAAAGCTAATCCGTTCATAACAGTTGCTAACATTCCCATATAATCTGCATTTATTTGGGGCATATCAATATCTTTACCAAGATTACCTCGTCAAATATTTCCCCCACCAATAACAATCCCTAGTTTTAAACCGTTCTTTGCTAATTCAACAATTTGTTTAGCAATACCAACTAATTGTTCTTTGTTATAAATTTCGGTTTCGCTTTTTAAGGCTTCTCCACTTAATTTAAGTAAGACTGTATTATATTTATATTTCATTTAAACACCTTCTTTTCATCTTATTTATTATACCCAAAAAAGTTATAAAAAAAGTATTCGTGATTGAATACTTTATCTTTTATTTAGCAGTTTTAAATGAAAATATAATTACTATCAGTATGCTACAAACAACTTCTAAAAATAAAGTAAGGTAATTTGCAACAGCTCAATTATTATACAAAATATTCATAATTAACAAAGTATATATCAATAATATAGTTGAAAAAAATAATAACGCTGTGTTTAATACTAATTTTAAAACACTATATTTATGTCTTATTTTTTTATAAATAAAAAAACCAATTATGCAATAACTTGTGATTACAATTACAAAAGCAACAATAAGTTGTAAAATTTCTATTCATGAATATGCCATTTTAAAAAACCAACTTTCCGTAATTAGAATAGTGAAATCTTTCATTTTGAGTAAAGTTAGCAAAATTATATTTTTTTGCTTTTAAATTTTGTATTAATTCTGGTAATCAAACTTTTGCATAATCTTTGGAGTGTGCAACAAATATTTGACCTTTTTTTAGATGTTTGATATATTGATTTAATATTTTGTCTTTACCTGTAACTTGTTCAAGATAATCCGTTCCTAAATATCCTCTTATTCAAAAAGGATTTTTTATTCTTTGAATAACATAGCCTAAGCCTTTATAATATTGTAAATATGGCATTCTAATAGGGATATCTTTTTTATCTATTTTGATACCATTTTCTAAGTATATATTTTGAATCATTAGATTAACACCATCTAATTCATTTATTAATTTTTTTTGATAATTAATGTATTTATTATGAAAGTACGAGTGATTTCCTAAAGAATGACCACTTTTAATCATTCTATCAACGACTTTTTTTATTCCAATGTCGCTTTTATATTTTTGTAAATTGATTCCAGTCATGAAAAAAGTAACTTTAACATCAAAATGATCTAAAATATCCATAATTTTATTATCTGCATAAGATGAGGGACCATCATCAAAAGTCAACATGACAACCTTTTTATCAGTTTTAATTTTATTGACTTCTTTATTGTGATTTATTGTTATGACATTAAATAACAGTCCTATAAAAATAACAAAAACCACTGTAATTTTTCAACTTTTTTTCATAACAGTCCCTTTAAAAATTAAATAAAAATTTGTTAATCCATATATGCAAAAAATAGATAAACTTTTTTATTTACTTTTTATTTGAATTTTTAATATATAATTTAGCATCTTCATCTTCAACTTTAATACCAAGTATTTTTTCATCAAAAAAACTTGGTTTAAGCATTTTTGTACTAAATTTAATACATTTAGTTGTTCTTTTACCTTGTTTATAAAATACAAAAACTTTTGGAGAATTTGTATCATTTATAATCTTAATAATATCTTTATTTTTAATCTGTTCACCTAACAATAAAATAGCTTTGTCATTTAAACCTACACATAAACTTTGTGAAAATAAAAATAAAAATACAATGCAAATAATTGTCATTATTTGAGATACCACCCACACATACAAGGCTGTTTTATTTACATTATCAATTCTATTTAAAATAATCCCCACAATAGATAAGATTAAAGATATTGATAACATTGTTATTAAAATTCCAAATACTAAATAATTTACTTTTTTTGCTCTTGTGCTTAATTTATAAAAACTCCAAAAATAATATCCTAAAGATCCTAAAATAATTATGTTCAATAAAAGTAAAACAATATTCATTAATAAGTATTGCATATAGACTAATTTCCTAACTGTGCAGCTACTTCGCTAGCAAAATCAGATACAACTTTTTCAATTCCTTCACCAACTTCATATCTAACCATATCAATGATTTCAACATGTTTAGATTTCAAGAAATCGCCAACTTTAAAACTTTCATCAACAACATATTGTTGATCCACTAAACTAATTTCTGAAAGTCTTTTTGATAATTTACCTTTTAAAATATTTTCTAAAATATTTGCAGGCTTACTTTTTAATTTTTCATCATCTTTTGCTTCTGCTTTAATGATACTAAATTCAGCTTCTTTAAATGATGTTGGGATTTCATCTTGGTTAATGTACTGAGGTGACATTGCAGCAACATGCATTGCAACACTATATGCATCATTTGAATCTAATTCACCTTTAAATTTTAAAGCAACAGATACTCTTTTATTTGAATGATTATACAAAGTGGTTGAATATCCACTTTGTTTTTCAATTAATGAAAACCTTCTTAATTCTATTTTTTCACCAATTGTAGCAGTGGCATTAATTAAAACTTCTTTAACAGTTTCACCTGATTTAGTTTTTGTATTTAAAGCTTCTTCTAAAGTTTTAGCGTTTGAAGTCAAAATAGTATCAGCCACTTGATTTATTAAATTAATAAATTTTTCATTTTGAGCAACAAAATCAGTTTCTGAGTTTACTTCAATAATAACTAAATTTTTATCATTTTCTTTTGCAAGAGATACACCCTCAGCAGCAATACGATCAGATTTTTTAGCAGCCTTTGCTAAACCATTTTCTCTTAATCAAACAATAGCATCATCAATTACGCCATTTGTTGCTTCTAAAGCTTTTTTACAATCCATCATTCCAGCTTGTGTTATTTCTCTTAATTCTTTAATTTGTTGTGCATTTACAGCCATTTATTGCTATCTCCTTTAATATTAATTTTTTTGTGTTTCAGATGTTCTTGGTTTAAATTCTCTTTGTTCTCTTGGTTTAAATTCCCTTTTGTATGGAGGTTTTTCACCATTTAAAAAATCTGGTTTTTCACGTTTAACCATAATTGTTTTTAGAACAGATTCAGGCATATTTAATTTTGCACCTTCTGCATATGCATCAACTAATGCATTAACAATTACGTTTACTGATTCTGATAAATCATCATTACCAGGAATTGCTAAACTTACAGCATCTGGATCAACATTTGTATCACATAGTGCGATTACAGGTATTTTTAATTTCATAGCTTCTTTAACAGCTATTTCATCACTTTTAGGATCAATAACCACCATAACAGCAGGTAATTGACGCATTTGTTTAATTCCACCTAAAGATTTTTCTAATTTAGCTTTTTCTTTTAAAACTAAAATTTGTTCTTTTTTAGTTCTTAAAGCTAATTGCCCATTTTTTTCTTCTTCTTCAATTTTTCATAAAGCTTTAATTCTTATTAAAATTGTTTTTAAGTTTGTTAAAGTCCCACCCAATCATCTTTGGTTGACATAAAAGTTTCCAGATCTTAAAGCTGCTTCTTTAACTGCTAATTTAGCAGATTTTCTAGTACCTACAAATAAAACTTTATCCCCTTTAGCACCAACTCTACTTAAAAGTTTTTGAGCTGATTCTAACTGAATCATAGTTTTTTCTAAATCAATAATATGATTTTTAGATTTTGATGAATAAATGTAAGGTGCCATTTTTGGATTTCATCTTTGTGTTTGGTGACCATATTGTACACCAGCAGCAGACAACTGCTCTCTTGTTATTTGTTTATCCATATATTTTTTTTATCTCCTTTTTATATATTTGTTAAACTTCCAAATGATTCGAACACATACCACCTTTTTTATTAAAAATTAAGGCACTAGGCTTGTGAATTCTCAAATGTGATTGAATTTATTTAAAATTAAAAACTTAAGAATAAAGATTCAACTATTTTTATTATACCAAAATTTGTTTTTAACATTGATAAACAAAAACAAAAAAACAAGACTTGCTTGTTTTAACTTTGATTTTTTTTCTTATTAGAAGATTTTACAGTGTAAATTTTTGGATTATTTTGAAACTGATATTTTGAATTAGAATGAGATATTTCCTCATCTAATTCAAATACATTTTTGGCATTTTGAACTTTCAAGTTATTATAAAGTTCGTTAATAAACTCTTCATTTGACTTACTTTGTTGTTGGTAGTCCAAACCTACTTGTGCAAATCTTTTTAATTTTAATGAAACTTTTTGTTTTTCTAAAAGTTTTTTAACAATTGGGATATTTAAAATAATTGATATACCTGTTTTTGGTTTAAATAATATGGGTAACAAAAAGCACAATGGCAAACTCATAAATGTAACTATTGAAAACATTGCAATAAGAGTTTTTACAGAAATTGGTTCTATTTTAACGACCTTATCAACTATTGTAATATCAAGCTTAGCAACTTTGTCCAACCCAGTGTACATAAATACAATAACTATAGTCATTGGTGTCAACATAAAAATCAAATTGGTAGTAACTCCTTTTATTCCTGAGTTATAGGTTACATATTTTCATGTGTAGAATCATAAAGTAAAATATATAATTCCTGAAAAAAATAATTTCATAATATAAAAACCAGTTATAACTTTTATCATTCATTGATCATTTGAGGTATCTATGATTGATGTTAAAGTAATAAGATATAGCAATAAAATTGTTAAAGAAACATATATAAAAACAATAATATTAGTAGCTTTAACAATTTTGTTTGCAGTCCCTTTTGCTTCAATTAGCATAAACTGACCTTGAATAATAATAATAGCACTAGTTGATGCTGCAAATAAAATAGAAAATAATTTATTACTAAAAATGAACTTTAGAGCATGAGCTTCAGCAGCGGTTGCAAATGTTTCGTTTGTTAAAACATTACCATAAAGCCCTGATGACAGAAATTGAGTCGACAAAGCCATTACTATGAAATTAAAAGCAGCAATAATATAAGTATACATTTCATAATTAACATAATTTTTTCATGAAAGTCTTCCTTCTTTTAGAATGACTAATAAAAAGTATTCTCTAAAAGAAGTAATAAAAGTCAACATCATTAATCTAATATTCAAAGCTATAATCATATATATTGACATCATAGATGAAACTTTCAGACCTGATGATCCCAAAATTATAAATAAAATAAAAATGTCGAAGTTCATAAGCACATTTAAAGTAATTGATGAGAAAAACATTTTATTTGAATTTCTCATTAACTTATAATCATTAAAATCTGAATAAAACTTAATTCACTTGTACTTTTTAAGAACATAAAATCTTATTAAAAAGCCTCTTATGAAAGGATATGCCAGCATTGGTAAAAAAGCTATGACAGGAGCAATATACATAGTTTTGATATCATTTCCTAAAGGATTATAGGTTAAATTTAACATGATTAATATACTCATGTAAACAATAATGTCTGTAAATAAAATAATAGTTCTTCTTAAATAATTTTGCTTATCAGCTTCTAAAATATTTTCATAAATACCAAAAATAGCTGAAGATATAACTTGTCGAAAACCAAAAAACAAGCAAATAAAACCCAATTGTCATACATGCACAAAGTTGCCATTTGATGTTTCAATATTTCACATAGGCTTACCACCAGCTTCAATTGTTGAAGATAAGGCTATGAACAATGGATAAGCTATTGAAATTATTAATACTAAAAATAAATTTTTTCACATTTTAGTTTTATATTGTCTTTTTGAAGTTGAATAAACTTCATTTGCCGAAATTCAATCTTTTTCTAAAATTGGTTTAGCCATTAAGACAACAGTGGTTATACCAAGAGCACCTTCACTTGTTCCTCCAGCAATAGATAGTGCTATAGAAACTCTTATGAACCCATTAAATTGTGTCCCAAACGCACCTAAAATCCAATAAATCATTAAGATTTGCAAAAAAGCATTTGTAATTGTAACTATCAAACCAACACCAGCACTAAAAACGCTAGATCTAGCAGATGTTTTTGAACCATTCAGAATTTCGGTGCTAAAAACTTGTTCTTGATGCAGTTCTTCCATAACATTACCTTTCTATCAAGCAGGTGTAATTTCTATAATCTTACCATTTAGATATTCTAATTCATTTATCATATTTTGAAATACTAATTTGCATGAATACAAATAAATCATTTTTCTATCATTAACAATTGTTCCTGAATATCTTGTGTCATTCAAAATAGGAGCTTGATAATATTCTAAAGTTGCCCTAATTTGATGTTTTTTACCTGTAAAAATTTGCACTTCTAATTCAGTTGTTTCATTAATAACATCTAAACTAACCACATTAAATACAGACTTACATTTTTTAAATCCAAATTCTTCGTTTTCAGTGTAAACAGATTTTTTTAAAACTGGATTGTATTCAATTCAACCATCAGCAATTAATGTCTCTGTCACTGGTATATCAATTTTACATCTATAATATTTTTCAATCATATCTTTTTCTTGAATAGCTTGAGTTAGCAAAGAATGCGCTGTTTTGTTTTTAGAATAGATAATCAAACCAGCAGTTAATTTATCCAATCTATGTACATGACTAATTACAAAAGAATTTTCTTGACTTGGATTATATTCATTTTTATCAATTAAATAGCTTTTAACAATATCATCTAAACTAGTAGCTACTGGTGAGTGAACTTCAAGATTAAATGGTTTTTCTACTATCAAAATGTTTTGATCTTCAAAAATTACATTTAGGTTATAATTTGTTAACTTAATAAATGTATCTCTTTTAGTTGGCTTATTATTATCATATACAGTAATTTCATCATTTTCTTGAATCAAATAACTTTTTAACTTAACTCTTTTATCATTAATCTTAATGTCTCCAACTCTTAATCATTTATAAATTACTGATAATGGAGTATCTTTGTATTTCTTTTTTAAAAATTTAAAGATCGTTTGATTTTTATCATTTTGATTCGCTTTAAATTTGTTCATTATGATATTAGCCTCGCTACTATTAAAATAAAACTTATAAAATTGCTTAATGCATGAATTAGTCAAGTATAAGTAACATTGCCTTTTGTGTAAATAAAAGTTGCTGATAAAACAATTCCTGGTAAAAGATAAATCCAAATATTTTGTATATCTCCATCATTAAAAACATGAATCATTGCAAAACATAACGAAGATACAACAAAACCAAATCATTTATTACCACAAGCAGTAAAGATTCCATCCCTGATAACTATTTCTTCCACAAATGGTGCTATCACAACAGTGAAAGCAAACAATAAAATTAAATAAAATACCACAACTATTTTAGACGAATTATGCAACAAATTTTCTAAACTTTCTTGATTAGATGTTTTTTGAGTTATTAACAAAGTTGAAAGCATTGAAATTATCAACATTAGTCATCCAATGGCAAAAGTTAAAAATAATAACTCTTTTTTATTTTTTTGTAAAGTTTTTTTTATTCTAAGTTTTAAATTGATGGCCTTTTTTAACATTAAATAAGCAATCCCAACTTCTACAACACCTTGAATTATCAATGATGAAAATCCAGTCAATATTTCATTATTACTAATTAAGTTTATAATCGAAATAATGATAATAACTATAGCAAAAGGCAATATTATAAAAGCAAACACCCCAAATATACTTGTTTTTAAAAACAACTGATTATCTCTTTTGTAAAGTATGTAAGCTCCAATAGTAGCACTTAATATTTGTGAACTAACTAATAAAACACTTCTCAAAGCTACAATAGAATTATTTTTTTCATCAGTATTGGATGCGTTTGGTTTCAAGATAAGACTGATTAATAAAAGCAAGAAAAAAGGAATAATTAAAACAAAAGTGGTGAAAATAACACCTTCTACTTTTGGTCTATAGATGTTGAATTTAAATTCTAAATTTGAATCAATATTGCTTTCAAACTTTAAGGTTTTATCCATATTTTTAAAATAATTTTTTATTGACTTCATAAACCCCTTTCTAAATATAAAAAAATTGCTTTTTTTAAACAGCAATTTTTTTATTATTGATTAACCAGCAATTAAACCAGCATTAATCATAACTTGTTTAACACCATCTGCAGCGGCTTGCTCATCTTCTCCAGTAAATACAACAGTAATTTCATCATTGTTTTTAATTTGCATTGATAATACATTCATTATTGATTTTAAATTACCTTCTTTATCACGACAAATGATTTTTCCATCAGATTTGTATTTTGAAACTTCAGCTATTATCATTTGTGATGGTCTTGCGTGAACACCCACTTTATCAATTATAATTGCTTTAAATTGTGTCATTGTTATTTTATTCTCCTATTATTCTTAATATTTATATTATAACAAATCAAATACTTTTTTTAATAAATATTAATGTCTTATTTTTTTGTTATAGCAGCATCACTTGCACTAATGGGCATAATACCAAAATCTGAAGAAAAAGCTACTTTCATTTTTCCTTGATTTTCTTCTATAACAACACCATCACCAAAAATCATGTGTTCTATAATGTCACCTTTTGAAAATTTGCTTGCAACACTATCATTTAAATTGCTAGAATTATAATTTTTACTTTTAATAAAAGGGTTTAATTTATTTTGAAACTTGCCTTCAAAAGTATACATGTCTTCATCCAACTCTCTTACAAATTTTGAAGGCAATAATTCTGATTGTGAAATAAATGAAAAATCACCTTTAACATAAGTTATAAATAATCTTTCTTTTGCTCTTGTTAGAGCAACATATAAAGCTCTTCTTTCTTCTTCAATTTCTTTTTGAGAATTTGAAGAAAGTCTACCTGGGAAAATATCTTGATTTAAACCTACAATAAAAACAACTTTATTTTCTAAACCTTTTGCAGAGTGAACTGTTAATAAAGTTACTTTATTAACTTCTAGCTCATCTATTTCTGAGTTTAACAACGACTCTTCTTGTAAATATGAAACTATTTTATCTGTGTTCTCATAATCTTTAGGATCATAAATTTTGTCAAAGTTTTCTAATTGATCATACAATGCATCTATGTAATCAATATCTTCATTTTTATTAGTATCTTTTAATTTTTTAATATATCCAATTTCTACTAACATATATTGCAAACTAGCTCTTATACTGTTTTCTTGTTTAAAAATTTCAATTCCTTTAATTAAAGTTGATTTTATTATTGGTAAATGTTTAGAAATGTTTTCTAACAATGCTACATCTTCTTTTAAAATTAGATCATTCAAACTAATACCCATTGATTCTGCTAAAGATTTAACTTTCTCAATAGTTACATCCCCAATTTTAGGAATACTTTTTAACACTCTTTCAATTGATGCTGTATCTCCTGTTGATATTGCTCTTAAAAATGCGTTGGCATCTTTAATAACTTTTCTATCTCTAAATCTCATACCACCAATTAATTGAAAAGGAATTCTATTATTATAAAGTTCTTTTTCAAACTCTTGAGATCAAGCATTCATTCTATAGAGAATATAAAAATCTTGAAAATTATAACCTTCATCTTTTATTAGTTGTTTAATTTTTTGAGCAACAAATTCAGCTTCATTTTGTTTAGAGGTGCACTCTTTTAAAACAGGCAACTCACCATTCCCATTTTTTGTAAATATTTCTTTTGCTTCACGATTTTTATTATTATTAATAAAATCATTAGAAAGGTCTAATATATTTTGTGTAGATCTATAGTTTTGATCTAATGTAATACTTACACCATTTGGAAAAGTTTTATTAAAGTTTAAAATGATGTCAACTTTAGCTCCACGCCAAGAATAAATCGTTTGATCAGGGTCACCAACAACGGTTAAATTATTTTTGTTTTGAGTAATAAACTTGATTAAATCAAATTGTAAATCGTTAGTGTCTTGAAATTCATCAACCATAACATAGTCATATCTATCTTTTCATTTTTGCAAAATTACAGGATGATTATTAAATAATTTGTATGTTAATATTTGTAAATCATTAAAATCAATTGACTTCATTTCTTTTAAATGTTCTTGATATTTACCATATATTTCAGCTATTGCTCTTTCAGTTGTGCTGTAGCACTCATCCATAGCTTCGTATGGTTCAAGTAAATCATTTTTTCAATTAGCTATTCTGTAAATGATTTTTCTTTCCATATTTTTTCTTAAATTAATGTTTTCTGAAAAAAATTCTTTGATTATGCTCTTAATAATTAAAATTTGATCATATTGATCAATTATTAGAAAGTTTTTTGGTAAGTCTATATTTTCATTTTCTTCTCTTAAAACTCTTGAACATCAAGCGTGAAAAGTTGATATTTGCGGTGCATAATTCATATCTGGAATTAATTTTTTAACACGTTCTTTCATTTCATTGGCAGCTTTGTTGGTAAAGGTTACAGCCAATATTTTTCATGGGGCTACTTGTTTTTCCAAAATTAAATAAGCAATTTTACTTGTTATAACTTTTGTTTTACCACTACCTGCACCAGCAATTATTCTTAAAGGGTTATTAATTGTAGTAACTGCAAGCTTTTGTTTTTCATTTAGCTCATCTAATAAATTTTCTATCATTACTACTCCTTTGTATCAATTTCTTTATTTTTCTCTTTTGTTTTTTGTTTTTCACTTTTTAATTTATTTTTATCAACAGACAATGATATTGATTCATTTTCTTTAAAAATGTCACCTAAGTTTTCTTTTTTTAAAAAACCTGGTGTTTCTTTTAAAGTTATCTCAAATTTTTTTTCTGAAGTTGAAATGTTTGTTATTTTTTTAACTATAAATATTTTATGTTTTAAATCATAATTACATTGATGATTTTTTTGAAACTTTATGTTTATCAACAACGCTGTTACTCATACTAATAATAATAGATTATTGATAAAAAATATAATAATACCAATTCTTGTGTATAGAATGTTATTTGTTTGTCTTCCTTTACTTATCATTACTAAAAATATTAATAACAATAAATAGTAAGTCATTCATTCACCTAATAATAAAAATATTTCTCTAAATAAAATGTTTGAAAATTTTAACTTAGAATCTTTTTTATTCTTTACTATTTTTAAACCAAAAATAATTTTTCCAAAAGTTTTACCTTTTAAAAAATATGGTAAAAAAACAAAATATGCAAAATTAATAATAACACTGATAAAAAAAGTAAATAAAAAAAGTAAAACACTTTGGTGAGAAAACTGTTTCATTATCAAACTCAATATTAAAAATATTGATGAAGAAATTAATAAATCTAATAACCTTGCAAAAAATACTTTATATAAACTAGCAAGTTCATAATTAATATATTCATAGTTTAATAAATTTTTATCAATTATTGAAACTTTGTTTTCGTTTTTAGATAATTGTGAATTCATATTTTACTTCTTAGACATTTCTTGTTTAATAAATGAATGAAGGTTTAAGATTCTTTCATTAAACTCAGGAACTAATTGTGAATCAAGATAAATATTAGTAGAAATAAACTCTTTTAATTTTCTATTTATTTTGTCTGAAACATATTTAAGTGATTTATTATAAGTTAGCTCATTATCAATTTTTTTAACTAAGTTTAAATATAAATAACATAAATTGTAATGATAAGCAAAAACTAATTCTTCTTTGTAATCTTTGTATATGCCAATTCTTCTATAGTAGTTTAAAATATGAGGTCACTGGTTTGCCATATCAAAAATTGAATACTTAGGTGGTGAAGTTCTATGGTTAAACAAAACTAAATCTGATAAATAAAAAGTTTTACTGTGTGCTAGTGACATAAACAAAAATAATAAATCAAAACGAACTGATTTTTTAAACTGGATTCTAAAGTCTTTAATAAACTTAGTTCTAAAAATTTTTCCGTATATTTCTTGAGTTACATATGCAAATATAACACTATCTTTTAATGGGTGGTATAGAGTATTGGTCGGCAGTAAAGGAGTGGTTACGGCTTCAATCAATTCTTTTTTTTCAAATTGAACTTCAATAATATCAAGTTTTTCTTTTTGAGAAGATGTAATTTCTTGAATTTTTTCAACAAAATTATGTTCGATTAAATCACCTTCTTTTAATAAACAAAAATAATCACCATTAACTATTTTAATTCCATTATTTCAGTTTAAACCGTTCCCTTGTCCTTTTGAATTCAAAATGATTGAAATTTTATCATTATCTAAAAATTGATCTTTAATAAAATCAATCGATTCTTTTTCCACATTGAATTCATCAATAACTATTATTAATTCATATGAATCATTTGTTTGTCTTTTTAGAGTGTTAATTGTTTTAAACAATCTTTCTTCTTTAGCTTGACTTGAAATAATGAATGAAACTACCATGCTATACCTCAGATTTTTCTATTACTATATATAATTTTACACTAAAAGTTATTTTTTATGGTTTTGAGTAAACCATATTTTATTAAAATAATGATAGTATATAATTGATTTAAAAGGACTAAATATGAAAAAACCAAATTATTTATTACAAGACGAACTTCCTTCTAATTCTTGATTAACTAAAGACACAAATAAAGAAATTATTAGATGTGTAAGTAAAAAGATTGCAGATCCTGAAAACTTATCAAATGAAGAAGAAATGACTGTTAAAAGATTGATTGATTTTGTTGTTGCTTCTCAAGATGAAAATTTTAATTTCGAAGGTAAAGAAGATTATTTAAGACCAGCAGTTGGTTTAGCTGGATGTCAAATAGGAAAAAACTTAGATATTTTTTACGTTAGATTTAATCTAAAAGAAGGCAAAATAGAAGAATATGCAATGATTAATTCTACTATAATTAGCAGTTCAACAAGAATTACGTGCTTACAAGAAGGCGAAGGTTGTCTTTCTGTTGATAAAGATAAATCAGGAATTGTACCAAGATCTTGAAAAATTGTTGTAGAAGGCTATGATTGAATAACTAAAAAGTATATACAATTAACTTTGCGTGATTATAGGTCAATTGTTTTTCAACATGAAATGGATCATAATAATGGCAAATTATACTATGATAAAATAAGTAAAAGTGACCCTGAATATACAGAAGAAGATTGAGTCATATTGTAATGACTCTTTTTTTATGATAGTATTTTAGTAAATAAAATCTTTTTTTATTTTGTAGTATCTTACAAAATTAACTTTTAATAAAAACTTAAAAATTTTAACAGATAAACAAATTATAAATAAAGATAATTTCATTTTTTTAAAGAAAGGATAACAAATTATGGAAAATAAAAATTTAACAACAACAAATAAAGAAGAAACATCTATAATTTCAAAAGAAGAGTTTGTACCTTTTGTTTTTCAACAAAAAAAAGTATCTAGAGAATATATAAAAACTGATATACCTACAAAAGTTTTTGCACTTGGTGGATTAGAAGAGATTGGTAAAAATACTTATTGTATAGAATATGGGGATGAAATAATTATTATTGACGCTGGTGTTAAGTTTCCAGATGATTCTTTATTAGGTATAAATGCTGTTATTCCTGATTATTCTTATTTAAAAGAAAATGAAAGTAAAATTAAAGCACTTTTTATTACTCATGGTCACGAAGACCATATTGGTGGAATTCATTATTTAGTTAAGCAAGTTAAAATCCCTGTAATTTATGCTCCTGAACTGGCTGCTGCTTTAATTAGAGATAGATTAAAAGAACACAAACTAACAAACGAAACTATTGTAAAAGAATATGTTGCTGATGATGTTTGAAACACCAAAAATATTAGAGTTAGCTATGCTGCTTTAAACCATTCAATTCCTGATGCTTTTGGAATTTTAGTGGAAACACCAAATGGTAATATATTTTCAACTGGAGATTATAAATTTGATTGATCACCTCTTGGGCATTTTGTTGAATTATCAAAATTAGCTAGCATGGGTGACAAGGGTATTGAATTATTAATGGCAGATTCTACTAATGCAGAAGTAGAAGGTTATACAGTTGGAGAACGAGGAATAATTGAAAATATTGATAAATTATTTTTAAAAGCTAAAGGTAGAATTTTTATAACAACTTTTGCTTCCAATGTTCACAGAATTCAACAAATTGTTGAATTAGCTAATAAGTACAATAAAAAAGTTGTTATTTTGGGCAGATCAATTGATAGAATTATTAAAATTATTCGTCAAATGGGACATTTAAAAATTAATGATAAAATGTTTGTTAAACCAAATGATATTGACAAATATCTACTTAATGAAATTATGATTATTTCAACTGGGAGTCAAGGTGAACCAATGGCAGCGCTTTCGAGAATAGCAAATAACAGGCATCAATCTATTTCCATTATTCCTGGAGATACTATTATTTTTTCATCATCACCCATTCCTGGTAACAGAGCAGATGTTGAGACTTTGATCAACCGGTTAACCAAAATTGGTGCTAATGTAATTGAATCTTCTGCAAATAATAAAATACATACTTCAGGTCACGCTAGTCAAGAAGAACAAAAATTATTATTTACGCTATTAAGACCTCATTATTTTATGCCAATGCATGGAGAGTACAGAATGCTTAAAAAACACGTTGAAACTGCTGAATCAGTTAACCTTCAAAAAGGACACGGTTTTGTTCTAGCAAATGGTGATCAATTAGAATTACTTCAAGGTAAAGCAACTCAAGGTAAAAGAATTGATGCTGATCCAATATATGTTGATGGCAAAGATATGACTGCACATGCATCAAACATTATTCGTGAACGTGAAACTTTATCAAAAGATGGGTTAATTGCTGTAGTTGTTTCTATTGATTCAAAAACTAACAAGTTATTATGCCCACCAAGAATTATTTCTAGAGGCAGTTTTTATGTAAAAGAATCAGGTAATATAATTGCTGAATCTATTTACATTGTTAGTGAAGCAATAAATGAGGTTTTAGAATCTGATAGACCTACATTTGGTGCTATGAAAAAAGCTATTAAGCAATCTCTTTCACCTTACATTTTTAGAACTAAAAGAAGAAATCCTTTAATAATTCCAGTTATTATTAATAAGAAATAAAAAATTTAAAGAGGGTTTATTATTCTTTTTACAATTATAGATATAGTATAATTATAATGGAGGATTTTAAAATGAATAGAAGTAGTGTGGTCCCAAGAGGACTATTAAAGTTTTATCAATATTTAGGTACTTTCTTTAGTGCTTTAATATTAGCTGTAACTATTGTGTTAATTTCAAAATATGCAAGTAGTATGAACCCATTATTGTATGGGGGCATTATTGGTATTGAAGTTTACATGTTGTGGAAATCAATTTATTCAGCTGTAGTTATAATTAAATATATGAATAACGCAACGGATGAAGAAATTATTGCAAACAGATTTATCATGGCGGTATTAAGTATGGGAGTCGGGGGTTTTATTACACCATTCGTTCTTACACAATTGCCAAAAATAGAAACAAATTCAACAATTAACCCAAGAGTTTTTTTAGCTAAACACTTAGGTTGAACAATGTTTATTGGTTCTATATTAGCTTTAGGTGCAACTTTCTTATTTGCATTAACTAGCCCAATGAAAGGTTTATTTGTTATTGATACCACCACAATGATAGTTATTGGTATTTATGTAGTAATCTTTTTAATTGGTTTGTTAGGAATATCTTTCTTTTCAAGTAAAACAGCAAGTGAAAAATTGAGCCAGAAAAATTTCTTAGGGTTTACAATGCAAGTTATTGGTGTTATTTATACTTTAATTGCAACAATTGAAATGATTTTAATTGCTGTAATGGGTGTTATAAGATTAATTGCTGTTATTTCTGATGCTATAAGATACGCTGCAAATAGTGAGGGAATTTGAATGGTGTTTGCTATATTCATTGCTTTTGCAAGAATTACTTTTGAAATGATGTATGTATCAATGATATTCCAAATATCAGGTTCAATTATCAAAGGTATTTGAGCAAAAGATCAAGTTATAACAATCAAAAATTTCCAAAACATTGATGAAAAAGAAGCTGAATTAAACACAAAAAGATAATTTTAAAAATAGCAAATGCTATTTTTTTTATGCCTTTCCTTTATAATAAATTTTAAGGGTTAAGAATGAAATCAAAAAATAGCGAATTTTATAATGTTAAAATTACCAAAGGTATTGATGGCTTTAATTTAAAAGCGCGAATAAAAAATTATTTTTATTTAAGCACAAGACAAATTTCTTTGTTGTCTTTGCTTTTAGCTTTTGAAATGGTTGTTGTGTTAATATCTAAATTTACTTTGGGTTTTTGAATAATTGGTGGAGCTTATACAATTGAGCTGGCTTTTTTTCCTATTATTTTTATAGCATTAATTTTTAATTGATTTTACACATCTATAATTGCGGTTATTTCGGTTTGATTTAGAACATTACTTGGGAGTGAGCCTATCGGTTTAATTTCTTTAACAATTGCAGACCTTTCTTTTTTAATTGTTTTTTGTTGCTTATTTTATACATTTAAAAAAATGTTTAATTTATTACTTAGTAATAATCAAATTTTAAAGTATAGTTTTTGGATATTTATTTCAGGTGTGATAGCTAGTGTTGTTTCAAGTTTAATATCATTGGTGTGTAACTACTTATTTATATTTAATTTATACAATATGCCACCTACTCAATGGATATTATGACTAGGAGTTTTAATTACAAATATAAAATATTTATTAAATATAGCTGTTTGCTGTTATTTATTTAAAGTCTTAAGTAAGATTTTAAAATCTTTTAACATATCGGCTTAATTTAAAAACTATATAATCATTAATAATGACATTAAAATATACAATACAGTTAAAAAAAGTAAGAACTAATATAAAAAGACAAAAAGTAAAAAATTTAAGTTTTTAATACTTTTTGTTATGATTATTGAAATAACAACTTAATATCAAGAGTTACCGTTATTTTATCTAAAATAACAACTTCAAGATTACATATCAACAACAAAAGTAAAATTTACAATTATTGGAGCATTGCACTTTATTAATCAATTTTTTGGCGAAGAAGTATGCAAAAAATTAGCGCTGTAATCATCAATAATGTTCTTGTAATTATTGCCCATTCATATTTTTACAATACTTCTGATTGTTGAATCTGATTTAATATTTAAATTTTTTCCAGTTTCTTCGAAAATGTTTAAATGTTACCTTATGTTTTTTGATTATAATTATGTAAAATTTCTGATTTTGAAAATTCTCTATATAAGTTAGTTCGCGGGGTAAACTGTATTCATAATATTATTTAGCTCTACACTATTAACAATTTTAGTAAGGTGTTTATATAATCCACCATCAAAATCAACATTTGGAGCTGATTTTGTTTTCGGACCTTTATAAATGTTGTCGGGAATTTGTCCTAATTTATAATAATCATTTTTACCATATAATTGAAAATAGTTAAACAACGAAATAAGAGCAATATACTCACATAAACCATAGTTTTTATATTCTGTGTAAACGAGATTGCTTTCATTTTGTAAATTAAAAAATAACTCATAATTAGGGACTAAAATTGAGAAACTAGCTATCTCTTCTTTGGTACCCAAATGAATTATTTTACTAACATCAGTGTTTGTTGTAATCGATTTTTGAATAATTAATTGAGAAGGGGGTTTGAGCTGAAACAATTCAGAGTGATTAACTTAAAAATAAAAAAGTATATTTTTATCAAACTTTAATTCGTTTTGCTTTTGGTTTATACATTTTATCCCCAGGTTTGGTTTGGTATGTATCATGGAATTCATCGATGTTTACTAATGTTCCATTAATACGGCAAATTTCAGGAGAATGAGGATCAGTTAATAAAGCCGTATTACGGTGTTCGGGAGTTGAAATTTGGCAAAATACTTTAGCAAAATTTTCAAAAAATTCTTTAAACCCATCTGGGGCTTGTTCTCGGCAAATATCTAAAGCTGCTGAAACCCCTGATAAATCACCAATATTTTCACCTAATGTTAACTTACCATTAACGTGGGTTCCATCAAACTCATACTCATTATATTGTTCAACTAATTTTTGTGTGATTTGTTTATAAATTTTATGATCTTTTGGTTGTCATCAGTCTTTAAAATTTCCATCTTTATCAAAGCGACTACCTTGATCATCAAAACCATGACTTACTTCATGACCAATTACTGCACCAATTCCTCCAAGATTTGCTGCAAGAGATTGATGTTCATCAAAGAAAGGTTTTTGTAAAATAGCAGCTGGGAAACATATTTCATTGGCAGTTGGTGAATAATAAGCGTTTACTGTTTGAGCATACATTCCTCATTTAGTTTTATCAACCGGATCATTAATTTCAGAAATTTCGTTTTCAAAGAAATAATCTCCAATGTTACGAAGGTTTTCATATAGGCTCCCACCCTCTTCAAAGGATCTAATTTGAATTTTACTATAGTCTTCTCATTTATCAGGATACCCAATTTTAACTTTAAAAGAATCTAACTTTTCAACAGCTTTTTGTTTCGTGTCTTCACTCATTCAATCTAATTGATTAATTCTTACTTTATAAACTGCAAATAAATCTTTAACCATTTTTAAAACTAAATCTTTTGATTTAGGGGAAAAATGTCTTTTAACATACTCTTTTGAAAGAACTTCTCCAAAGACACTATTAACAAAATTTGCAGCTCTTTCTTCGCGAGGTCTTTTATCTTTAACTCCCGAAAAAACACTTCCATATTCAAATGAAGCTTCATAATAATCTAAACTTAAACTACCAGTCATAGAAGTTAAAAGATCAATTTTCATAAAGTCTTTTAAATCATCTAATGACATGGCGTTAACAATCTCTTGAATTTTAGCTACACATTTTGGTTGAGAAATAATAATTTTTCTATCACTATCAGGATTCACTCCTCATAATTCTAAAATTCCTTTTCAGTTAATAAATGAGTATTGATCGCTTAATTCTTGTAGTGTAATCAAATTGTAAGTATTATCAGGATTACGAAGTTCTTCTTTAGGTAACTTAACTTTGGCAATTTGGTCTTCAACATCATAAACTAAATCAAATAAATTTTTAGTTTTAAATGGTACTTTTGATAATTCCGCAACTTTTTCAATATATTTTTTATAAGCTGATTTTACTTCTTTATGTCTAGGGTTTTTTGGATCATAATAATCACGATCTGACATCCCTAACCCCATTGAACCAACATAAAGTACTTTGGTGTTGCTATCTTTAATATCTAAAGAAATTGAAAAACTTCCAAAAAATGAAATACGTCATTTTTTTTCCATTGCAATAAAAAACTCAGTTAAATTTTCTTTAGAATCTAATTTATCAATTTGTTCAATCATTGGCATAATGGGTTGGATTCCAAATTTATTTCTTGATTCGTCATTTAAAAAGTTACGATAAAGGTTAACAATCTGTTGTTCTTCTAATGATAAATCATTTTTAGCTAATAATTCATCAATCAAACTTCTGATATCATCATCTGATTTCTTTCTAAGAATTTGAAAACTACCTCATCATGCATAACCTTTAGGTAGTGATGTTTGACTAATTCATTCCCCATTGACATAATTAAAAAAATCGTCTTGTGCTCTAACTTTACTCATAAAATCTCCTTTAAAAATTTTTAAAATTTTAACACAACCCAAAAGCAAATGCTTGATTTAAATCCAAAAGATAAAATTTACACTCAAAATAACTTAACTTTAATGCTTTTGTCAAAAAAACAAATTTAATAATATAGATAAAATATTAAGATAAATAAAACGCCACCTAAAATTTTTTGCAGATTTGTAGCAAAAAAATAGGTGACTTTATGTAATTAATAATTTTTATAGATTTTAATTTTAGTTTATAATTTAAATTAAATAATTATTTTATTTATTTTGAATAGCTGCTATACCAACTAATTCTTTACCTTCCATATATTCAAGTGATGCTCCACCACCTGTTGATATTCAAGAAAAATCATCTTTAAATCCTAATTTAATTGCAGCTGCAGCAGAATCTCCACCGCCAATTAAAGTGAATCCACCGTCAGCTTTTCTTTTTGCTGATGCTTCACAAACTGCAACTGTTCCTGCTTTAAAGTTTTCAAATTCAGAAACTCCCATTGGGCCATTTCAAACAACAGTTTTAGCATCTTTTAAAATATTTTTATAAAGTTCAATTGTTTTAGGTCCAATATCTAATCCCATCATTCCTTCAGGGATATTTTCACCAACAATAGTTGGAGTAACATCTGCATAACTTGAAGCACATGCTGAATCAACTGGCAGAATAATTTTACCATTAGCTTTTGCTAAAAATTCTTTTGCTAATTCTACTTTATCAATTTCTAATAATGAATTACCAATTTCTAAACCTTGTGCCTTATGGAAGGTATAGGTCATACCACCCCCAATTATAATTTTGTCAACCTTTGATAATAAATGATCAATAACACCAATCTTATCTGAGACTTTAGCTCCACCTAAAATAGCAACAAATGGTCTTTGTGGTGTATCAATGCCTTTACCTAACATTTTAATTTCTGATTCAACTAATAAACCTAAAGCTGATTCACCAATGTTTGAAGAAATACCAACATTCGAAGCGTGAGCTCTATGAGCAGTACCAAATGCATCATTTACAAACACATCACCAAGTGAAGCTCAATATTTGCTTAAACCAGAATCATTTTTTGATTCAAGTTTTACAACTTCACCATTTGCAACGTCTTCAAAACGAGTATTTTCAACTAAAATAATTTCTTTTTCTTTTAATTCAGAAACAGCATTTTCTAACTTAGCTCCTCTAGTTTCGTTAATAAATATGATTTTGTGTTTTAAAATTTCTTCTAATCTTTTAGCAACCGGGGCTAATGATTTACTTTTTTTATCTTCTTCAGATTTAATTCTTGAAAGATGCGAAAATAAAATAACTTTAGCATTGTTTTCAAGTAAGTATTTAATAGTAGGAATAGCTGCTTGAATTCTGTTATCATCAGTTATCACGCCATCTTTAAGTGGCACGTTAAAATCTACTCTAACTAAAACTTTCTTACTAGAAACTACTAAATCTTTTAATGTTTTTTTTGAATTATAATTCATCAAATTTTTCTCCTTTGTTTATATATTATTATTTTATCACTAACTCATTTTGGAATAAAAAAAACACTAAATAAAATTAGTGTTTCAATTTATAAAGACTATAATCCCATGAAGTATATAGTTGTTCTAACTAATTGTGAAACGTATGATGATTCATTATCATATCAAGCACAAACAGTTACTAATTGTTCTCCATCAACTTCAGTTATTTTGGTTAAAGTTGCATCAAATATTGAACCATATGATGAACCTATTGTATCTGCTGAAACAATTTGTTGATTGTTGAATTTAATTACTTTTGCTAATTCAGCATCTTCTTTAATTGCAGCTTCAACTTTTTTGTTAACTTCTTCAACACTAGTTTTTTTACCTAATGTTAAAGTTACATCAGTGATTGAACCTGTAATTGTTGGAACACGCAATGCATAACCATCTAATTTATTTTTTAAATTGGGTAAAACTAATGAAACAGCTTTTGCAGCTCCAGTTGTTGAAGGAACAATGTTTCATGCAGCGGCACGTCCTCTTCTTAAGTCTGAGTGAGGTAAGTCTAATAATTTTTGGTCATTAGTTACAGCATGAACTGTTAACATTTTACCTTTTTTAATTTCAAATAATTCATCCATTATTTTAGCAACAGGTGATAAACAGTTTGTTGTACATGAAGCCCCCGAAATAATAACATCTTCTTTTGAAAGGTTTTTATGGTTAACACCATAAACGATTGTTTTCATTTCTCCAGTAGCTGGAGCTGAAATAACAACTTTTTTTGCACCTGCAGTTAAGTGAGCTGATGCTTTTTCTTTATCAGTATAAAAACCTGTTGATTCAATAACTAAATCAATTCCTAATTTACCTCATGGCAAGTCAGCAGCATTTCTTTCTGCATAAATTTTAACTTCTTTCCCATCAACAATGATTGAGTTTTCAGTGTAAGAAATTTTTCCTTCTTGAAATTTTCCTTGAGCTGAATCAAACTCTAATAAATAAGCTAGAGTTTTAGTATCTGTTAAGTCGTTAACAGCAACGATTTCAACACCTTGGTTGAATAATTGTCTAAATGTTAGACGCCCGATTCTTCCGAATCCGTTAATAGCAACTTTTTTTGACATTTTAAAAATATCTCCCTCTTTGTATGTTAATACATATATATATTTTACACCATTTTTCTAATAATTAAAACAGTTGATTTATTTTAGGGCGTATAACAAGGTTGTAGGGTCAACAAAAGCGATTATAATCGCTTTTTTTATTTCTTTGTTACAAATTTTGGATAGCAGCATCTGAGGAACGGTTAAGTTGTGTGAGGAAGTGTACAACACATACCAGAAGTTGAGCCCATGTTCTTTGAAAATTAAATATTCATTGGTTTGGGTTCAGTTATCTATATATCTTATATCTATATATCTTATATCTATATATCTTATATATATCAAATTTAGAAAAATAGAAACCATAAAGAACAAAATGAACAAATCAAAAAAAACTCGAAAGGAAGAGAGATTAATGAAAAAAGAAATAAAAGTTAATTTAACTTTAAAAAATATTATTATTGAACAAATAATTTATTCAGATTCAATTCAAAATGCAAATTCTTCTTGGATAAAAGTGAAAATCAGGATACAAGATAATGATTTAAAAATAAATTATTTTTGAGCACATTCGTACAACAGAGATACAATAAATAAGATTTTTGAATTTCACAAAGAAGCTACTAGAGATAAGAGATTAATTATATTAGATATCTTTTTAAACATTTGACCGACAAAAAACAACAGAAATACTCCAGAATATGACAACACATATAAGTGATATTTATCAGACGTTATTAAAAGTGAAAATCAGGAGGAAAAATAAATGGAATGAAAATATTACGAATACCTTAAGACTTTAGATTTCAAATATGGAGAAGACATAATAAAGAAATCTATTTTACAAATAGTTGATGATAATAATCAAAAACTAATTAATAGAAGTTTTAAGTGATCAAATCAAACAAAACTTAAACACGACGATTATTGAATTCTAAATCAGGTTATCAAAAATGAAAAATATAACGTTAAAGAAGTGTTAGATACTTATCAAAGAATTATTAAAAATAAAGTTAAAAGATTAAAAAAAATGAATAATAAAGTTGATTAAACATGAAAAATATAATATTGCCAATTAATCCAACTTATTCAAAAAAAATTATCAATAAAACTAAACTATTTGAATATAGAACAAGAATGCCTTCGACAAAAATAAAATATATTTACATTTATGCAACAAAACCGATTTGTAAAATAATAGCTAAAGTAGAAGTTATAGAATTAATTTCTTTTACTCCAAATGAACTATGAAAAATAACTAAAAATGAATCAGGGATAACAAAAGAATATTTTGATAATTATTTCAAAGGTAAAAATATTGCTCATGCTTATAGATTAGGTAATATACATAAATTTTTGAAACCTAAAAATCTTAAAGAGTTTGGAATCAACTTTATACCACAATCATTTGTCTACACTGATTATTAAAAATAAAGTTAAAAGATTAAAAAAGGAGAATAAAAGTAATGAAACCAATTCAAGTGAATGAAATAGATTATTGTAAAAATTGTAAACAAGAAGTAGAAGATGATGCTAAGTTCTTGTTAGAAAATGAACAATGATTAGAATTCTATTGTATAGAATGTTACGAAGATCGTTTAGAAGAATGAATAAAATCAAAAAATTAAAAACTCGAAAGGAAAACTTATTATGTCAGAAAAATGAAACTCTTTTGAAATATTTGACTACTTAACAAATAAAATTGAAATTTTTGCAAAAGAAAGAGCAATTTTGGAAATTGAATGTTATAAAAATAACAAAATTGGTTATGCAGGCCCACCACAACAAATTTATCAAACTTGAGATATTGACACCATAAACACAGTCAAAGAAGAACTAAATAAAGAAGATAACTCACATTCTTTAAACGAATATTTAGAAATACTTATCAACAACACAGAAAAAGAACAAATCACTTCTTGATTTGTTGAAAAATTCTGTGATTTAACAAATAAAAAATTAGATGATTTTGCTAGAACTGGTTTAACTAATGAATATGAAATTTATGATTATGATACAAAAAATAAAATTGAATTAACTAAAAATGGAAATAGACCAAGTGATGGATGAGATTTATTATCTGATCAAGAATATATAAAGCAACTTGAGCATGGAATTAAATTGAATCAAGAATCCTTAAATCATCCTAAAAATAAACAAAATGAACAAAATGAACAAATCAAAAAAACATTGAAAAGATAGGAAATAACAAAATGAACTCAGTGAACATTATCGGAAGAATAACCAAAGATTTAGAATTAAAATCAACTAGTAATGGTCAAGGTAGATTTGTTTCTTTTACAGTTGCTGTGAGTGAATATTCACAACAAAAAGAAATAACAAACTTTATTCCTTGTTTTGCATTTGAAAGAACTGCAGAAAACATGGTTAAATTTCTTTCAAAAGGAAGCTTAGTTTCTGTATCTGGAAGAATAAGTGTTCGTACAAGTCAAAAAGATGGAAAATATGAAACCATTACAACAATAACTGCTGACCGTGTAAACTTTTTAGGATCTTCAAAAAATAATGAAAATACAGAAGATCAACCTTCTGTAAATGAATCAGATATTATTTTAGAATCACCTGTATTAGCAACTTCTAGCGCAGGCGCTATTCAAGATGAAGTTATTTTAAGTGATGATGAGTCAACATTATGAGATTAAAAAATTAAAAACTCGAAAGGAATAGTATGTCAGATACTGAAAAAATAATAATTTGTGATCAATGTGGCAAAGAAAAAAGAGTAAATAAACCTTCAGTTTGAACAATAAACAACAATGTGTATTACTTCTGCACTAAAACTTGCAACACTAATTGAATTGTAGAAATATTTGAAAATGATGATTAATAAAAGCGTTAACCAAAATGAAAGAAATACCAAGCAAAACATTAAACCTTTAAACCTTTTAACAAAAGAAAAGTTTATTAAGCATATAGATTATATAATTTAAAACTTAATAAATTCCCGAAAGAAAGAGGGACATTCACAAATTGTGAGTGTTCTCTCTTTTTTATTTTAGAAAGTAGGTGTTACATGCCAAAACAACCAAAACCAAAAAAAATGTACACAACAATAAACCCAACAATTGAACAAAAAGAATTAATAGATTCAATTCAAAGAAATTGTGCAGCTAAATTTAATAAAGACTTTAGCAAAACAGAAATAATTATGATAGCTGTAAAACGTTTAGTAAAAGAACCAATAAGTGAGGATGAGTTTGATGGAAAACAATAACAAAAAAAATTCAAAAGAATTAGTGGGTGTAATACCAAAACCTCCACAAAAAGCAGTTTTAAAATGAGGTATTTTATGAACCGATTTGATAGCAACATTATTTGGTTTTGTAGTTGGTGTTTTAATAATTTTATCAATTCCAAATGTTTCAAGTCTGGTCTGAAATATTGTAATAAAAACAGTAATCATGATATGTGTTTTATTTATTTTAATGATACCTTTAATGCCTGTCCCATCTGCTGGTAATGGGGTAAGGATTTATCATATACTATGATGAAGTGTTTCTTTTAAATACATTGATAAAAAAATATATAAATTAGAAGATAAAAATCATTCCACCAAAAAATTTAATTCTTATAAAAAAATAAATTTTGATTCAAGCATCGAAGCAGCAAAAGATTTTTTAATTCTAACAAACGAAAATGAAACAGATAAATTGTTTATGTGTGGAATAAAGTTTGAGGGTAAAAATATTTTTCAACAAGATTTAATAGATCTAGAAATGATGGCAAATAGTTGATGAGAGTTACTAGTCAATTCAAAATATGATTTACAAATTGTTAAATTGTCTGTTATGAGTAATAGAGATTTTAATAATCAACACATTTCAAATCTTTTATCTATAAATAATAAACTTTTTGAAACAGAAAAAATAAATATAATTCAGTATGAAGCTAGAAGAAGAGTTTTAGAAGAATACACTAAAAAATATATTTATAAAAACGATATAAGTAGAGAAGATTTTATTGAAGAAAAATATCATATTATTGTTTATGCTGAAGATGAAAAAGAAATGATAACAGAGATTAATAGAATAACAGCTATACTAAATCAAAAAGGCTTATCTGGACAAAAAATGAGTTCATATGAAAACGTAAATTTAATTTATCAAAGTTACACACCATTAGCTGAACCCTTGTCTCCAACTTTAATTGAGAGTAATTCAGAAGATTTAACAAAATTCTTAGCGTTTAAAGAAATAGAATTTAAAAGAAATTGTTTTAAGGTGAATGGTCAAGAGCAATATTTCAAAGTTGCAGCTATCACAAAATTTCCAATGAAGGTCGAACTTGGTTGAATGATTGGCTTATTTAGAAATTCCACTAGCGCTATTGTTACTATAAAAGAGAGCTTAATTAATGAAAACAAATTCTTAAGTAATAACTTAATGAATTTACAAACAAATTCTCAAACAATAAATCAAACTAAAGTTGTCGATATAAAAGCAATGCAATATGAACAAGAGGTTTATTCTCAAATTGTTGCTGATTTAGCAACAGGAACTGAAAAGCTAAAAGAAGTTAGTGCAACAGTAATTTTTTCAGGTAACAATGAAGATGAATTAAGAGAACAATCAAATTCATTAAAATCTGAACTTCAAAAAATAGGAATTTACTTAAATGATCTAATAAATAGACAAATAGAAGCTTTAGAACATTTTTCATTAAAACCAAGAACCCCTTTAAAAAAACAAATTTCAAGACAAATACCAACATGAACAATGGCTTTATCCTATCCTTTCATATCTCAAAAATTAAATGACAGAAGAGGGCTTTATTTAGGTGTTAGTGTTGTTGGTGACCAAATAATTTATGATCAATTCTTTTTACCTAGTGGTTTAACTACTTCACATAATTTATTACTTATTGGCATGGCTGGTTCAGGTAAATCACACACAATTAAAAAATTAGCTATTTGAAATACTGTTAATCAAGTTCATACACATATTTTTGATATTGAAAATGAATATGCTCCACTTGCAAGAAATTTAGGTGAAAAAGTAGTACACGTTGGTACAAAAAATGGAGTAATTAATCCACTTCAAATAATGGCTACTCCAAATGATGAATTAACAAATAATTTATATGATGATATGCAGTTTTATCTTACAAATTTAGAAGGTTGATTTAAATTGCTTTATCCTGATTTTAATGACTATCAAATAGGTTACTTGATTAAAGAAGTCGGAACTCTTTATTTAAATACAACATCAATCAATAAAGCTTTAAAAAATAAATTATCTTTAGATGATTTAAAAACTAATGATTTCCCAATTATGTCAGACTTAATAAGACTAATGGAATTAGAACTTAAAACAATAAGTTCTGATCAACAAATGCTTCATCAACAATGAATTTATAGTCTAAAACAAGATTTTGAGAACAATGGTAAATATGAATATTTGCTAAATAATCATTCAACTCTTGAAGTTGGTAATCATAGTTTAATAGTTTACAACATCAAATCAATCTTTGATACAAATAATCAAAAATTACAAAATGCTTTATTATATTTACTTTTTGCATATGTAACAAATAAATTTAACACTTTAAGAATTGAAAATGATATTAAATATGCTGAACTTGTTGCTAAATTTGAAGAAGAAAAAAATCCTTACCCAAATAAAGCTGCTTATGAACTTTTAGTTAAACAAACTTTACTAATTGATGAAGGGCATGAATTTATGAAAAATTCAGATGTTACTTTGGACTTTTTAAATTCATCAGTAAAACGTTTTAGAAAATATTATGCTGGATTAACTTTTTGTACTCAAGATGTAAAGGACTTTGTTAAAGATGGAGAAAGTTCTAAAAAAACTCAATCTATATTGACAAATACACCAGCAAGACTAATAATGCTTTGTAGCTCAAAGGGATTAGAAGATGTTGAGACTCTTTTTGCGCAAGATGGTGGTTTAACAACCGAAGAAAAAAAACACATATTAAATGCTGGTCAAGGAAGAGGAGTTTTTATGAAAAATAACAACAATAGGCATCAAATTCAAATTGAACTAAATGATGTTGAAAAAGAAATAATAAGGAATAGAAATTATGATTAAAAGTGAATACATAAAAGACTTTTCATTTAGAACTAATTTAACACAAAAACAATCTAAGAAAATCTTAGAAAGTGTTTATGTACATTTAATTGAAGTATTAATTGATCAACAAGAAGTTTTTACTCATATTGGTAAATTTTATATAGATCAGCAACACGTGCACAACCAATTTTATAAAGGGCAGCAAAAAATATTAAAAATTAAACTCAATAAAATAGAAAGGGGTTTGATTAATGAGCGAAGTAAAAAATAATAAAATTGAAAATCCTATTCAAAATAAATCCTTACCTAAAAGAAACCACTTAAACATCAGATTCAATACTGATGAAGCGCAAGAAATAGTTTATGAATATGATAGATTTCTTGAACAAAAAATATTGGAACATAAAAACTCAAAAAAACGTACACCAAAACCAAAAACAAATGATTTTTATATAAGAGCTTTAATCAGGGGAATGAAATATGACTTATTTGATAATAAAACAGATGAAATTGCAAATATTGCAGCAAAAGCAGTCACTAAAGTAATTCAACAAAATAATCAAGAAATAACTGTTCGACAAAATTTGCAAACAGCTTTTATAGCTGGTAATATGGATTATCTTAAAGAATTATTAAATTACATTGTGCCAATATTACAAGGGTTAAATTATGAGTATTTTGATGCAACTATCGATAAAGAAACTGGGTTTATTAAAAATGATTTTTTTAAGACACCTGTTGGTTTTGAAAATCAAGAAATATCAACTCAAAACAAATGAAAAAACAAAATTAGAAAGGATTCAAGTAGCACAAATTTAAAGGATGTGTTATTTGGAAAGGGAAATGAAGATGATTAAATTTTTAATGTTATTAGCAGAAGCACCAGACTTTAAAGCGCCTGCAGATTACATCGGGGGAATTGTTTTGGCTGTAATAGGTGCTTTTGGAGGACTTGGGTTTATTGTTGCTGCTGGTGCTATGATTTGAATTTTAGTTCAAAAACAAATTGCTGCAGCAGCGGGTAATCAGAAAAAAAAGGATGAATGTACAAAAAATTTAATAACTATTGTAATCGCGATGATTGTGTTAGGGATAGCTGTTCCATTATGTGGTGTTTTTGCAGCATCTTTAATCGGAACTGACATGGGTTTAACTAAGAGTGCATTAATTGTATTAAGCGTGGTGAGATAATGACAATAAATTCAAAGTTAAAAGAAAATGATTTTTACAATTATAGAAAAGAAATTAATTGGGCTTTAGTTATTTTGATAATTTCTGTTTCAATTTTATTTTTTACTTTTTATAAAACCACTTTATCTTTTGATGTTAATAATATAACAATTAAAAGGTTAGAGGATTTAAAAACGTTAGGTGATTTGCCTAATGTTCCACCTTTTGTGGTTGCATCACCTTATGTGGATTTTTCCGATGGTTTTTTTTGAGAGCCTTTGCCAAATGGTGGTTTTAGATTAATGGCAATAAATGAACTCGTTAAATTACCTGGAACTCTTAAAGCAGGTATGCCTGGCGGATGAGATCAACAAGCTTTTTTAAATAAATTAATTGAAATGTTAAAAGCTATGAATGAAGCCAAAAGTCAAAAATTAATCTTAACTTTGATAAGAATGATTGCATTGCCTATAATGTTTATTAGCTACATAATTAATTACATTATTATTGGTTTTTCATCTGGTGGGATTAATCAACTAATCTTTGGTGGAGATCAGTTTGTTGTCGAAAATATTCCTGTTGCTTTTTGAATAATTTGTATATCAGTTCCTTTAGTATTAATTATAATATTTTTATTTCAAACAATTTCTATGGCAAACACAGACGATAAACGTTCACCACAACAAAGACTTAAAGATGCAAGCATAGGTAGTTTTAAAACTGTAATCTATATATTTTGTATCCCTGTTGGGTTTTGAATAATCGGAACTGGATTAGACTTAACCATTAGTTACATTTCTTTTGTAGTAGAAGGAAACCCTCAAGACAAATCTTTTGCATTTACAGACAATGTTTATAAATTATTATTCTTTGGATTAAATCCAACAAGTAGTGGTGATTTTTTTGCAAGATATCCAGTCTTATTAGCTGTGCTTGGGGGGTCAGTGCCTGGTGGTCTTTGAAAATCTGAGACAATTGTTAAAGCCTTTACAGTTTGGGGTTTTATAGGATTAGCGATTGGTGGTTCTACCTTGATATTTTTGCTATCAATATTTGCTGCTTTAATTGAAAAAACATTTTGGTTATTTTTTAATTTTCTTATTTGTATTTATTATGCTTGTGCCTCTGCTTTTGATGGTGGAGCAAGAATGAAAATGACTAGAGAGAAGATAATTGCTAAAACTCTTTCAATAGCGATTATAACTTTGGGAATTAATTTAACATATACAGTTTCTGCCGGCATGCAGTCATTAATTAGCTTTCCACCAATAACAGGTCAAGCCGGTTACATAATTTTTGCTTTGATTATGGCAATAATCTCAATAGCTGTTCTAATGGGGGTTAAAAAAATTGCTGCTGAAGTGGAATCACAAATTGGTGAATATTCAAATTATTCAAGAATTGATCAAACAACAAAAAGTAATTTCCAAACTGGTTCTAAATTAGCTTCTAATGCGACTAAGACTGTTGGTGCTGTTAGCAAAGGACCTTTAGGAGCTGTTGGTTTAACCACAGGAGTGATTGGATCGGAATAAAATGTCTATGAAAAAAACACTAAATATTTTAATCATATTATTATTTGCATTATTATCGATATTTAATATACATACTACATACTATGTATTTAATAAATCTGATTTATTAAATAACTATAACTATTCTTTAACAAATGAAAAATCTAATTACAATAATAATATAACTAATCCTATGTATCCAAATTTTAAATATATTTTAAATAACTCATATACAAAACACAGAGTTAATAGGATGAGAACAGGTTGAGGTTATCAAAAATACTTATCAGATATAAATTCAACATTTGATGAGGAAAGTTATGATAATGGAACAGCATCAAAAGAATATACAATTTTAAATTTAAACACTTTGAATTATGCTAAAACTGTTGATGACTTTAAAAATAATTATAAAACTTTAGAATTGGAGATAATGCTGTCATATCTAATTTATAATAGTACAAACGTAACATCATCAGCTAGTCCTGCTGTTATTGCTAAATTTGATTCAGAAGACTCATATAAATCAACAACTTTTTCATTAAATACAATTCAAAGCGATTATATATCAATTTTTTCAAAAAGAAATAATAGTTCTAACAACCATCAGGTTGAAATGTTTTATAAAACATCTTTTTCAGGAAATTATCTACAAATGAAAATTAAAACGTCTTCATATTTAGAATACAATAAAGGTTCAGCTTATGGGCATGGAGCTATGATTGGATTTAAACCTAAAAGTGTTTCCTTTAAGTCGAGTTATGACTTAAATTCATTTAAAAAAACAATTATAAATAATGGCAAAAAAACAATTGAATATACATCATATACTGGTGCTGCTATAGATTCGGAAGAAAAGTTAAAATCTAGTGATTTTCAAGGAGAATGAAATGAAAGCACTGGAACTTGACAATCTGGTAAAGAACCAAAACCAACAGGAAAAGCAAATAAGAGTGAAATTGAAAAACTTTTAAGAGAAAGAGCACCAACAACATTTGGTGATCAATGAAATTCATATAAACAATATGGAGTAACATTTGATTTATATAATTGAAATAATGTTGATAACACAGTTGATACTGTTTTCATGCTTAATAATACAGAATTTGTTCGTTATACAACAAAAATTAACTTAAAAGTTGATCAAAGCTATTGAGATATGAGTTATTTGAAAAGATTAGAAATTTTGCCTGGAAAAGTTGTAGATTTAAATGACGTTAGCAAAACAATGAATGATGTTCCAGAGCTTATTCAAAAAGATGGTAAACAAACATTCATTTATCACAACACAGTAATTGTACAATTTGCTTCAAATTCTATTAACAAAAATGAACGATTGCTTGTAAATGGCGAAGATGCTGAAGTTTGAAGGAATGTCTTTGTAGCTACATTAACAGATGGTAGAAATGATGAAAGCTCAACAATGGAAGAAGACAACACTTATGAAATTGCAGTTGAAGTTGATGGTAAATTAAAATTTAGTAGAACAATACAAATAAATTCACTAAATCCCAACGTTGACTTTAAATGAATGGGTTGAGATCCACAAAATACACCAGGTGATAAAAATAAATACGATCAATGAGTTTTAACACAACCTTTTATAAATGGTGAAAAAAATGAGTTATATGATCCTTATATAAATCCAGAAACTGGTGTGAGAATTCAATCAATATTTGTTAATGAAAAACCTTTATCCAAACCCTTTTTAATTGATCCAAAAGATCGTTATGGACAATTGATTGGTGGAGATGTTCAAGATGATCCTTTAAGGTGAGGATACTTTGCTGAAGCTTATGTTGTTAATAAGGGAATTAAATACTTGTATGATGATGAACAGTTAAAACAATTTTCTAAAATAGAAAGAGTTGAAATTGATCCAGTTACATTTCAAGAAGTTGGTTCAAAAACACAAGTGAAAATTAATAATGAAGTTCAATTTTCTAATCCAGGAACTTGGCATTATATTTTTTATTTAAAAGATTTTGTAGATCAAAGTTCATGAGGTAGTAATTCTATCCATAATCCACCAATAAATAAAGATATTAGAGCAATACAAGGAACTGTTATTCATAAAATCATAACTTTAGATAGTGATGCTAAAAACTATAGACGTTTTTTAGATTTAGAATCTTCAAAAAAGAATTCTAAAATACATGAATGGTTTACAGTTACATCTGGTGGTCACTTAAGAAGTTTTATGATCGCAAACGCAATTATAACTTCAGCAGATGCTTTACAACTTATTAAATATGAGCAAATTGTAAAATATTGACGTCAATACGTTTCAGCTGCAATAAATGGCCATATGACTTATAACCCAGAAACTGATGATAGGTTAAATTTAAGCGATTGACAACCAATTTACTTTCCTATGAAGCAAACAGAGGAAATTGCTGCTAAAGCATATATAACAAGGAAAATAAAAGAGCAAATGTTTAGTTTTAAAGGCTCTGCCATAGAAAAAGATTATATTATTGAATCAACACAAGGGCATATTCCACTTAATGATATGGAATTAAGTAAATTTGTAAGTATAAGTGAAGATAACCCTATTGAACAACTAGATGTAACTGTAATAGCTACTCCTGAATCATTACTACTTGTTGGGAATCTAGAATTTCAAATAAACAATGACATAAAATATGATCCTGACCTTGAAATTAGTTTAAGCGATGTAAAATTTAAGACTCAAGAAGGTAATTTTAGTAACTGACCTGAAGAAAACAAAAAAGCATTTTTAGAAAATTATCTTTTAGGTTATGTTGGGCAAACTCTTGATCAATATAGAATAGCTAAGAATGAAACGTTAAAGCAAATTCCTGAAAAAGATAAAGATGGAAAACCAACAGGTAATTTTATTGACAAACAAATCCCAGAATATAAATATGCAAAAGATTATGCAATTTTTATTGATGGTATGAAACTAGACATAACACAAGAACCCAATATTAATGAATATATTGATCAATTCTTGAATGTTGCTAAAAAACGTGTAATGTGAGTAAGAATAAATGCTGTTAGGGGCACAACTTTGTTAAGTGGTGCTACTAGTTATCAAGTAATTAATGACCCTAAATCTAATGTTAAACCACCAATTAAACCACTTCCAGAAAAACCAGATCCTGAAATTCCTGGACCAGGAGGTGAAAAACCAAATAAAAAGCTATTTGGTGGAATCTGATGATTGGTTACAATACCAGCAATTGCTATAATAGCTATTACTTTATTTGCTGTAGTTAAGCGAAAAAGAAAATTAAAAGGCTATAAATTAAAATAAAAGAAAGGCAGGTGAATAAAATGTATTTTCCTAATAAAAATGATGAGTGGTACACATTGCCCTATGCGATTGAACCTATTTTAGAATTTCTTAAACCAAACTCAAAAATATTATGCCCATTTGACACTATTGATTGCGAATATGTAAATGTTTTAAAAAAGGCAGGTCACAAGGTCAGTTATAGGCACATTAAAGACGGATTTGATTTTTTTGATTTGGAAAGTGGTGATGTTTTATCTTTTGATTACATCATTTCAAATCCACCTTACAGTTTAAGAAAACAAGTGTTTATCAAATTGGAAGAATTAAACAAACCATTCGCTATGTTAGTGCCTTTGGTATCAATAGCTTTAAAACCTATAAGAGAAAAAATACAAGACAAACAATTGTTAATTTTTGACAAAAGAATTAAGTTTAAATCAAATGAGGGGTTAGTTTGCAAAAACCCACCATCTGAAACAGCATATATTTGCAAAAACATTTTACCTAAACAAATTATCTTTAAAGAACTACTTTTTTAATTTGAATGATATAATTGATTTACTTGTACTTATAAAATATTAGGAGGTTTTATGAAAAATAGTGAATTAGAATTTTACTTACATAATTATTTGTTTAATGTTGTTAGTGATATGAAAAAAAGAAATTTGTACAAATATGATTGAAATGTTAATAAGTCTGATTTTGAAGAAATAAACTCAAAATTATCAACAGCATCAAAAAATCTTTCTAATTCTATCAATCCTTCTTTAGGAAAACCAGATTTAATATATTTTAATCCCGAGACTAAGCTTTTAATTTTAGGAGAAATTAAAAACGATAAGAAAAAACACACATCTAATAAAATCGGAAAAATAACTGACCCAAAAATTTTTGCAACAGATGGAGTACTGCATTATATGAGTTTTTTTAAAGATTATGACGTATTTGGAATAGCTGCTTCAGGTTCTAAGGGTGATTACATAATTGATCAATTTTATTCAAAAAAAGATAGCCTCATTTTTGAACCCTTACCATCTCAAAGAATATTAAATGAGTTTGATTACGAGAATATTATAGCTGATGATTTGATTGATGAAAAAGTTGATAACCTAAGTGATGCAATTTCTTCTTTAAATAAGCTAATGGATGATAGTAAAATTTCTACAGAAAAAAGACCGATAATTACTGGTTCTATAATTTTTTCTTTAACGCATTTTAAGCAAATACAAACAGACATTGAAAAGCACAAGACTAATACAAGCAACATTAGTGGTTTACTAATTAGTTCTATAAAAACTAAAATGTTAAATGTTTTGCCTGAAAATAAAAGAGACAAAAATATTGGAATTATTGATAGATTTTGTAATCTAATTGAATCATATTCAATAAATAATGAAATTTGAAAAAAAATTATTGATAACATAGATCAAAAATTAATGCCAATTATAAACAAAATGAAAAAAGAGTCTTATCATGATTTTTCTGGTGACATGTATAGAGTTTTACTGAGATACACATCGGGAGATGGAAAAATTTTAGGTCAAGTTTTAACTCCAAAACACATAGCAAATTTAATGATAGACCTAGCAGAATTAAAAAAAGATGACTCTGTAATAGATCCTGCTTGTGGAACGGGAATTTTTTTAGTTAATTCTATGAATAAATTAATATCAATGGCTAAAAATGATGAAGAAATTGAGACAATTAAAAGTAAAAAAATATACGGAATAGAGATATCTAAAGAAATGTTTTTTTTAACATTAGTGAATATGCTTATTAATGATGATGGTAAGACTAATATTTTTGTTGATGACGACAACCCCGAACCTAAAAAATCTGGAATTTTTAAATACGATAAAAAAGACTTTGTAGAAAATCCTAAAAAAGTTATAATGAATCCGCCTTATTTATCTCAGGATGAAATGTGAAAATTTATAAATAAATCTTTAACATTGGCAACAGAAAAAGTTGTAATAATTGTTTCAACTTCTATTTTTAAAGGAAATACTGATTTTAAAAGAGAGTTCTTGAAAAATAATTCGCTGATGGCTGTTATTAATATGCCAAACAATATTTTTCAAAACAAAAGTTCTTCTGGCGCACAAGTTAAAACATCTATTCTTGTCGCTGATATAGGAAGGCCAAATTCTGAAAATTATCTTGGAACATATTTTTATGACCTTAAAGATGATGGTTTCATATCTAGCAAAAAACATGGTAGATACGATGGCATTAAAAAATGGTCACAAATTAAAAGTGATTTTTTAGAGAATTATAAAAATAGAAAAGAAATTTTAAATACATCAATTAACATAAAGAACGTATCTGAAAATGATACATGAAATTTTAATTTCTATAATAAAATATCTTCTGAAGATTTTTTAAATTTGAATGATTATTTATTTAATTTGTTTGAAGAAATAGTAAATAAGAATAACAATAAAGATAAATATAAAATTTATGATCATTTCTTAAACATAGACTCTGAATTAAAAGCTTATGATATAAAAAAATATATTAAAAATTTTAAATTAAAGGAAACTTCAGCTAATGAGCATTTGGAAATTAAAAAAAATATTAATAATGCACTAAGAATTGAAAAATATATAGATATCAAAGATGGAGATATCTCATATGTCGCTGCATCAAATTCTAGAAACGGTTGTAGAATAAGCAATATAAGAAATATATATAATGAATCTGTTTTGGATAATTTATTTACATGAAACACTCAAGGAGATGGGGGAGCAGGCCTAGCTTTCTTCCATCCTTATAAATTTATTGTAGCAAGCACATGCAAAGTTTTTGATTTGATAGACAAGACATTGAGTCTAGAGCACAAAATTTTTATTGCTTTTGCTATGAGCCTAGAACACAAAAATAGATATTTTGGATATTCAATAAGTGAAGGTGAGTTCAAAAATGGAACTTTAAAATTAACTTTACCTGTAAACAACAAAGAAGAACCAGATTGGAATTTAATTTATGAAATTATGGTTAATAATCCTATATTTATTAAAATTAAAAAATATTTAAACTTATTTTAAAATAAACCTTTTGAAAAATAAAAAGGTTTTTTTATTGCTATTTTTTCATTGTTAAGGTTTTTTCAATTAAATCAATTATAATTTTATTGTACAACTAGTAACTAAATATAATCCCGAAAGAAAGAGGGAGTATTCACATAAGTGAGTACTCCTTTTTCTAATTTAGAAAGCAGGTTCTAATGAATAGAAAACAAAATAACATTTTCAAAGTAATAAGATTTTATGATCCCAACAACTCAAAACAAAGATTGACAAACTATTATCGCGGCAAAAAAGGTTCTAAAAATATTACTTATATCGATTACATAACAAGAAAACAAGCATGTATTTTAAAAGCACTTCCTGAAAAAGCTTTGCAAGAAAATAGAGAGTTAAATGAATTCATGTTAGAAAGCAGGAGTGAGTGAAGACAGAAATGATTAAACAAAGGAGTGAGTGAAGAATTTTTAAAAGCTAGTGAAAATATATTTGATGATGAAAAGTATTCAAAGTATGGTTGAAACTTTAAAACAAAATTATTTAATTCATTAAATGAAGCAGGCCATTTTCAAAATTCTGATTTTATAGCTAGAGAATCTACAATCTTTAATTTAACACAAGAAACTGAACAAGAAATGTTAAAAGAACTTTTGGAAATAGATAGAGAACGCTCAAGAAGACAAAAGAGTATTGAAGAATATAAAAAAGTGCAATGAGGAACTGGACTTTATACTAATCAGGCACATTTCAAAACTAAAGGTAGTTATATTTTTGGTGAGTTGTCAAAACAAGAAGTTCAAAATTTAAAAAATGAATTTTTAAATATGAGGAATAACAATGATAGGTTAATGTGAGATACTGTTTTATCTTTTGATACAGAATTTGCTGAAGATAACAATATTTTGGTTCCTGAAGTAATTGGAAAACTCATAAGTAAAAATATTGATCAATTATTTATTGAAAACAATTTAGACCCTAAAAGAATGAGTTGGGGATTTTCTATGCATGGAAATACATCTAATCCACACGCTCATTTATTTTTTTATGAAAATGAACCTAACAGAAATGGTGAATGAAAATTCAAGGGAAATTTAAACCAAGAATCTATGAAGTATTTTTATCAAAGAATTGAATTAAATGCTCAAACTAATGAACTAAGTTACCAAAAAATGAGAGTTTTAGAATTAGAAACCAAAGCCTTAATTTCTGAAGAAATAAGTGGACAATTCTTTTTATCTAAACATCAACAATTCTTGATTCATAAACAAATTAAAAAAATAGATGAATTAAGTTTAAAAATTAAAGATTTAGAACTTAATTTTAGAAAAAGATATTTATCTGAACAGCTAACTGTTAAAGAAAAACAAAATCATAATAAAAATATAAAATCAATGAAAAATAATTTAATTAATAACATAAATTTAATTCATGAAAGCCATTCTAAAAATAAACTAAAACAATTTTTTGAAAGAAGAACTAATTTAACAGAAATTGAAAAGCAAATCGCAAAAAAGGTAGATTCCAATATGTTGTTTCTCAATAAAATTAACACTTGAGAAAAACTTAAATGTTCAATGGTAAAAACCCAAAAATTATTAAATCATGAACACATAAGTTGATTTGAAACAATGAAAACTTATAGAACTAAAAAGGGCTCAACATTAAGTTTTAACACATTAAATGATGAAGGAAAGATCGAAGCTATATCATATGTTGAAAATATAATAAAGCAGTCTAAAAATGGTACGTTAATGCTTCAAAACATCCAAAGTAAAGTTGATGATATTTCGCATGAACTAACAAAAGTTCTTCTAAAGAAAATTGATGATAATGATACCAAAACCATTCAAACATTAAAAACAATAGATGCTCTCGATAAATTAAATTTAAAAATAAATTCACAAAGTTTATATAATAATTTATCTGAAAATAATTTAACAAAAGAACAAAAAGAAACTTTAATTTTTAATGAAGTGAAAAACTCACTAATGAATGGCGAAAATGGTTATTATTCAAAACATGTTAATGTGTTATTTAATGAAATTTATAATCAAAATTTTCAACTAGGAATCAAAAAGGAATTCAAAGAAAATAAATTTTTGACTCAAAACGTCTCTAAAATATCTAATTCGATTAGCGATGCTTTTAAACTGGGTTCTAGACAAGCAGCATATGAATTTGAAAATGAAATGAAAAGACTGAAAATGAAAGCTGAAAATGAAATTGAAAAATATGAAAGAGAAAGGATTAGGATATAAAAATGTTAATTCCAATATATACTTTAATCTCTATTAATTTTTGTTTAATAGTTTGGCTTGTTATCGATTATTTTAAAAATTTAAAAAAATACCAAAAATTAATTAAAGAAAAACAGTTTGACACTATAAAAGTTTTAAAAAACAAAAAGAAAAAATCTAGAAAGACAATTTATTTATCTATGTCTTTTATATATATAGTATGTAGTGTTTTGTTAATTATGAATGGAGGTTTTTAAATGAAACTGCAATTATGAAATAAAATAATTAAAAGATTTTTCTTGTGACAATTATTATTGGCTATTCCAATAGCTATTTTAATTTGATTTTGTATAACAGCATTACTTGGTGCTATGAGTTCTAAAACCCCTTTTAACTTATTTTTTGTGTTAACTGGAAAGTTTAATTTGATGTGACCTATTTTTATTGGAGTGATGATTTTTGTTTTGATGTTATTTTTAAATTGAGCATTAGCTATCACAATATATTCAAAATTTTGAAGAAGCGGGTATAGACAACATATTGACACAAAAGATATAACAGCTAGTAAGTTAGTTATTGATGATCGAAATATTATTGATGATGAACCTAAATGAAAAACTCAAAATGGCTCTATTTATGACATAAAGGTCAAACAATCAAAAGATTCTATGCAAAATTTTAATGAGAGTCTACAAATTGAATTAAACAAATTGAAATCAGGATTTGTTGTTCGCAATGTTTGAGATGCAAAAGCTAAAGTATTAAACACTTCAGCTGCAAGTGATGTTAATGGTTTTGTTCTTGGTGATCCTGGGTCAGGTAAAACTGCTGGAATTATCTTGCCAACAATAATTTATAACATTAAATTAAAAAATAAATCATCTATGATTATAAACGATCCAAAAGGAGAGTTATACCAAAAAACGTCCAAAACTTTTATTGAAAATGGTTATGAAGTTAAAACCTTTAATTTGCAAGAACCAAATAAATCTGATGCATGAAATCCTCTGACTTCTATTTTTGAAATTTGACAAAAATATTTACATCCAACAAGTGAAATTGACAATTCAAGAAAATTAGGTCAAGTTAGTGAACCAAAAGCAATGATACAATCCCATTGCAACTTAGCTAGGTGTTACACGCACTTCTCGTTAAGTTGTAAAGAATGTATTGAAAACTTAGTGAATGACCACTACATCGAATCTAATCCAAACTGATATATAGGATTTATTAAAATAACAAATGAAAATAAAAATGAAAGCTTCGATGTTTATTTTTCATCCCAAAGTGAGATGGAAAATTGAATTACTCAAGAAAAAAGAAAACTAAAGGGTGAAACTTTTGGTCAAATTGCTGAATTAGCAAGTTCTTTATATACTACTCCAGATCCGAAAAATGAATTCTTTTATTCTGCAGCTAGAGAATTTTTTGAAGGAACTTTACAATTTATGTTAGCCTTGAATGCTAAATATCCAAAAATGGTAACTATAGATAATTTTAACTTAAAATCAATTAGAAAAATTTTATCTAATAAAAACAAGTTTTTTGAAAAAATATCTCAACACTCATATGATGTAGAAAAAGCTCAAAAACTTTTAATAGAAATTAAAAACCAAAATAAGAGTTCAAAAAAAGTTCAAGAACTTGAAAGTTTTATTTCTAAAAATACATTGTCTGAAAATGACTGACAAACTAGATTAGCTGATGTTACAATTACATTTAAAAAAGACCCTGGTAATGTTGAAAATTGATGAAAGACATTAACTAATGATTTAATTATTTTTGACAACATTGAATTAGAAAACATAATCTGTCAGAATACAATAAACGTCGAAGACGCGATTAAAAAACCAACAGTTATATTTTTAATAGTGCCAGACAACAAAAAAGCCTATGTTTCACTTGTTTCACTATTTGTTGGGCAAATTTATGCAGAACTTATTTCAATTGCTTCTAAACGTGCTAATTTGGCTCTTGAGCGTAAAGTTTTATTTATTCTTGAAGAATTTGGTTCAATGAATAAAATAGATCAGTTTATCTCAGCATTTTCAATTTGTAGAAGTAGAAATATAAATATTTTAATTTGTCTTCAAAAAGAAAGTCAATTGACTGAGAAATATGGAATAAACAATACCAAATCAATTTTAGGTAACTGTCAATTAAATTATTTTGTTTCTTCAACGGAGAGAGACGATTATGAAAAATACTCAAAATCTTTTGGGATAAGAGCAGAATTAAAAAGAAGCTACAATACTAGAGATAATGAAGCAAGTGAATCTTTAGATAAAACTGCTTTAATATCAGCAGATGAACTTCAACAATTACCAAAACCTTTAGTAGCTATTTTGTTAAATGATAAAAAATACATTTCATATTTATTACCTTCTTGAATTGGTGAAAACGAGTATATTGATTATTATGGTAAAAAAGTTTATGATCACTCACCAATTGAAAACAATTTTATTAAAAAGAAAACTATGTTATATTCTGAAAAATATGAAATAGATTTGTGAAATGAATTAAAAAATATCATTAAGCAAACAGAAGAACAACAAATTGGTAAAACAAAACCCGAAGTTAAAATAATGGTTGATGAAAATTCTAATATTACCAAAGTAAAAGAAATTCACGTTTTGGATGATAGAAATTTAACAGAACTAATTGAACAGTTAAATGATTTAAGAAACCAAAATAATATAACACCTGAAATTAGACGTAAAATAGTAGAATTAAGAGCTGCTATAATAAAAAAACAACGCATTAATAATTAAGTAACTTTAAACACCAAATTTTGGTGTTTTTTATTTAAAAGTTTAATTTGTTTACAAAAATGTAAACATTTTTTTATATTTGTAAACACTTTTTGTGTTAGGTTGTGATATTATTTATAAATAAATAATATTAAAAGCAGTTGTATTTTGAACTTTTGTTTACACCTCTTATCTTGCTTCCACCTTTTTACTCAAAAAATGAGCATGAAATGCTACATTTTTAGTAAAATCCATGGGATTTAAGGTGGTAATGGTGGGATAAAGGTAAGAATTATTAAAATTGTTTACAAATTTACTAAGAACAACTGAGCACCAATAAATATCAAAATGTATTAGATTTTGAATAAAATAAAGTATATAGTTAATTATAGAAAGAGCTACTTTTAAAATATATGTAGCAAAGTGTGAAAAATATGAAAAAAATTCTAAGTATTATTGCTGCATTTAGTTTAACTGTTACTTCAAGCTTTGCTGTTGTTGCTTGTAATAAACAAATTAAAATAGTAGACATAAAGAGATCTGTTAGTCATATTCAAAATAAGACTGATATAAATGAAGTTAACCAAGAGTTAATAAAAGTTAAAGTTGATGGTGTTAAAAAAATTGAGGCTTTTGAAATTGAAAATAATGAAACTGATGTAACAATAAAGATTAGTGTTGTCGAAGGCAGAAAAATTGATAGTGATAATTTTGTTTTGACTAAAGCTATAGCTGATAAAGCAATTGATAATCCAATTGTTCCAGATGGTGAATATGAAATGAGCTTTGAAGAATATATAAAAAACTTTTCAGTAACAACAGGTGCTGAACAAGAATTTCACGGTGATTGAAATATTGATTATTTTGATTTAACAAAAAACCAAGGTGAATGATATGGTAAAACAAATAAAGAATTAAAGCAATGATACATTGATAATCAGAACTCTTTTTGAACTTGAGATAAAGCAATTGCACAATCTATTACAGGGCTTAGTACCAAATGATATGATTATTTTTTAGATAAAGATTTATTTCCAGAAGGTTTTGCTTTTATTGATAATTTATTAAATTTTGAATCGTCTGATTTCTTTGATACACCTAAATCCTTAGATACACCATCAATGCTAAACGGAAAACAAGTAACTGAAGTTGATGGATATTATGAAGTTTCTATGACTACTAAAGCAGTAAATTATTTAAAAGAAGCTAATCAAAAACAATTATTAAAAAATTTTAATATAGATAGTGAAGATAGTGAAACTGTTAATGAATTTAATGAAGGGTTTAATATAGTTGGATCAATAAAAATAAATTTTATAATATTTAGATAAAAAAACAACACAAGAACAATTTTATGTGTTAACATTAATTTATCAAAGAAAATTAAACTTTGAATTCAAGTCTCGCATGCAAATGCAGGAAAAAAGGAACCTTTTTGGTTCTTTTTTTGTATAATTCTAAATATAGGGTCTAATAATATTAAATAATTCCCGAAAGAAAGAGGGAGTATTCACATAAGTGAGTACTCCTTTTTCTAATTTAGAAAGCAGGTAATTAAATGTTGAAGGAAAAAGAAATTTGATTAGGCTATTCTGAAAGTCCAGGAGATTACTCTGATAATGATTTGAAATTAAAACACTGAAGACCACTTTTGATCACGAAAGTTTATTCTGGCACAAGTTTAATTAGAGTAACAGAAGCATCAACAAAATTGAAACAAAAATATATAATTGATGTAGTGTTAAGTTCTGGACAAGTTTTTCAATTTGATAAGGGTTCAAGTTACATAATTGATGCTAAAAGTTTAAAACAAAAGTTGAAACCGCTTATTGGTCCCGCTTTTGATAAAAAGTATAAATATATAAAAAGATCGTCAAATTATTCGTTTAATAAAATTAAAAATAAAGTTAATTTTGAAAAAATGATTTTATCAGGTGAGTATAATAACTTATCTACTGAAGAACAAGACAAACAAAGAATATGAAAACAATTTTCTTTAGAAGAACAAGAAAATAGAATGATCAGAAAAATAGAAAGAGAAGAAAAGTTAAAATTAATGCAAGAAAATAAACAATTTCAAATTATTAAAAAAAGTAAGAGGCACAACCGATAGTTTTAATAGAACTTTAACTAAATTAACTACAAAGTATGTAGTTTTTTTGTACTTATAATAAAATTGGTGTATTTATTAAAGGAGTGTTTTATATGTTATTTAACTGTCGAGAAGAATTTGCAAAAATTCTAAAAACAAAAAAACTTGAACTTGAAAGACTTGATTATGAATTGCTAATAAAGAGAGATAAAAGAAGATATAAATTGATAAGGTTAGCTAAAAGATGTATTGTTAGTGAATTTGGATATTTAAAAATAAATAGAAGGGTTTATTTTGATAATTTTGATAAAAAGTATGTGAAGTTGTTAGATGTTCACTTAAATTTAAATAAATACGTTAAGATTGATCCTGATTTAAAAGCAAAAATAGAAGATCAATTAGGTAGTGGTAAAAAATATAAAGACATTATAGACATGTTTCCCAATGCTCACTTATCATTGATGACAATTTCAAGAATATTTAAATCTGTTGAAAATGACAAAAAAAGAAATGAAGTTACTAAAAAAGTTTTATTAAAAAATAATCAAGTAGTTTATATTTTTGTTGATGATGCTTTTTTAAATGTAGATCGATTTAGGTCTAAAAAAAGGTGAAAATATAACAGAGGAAAGGACACTAAAGTTAGGGTTATTTCTTTTTGTACTGGTTATGATAAAAAAACATTAAATCTTAAACGAAAGAAATTAGCCAATAAAAGAAATACTTTTTTAATTGGAAAAAATGAAAACATTTCTACTGAAGCTTTATCATTTAAAATTTATGAATTAGGGTGTAATTTTTATGAAAATTTTGATAATGCTCATTTAGTCGTTGGTGGTGATGGTGCTACTTGAATAAAAAATCTAGCTAATTATTTAGAAGCTGACTATATATTAGATCGATATCATGCTGTTAGGGAATTAAAGAAAGTCTTCTTAAATAATTCTATAAAGAATTCTGAAACATTATTCAAAACAGCTTTAAGTTATTTTTACAAAGGAATGTATGAAGAACTTATACAAATTTTAGAAATTTTTGCATGTAATTCGATATTAAAATATTTTAAAAATAACGTCAAAGGAATTGAAAACCAAAATAAAACTTGAAATATTGGTGTGAGTGCTGAATCTGTTGTTTCTGGACTTGTTAAAAGTACTCTTGGTTATGGTTCTAAGATATTTTCTTTTAAAGTTATAAAAAACATATTAAATGCTAGAAATTTCAATTTAAACAATAATTTAGGTTTTTAAGTTATATGAATATGCTCTAAAATCAATTTTAACACTTTTTTTTCAAACAAAAATAAATTTTTTGTATAGAAGTAAGGCAAAGAACCAAAAGTGCCCTAAAACAAGAAAAAAACATAATCATAAACGCATTTATTATTTTTGCGTTAATTTTACTTGTTTTTTAAAAAAATAGAGTTATGATTGAATTAACATTTGAAATAATTGTGATAATTGCTTAGTTGAGTCCTCCTACAAAAAAGTTATGCACCCTTTATTTTAAACTAAATTTCTTTTCGATTTTTCACCTTTAAGGTTATAACTTGAAGATATAGCTTTAATTCTTTCAATAAATCTATCAACTTTCTTTTTTTCTGTAGTTTTTGGTTGAGACTTAATTGTGTAAATATTCTCCAAATCAACTGAGCTAAAGTTTGAAGTAAAAAATGTTAATTTTTGATGATCCATTCTGTAATTAAAAATACTAAACCAAAAATTATCTCTTGATCATAGTGAAACCATTTCACCTGCAAAATCATCAATAAACAAAACATCGCATTTTTTTAAATTTTTAATTAGAATTACATTTTTTGAATCTTTTTCTGAAAATTGTTCCTTAGCATTTTCAATTATATTAGGTGCTGTACAAAATACAACATTCCCTCCTCTTAAACACGCTTCATTTGCTAGAGCTCTTAAAAGATTAGTTTTACCAATACCTAAATTTCCCCAAATATAATAACCTTTTTTATAATTATTAACCTTATCTTCTAAATACTTAACAATTACTAATCCTGCATTCTCAATCAACCTTTTTCTTTCTAGTTTTTCATTTTCATCAAATATTTTATTTTCAGATAACCCTTTAAGATATCCTTTGACTGTTTGTGGAAATAAATCAACATCAAAATCAACATAACTGTAATTAGATTTAATTAGATGATTTCTATTTTCAAAAATAAAGTGTGCACAGTTAAAATAAGTTATATAAAACTTTTCATCTCTATAACTTAAATTACTTTGCATCCCTTTGATCAATTGTTGACAATTAATAAGCGGACCGACTGTGCATAAAATATATTGACTAGCAAATTCTTCAAGAATATTTTGATTGGTTTTTATAACTTCATCATTTATTGGGTAATTACTATTTTCAAATTCTTTTTTTATTCTTAAAAATGAATCATTTGAATTTAAAAAACTGACCAGCTTTTCCATACTATCACTCTATTTCTATATTGTCATTTAAAACGACATTAGATGCTTCAATTATTTTTGTTGGTGATTGCATTACAGAAGATTCAACAAACTTAACAGAACTTGTTTTTTTAAAAAAGATAGAACTCAAGAAGTTGTGTACTAAATATACTGAATTCATTTTTTTCATATAAATAGTTTCGGCAATTTTGCTAACATATCTAAAAATAAAATTTTTATTATTTCTTATATATGAATAATAAATTAAACAATTAACAATATCATCATTAAATTCAAATTCTTTTTTTAATTTATTAATAGCATTAATTGTTATGTCATTAGGGTTTATTCCAATACACATATTATAATAAGATACTCAGTCATTAGATTGCATGGTTCTTATTTGTTCTATTTCAAAATCTTTTAAGGAATGGTTATTAAAAGCTTCATTTTTGTATTCGGATTTATTTAAACGTAAATCTAATTGAGATAATAATTTATCTGATGGATCAAATAATTCTTTTTCAATATCAATGTATTCTTCGTTAATAGTAAATGTTGTTTTTTCTTTGAAAAAAAACATTGTCGATTCAAAATTATCATAATCTAAGGCTTCAAACAACAATTCCTTAAGTTTATGATTATTTAAAAAATTTTTAGCGCTTAATGGTTTGTTAACAATGAAAACAATATTGCTTGTAGATTTTTCTTTGTAAACTTTTAAAAGTTCTAATTTGGTCAACTTAGATAAACTAGTTTTTAGCCTTTCTTCACTAATCTTTGTAAGTTTAACAAGTCTTTCAATTTCAAAAACTGCTGATTTCATTTTTTTTGTTCATGATGATTCAAAAATTAAAGTGTTATAAACACCTATAGCAGATGCCCCTATTAAAGGTTGATATAAGTTTATTAAAATTATATGGTCTTCTGGACTTATTTTATTGCTAACTTCGACGCTATATTTTTTATTTAAAAAACTCATATTTAACTCCTTGTTTATAAGTATAAATATAATTAATTTTTTTATAAAATACTTGTAATTTTTAGTAGTTTTTTAAATTCAAAAGTGTATGTTTGAAAACTTTATTACGCGTACTATACAGGGTAAAGGTTTTTTTGCTTTTTCCACTTTTCCACATTAAGTGTTACTTTTGACATTCCACACAAAAGTATGTTCCTCTACCACCAATTTGTGTTTTTATTATTGGTTTTTTGCATTCAAAACATGGTTTGTTCTCCCTTAAGTGAACTTTAAGTTCATTTTGAAATTGACCTTCAACATTTTCCCCAGACTTATAAGAATGTATAGAAGAGCCTTTAAGCTCAATAGCTTTTGTTAAAATTAAGTTTGAAAACTTAATAATATTTTTTATTTCTTTATCGTCCAAAGTCTTTGTTATTCTGTCAGGAGCTACTTTTGCAGCAAATAAAATTTCATTAACATAAATATTACCTATTCCACAAACAACTTTTTGATCTAATAAAAATGGTTTAACTTTAACATTTTTTTTAATTGCGGCTTTTTTCAAATATTCAAAAGAAGGGTTATTATTCAGTGGTTCAGGTCCCAGTTTGCTTATTCCACTTTCTTTTAAATATGATTTGTTATCTCAAACTTCTAGTGTACCAAACTTTCGAGAATCATAATATCTTAGTCATTGGTTATTTGATAACTCAAATTCTATTCTTAAATGCTTTTCATTATACACATACTTATCTTTTGAACTAACACTTCATTTTCCTTCCATACGAAGATGACTGATCATTTTGAAATTTTCAAGATTAAAAATAAGATACTTTCCATAATTTTGAACACTTATTATTTTTTGATCTAATACTTTATCAAAAAAGTCGCTTTCCTTATTTCGTCAAATTAATTTTGGCATAAAATTTTCACCACTAACAATTCTCAAACCAGGTAAAATTTTGTTAAGTTCATTAGCAACTGTTCTAACTTCTGGTAATTCTGGCATAGCTTCACCTACTTTAATTCTAGTCAATTATTTCCAATTGACATATTAACTTCTAATTCTACTTTAACTTCTTGATTAACACCAATTATTTTTAATAAATCTATAAATGCATTTTTCATATCTTTTTCAATAATTTTAATTATGTGATCATATCCTTTATCAGGAATTTCAAAAATAATTTCATCATGAATTTGAGCAACCATAGCAACAGGTAAATTTTTTAATTTAATATTTTTATAAATATTAATCATAGCAACTTTTAAAATATCTGCAGCTGTTCCTTGAATTGGCATATTCACAGCTATTCTTTTTCCAAATTCTCTTATCTTGGCCATTGGGGAGCTTAATTCATTTATTACTCTTCTTCTGTTAGAAATTGTTTGTGAATAACCCTCATTTTTAGCTATAGATATTAATTCTTTTTTAAAATTTTCAAACTTAGGAAACGCTTTGTAATAATTTTGAATATATTCATTTGCTTGCAAAATAGAAACATTTAAATCATTACTTAAACCATAGCCACTTAAACCGTAGATTATTCCAAAATTGAAAATTTTTGCTGTTCTTCTTTGACTAGCATCAACTTTTTCATTTTTTTCTAAATGGAAAATTAACCTTGCTGCTTCGTCATGAACATCTCTTTTTGTATTGAAAATATCTAATAGGTTTGTTTCATCCCCTAATTCAGCTAAAACTCTTAATTCAATTTGCGAATAATCAAAAGACAAAAACTTCTTATTGGGATCACAAACAAAAATTTTTCTGACTTCTTTTTGAATATCGTCTTTTACAGAAATATTTTGTATATTTGGATCAGATGAAGACAATCTGCCTGTATTTGTTAAAGTTTGGTGAAGAATTGTGTGAATTTTATTATCACTAAAAATAAATTTTTCAAAACCTCTTAAGTATGTTGAATATAATTTTGAGAGTTTTCTGTGTTCTATTAAATATTCAATTATTGGGTGAAAACCGATTAATTTTTCTAATGAATCCCTGTCAGTAGAGTTTTTTTTATTAGATTTTAATTCTAGTGTATCAAACAATAATTCTTTAATTTGTTTAGGAGAAGCAAAGTTAAAATTTTGTGGTATTTTATTTTCTAAAATAAAAAGCATTTTTTCTTCAAGATCATCAATTGCTTTTAGAGTTTTTAATGTCTGTTTTTCTAATTCTTTTCTGTCTATATGCAAACCTTGCTTCTCAATTGAATATAAGACTTCTATAAGTGGGAATTCAATATTAGCAAAAAGTTCATATTGGTTTTTTTCTTTAAGTTTTAATATCATAGCATAATGAGATTCTTTCAAACAAATTGTTTTGCATATTAAATAACTGTATTTAATACTATTATCTATATCAAAAGTTTTTTTAATACCCTTGCCATAGACTTCTTCATCATTAGGTATTAAATCTTTATTAAACAATACATTTATATTTTGTAAATTAGAAACAAGGTTTGAGTCCAAGATATACATAGCAACCATTAAATCACAAACAAAACTTTCTTGATTGTAATTTAAGTTGTGGTTATCAAATAGTACTCAAGTTTTTTTTAAATCAAAAACAATTTTTTTATTTTGCTTAGACATTAAAAACTTATTAAAATAAATTGCATTTGATCAATCATTTAATATGAAATTCCCTTTATCATTTACAACAACTATTGAAAGGATTTTTCCTTTATGGTAATTTTCTTCAAAATTTTCAATATACAAATAATTTTCTTCACTTCAATACTCTTCATCTAAATCGTTTATTAAATTATATGTAAATTCAAAAGATGGTTTCATTTCTGCATTATTTGTTTTGTCATTTATAAAATTAGCTCTTCCTGTTAATCGGCTTACCAAAGTTTTCATTTCATATTTGTTTAAAAAATTAATCATTTTATTAATGTCAATTTCTAATTCTTTAAACTCAACTGACTGCATTTTAACTTCACAATCAATAGTAGCTATTTCTTTACACAGAAATGCAGATTCTTTATCTTTTATAAGTTTATCTTTGACTCCACCTTTAATTAAATCTATATTTTCATAAATCCCTTTTAAATTATTGTATTCTTGAATAAGTTTAGTAGCTGTTTTAGGGCCAACACCTTCAACACCCTTTAAATTGTCAGATGAATCACCCATTAAACCTTTAAAATCGGGTATCTGAGATGGAGATATACCATATTTGTCGAATAATTCATCTATGCCAAAAAGTGAAATAAAACCTTTTTCAGAAGTTACAATTCTTGTTTGATTTGATATAAGTTGAAACATGTCTTTATCGCTACTAAAAATTTCAATTTCAAAATTTGGGTTTTCTTTTTCAGCTTTTTTTACCATTGTACCAATTAAATCATCAGCTTCATAATTTTCTAGTTCAAATCAATCAATATTAGCTGATGTTAAAAACTCACGTGCTATAGGGAATTGTTTTATCAAGTCATCAGGGGTTGATGCTCTACCTGCTTTGTAATTTTCTAATTTTTCATGTCTAAAAGTTTTTTTACCTTTATCAAAAGCAACCTTAACATCATAATATTGTCTTTCTTTTAAAAGATTAGTTATCATATTTGCAAAAGAATAAACTGCATTTGTTGGAATACCACTAGAAGTTGTTAAAGTGTACCCTTGGTATGCTTGAGCATAATAAGCTCTAAATATTAATGAATTTCCATCAATCAAAAGTATTCTTTTCATGTTATTTCCTTCTATTATTTTATTGGCTTAACTATTTTATTAAATACACCTGTGGTTTTTTGACCATACTCTTGTACATTGATTTCAATTATATAATTTTTATTTAATATAATCTCATTTTTAATTTCTTTAAATGTGGATGCAAAAATTGTTATATCTAAAATGCCAGTTTCATCTAAAAACTCAATAAAAGCCATTTCTTCATTTTTTTTATCATTAATTGTTTTAATTTTCACAATTTGACCTATAAGATTAATATTTCTTATATTAGGAACTAAAGTGTCGATATCTTGAGGTTTAAAAAAAGCATTTTCATTCTTAATTTTTGTTATTGGATTATCATTTATATAAAAACCAAATATTTCTTTTTCATATTGTGATTGAGCAACTGAATCAGTTTCTTCCATTTCAACTACTCGGAACTTATTTTGTTGTTGATCTAATGATTTATCATGTGCAATAGAATTAATAAAACCAAATACAAATTGTTTATTAGAAACCATAGTGAAACTATCATAACCAAAACAATCAAATGCTCCACTTTTAGCTAAAGCATCATAATTATTTTCTGTAATTCCAGCTTTTTGACTATAAAAGAAAAAGTTGTTTAAATCGCTAAATAAATCTTGATGTTCTTGACTTTGATTTCTAAGATTCAAAACAAAATCTTTATTTATACCATTAATTATTGTTAGTGGCATATAAAGTTTTTTTTGAACACCTACATAATTAATATTTAAATTTTTAATTGAAGGTTTAACTATTTCCACTCCATATTTTTTTAATTGTTGAATGTATAGTTTACTTTTAACTTTATCACCCAAAGAATGATTTAATAAGGCTGAGTAAAATTCAGCAGGATAATAAAACTTAAACCATGCTAATCAGTAACTTATAAAAGAATAAGCAATGGCATGCGACTTATTAAATCCGTAATTAGCAAATTTTTCAATTCAAATTCAAATATTTGTTGCTTTTTCAATAGATATATTATTGGACTGTGCATTTAAAATAAACTCATTTCTAAATCCACTCATATACTTAACATCTTTTTTACTCATAGCTCTTCTAATTATGTCAGCTTTACCAAGTGTAAAATTACCTATTTTTTGCAAAATATTAATTACTTGTTCTTGATAAACTATAATACCAAATGTAGGTTCTAGTATTGATTTTAAAGCAGAGTCTACATAACTTAATTGTGTGCTTTTTTTATTTTGAATATATTGTGGAATCATTTCTTGAGGTCCTGGTCTGAATAGTGCTGAAGCAATAGCTATATCATCTATGCTTGAAACTTTCATTTTTTTTACAACATCAGTCATACCCTCAGATTCTAGTTGAAATATTCCAGTTGTTTCTCCTTTAGATAATAAATTAAAAACCTTTGCATCTTTTAAATTTATGTTTAAAAGATTAATATTTTTTTTATAGTTTTTATTAATCAAATTTATTATTTGATTTAAAGTAGAAAGATTTCTTAAACCTAAAATATCCATTTTTATTAAACCAGTTTCTTCTAAATGATTCATATTAAATTGAGTTTGAGAAATGCCGCCAACCCCTTCTTTTATTGGAACAATTCCTCTTAAATCATTATTAGTTATAACAACTCCAGCAGCATGTGTTCCAGTTTGTCTTGGCATCCCCATTAATTTTTTGGTTAACTTAAAAATAAAATCATATTCATTAGATTTAGAATATGATTTCAATAAAATACTTTTATTGATAATGGTGTCAAAATCTTGGTCAAAAGCGCTAGCTTCTTTGCTCATGATATTTACTGTTTCGATATCAACATTAAAAACTCTACAAGAATCTCTAAATGCTGATTTAAAAGCAATAGTTTGAAATGTGACAATAGTAGCAACGTTAAATTTACCATACTTTTCAAACAAATACTCTACAACTTCATTTCTTCTATCATCTTGAAAATCTATATCAATATCAGGCATAGTTATTCTTTCAGGATTTAAAAATCTTTCAAAAAGCAAACCATACTCAATAGGATCAATTGTTGTAATTTTTAGTAAAAAAGAAACCAAACTTCCTGCAGCAGAACCTCTCCCAGGACCTACTAATATGCCTTCTTTTTTTGCAAATAAAACATAATCTTGAACAATTAAAAAGTAATCTGCAAATCCTGTTTTTTCAATTACAGACAATTCAGTATTTAATCTTTCAATATAATCTATTTTCGCTTTTTCAGAAAAAACATTTTTTTTAAAATAGTTTTCTAGTGATATAAAACACAAGCTCTTTAAAAATTTAAATGAAGGTATATTGTTGGGCGTATTATAAACTCCAAAATGAATTTCATTATCTTCCAATATTTCATGAAAACTTTTAAAAGCTATTTGTTTTAAAAGTTTATCGTTGTCAGGATAAATATCATCAATATTGCCATCTGGATAAGATTCATCAATATTATAAATATCACCAGCTTCTTGATAAGAAATGTTGTTTTTTAAAGCATACAAAGCTAAAAAGTATTTTTTATCTTCAACATCAAAATATCTAATTGCATTTGGGTAGATCTTAATGTAATTAAGATCATAAAAATTTTCTTCTTGAACTAAACTATTTTTTTGTCTAAATTCAGTTACATTTGTTATTACAATATTATTTGTATCAACATATTTATTTATTATGTTAATTTTAAAATTATTATCTTTAATATTATTTAAATTTAAATCAGAAGATATATAACAAATGTTTTGATAACCTTTTTTATTTAGTGGTAATATATTAATAAAATTATTGTCATCAAGTTCAACACCAACACCAATAACTGGTTTTATATTATTAATTTTGCATTTCTTAACAAAATCAGCGACTCCAAACATTGTAGTATTTTCAAAATAAAATAAATGTGTAAATTTGTGTAACTTAGCAAATTGTATATATTCATCTATTTTGATGAGTGACTTTTGAAAGTCATAAACTAGTTTAACATTAAGCTGTGGTGAGTACATGACCTTCTCCTTCTATTCTTGTTTGATGAATTCCCCATTAATTAATGAAAATTTTTCAATACTATTCTCTAATGTAAAATCCAATAGTTCATTTCAAAGAATTGCATTTTCTTGTTTTTCAGCTGTTCACCTTTTTGGTTTTGTAACTGGATTTTTGGGAACGAATAGTGAACAAGCATCATCAAATGGCAAAATTGATGTTTCATAAGTTTTAATTTTTTTAGAAATAGCAATTATTTCTTCTTTGTCATGTGTTAATACGGGTCTTAAGATTGGTATGTCACTAACACAATTTATTACATCAATACTGTTAATAGTTTGTGACGCAACTTGACCTAAACTTTCACCAGTAATCAATGATTGATGACCTTCTTTTAAACTTAATTTATTTGCTATTCTTATAAACATTCTTCTCATAATAGTTATTTTGTAGCTTTGTTGTGGAATATGTTGAAGTTCTTGAAGTAACATTGAAAAATTACATACATAAAGTTTAAAATTTTTTGAATTAAACTTAGAAACTATCTTTGCTAACTCAAAAACTTTTTCAAGTGCATCTGGTGTTGTGTGTGGTGGAGTCATAAAGTGAATAAAATCAACTTCCATTCCCCTTTTCATTGTTAAAAAAGAAGACACAGGAGAATCAATTCCACCGCTTAAAAGAGATAAAGCTTTTCCACTAACACCTACAGGTAACCCTTTAAGGCCTTCAATTCTTTCTGAAAATACGTGTGCTGCATCATTTTTTATAAGTATTTCTATTTTTAAATCTGGATTTTTTACATCAACAATTAAATCACCAGCTGCTTTTAAAATCATAGGAGCTAGTTCTAATTTAAGATCAGCACTAGACATAGGAAAACTCTTATCTTTTCTTGCTATTTCTAACTTAAATCTTTTTTTATCAGAACTATTAACTATTTTTAACACTACTTTAAAAATTTCTTGAATATTTTTATCACACTTTTCTATTACAGAAAATGAATAAATACCAAAAACGTTTTTTAATTTATCTATTATTTCATTAACAAGTAAATCATCAACATCTAAAACCAATGAATTATTATCCTTAATGTACTTTATTTTGTCTTTTTCAAAAGAACTTAGTTGATTTTTAATGTTGCTAATAAGCTGTGATATAAAAATGTGTTTATTATTACCTTTTAAAGTTAACTCTCCATATCTTATTAAAATACTTTTCATATTCGCTTGTTACCTTCTAATATGCTATTGCGGTTTTATTTTTTTGTTTAATATTTCTTAAGAATGCAATATTTTTATTCAAACATTCCTTGTACTTTGCAGCTTCGAATGCTTGAATAGATTTTTCTATTTCTTCATCAAAAGATTTTATGCCGCTAAATCTTGCAGAATAAGCTAATGACATTTCAGCTAATTTTGCAATATAAACTCACTGTGCCATTTCAGTTTTTGTTTTAGCGATTGTTGAATTGTATTCATCTAGTATTTCTGAAAAATCATCTATATTTTTTTGAGAAGCAAAAACTTCATTATCATTTTTTAAAATATTTTCACATTCCTGAAGTTTAGAAAAATAAGTTTGAATAAAAGGGGTAAAACGTTTCAATTCATCTATTTTTGGGTTTTTAGCCAAAATGAGCTCTGTTGCTAAAAGCATTTTTTTAAAGCTAATTATTTTTGACTCTAATTCAATTTTGAAATCATCTAAGCTTTTCATTGATATTCGTATAGCAACTAGTTCATTAAGAATAATTTTTGAGTTTTCATATATTTCCTTTATTTCCTGACCTTTTTTCTTATGATTTGTTGCATACTGTTGTTCTTTTGACTTAACTGGTTCTGTGAATATATCAAGTGCTTTATTTCTTATATTTTCAAAACTTCTTTTAATTGAATCAATTTTTCTTTTTTGTTGAACTATTTTTATACCGAATTTAGCATTGAAATCGACCATTTCAATGCTTTTCAAGATATCAGAGTTACATTGGTTAAAAACATTTTCTAAGTGTGAATAGTTTGATTTTATAAAGTTTTTGATCAACATTTCGTATTGAAGATTAGACTCATGTTTTTTGATTTGTTCTATCATTCTAAAGCAACGCTTATAAGCTTCATCTATTTTTAACGAGTAGATATCAATTTTTGCATTTTTTATGAAATTTATATAAGAATTTTCTAAAGCAATAAAAGCATTTAAATTTTTCTCTTTTTCTTTATTACTTAAGTTTATAGACTGAATCTCGTTTAATATTTTTTGTAATCTTTCTCTTATTTCGTGATCTACCATGTTTATTATTTTATCTGTGCTATCAATAAACTGTGTTATTTCTCCAAGAAGAGAGCTAACTGCTTTTAAATTTTCAACAGCATTTGAATATTTAGCTGCTTTTATGAAAGATAAAGAATTACTCAAACCTATTTTTAAAGAATATAATTTACTTTCTTTTAAAGATTGCACTCTTCATATTTCTGCAGATTTTGCATCTTTTTTTTGATTTTTATCATTCAAGATTTCAACTATAGTGTTTGCCATATCATTTATTTTTACAAATCAATTTCTAGTTATAGTTTGAAGTTCTAAAATTTCTTGAGCATTTAATACTGTTTCTTTTGCATCCAAATTCAATAATTCTATTTTTGAATTCAAATCTTTTGCTTTTAAAAAGTTCGAAAAAAGAGGCCATGATCTGCTTGAATTTGAATCTAAAAATAATGTTGTTTGCTTACATAAAGATATAAACCTTTCCCCGTACATTTCATAATAATTTCTAAATAATATATTAAAACTATCTTCAATATTTTTATTAGTTCTATTTTTAGTAGCAACTGTATTGACACTAACCAATCACTTAGTAACAGGAATGTAATCTATTTTTTCTAAAGTTTGAGAGTTTTTATAAGTATATTCTATTGTTTTTTTGTAAATTATGAACCAAGCTAGAGTTATTGACATACCTATTAAAGAAATGACGATCAAAACTAAACTTAATGTATTTATTGTTAGATTTTCTGATTTTAAATTCATTTAGTTTCTACCTTCATCTTTCTTTAGTTTTTATTTATTTAAATTATATCAATTTTTGTTATTTTTCAGAGTCTTAAAAACTATAAAAATACATAAAAATACATAAAAGCATCAAATTGAACAAAAAATGTTTATAATATTTAAAGTTATTGTTTATATTCTGCATAATGAATATTCACTAAATTCTGTTTAACAACAATTAAAAAAGTAACTCTTTGCAGTAAGGGCGAATCGTTAAACTGGTTAGTGGGGAATTTATTAAAGATTATTTTTAATAACGCTTACATTTTTAAAAAGGAGAAAGTATGTCAAGATATACAGGATCAACATTTAAAAAAGCAAGAAGATATGGTTTTTCAATTCTTGAAAACGGTAAAGAATTTAGCAAAGGTAAAAAAAGAGTTACTACACCAGGACAACACGGAAAAGATAAAACCCGTTTAAAGATTTCTGGTTATGGTGCTCAATTGCAAGAAAAACAAAAAGTTAAATTCATGTATGGTATGACTGAAAGGCAATTTAGAAACACATTTGCTAGAGCAAAAAAAGTTCATGGAGGGATTCTTGGTACTAACTTCTTAGTTTTACTAGAATCAAGATTAGACAATATTGTTTATAGACTTGGTTTTGCAATGACAAGACAAGCCGCAAGACAATTAGTTAATCATGGACATATTTTAGTTAATAGCAAAAAAATTGATATTCCTTCATACCAATTAAAACCTGGAGATAAAGTTGAAGTTAAAGAAGCTACAAAGAAAAATGAAAAAGTTTCTGAAGCATTACAAAACAACGCATCAACTGTAGAATTTGTTAAAGTTGACAAAAACGCAGTTAAAGGTGAATTCTCAAGATTACCAGAACGTCAAGAATTAAATGCTGAAATCAATGATGCTTTAATTGTTGAATGATACAACCGTTTAATTAAATAATTTGATTAAACAAAATTAAAAAGAGCTCTTTCGAGCTCTTTTTTGTTTTTTTTGATTGAGAGAAAAAATAAAATGTTAATTTGATAGTAAAAGTGTAATAATGTTTTTTAAATTTGAGCTTTTCAGTTTTCTGTAAAGCGGTATACAATGTATACCTATCTATTATTATAAATAAATAATTCCAAAAAACAATAATTTATTTGGAAAAAATATTTTTGTTATATTATTGTTAAAACAAAATAACTTTTTTTGCCTTTTTTGATTATAATTTTATTTTCGAATATAGGATTAATATCAGCTATTAAAAGATCTTCTTTAACAAGAACAACGTTATTATAGCTTATTGCTTTTGAAGCAATAAACTCTCGCAACTCTCTTTTTGATTGAACTGCTTTAACTTTAATAAGCGAATCTGCAAGAGATTCATTTTTTTTAACTTCTATCGAGTTCATTGATTTAATTGCTAATTCAATTAAGTTTTTATCCAAATCAAAAATGTTTCCTTTAAAAAAGCCTTCAGTTAATAATTTAGCTTGGTCTAATTTTTCCTGTCCATGCACAAAATTAGTCAAACTTTCAGCTAGAGCTTTTTGCACATGTCTATTTTTAGGTTCATTTTTGTGGGTTTCAATTAATTTCTTTATTTCATTTTCATTGTAAAAAGTTAAAAACTTAATAAAATTTTGTGAATCTTCATCTGTTTGATTCAATCAAAATTGGTAAAAATTATAAACACTTGTTTTATTTTCATCTAGCCAAATTGCCCCAGAGGATGTTTTCCCAAACTTAGTCCCGTCTGCTTTTAGTAATAAAGGTATTGTAACTCCAACAGCTTCGGTTTTGTCTGACCCCACTTTTGAAGATATATAATCAGTACCACTTGTTAAGTTACCTCATTGATCACTTCCACCAAGTTGAACCTTGCAATCATCATTTATATACAAATGATAAAAATCATAAGCTTGTAGCATTGTGTAAGAAAACTCAGTAAATGATAATCCTGTACTTATTCTAGTTGCAATTGATTCTTTGTTTAGTAAATAACTTATATTAAAATCTTTTCCAACTTCACGTAAAAAGTCAATCATTGAAAATTTTCCTAATCAGTCTTTGTTGTTTTTAAACTCAACACCTTTAATAATTGATTTTAATTGTTTTTCAATACTATTAAAGTTTTTCAATAATTGTTCATTTGTTTGAAGTTGTCTTTCATCAGATTTAAATGATGGGTCACCTATCATACCAGTTCCACCGCCAACTAAAGCTATTGCTTTAAAACCAAAATCTGAAAACCTTTTTAGCATTATTATCATCATTAGGTGGCCAACATGTAAAGAATCAGCTGTTGGATCAAAACCGCAATAAACTGCGGAATGATTTTTTTCAGCTTTTAATAGTCTTTCTTCATTTGTTATTTGTTTTATCAATCCTCTTCATTGCAATTCTTTTAATATACTCATGTTTATCCCCTTTATTGAAATCTAATTAACCTATTAGACTCAATGTTTTCTCTTCCAAATTTAGCTTCTTTTTTACCATTTATTAAAACAGCATCGCCTGTGAAACTAATATTTATTTTAGCTAACATTGCACCAACTCCATAAATGTCAACAGGTGTTTTGTTTTCCTCAAATTCTTTTATTTTATCCACAGTTAAACCTGATGAAACAATAATCTTGACGTGTTTGTGACCATTTTTATCAAGGGCATTTCTAACTTCTTTAATCAAATAATGATTAACACCATTTAAATTTGCATCACTTGGATAATTATTTTTATTTCTTTCAAGAAATTTATCTATTAAATTTGCAGATGTATCAATTCTAACTGCTCATAATTTTTCTTTAAAATAATTTGCTACTTTTACAGCGTCATTTACACAATCATTATTGTAATCTATTAATGATAATAAATTATTTTCAGGAAATGTATCATAAAATGCCTGAGTTGCTTTTATAATATCTCCTTCAAAAGATTGTATCAAAGCATGAGGCATTGTACCTGATGGTTTTTTCACATTTTCATCATCAATCAAACTAACAGCAGCTTCAGTTACAAACATTCTGATTCCACCAACATAAGATGCATAACCATCTGTGGCTAGTGTCTGATAAGAATCTGCTCTATCCATCATATTTAAAATTGGTTTCCCATTTGAAGCTAAAACTATGGATGCAGAATTTGTAGATATTGATGAATTTCTAGCTAAAATTCCATCAATCATTCCTTCTAATCAACCATAATCAATATATTTACCTTCAATTTTTAAAACCGGTTCTTGATTACTTATTATATCTCCATCTTTTAAGCCTCAAATTTTTAATTCTTTAAAATTTGGGCAAGCAAATTGAAGAAGCTGTAAAACTTCTTCAATTCCACAAAGAACAACATTATCTTTTCTTTGAAAAAACTGCATAGTTACATTTTGCTCAATTTTTTGTTCAGATAATATTTTTTGAGTTTTTTTAAAATAGTCTGCTATGTAAAAACCTTCTTTAATTTTTTTATCAAAACTAATTTTTTTCATCATTAACCCTTCAAAAATCAAAACCAACTTTGTTTTGATAATAACTATCTAATTCTACTATTCCATTATTATTAAAACCCTCTAATTTTAATTCTGCTGCGCTACATAGCATGCCGTTAGATTCATAACCACGTAACTTACCATTTACAATTAATTTTCCATCAGGTAATCATGATCCAGGCAAACAAACAATAACAAAAATCCCCTCTCTGGCATTAGAAGCTCCGCAAACAACATTTAAATTTAGACCTTCTCCAATATTAACCTTGCAAGCATTTAAATGTGTTTGTGGAATTGACTCACAATAATCAATTTGCCCAATAACAAATTGATTATTCAACGTTAATTTGCATTCTAAATTAATTTTTTTATTAACAAATTCAATAATTTCAGTATCTGTTGAGGTAATAAAACTTTTATTTATTTTAATTTCGACATCTAAAATATTAAAACCAACTATAACTCCATCTTTTTTTAAAATTGATAAATTTTTTGTAGTTTGTATTTGGTTATGTTTTTCATTTTTCATACAGACCATTAAGGTGTTAAATTGTTTATTATAAAACATTCCACATTTTTGAATCATTTAGCGCCGCCTTTACTTTATTTGGTATTTATATTATATAATTATATTAACAAATTTTGATTTTAGATAGGAGAAATATGAAAATAGCGATTCTTACTGATTCTTCATATGATGGAGATATAAGTAAAATAAAAGACCTTTATTTGGTGCCTCTTCTAATAGTTGAAGATGATGGCACAACGCATTTGTGTGATGAAAACTTTGATAAAGATAAATTTTATAAAATGTTAGAATCACAACATTTAAAAACTGCACAAACTACACCAGGATTAATGATGGAAATGTGAGATAAGTTGTTAAAAGAATATGATCAAGTTATTTTCTTACCAATTTCAAAAGGCCTTAGTGGGCAATTTAACACTTTTAGATTTTTTAGTGAAAGTGAAGAAAATTACAAAGATAAAGTATTTGTTTGTGATACAAACGCTGTAAGTATAGCTATGCAAGAAATTGTTGAAAATGTTGCTTTTTGAATAGCACAAAAGAAAACTGGTTTTGAAATAGTCGAATTGGTTAAAAAAAGAAGCGAACAGCTAATTGGATTTATTATCCCAAGAAATTTAAACACATTAAAAAGAGGCGGTCGTATTTCACCAGCTGCTGCTAGTTTAGCTAAGATGTTGAAAATTGTTCCAATATTGAGATATAACGGAATTATTGATAAAGAAAAAGTTGCAAGGACACGCAAAAAAGCAATAAATGAAGCTTTAGATTTAATAAAAAACGAAATTAAAAATATTAAGCTTATTAACATATCTTATTCAAGAATGAGCATAGAAGAATTAGAAGATTTAAAATATTTGATTAGCACAAAAGGTTTTGAAATTAATATTTCATCAGAGTTATCTCCTGTAATTGCAGCGCATACAGGAGAAGGAACAATTGCGCTATTAGCATATAAAGGAGAAATATAATGAAAATTGGAATTTTAATTGATAGTTCGTCAGTTTATGACCCTAAAATTTTTGAAGGAACTTGTGTTGAAGTCCTTCCTCTACATATAAATTTGGCAAATGATAAAGATTTTTTAGATAACATTGAAAATTTTAAAAAATATGAAGTTTTAAAGTTATTAAATGATGATGGTGAAGCCAAAACAAGTCAAGCTAGTCCTGGTGAAGTTGAAAAGAAATATGATGAAATGTTAAAAAAATATGATCATATAATACATATACCTCTAGCTAACAATCTTTCAAGTATGTTTCAAACATCTCTTATGGTAGCAAATGATGAAAAATTTGAAGGAAAAGTGACAATTTATTTTAATGAAAAAATGGCTGCTCAAGTTGTCGAAAGAGCAGTTTTAAGATTAAGTGAAAAGCTGAAAAGTTCTAAAATAAAAAATCTTAAAGAAGTTAAGGCTTTTCTTGATGACTGATATGAAAATTGTATGACAATTTTCATTCCAGGAGACTTGAAAAGAATGGCTAATAGTGGTAGAGCAAAATCAATGTTAGTGTCTGTATTATCTTTTTTAAAAGTAAAAGTTGTTATGCGATGAAATAGCAAACCTACAAAAGAAGGTGTTTTTAGAACATATAGCTCTGTAGCTGAAAAAATTTCAGAAATATATCTTAAAGAGTTTGGATCTAATTTTAAAATTGTATTTGCAAGAAGCGAATTAGCTAAAAACAAAACTATAGATTTAATTAGAAATGAATTTAATAATAGAAAAATTAAATTTGAAGAAGAATTAATGCCTAACATTTTTTTAGTTCACGGTGGTGTTGAAAGTTTAGCTTTTTTAGTTTTTAGAAAATAAAAAATCGTTCTTGGAACGATTTTTTTTACTTAATGGCAGAGGCAGCAAGACTCGAACTCGCGACACTTGGTTTTGGAGACCAATGTTCTACCAACTGAACTATGCCCCTAATAAAAAAACACCGATTTGGTGCTTGCTTGTGAATGGCAGGGGCAGCAAGACTCGAACTCGCGACACTTGGTGTTGAAGACCAATGTTCTGCCAACTGAACTATGCCCCTAATAAAAAACTCACTTATTTAATTATATTTTAAAAAGATACTTTTTTCAATTACAAATTAACTTAATTACTATTTAAACGGCAATTTTTGCAAGTTACATGAATTTCAATTTTGACATGTTCAATTTTTGTATTTTTATTATCTACTAATGGCTCAAAGTTTTTAATATCTCAAAGTTTTTCTATTTCTTCTGAAACATGATCAACACTATAACAACTATCACACTTTATATGTATAGATTTTAAAGAGGGCAACTCATAACCTATATTTTTTCCATCAAAAGTATTAGAAAAAATTATATGTTTCTTTAAAAATAGGTCCATTGTATTGTAAACACTCATAGCATTAATAGATTTATTATTTTTTTGAAGCTCTTCAATAATTTCTTGTGTACTTAAATGATTATTTTTTAATAAAACTTTAATGATTTTAATACGTATATCTGTAAGTTTTATTTTGTTTTGTTTTAATTCATTTATCACTGCTTCATATCTAAAATCTTCTTTTATAAATTTAGGCATTTTTTAAAAGTTTTTCTATTTCTATTTCTAAATCACCAATTGTTTTTATCGATAACAAAATATCATCAGAAACATAAACATTAAGTTTTTCTTCTAAAACTGTTATCATATCCATTAAGTCAAGAGAATCAAGGCCCATAGCTAAAAATTTTGTATTTTTTGTTAAAGCTACTTTAACACCTCTTTTTTTAATTTCTTTTAATATTTCATTGTTTATATTCATAATTTCACCTTTTACTTTATTATATAACAAACTTTTTTTGTAAGTTATAAAATCAGGAGTACTGTTTATTTTTATGCACTAATTTAACAACTACTTGTGTTTTATTTCATTCAAATGTAATTTTGTTGATTGATGCTTGTGATTGAAGTTTTCTTAAAAACAATAATTCAAAATTTTGAATGTCAATCTCAGCTTTTTTATTAATGAATGATGTCCACTCGTTTTGTGAAAACATTACTTTATTTATTAAAAAATCTTTTTCATTTTTAGATTCTAAATTTAAGTTTAAATTTTTAAAACCTAAATAAAGACTAGCAACTGATGTACTTACTAATAAAAATGACAAAATTAATGATAAAAACTTTTTATACCTCATATTTTTTAAGTTCCTCTTTTAATTCTTTATTATTTAAAAAATTTATATTGTTTCAGAAAATTTTGTCAAGCTGAAGTTTTTTAAAACTGGTCTTTTTAAAATCAAATTCAAATTTTTGATTTCATTCATAGTATTTGGAAAAAGTATTTAAAGGAATTTCAAATTCAATTTTTTTACCCAATAAATCAATTTTAAAAATTAAAGTTTGTTCTTTACTTCAACTAAATGGATTAAAAACTATAGTTTCATATTTAGAGCTTTTTTTCAGTTCTATTAATTTTGTACTTTCATCTAAAACTCATTTATTTTTACTTTTTAAATAAAAATTTCCATCATTGTTTTTTTCAAATTCAAAATCTAAACTACCTTGGTAATTTTTTTTAAAATCATTTTTGTCAGAAAACAATATTTCGCCTACTTTGAATAAAGGGGAAATTGTATTATTTTTGACTTGCGAAACTATTTCAGAGACTCTTGAATTGTTTAAAATTCTTTTAGGTATATTGTCAAAAAATTCATTATTTATTTCTAATAGATGTTCATAAGATTTATTGACGGTTAATGGCTGTAAAATAATTTTTGAAAAGCTTTTTAAAATATTAACTGATTTAAAAAATTGATTTTTTTCGTTTCAGTTTGGCAAATACATTACAATATTTTGCTCAAGTTCTGATCCACCATTTGAACTTAAATCTATTGTTATTTGCCCTTTACCTTTAAAATCAAAACTATTTTCTTTGTAAGAATTACCAAAATTAATGTAAATAAGGTTATTATTTACCATTTCTACAGGAATATTATACTCTATTTCTTTAAAATTGTTTTCTGCGTTATTATCTATTGTTATTTGCTTTGAATATTTAGTGTTTGACTTAATTTCTTTTAAAGTTTTAGACTCATATAATTTAAAATCTAAATTATCAAAACTTTTAATGTTTTTTAGGTCTGACTTTTTAACAAAGTTTGGATTATAATTTAAATTTATGAACATTTTATAATACCCCTTATTATTTACAAGAAAAGGCCTATTAATAAATATTATTTCTGGTGATAATATAGATTGATTTGATATTGTTATAAAATTATTCACAATAATGTTTGAATTTTCTATTTCTTGATTGTTTATTTGATAAGTTTGCATAGATTTCCCCTCTATAACTTATTAAGCAAAAAACAAAAAAACAAATCAAATTGATTTGTTTATTAGTTAAATTATTTAATTGCTTCTTTTGCAATAATGTAAACTTCTTGAAGTTTATTACATGATTCATTAAATTTTGCAATTTCAGATTCTTCAAGTTTTCATTCAATAATTCTTTCTCATCCATTACTTGATAATACAGCAGGTACTCCTGTATAAAAACCAGATTGCCCATATTCACCCTCAAGTTTGGCACTGATCATATAAGTTGTTTTTTCATCTCTTAAGATGGCTGAAGATAATTGAGTTAATGAAACACCAATTCCATAAAATGTTGCTCCTTTTCTTTCAATTATTTCATATGCCATATGAGCAGCTTGATATCATGCATCTTCAAGTTCTTTTTCAGAAATTTTATTTTCACCTTTAATTTGAGAAATTGATTTACCCATAACATTTGATGCAGAGTATGCAGCAAGTGACGAATCACCATGTTCTCCCATAATAAACGCGTTAACTGAAGCTGGTGCTAATCCTAATTTACTTGCAATCAATCTTTTTAATCTTGCTGAGTCTAAGTTAGTTCCTGATCCTAAAACTTTATGTTTATCAAATCCAGTTACTTCTTGATAAACTGAAGTTAAAACATCACAAGGGTTTGAGGCTATTAAAGTAACACCAGTAAATCCAGAACCTTTTATAGCTTGTGCTATACCCTTCATAATTCTTGCATTATCTGCAATTAATTCTAAACGAGTTTCACCAGGTCTTTGAGGTCTACCAGCAGTAATGACAACAAGATCTGCATCTTGACAATCTGAATATTCTCCTGCTTTAATTTTTGATGTTTGGTTTAACATTGGAATGGCATCTTGAATATCTATCGCATTACCTTCTGCTGCTTTGGTGTTTACATCAATTAGCACGTATTCTTCAGCAATTCCTTGATTAACTGCTGAGTAAATGAATGACATACCAACTGCACCTGTTCCCACTAATACTATTTTATTTGAAGTTTTTTTCATTTTTTCTCTCCTTAATATAGATTATAAACTTTCATAAAAATAATGACGTTAAAACTCATTATTTTTTAATATTCATTATTGTGGTACTCTTCAGCAATTCTCATCACCTCTTCAATACCTGTTAGTCCTGTACCAGCAGGTATTAGGTTTCCTAACATAATATTTTCTTTTAGTCCTTCTAGTTTATCTTCTCTTCCTTTGATAATAGCATCAGTTAAAACACGAGCTGTATCTTGGAAAGATGCTGAAGATAATCATGATTCAGATTTTAGTGGCGCTTTTTTAATTCCTAGAATTTGTGGAACAACAATTGGAAGATCATGTCCTTTTCTAATACATTCAGCAGCAATTTCTTTAAATTTCTGTTTAGTGATTATTTCTCCTTGAAGTAAATTAGAATCACCCGATGAAACAACTTTAACTTTGTTTAACATCTGTTTAATAATAATTTCAATGTACTTATCAGAAATTTCAATACCTTGAAGTCTATAAACTTTTTGAACTTCTTTTAATATGTAGTTTTCAACTGCAGTTGGTGAGGCTACTTCTAAAAGTTCATGTAATTTAATAGAACCTTCTGTTAATTTCTTACCAGGTGTAACTGAATCACCCTCTTTTACTCTTAATACAGCATTGTATAAAGTTGTCTCCACAGCTTGTTTTCCATTTTTGTATTTTAAGTGAATTTTATAAATATTGTTATTGTTTTCAATTTTAACAACTTTACCTTCGCTTTTAGCAATAATAGCTACAGTTCCTTTTTGAGTTGTTACGTCAAGTAATTCTTTAATACGTGGTAATCCCTGTGTAATATCAGCATCACCAGCTACCCCACCCGAGTGGAAGTTACGCATAGTAAGCTGTGTTCCAGGTTCACCAATTGATTGAGCAGCAATAACTCCGACTGGTTCACCAATTTTTACTAATTCAGCTGTAGCTAAATTTTTACCATAACATTTTTGACAAACACCTTTTTTATTATCACAAGTTAACACTGATCTAATAATTACCTTTTCAATTTTTGCTTCAATTATTTTATCTGCAATTGATGAAGTTATCAAAGTATCTTTTTCAACAATTACATTACCCTTAGCATCTTTTAGGGTGCTAAATGTAAATCTACCATTAATTCTATCCTTTAATGTAACAATAACTGCATTATGTTTTGTATCAACAATAGCTTTTACATCAAAACCATGACTTGATTTACAGTCTTCATTAACCACAACAATTTCTTGCGAAACATCAACTAAACGTCTTGTTAAATATCCTGAATCGGCAGTTTTAAGTGCTAAATCAGCCATACCTTTTCTAGCACCATGAGTTGAAATAAAGAATTCAGAAACAGTTAATCCTTCACGGAATGATGATTTAATTGGGATTTCTTTAGTGTCCCCTTTAGTATCACTCATAAGTCCACGCATACCAACAAGTTGGGTAAAGTTAGAAAGAGTTCCACGAGCTCCAGAATCTGACATTACAAAAACTGGATTTTTAACATCCTTTTTCAATTCAACATCAAGTTTAATTTGAATTTCATCTTTAACATCAGATCACACTTTAATAACCCTTTGTTTTTTTTCTGATTGGGTTAATAAACCTTGTTTGAAGTAATTATTAATTTGACTAATTTTTTTATCAGCTTCTTTAAATTCTTCATATTTATTTGTAAACACAACAATGTCTCCAGCTGAAATAGTTGTCCCTGATTTAGTTGAATATTTAAATCCTAAGTCTTTCATTTTATCTAGCATTTCAGCTGTCTTTCTTGAACCATATGTATTAAAATATTTTTCAATAATTAATGAAAGTCCTTTTTTGTTAATTGGTGGAATAATTTCATGCTTAGCAATAACTTTAGTAATTTCTTTTGAAAAATCAAATATGTATTTATTTACAACTTCTTTTGCGTTATTAATTTCTGATGAATTAATTCATGGAAAATCATCTGCAAAAATTTGATTAAACAATATTTTACCCATTGTAGTTAATAAGTATGAATTTTTTCTTTGTTCATCAGTAAATTTAGTTGCAGGCAATCCATCAACAGCAATACCAATAATAGCATTGACTTGAACAGCTCCATTTTCATAAGATCTAATTGCTTCTTGAACATCTGCAAAGATAGTTCCTTCTCCAACTGATCCTTTTTCTTCAAAAGTCGCATAATAATTCCCTAAGATAATATCTTGCCCTGGGGTAACAATTGCTTTACCATCTTTAGGACCTAAAATAGCATTTGAACCAAGCATTAAAGCTCTAGCTTCTGCAATAGCTTCTTTTGTAATTGGAACGTGAACAGCCATTTGATCTCCATCAAAGTCAGCGTTAAAAGCTGTAGTTACTAATGGGTGTAATCTGATTGCTTTACCCTTAACTAATTTAGGTTCAAAAGCTTGAATACCTAATCTATGTAATGTAGGAGCACGGTTTAAAAGAATAGGTCTTTCTTTTATCACATGTTCTAAAGCTTTTCAAATTTCAGGTTCGTTTGATGAAATCATTCTTTCAGCAAATTTTACATTATCAGCATATTCATGTTCTTGTAATCATTGAATAACAAAAGGTTTAAATAATGTTAATGCCATTTCACGAGGAAGCCCAGCTTGATACATTTTTAAATCAGGGCCAATAGCAATAACTGATCTACCTGAGTAATCAACACGTTTCCCCAAAAGATTTTGACGGAAACGTCCTTGTTTTCCTTTTAAAACACTTGTTAAAGATTTTAAAGGTCTTTTATCTTTACCTTGTATTGGTCTTGGTTTACGTTCGTTATCTAACAATGCATCAACAGCTTCTTGCAACATACGTTTTTCATTATTAACAATAATTGAAGGAGCTTGCATCTCTTTAACTTTCATTAAACGTTCATTTCTAATGATGATACGACGATATAAGTCGTTAATTTCACTAGTTGTAAATCTTCCACCATCCAATTGAATGATAGGTCTAATGTCAGGTGGTATAACAGGTAAAACACGTAATATCATTCACTCTGCTTTTTGATTTGATCTTTTTAATGATTCTAAAATATCTAATCTTTTTAATAATTTAGCATTGTCTGCATTTTGAATTCCTTTATCAAGAACTAATTTAATTTCTTTAATTTCTTTTTCTAAATCAATTTGTTTTAATAATTCTTCAATTGCAGCAGCACCTATTCCAAATTTAGCATTTGTATACTTAGAAATTAAAGTTGTAGCTTCATCAATTGAGAATGGAATAGAAGTATTGTTTAATTCTTCTAATAACCTTTCTGCTTTTAAATGGTCTCTGTGTTCTACATCATTGATTATTTTAATGATATCTTCAATTGCGGGTCTTAATTTGTTTCGAGTTTTTTGTGATTTTGCTACACCTAAATCAAGAACTTCTTTTGAAACAAAGTGTTTTGAGTCACCAGCATCTAAAACTATGTGAGAAACAAAGTAAACAACTTCTTCTAGCTCTCTTGATTTTAAATTAAGCAAAGATGCAATTCTTGATGGTGAAACTTTTACCATTCAAATATGTGTAACAGGCTCAGCTAATTCAATATGCCCCATTCTTTCACGACGAACAATTGATTCAGTTAACTCGACTTCACATTTTTCACATTTCTTACCCTTATTCATTGGGTTAGCTTTTTTAAATTTTCCACAAAAACATTCATAGTTTTTTGTTGGTCCAAAAATTTTCTCATCAAACAAACCGTCTTTTTCAGCTTTTAAAGTTTTGTAATTAATAGTTTCTGGTTTTGTTACTTCACCATGTGATCATGAGCGAATAGTGTCAGGACTAGCTAAGTTAATTTTAATTATTTTTTTATTCTTGTTTTGCATTTTTCCTTCTACTCCTCTTCAAATGAAGCTTTTATTTCTGATTCTTCAACATCTGCAAAGTTGTCCAAACTGTCAACTTCAACTAAGTTAGTATTTTCTTCAAATGTAACTTTGTGATTTGATGTGTATTTAAAATCTTCTTCACTCATTGTGTCTGAATCAACTTCATCATACGCAATTATTTGTTGCTTATTACCTTTTTCATCTAACAAGTAAATGTCAAAACCTAACCCCATAATTTCTTTTGAAAGAACATTAAATGACTCAGGAGTTCCTGGTGTAGGCATTGGTTTTGATCTAACAATAGCTTCATAAGTTTTTGTACGACCTTTTAAATCATCTGATTTAATAGTTAACATTTCTCTTAAAGTATGAGCTGCTCCATAAGCTTCAAGTGCTCAAACTTCCATTTCTCCAAAACGTTGTCCACCATTTTGAGCTTTACCTCCAAGTGGTTGTTGTGTAATTAATGAATATGGTCCAACATTTCTTGCATGTAATTTATCATCAACCATATGTGAAAGTTTTAACATATACATAACCCCAACTGAAATTGGCTTATCAATAGCTTCTCCAGTTTGACCATCAATTAATGTAACTTTACCATAGTTTTCCATTCCAGCTTCAGCCATGATTTCATCTAAATCTTGACTATTTACACCTTCAAATACTGGCGTTGCAATTTTAACACCTAATTTTTTAGCTGCCATTCCTAAATGTATTTCTAATATTTGACCAAAGTTCATACGCGATGGTAATCCTTGCGGGTTTAATAAAATATCAACTGGTGTCCCATCTTCTAAGTGAGGCATATCTTCAACTGGTAGAATTTTTGAAATAATACCTTTGTTTCCATGACGCCCTGACATTTTGTCACCTTCTTGGATTTTACGTTTTTGAACTATATAAATTTTTATTACTTCTAGCACATCAGCTGACAACTCTATTCCATCAGGATTTGATACTGATTTTGCTTTAAATCTTTTAATTGATTGAACAATACCTTCACCACCATTTGGAACTCTTAATGAGTTATCTTTCACAGATCTTGATTTTTCGCCAAATATTGCGTGTAACAATTTATCTTCTGGAGATAATTGAGTTTGTCCTTTTGGAGTAACTTTACCAATTAAAATATCTCCAGTTTTAACTTCAGTACCAATCGCTACAATACCTTCACTATCTAAGTATTTTTTAGCATTTTCACTTACTTGGGGAATTTCAGAAGTAATTTCTTCAAGACCTTGTTTAGTGTTTCTAACTTCTAAAACATACTCATCAATATGCACTGATGTAAATTTATCTTCTTGGATAATTCTTTCAGACATAACAATAGCATCTTCAAAGTTATAACCATTATATGTTGTAAATGCAACAACAACGTTTTGACCAATAGCTAATTCACCTTGATCAATAGAAGGACCATCAGCAATAATTTCACCGGCTTTAACTTTATCACCAACTTTAACAATTGGTTTTTGAACAATTGAACTCCCATTATTAGAGCGATCAAAATTTGCTAATGAATAAGTTTTGAAACCATCTTTTGATTCAACATTAATTTGGGTTGAATCAACATACTTAACTACTCCAGATTGAGCAGCCACAACAGCTACTCCTGAATCACGAGCAGCTTCAAATTCAATACCAGTTCCAACTATTGGAGCTTCTGGAGCAATTGTTGGCACTGCTTGACGTTGCATATTAGCACCCATAAGAGCACGGTTAGCATCATCATTTTCTAAAAATGGAATAGCTGATGTTGCTACTGAAACAATTTGTTTTGGCGAAACGTCAATATATTGCACTTCTTCAATATTTGCAATATAGTCATCACCTTTATAACGTGAAACAACAGTTTTATCAAAAATTTTATTGCTTTCATCTTTATTAACATTTGATTGAGAAATAACAAAGTCTTTTTCTTGATCAGCTGTTAAATAATCATATTCTTCTTGAATAACTCCATTTTGAACTCTTAAATAAGGAGTGGTTATAAAACCTAAATCATCAACAACAGCGTATGTTGACAAGTTATTAATTAATCCAATATTAGGTCCTTCAGGTGTTTCAATAGGGCAAATTCTTCCGTAGTGAGAAGGGTGAACGTCACGCACTTCTAAACTAGCGCGGTCTCTAGATAAACCACCCGGCCCTAAAGCAGTAAGTCTTCTTTTATTTGTAAGTTCAGCCAGTGGGTTTATTTGATCCATAAATTGCGACAATTGAGAAAGATTAAAAAATTCTCCAATAACAGCTGTTAAAGGTTTAGCATTAATAATTGTTGAAACTTTTACTTTGTATAAATCACTTGTTGAAAGTTTTTCTTTAACATTTTTATCAATACGAGTTAGACCCATTCTAAATTGATTTTGTAATAACTCGCCAACAGTTCTAACCCTACGGTTTGCTAAGTTATCAATATCATCATATTCACCAATTCCATGTTCTAAACCTAAAATGTAAGAAATAGTTGAAATAATATCTGGAACTGTAATGTGTTCTTCTTTTGCATCTGAAGTTATACCAACTAAAGAAACAGTTTCTGCTTTATTATTATCTAAATAAACTTTTACAATTTGTAATTCATTTGAACCATTAATTTCTGGACTGTAATCAATTTTTAAAACCATTACACCTTTTTGACTTAAAATTTCTGAAATTTCTTTAAAGTTTGCTTTAGTTACTTCAGTATCTTTTGCCACTAAAACATTGCCTTTTGAATCAACAATATCTTCAGCAATTATTCTATTTAATAAACGGTTTTTGATTGATAATTTTTGTTGTAATTTAAATCTGCCTGCTTTTGTTAAATCATATTTTCTACGATCGAATAATAATCCATTGATATATTTAGACGCACCATCAGCAGTAGCTGTTTCACCTTGTCTAATTTTTTTATAAATTTCTTGAACATGCTGTGATCAATCAACTGATGCATCACCTGTATCATTATCATGTTTTAATGTTTCAATAATTGAAGGATTTTTATCAAAAATTTGTAAAATAGTTTCTTTAGTTAAACCAAGTATTTTCAATAAAGATGTCGCAGTAGTTTTTCTTGATTTATCAATTTTAACAAATAAGGAATTTATTGATTCAGCTGATTTCTTTTTATCAGTTTCAAATTCTAATCAAGTTCCACGACTTGGAATAATATCCCCATTATAAATTGCTTCCCCTGTTTTTGAATCAATTTCATTTTTAAAATATGCACCAGGTGATCTAACTAATTGAGAAACAATAACTTTTTGTGAACCATTAATAATAAAAGTTCCAGATTCAGTCATTAAAGGAAAATCTCCAAAAAAAACTTGTCCCCATTTCATAAACATCACTTCAGCATTAATTACATTTTCTAATTCTTCAAGAACTTTAATTTGAACAATATCTGGTTTTTCAACGGCTTTTAATTTAACTTCAAAAAATAAAAGCCCATTTCCTTCTTTTAAAAATTTAACATTTTTAGATTCTGTTTTTTCAATTAATCATTTTGTTAAAACTGTTTTAACATCTTTTTCAACAATTTCTTCAAACTCTCTTGAGATTTCTTCAACTTTAGTAAATTTTAAATGTAAGTCTACATAAATTGGTGCTTCATAAATTTTTGATTGTTCTTTTGCTTTTTGTGGCAATATTTTAGCTTCTTTAATATGTCATCCTTCTAAATGTAATTCAGACAGACCATCAGATGATGTCATTTCAAAAAATTCATCAAGTACTTCTTTAATTCCTTCTTCTATAAATCACTTAAATCTTTTTGTTTGAATTTCAATCAAATTTGGTAATGCTACATTTCCACTAACTTTTGAATAATCTCTACGTTCAACACCACGATTTATTTTTTTAATTTTGTATGTCATTTGTGCCTTTCTTTATCTAATAATTTCTTTGAATTTTGATAGTTCTTCAACTATTAATTCAAAATGTGTTTTATTTTTGTCAGATTTAATTAATTTTAGATTAATCAAATTTTCAATATTTTTTTCAATTTCAATATTTTTTGAAATTAAGTTATTTTTAAATAAATGTGCTTTTATAATTGCTTCTTTTGAAACTGATTGTTCTTCATTGCCAATTATTTTTAATAGTATAAACTTTGCTTCAACGTCTCACTTATTCAAAACTTTATTTTCTTCATTTCACTGTTCAAATAATTCGTTAAGATAATTTGTTTTAAAACCGTGTTTAATAATTTGTTTAGATTTCAATAATACTTCATCAAAATTTAACTTATCTTTTAAAGAATTATTGATAATTTTAACTATAAAATCTCAGTTATTAAATATTGTAAACAAATCTAAATTTCTTAAACTAGATATATTATTTTGTCTTACATACCAATTGGTTAGTATAAAACTAAGTATTATATTAAACTTTTGATGTGGCTCAACAATTAATAAACTATAAAAAATAATTATTAATTTAGTTATACCATCAAAACTATCTTCTGGTTTTTGCAACATATACTTAAATATTGTTTGCATTTCTAATTCAATATCTTTAGGATCAATATCGATTGTTAATCCTAAAGTATTTTTGCCACTTCTATAGTAATTTATTTTTCTATCTAAATTCAATTCTCTATTTCTGAATAATAAATGAATAATAAGTTCATAATTTTCTTCATTAATTTTAAAATCTATTTTATTTATTAAGCGATTAATTTCAATAACATTTAAAATTAATTTTTCTAATTTTGTTTTAGTTTTCATGCCGTTATTTATTGAAAAAATAGTTTTTATAACTTCAGAATAGCTTAAGTCTTGAATTTCATTTTCAGCATATAATAATGCAATAATGTTTCTTGCAAAAATATCATTGTAAGTTAAATCAAATTTTTTAATTTCATAAGCTTTCATAAAATTAGTTAGGTAAATATCTTGTTGTATTGATTTTTTAGGATCAAAATTTATTTTGCAATTAAGTGATTGAAACAATACAGATTGAATATTTTCTTTATCCATTTTGTTAATAAAACGTTTGTCTAAAAAATAGTCTATTTGCATTTGTTCCTCCCAATTTATATTAATTACAAAATTGAGATTAGCAGAAGCTCTTAACGTCTAAACTAAACCCGATTAAATTATTATAAACTATTATCAATAAAAAAGCAAACTTTTGAGCAGGTTTTAGTTTTGGTACAAAAGATAAAATAGAATAAAAACTCACTTTAAATTTGGGGTTTTAAACTTTGAATCTGCATATGTTAATTTTATTTTATCAAATCTTTAAAAAATTGCACAACAAAAACTAGGAAATATTTAATTTCTTACTAAAAAATATTTTTGAATTTTTTATTACTGTGTATTTAATTTTTATTAGAATTATAAGGTCAATTTTTGGTTTTAGCGCTATTTGAACCTATTGCCCCTGTCTTGACGGCTGTATTATGAGTTATAACTTTCTTATATTTAAAATATCATTGAATGTGTTTATTGTTATACACGTTGTTGTCAAATTCAGTATTCTTTTCATGTTCTCATATATCGAATACTTTAAAGCAATTTATTTTGCCAGCTTTAAGAACCATTAAATTTTTAAATGTTTTAAAGCTATAACTTTTACGATTACTAATCGACTTAACGAAATGATGTATGTTACTTTCTGTGTAACACCCATTATAGTAATCTGCTTGGTAACTTAAAATACCTTCTAAATTTTTATTAAACAACTTGTTAGTTCTCTTATTAAAGTACTTATTAAAATGTCAAATAAAGAAAATAAGCTACAAAATGATTTTTTAATAAAAATTAGAAAATGAAAAAATAGGTTAGTTACCTAACACACTATATTTATATAAATTCTCTAAATTATTTATTCGCAGCAACGTTTTCAAACTTATTAATTATCATGTAATATCATTATTATCGCTAAGAACTACACCATCAGGCACAGGTTCATTATTTACGGTATCTATTGATTTCTGGATACCACCATAAACAAGTTGATCCATTTTAGCCATACTGTTTTTTACAATTTCTTCATTAGCTTCAAAACTTTGTTTTAAAGTAAATATTTTTTGAATTTGTTCTTTAGCTTTATAGAAATTTTAATTAATCCATTTTGTATTGAAGTAAGTAACTTTCTTGTAAAAATAAAACATTCATTTAATAATGCAACTATCTTATTAAAACCTATACAGACTTTATTTGCCAATTCCCAGCTGTTTTTATCTTTAGTAAATAAATAGCTTCAAGTTAAGAATGCTTTGCCATTAGATGCTTTTTTAGGAATTCAAACTCAAACATAAGATTTTGACTGATCTTTGTCAGTAACCATTGTTTTAGGAACATTAAAAGCTAATTAATTTTCTTTATCTTTAGAACGCACAAAAAATCTAATTGACCCTTCAGTGCAATTATCGTTATCTATTAAAGTTCTTGAAATTTTAACATTTCAACTGTTTATACTTTTTTTAGTCATCTTCTTCACCACCAAACATTTCTTCTTCACAATAGTTAAAACAAAGTGATTTACCACATCCATTGAAACAATCACAAGGAGGCCCTGCATGAACAAGTTTATTATCGTCAAAGTTTGTGCATTATCATTTTTTAGCCATATTACTTTATTTCCTTTTTTTCTCTGTTCATTAATCTAAGTTCGACTTTAGCCAATATTATTAAATTTTGAACTTGTTTAGCTTCTTCATTTTCATTTATATTAATAATTTTAATTTTTTCTTCATTCATTGAAACTAAATGTAACTTAATTAAAGTTTTATTTAATAAATATATAAATTTCTAACCCAACTATAGAAAATAGTTCTTGTCCAGTTATTTTTTGATAATGCCCTAACATAGTTAAATTCTCCTTTTTAACTTAAATAAGCACACAAAGTAAAGTTCAGTGGTTTTCTAGTTCTTTTTTGTATGCTGATTTAAATTAAAAAAAAATCTCCATTGAGATTCTTTTAACTTTTGCACTAACTATTCAACTCGCCACAAACTTTTTTCACTTATTATTAAGTTAAAAACAAAAAAACAACTTGCGTTATTTAATTTTATTTTGTAGGTTTTTTAGTTGCTTTTTATTTAAAATCAACTGATGCACCAACTTCAACTAATTGAGCTTTCATAGCTTCTGCATCTTCAATTTTAACATTTTCTATAATAACTGCTGGTAAAGTTGAATCAACTAACTTTTTAGCATCCATTAATACTAATCCAGTAATTTCTTTAACAACTTTAATAACTGCAACTTTTTGTGTTCCAACGCTTGTTAATAAAACTGAAACTTCTGATGGTGCTGAGTCTGCAACTGGTCCAGCTGCTACTGCAATACCAGCTGAAGCTACAACACCAAAGTGTTCTTCAATAGCTTTAACTAATTCATTAAACTCTGTTAATTTCATTTCTTCTAATGCTGATATAATATCTTCTTTTTTAATTGCCATTTTTTTGGTCTCCTTATTTATTTTTATATTTTATTTATTGGCTATTAATACAATTTGATTTTGTATTATTCTAATTTTGTATTTGCTACAGCATTTACTACACCTATAAATTGACGTAATGGGTAAATAAGACTTGAAGCAAACATTGAGTAAAGATCTTCTTTTGATGGTAAAGCACCTATTTCAATAACACCTTTAGTGTCAAGTGCTTTGCCTTCATAGATACCTGCTTTTAAAACTAAGTTTTCATTTCTCTTAGCAAAGTTTGATACTAATTTAGCAGCGCCAATAGCTTCGTCATTTGAAAATATGAAGACGTTTTGTTGAGTTAAATATACATCTAATTCACTTAGTTCTAATTCTTTTGCAGCTCTTCTAAATAATGAGTCTTTATAAATTTTAACCTCAATATTTTGTTTAAGAGCTTCTCTTCTAAGTTGAGACATTTGTTCAACTGTTAAATGTTTATATTCTGCAATTGCTACACCTTGAGCGTTTTTAATTTTAGAAACGATCTCTGCAACAATTTCAGATTTTTTAGTATGAGCTGGTCTAGTTGTTGTCATGAAAAACCTCCTTCTTTTTTATGTTCTATTTTACTAAAACAAAACCCTTGGTTACTTAAGAGAACCAAGGGTAACGTTTTAAACATAATATATGTTTATTTTATATTTATTATTTTAAATAAATAGTTACGTAATCCTCGGTAACAAATTAAGGGGAAACCCAGTTACTGTCTATGGTATTAATAGCTATTAGTAATTTTATCATAACTAAACTTAATATTTATTAAATATTTGAAAAAAAGTGTTTTTTATTTTTTAGTGTTTTTTAAATTTATTAAATTTTAAAATAAAATGCTAAAATTATATTATAAACTAAACCAAGGAGGTTTTTATGATTTTTTTATTAAAAATAGTTTTTGTAAGTTTTTTATCAAGTTCATCAACAATTATCCCGGTTATTCCTATTGCTAAAAAAAGCAACATTTCTAATATCGCTAAAGTGGAAAGTCAACTTTTAACAAATAAGAGTGAAAACAATGGCAATGTCTTAAACCAAAGAATTTTTAAAGAAGGAAATGATTCTGACATAATAGATCATTTTGGAACTTTAAAAGAAATTTCAACTTTTTCTAATTTAGTTCCAAATTATGAATTTTTTATGAATTTAAAATCTAATCATAATTTAGGGTATACTTCAATCTCTGAAGAAGACCCACACAAAAAAGACGGGGACTTTATTTTGCCTAATGATAGGGGTTTGTGTGAGTATGTTTCTCTAACTTCTTTAATTAATTATTTTCAAGTTTTTTGAAAAAAAGATTATTACACTTTAGGACAAATACCAGATAATATGTACAAAGGACAAAAGTTTAAATATATTAAAAACCCAGAATATTATGGGGAATTTGATTATACAAAAATACAACCTAAAAGAATAATAGAACCGTACATTAAAGTTGCTTTACCTCATGAAGAAAGTTTTTATGATGTTTTTAGCCGTAAAGAAATTGTTCATAAGAATTACGGGGATGGTAATATGAAAGCTGTTCCTTACAAAATTTGAGAAAAAAACAATAGAAATAAAAACATGAGAGTTGGATCAAGCATGAGATCTGCTTTAAAAAACTGATTAGGAAATAATAAAAATCAAATAATAGATGATTATAGTGCTTCATGATGGCACACTTCAGAACCAGAAAGCTGACTAATCAAATACAAAGTTCCAGTTTTATTGTCGTTTTGAACTAAAGGTTTTGCTCATAACGTTTTAATTTATGGGTATGATAAAGCAACACAAAGTTACGCTGTAAATTTTGGATGACCTTATTCACAATATGCGATTTCAATAATTAAGAAAAAAACTATTTGGTCTACATTCAGCACTGGTTTTTGATACAGCTTTAGGGAAAAAGAATAGTATGGAACTAATTCTAAAAAACGTTAGTAAAAAACTTTCTAAAAACTTTTCTCTTAATAATGTAAATTTTTCAATTAAAAATGGTGAAGTGCTTGGGTTAATAGGAAACAATGGGGCTGGTAAGACAACTATTATTAAATCTATATTTAAAGAATATAGATTAGACCAAGGAGAAATTTTGGTCAATGGTAAATCAATAAGCAAATATGATTTAAGAAAAATTGAGTTTTTCCCAGATCAAAATAACTTTCCAAAAAACTTTAAAATTATAGATTATTGTTATCATAATTATTTGCTATCAAATATTGATGGAAATAAAAAACAATTTAAAATACGTTTTAAAGAATTAAGTGAATCACTTGAACTATTAGAATATAAAAATAAAAAGTTTTTACATCTGTCTTCAGGAATGCAAAAAAGATTTTTATTACTTTGTGCTTTGATGAATAAGCCAGAAATGATAATTTGTGATGAACCAATGGCTAATATGGATATTCAAACAAGAAAAGACTTTATTTTACTTTTTAAAAAGTTAATTGAAAAGTTTGATCTGATAGTTTTAATTACTAGTCATGATATTGAAGAATTAGAAAAACTTATTAACAAAGTTGTTTTGGTTGATAAAGGTGAAATTATTTTAGAAAAAAACTTCAATAACAAAAAAGACAACTTAGCTGAACTCTATGAAAAAAATATTAGAAATCCAAAATCTAAAATAAAAGTTGAAGAAATTTTGAAAGGATATTAATATGAAAATAAGTTTATTAAAAAAATGAAATAAAGCTTCACTACATCTTTCTTTGAAAAAAACATGAGTTTCTAAGTTTAACTTATTTTGATTTCCTATTACAACAGTTATTATAATTATTTCAAGTTATTTTCTAATCGGTTTTAAAGATACCAACGCTATTGGTTTGATGTTGTTTTTTATTATTGGAATTTTAAGTTTGGGTGTTTATGAAATAGTAAATCTTGATGCTTTGTTTTGTGAAGATTTCAATAAGGGAATTATGAATTTAGAAAGAAGAAAAGGTTCTAATTATTTAGAAATATTTTTTAATAGGTTAATAGCAAACAAAACTTTAACAATTAGTTATTTATTTATACTGTCGATAATAATGTTGATAGTTTGCTCAATAAAAATTCCATACGAAATGAACAACTATCCTTTTATAGTGTTTGTATTATTACCAATTGATTTTTTAATCACCGCTGTATTTCTTTTTGTATTTGCTTTTTTAAAAAATAAGATTACATTATCTGTTTCTTCATTATTTTTTATCTTGTGTTTGTTTTTACCATTATTTGGTATGGGTTCGGTGTTATTAATACCTAAAGAACTACGAACATCACCCACTTTACCAGATACAACTTCTCTTTATGTAGAATATGATACCGATCAAGCTTTCAAAGCCGGAATCGAAAAAGATTCACTAGCAGAAAGAATATTAAACGAAGGATTTCATTCGAATCAAATATTGAATAAAAAATTTATTGGCGAGGATCAAACAATCGCAAAAAAAACAGGGTTTGATAAGTATTCTTTCTTTATCATAAAAAACGGAATTTATGACATTAAAACAATTAATAAAGTTTTCTCAGAAGACGATGATGAAAAAGAAACTTTGGAAATTAATGATGAATTTAAAGATACAATGATGTATAAAATAAATGAAAGAATTTATGAAAAAAAGCATTTATTTGAAAGTCTTTCAACTGATTATAAAAACTCTTTAAATGTTATTGAAGTTGTTAATAAAAATAACTTTTCATTTTTATTAAAAGAAATTGAAAAAGTATCAAAAATAATTGAGAATGAATTTTTTAATTCAGAAAGTCAAAAGTGAAATGAAATTATAATAAATTTTGCTAAAAGAGTTTTAATAAACAATTCAACATTTCCTTTAAATTCATCACCTAAGTTTTATACACAAAATATTTCTAGACAATTAGAAATTTGAGACAATCGGGATTGAAACAATAAACTAAATGATTATGCACAAAAAGGTGAAGTACAAATACCTGTTGGTTTGCAAGCATGAAACCAGTTATCAAATTTGATTGCTATTAACACATTAATGAAAACTAAACCAAATGATTTTGAAAAAGATGAAATAAGTTCAATTAAAAAATATATATATGTATTGCCAGGTATATTAATTTATTCAAGTATTGTATCGCCTAACTTTTTTGTTGATGATTGACAAAAAATAAAAAACTTTGAAAACTTTTTTTACTACTGGATTTTTGCTAATTACTCTGTTAATAGTAATTTCATAAATAGTTCCGAAGAAGAAAGTAATCAAATATTAGAATTCAAACCATTGCAAATAGTTCCGAATCTCAATAAATCGATAATCAAAAACTTTTATAATCCTGTTGTATATCAATTAGTTTTAATATTAATAAGCGCAACAGTAATAGGTTTTGGTTTTTGGATATTTACACGCAGACTAATTCGTTAAACTTATATCAAAAAAACTACTCGTAATGTAAATAAAATCTTTAGTTTGTTACCCAACTAACGCTAGCTCAGGTTAGCGTTTTTCATTTCTGAATATAACTATAAGTGCGCCAAAAAGATAAAAAATGTTTTCTTTAACTAATTTTTAATATGAAATTTTTTGTGTTCACTTTTCTTGACAAGATCAAACAAACCAAAGGAACTTAAAGTGAGATGACTATGAAGAAGAATAAATTATGAGTTACAAATGTATCTTATATACCTTCGAATAAAAAGTTTATTATCTTAGTGTGCTAAAATATGTTGATAATGGCTCTATATTTGGCTTTGCTTTTTTAAAATTAACAGCAATAAATTTATCAAGACATTTAAAAAGATACGAAAAAAATTTATAATTTTTTGAAATCTAAATCATAACTTCGAATAACGTGCATGTAAAACTTTTTTTACAATGAAAACAGAATTTCTTGAAGTTTTAAACAAAGTAATTTAGATCAAGTTTCTAAAGTAACAAAAAAATATTAAAACTACACTAGAATTAAAATTAAATCTAAAAAACCCCCATCTTGTGATTACCTAAAACAAACAAAAAGCAACTTCAAAATGAAATTGCTTTTTGCTCACAATAATTTGCTCGCAATAAATCTTTTTTAAAATATTTTTAGTTTGTTTCAACTTTAATACCAGGACCCATTGTTGTTGAAAGTGAAATATTAATAATATAATCACCTTTAACAGTTTGTGGTTTAACTCTTCTAATTTCAGCTTTCATAGCTTCATAGTTTTGTATTAATTGTTCTGGTGTAAAAGATGCCTTACCAATAATTGTATGGATGTTTCCTTCTTTATCAGCACGGTATTCAATTTTACCTTTTTTAATTTCATCAATTGCTTTAGTTACATCAACAGTTACAGTTCCTGTTTTAGGGTTAGGCATTAAACCTTTTGGTCCTAAAATTTTACCAATAGCTCCTAATTTTGCCATCATTTCTGGTGTAGCTACTATTATATCAAATCCAAATCAGTTTTCTTTTTGAATTTTTTGAATCAATTCTTCCCCACCAACAAAATCAGCTTTTGCCTCTTGAGCTTCTTTAACTTTAGTATTTGTTAACACTAAAATCTTTTGTGATTTACCAGTACCAGCTGGTAAAACTATTGCTCCACGAATTTGCTGATCTGCTTTTCTTGGATCAATATTTAGATTAAAACTTAACTCAACAGTTGAATCAAATTTAGTAGTTGCAGTTTCTTTAGTTAACTTGATAGCTTCTTCTAAAGAGTAAACTTTATGTTTTTCTACTAATGCATTAGCACTATTCATTCTCTTTGAAATTTTAGCCATTAGTTAACTTCCTCCATACCTTCAACTTTGATTCCCATATTTTTTGCAGTACCTGCAATTATTTTCATGGCAGCTTCAACTGTGTTAGCATTTAGGTCTATTAATTTGTATTCAGCTATTTCTTTAATTTGAGCAGCTGATACAGATCCAACTATTTTAGCTTTAGCATTACTTGAACCTTTTTCAATTCCTGCTGCTTTTTTTAATAAAATAGCTGCTGGTGTTGTTTTTAGTATAAAGTCAAATGACTTATCATCATAAGCTGTAATAACTACAGGAACAACGTCTCCTGCACGATCTTTTGTAGCATCGTTAAACTGTTTTGTAAACTCAGGCATGTTAATTCCTAATGAAGCTAACTCTGCTCCTGGTTTTGCTTGCATCGCCATAAATTCTAATTTTGCGATACGTGTGATTTTTTTAGCCACGGGCTATTCCTCCTAATGTAAATTTTAGTCGGCTGTTTTTTACTCGCTGTGGTACATGTGAAGCATTAGACACTTCTCCCACAATAAAAATCAGTCTATTTAATTATAGCATGTTTTATTTTTGAGTAAATTATTTATTTAACTTAGGTAACAAATTTAAATAATTTTGTTTAAATATTTTACTTTTCAAACTTATTATTTCATGGTTGCTTGATAAGTTGTTAATATCATTTTCTATATACTTTAATTCTTTTGTAAAATTATATAAATGTCAAGAAGTGTGTTGATCCTCTATTGAGTTTAATGCTTGAATAATACTTTGTAATAAAGTTTTTTGAACAAGATTGTCATTTATTAATAACTCAAAAATTAAGTTAGGATTATTTTTTGAGTTATTGTTTATTAAAAAATATTGACCATTTAAATCAAAAGCAAATGCTTGATTAATTAATTCACTTGTTAAATTATTTGGTATTTTATATATTAATTGATTTTTACTATTTACACTTCAAGTTGCTTTTTTTAAACCTTTTTTATATATAAATAAAGTTTGAAATTTCTTTTTTGAAAAATCTATATTTTCATCAAATATTACAAATCTATCAAATGAATCAATTCTTAAAATATCTTTTTTATTCTCTGGTTTATACTTGGCTAAAAAAAGTGATTCATTATCTAAAGTTTTACTAGATCTTAGCGTATTTTTAAAATAGTGTTTAACTATTTCATTTAAAAAACAATTTTTAAAATAAGGTTGATTTATTATGTTTTGAAAAAAAGATTTTTTAGTTAAAACTTCAATCTTATTATTTTTAAAAAATAAATCTATTTCAACCATAGTAAAAAATGTTTTATATTCTAAAACTTCTTTATTTGGTTTAAACTTAAATGCTCTATTTCAATTAGAAGAAGAAAATGAATCATTAATTATATTTTGAGGTAATATATCAAATTCTAAATCACCAATTAAAAACTTTTTATTTTTTAAATCTTCAGTTATTTGAATTAATATGTTTTTAGTAAATAAATAGTACATCTAAATTAATTGGGAATATAAAAAAATTGCCATAGCAATTTTTGTGATTGGTTAAATTACTTAACTAATAATTTAGTAACTTCTAAAGCTAGCGGCTCTTTACCTAATACACATCAAATCATTATTAAGATAAGCCCAATAATAGTTATTGATATTAAAACAAAAAATATTCCATAAACTAATGCTTGCACTCTATTTGATGCTTGAGGTGTACCTAACAACATTTGTCCTACTAATGGTTTGTCTAACAGTCATAATACCAAAGGTAGAATACCAACAGTTATAACCCCTAAAAAACCATTTAACATTGTTGATAAAGCTCTTTTAAAAATGTCCATAATTCCCGATCCTTTCTTTTCAAATAATTATAACATATTCTTATTTTAAATATATTTTCCCTGAGCAAGTGATGCATTGCCACCACCCTTTGGTTGTTTTTCTAAGGTTTTAAATATATCTATTGCTTTATATTTGTCTTGAATGTCTTGTGTAACTCCTACTACAACAAAGTTTTGATCTGTTGTTTTTGAAAAAACTTTTATTATCAATCTATCATATTTGTTTTTATACTCATCAATTAAAACTTTAATTACAGGTATAATTAAACCTTCTGCTTCAATTGTTACATAATTAACTCCTTCAACTAATTCTGGTTTATAGTTTTTGTAAAGATTAATTTTTTGTTCAGATTGCAAATCTAAAACTTTCTTTTCAAATACTTTAAATTTATCATTTAAAGTTACAAGTTTTGACTTCAAAATTTCATAATTTAATTTTGAAATTTCAAGTTTATTAACATACTCAAATATTTGTTCTAATTCTTTGGATTCAAAAATATTTTTAAGGTTATTATATTTAGTTTTGATTTCCTTTATTTTTTGTAAATATATTTTAAATTCTTCTTTTATATACTTTGAAATAGTTTTAAAAGATGTTAAACACTTTATTCTATAAACTCCGCTTCCTTTTGACTGTATGCTAGTTACTAATAATTCTTCAATGTCTTTGGTATTTTTTACATGTGTTCCACCACACAATTCACTAGAAAAATCGCCAAACTTTACAACCCTAACTATCTCATCATATTTTTCAGCAAAAAATGCTAAAGCATTATATTTGTTTGTAGCATCTTGAATAGAACAAAAATAAACTTCCCTTTTAATTGATTCATGAATTTTTGTATTAACTAAATCTTCAACTTTTTTAAGATCTTCATGAGTTATAGATTCATTATATGTAAAATCCATTCTTAATCCAAATTCGTCATTATATGAACCAGATTGCATAACATCATGTCCTAAAACTGCTCTTAAAGCTGAATGAATAATATGTGTTCCTGAATGATTTTTCATTGTCAGAACTCTTTTTTCATGGTCCACAATAGCATTAACAACGTCACCAACACTTAACTCACCAGTGACATTTACTGAGTGAATATTTTGATTTTTTGGGCCTTGTTGTGTATCAGTTACTTTAAATTCAATACCATTTTTTACCAATACTCCAGAATCACCTGCTTGCCCACCTTTTTCAGCATAAAATGGGGTTTTATCTAAAATTACAAATACATTTTTATTATTAACTTTTTCAATTGAACCATTCTCGTCGAATATATAAAGAACTTTAGCTGAATTATAAATTGTTTCTTCTCAACCTGTAAATTCAGAAGTAATATTTAATTTGGTAAATAATTCATTTTGATTATCTCAAGCTTTTAACTCTTTTCTTGATTCTCTAGCCTCTTGTTTTTTTAAATCCATTAATTTATAAAATTTATCAATATCTACTTTAACTTTTTTTTCTTCAGCAATTTCTAGAGTTTGTTCAATTGGATAACCATATGATTCAAATAATAATAAAGCATCTTCACCAGATACTATTTTTTTAGAAAAAATAATTTTATCCAAAACTTCATAACCTTTATTTAAAGTTAGCAAAAACTTTTCTTCTTCTGTTTTAATTGTTTTAATAATTAATTCTTTTTTATCAATTAAGTATGGATAAAAATCAGACATTGATTCAATGACACAATCAACTAAAGTGTATAAAAATGTATTTTCTATTCCTAAATTTAAACCTTTAATTAAAGCTCTTCTAATAAGTCGTCTAATAATATACCCACGTTCTTTATTACCTGGAAAAACTCCATCAGCAATTGCAAAACTAGTTGCTCGAACATGATCAGCAATAACTTTAAAATTTGTGTTTATTTTAGTTAGTTCTTCTTTTGGGTTGGTATAGTTTTCAATTGAATATGAAAAATTATTTTTTGTTAATGATTGTATTTTATTTATTGTTGGTCAAAAAATATCAGTTTCAAAGTTGGTGGGTGTATCTTGAAAAATAGAAGCTATTCTTTCTAAACCAGCTCCAGTATCTATATTTCTTCTTGGTAATTCAAAATATTGATTTTTTCCATCGTTATTAAACTGTGAAAAAACAATATTTCATATTTCTATATATCTATCATTTTCAATATCTTTTGATAATAATTTTATACCTATATTTTCTTTATCTCATTTTTCACCACGATCAAAAAATATTTCAGTGTTTGGACCACAAGGACCTTGTCCTACATCTCAAAAATTTGTTTCTCTTTTCATTTTAAAGATATGATCTGATTTAATTTTAATTGTATTAACTCAAATATCATATGCTTCTTGATCTTCTTCAAAAACTGTTATGTACAGTTTATTTTTATCAATTGCAAATCATTTTTCACTTGTTAACAATTCTCAAGCAAATTCGATAGCTTCTTTTTTAAAATAATCCCCAATAGAAAAATTACCTAGCATTTCAAACATTGTGTGGTGTCTAGCTGTAACACCAACATTTTCAATATCATTAGTTCTTATCGCTTTTTGCGAATTGGTTAATCTTGGTGCTGGTGGATTTTTTCTACCATCAAAATATGGTTTTAAGGTTGCAACTCCAGAATTAATTCAAAGCAAAGATGGATCTTCAACAGGTATTAAACTAACTGGTTGTAAAAAGTGGTGATTTTTACTTTTAAAAAAGTTAAGTCACATATTTCTAATTTCATTTGTTGATAATTTTTTCATGGGTCTCCTTATATTCTTTATTCTTTATTTATTATAACTTATATGCTTTTCTCTATGATTAATTCACATTATTAAATATTGTTTCATTTAATAATATTCTTGGAATCTTTTGGGTAGTTAGGTTTTGTGTTAAAATCATATTATAAAAATGAATAGGTAATTAGAAAATGAAAAATAAAATAATTAAAAAACTTATCTTAATAGACTTAGATGGTACAACTTTAATGGATGACCATATTTCCATTCATCCTAAAACTCGAAATTCATTAGAAAAAGCAGCTCAAGCAGGTCATATAGTTTGCATTTGTACTGGTAGAGTCTCAAGAGATGCCGAAAAAATATACAAAGACCTTAATATGTCAACTATACTTATCTCACTAGATGGTGGTCATATATCAGATCCTGTTCACAAGCAATTTAAAAGAATAGTTCTGCCAATAAGTGAAACAATTATTAAACAAATATTCAAACATGAAGTATTAAATGATTTAATAGATAATGCTGTTGTTGAATATTATAATCATGGTATGTCTTTAAATCCTAAAGATAAATTTTTTGTAGTTGATTCAGAAGATAAAACTGAAATGGGAGATATTATCAATGATTGAAAAGGCCCTGCAAGTAACTTAATAATAAAACTTAAGTCTAATACTAATTTTAAGTATATAGTTGATACACTAAAAAAAGATTTTGGTAATTCTGTTATAGTTAAATCTGATTTAATTTATGGTGTTGAACACATTAGCGAAAAACCTATACTTATAATTAATAATAAATTTGTTAATAAAGGTTTTGCAGCTGAAATGGTTGCTCAATATTACAACATATCTTTAAAACACACAATCGCATTTGGTGATCAACTAAATGATTATGAAATGTTAAAAACTGTTGGAACTAGTGTTGCTTTAAAAAATGCAAATCCAAAACTACAAGAAGTTGCTTCTATCATTACTGATTTAACAAACAATGAAGGCGGTGTTGGAGACACATTAGATAAATTATTAAGCTTATAAAAGATTAATGTAAAAGCATTAATAAGAATAGATATAATTACAAACACTGATTCATGTTTATTTTTTTCTAATTATTCCTTTATATCTAGTTGTTGACATTATTGTTTCTTTAATACCTTGAACTCCAAAACCAGAATCTTTAACACCTAAAAATGGTAAAACATCAGGTCCTCGTTGAGTTCTACGATTAATATTTATAGTTCCAACTTCTAATTTAAAAGCTAACTCATAAGCTAATTTTTCATCTTTAGAATAAATTGTTGTTTGAAGACCAAAATTTGATTCATTAGCAACTTTAATCATATCATCAATTTTTTCAACTCTAATTATTGGTAATATAGGTCCAAAAGGTTCTTCTCAAGCCACTTTAGACTTTAGTGAGACTTTATCTAATAATACTGGTCAAATCAAATTTTCTTTACGTTTAATACTAGTTAAAGCAATCGCTTGATGTTGTATCGCATCATTGATTAGTTCTTCAACATAATCAGCACTTTTTTTATCAATCAGTGGAACTATTATAGTATTTTCAGTTGGCAGACCAACAGTTAATTTTTCTACTTCTAACTTTAATAAAGGTGAAATTTTATCTGCTATAGCATTTGTTGTTATAACTCTCTTTATTGCAGTGCATCTTTGTCCAGAATAACTAAATGCACCAGCAACTATATCACTTGCAATATTTTCAAGATTATGATCATCTAAAATAATTGCTGCATCCTTCCCACCAAGTTCTAAAACTAAATCTTTTGATGAAGCTAATTCTTTTATTCTATTTCCTACGCCCACTGATCCAGTAAAGGAAATAAAATCAATTTCATTATTTTTAACTATATCATCACCAATATCTTTTCCTTTTCCTGTAACAACATTTAAAACCCCAGCAGGAATACCAGCTTCAATAGCTAATTCAATTAGTCTAATACCAACAACAGAACCTTGAGTTGCTGGTTTAAATACAAATGTATTTCCAGTTAAAATACCTGGAGCTAATTTGGAGATACTTAAATTAACAGGATAGTTGAATGGTGAAATAGCAACTCCCACACCTTTAGGAATCCTGTGGTATTCAGCATAAATATTTTCTTGTATCCCATTGTAAGTATTGTCAAAAGTTAATAACTCCATATTTTCAAATTCACTGATCGTTAAATCAATATACTCACTGGTTCTAATAATTTCTGATAAGGCATCTTTATGTGATTTTGCAACTTCGCTAACTAATATTTGTGCTAACTCTTCTTTATTTAACAATATTAATTTTTTTCAGTTAACTAATATTTCTTTTCTTTTTTCTACATTTAATGAGCTTCATATTTTGAAAGCTGATCTAGCTGATTTAAAAGCTTCATCAAGTCCAATTTTAGTTAAAGCTGACACTTGTGCATAAACTTGATTTGTTGATGGATTGATTATTTCTAATCAATTTCCATTATCTATTTTTTTATTATTTATTATTGAATGATATTGCTTCATACATGTCTCCTTTTATCATAAGTTGATTATAAAACATTACACTAACTATAAAGCAAGTAAAAATAAAAAAACTCTTAAAAAAGAGTTCTTTTATTTCTTAAATTTTAATTAAGCTTCAATACTTGTAACAGTTCCAGCACCAATAGTTCTTCCACCTTCACGGATTGAGAATTTAGTTCCTTCTTCCACAGCGATAGGTTTGATTAATTCAATAATTAATTCAACATTATCCCCAGGCATAACCATATCGATTCCTGCAGGTAAGATTACTTCACCAGTAACATCAGTTGTACGGAAGTAAAACTGAGGACGGTATTTGTTAAAGAACGGTTTATGACGTCCACCTTCTTCAGTAGTTAATGCATAAACAGATGCTTTTAATTTAGTATGAGGTTTAATAGTTCCAATTTTAGCTAAAACTTGTCCACGTTCAATACTGTCTCTATCAACACCACGTAATAATGCTCCAACATTATCCCCTGCTTCAGCAAAGTCTAATAATTTTCTAAACATTTCTAAACCAGTAACAACAGTTTTTGAAGCTGCTGGGTGTAATCCAACGATTTCAACTTCTTCGTTAACTTTAACAGTTCCACGTTCAACACGTCCAGTTGCAACAGTTCCACGACCTGTAATAGTAAATACGTCTTCTACAGGCATTAAGAATGTTTTGTCTGAATCACGAGGTGGAGTTGGGATGTATTCATCAACTGCTGCCATTAATTCTTCAATTGCAGCAACTCATTTAGCATCACCATTTAATGCTCCTAAAGCTGACCCTCTAATAACAGGTGCTCCATCTCCATCAAAGTCATAAGCAGATAATAAATCTCTAACTTCCATTTCAACTAAGTCGATCATCTCTTCATCATCAACCATGTCACATTTGTTTAAGAAAACAACGATTTTTGGAACTCCAACTTGTCTTGATAACAAGATGTGCTCACGAGTTTGAGGCATAGGTCCATCAGTTGCAGCAACAACTAATATTCCACCATCCATTTGAGCAGCACCAGTAATCATGTTTTTAACATAATCGGCATGTCCAGGACAGTCTACGTGAGCGTAGTGTCTTTTTTCAGTTTTATATTCAACGTGTGATGTATTAATAGTAATACCACGTTCTCTTTCTTCTGGAGCATTATCGATATTTGCGTAATCTTTAAACTCTGCTCCACCTTTTGCTGCTAATACTTTTGTAATTGCAGCTGTTAAAGTAGTTTTACCATGGTCAACGTGTCCAATAGTACCAATGTTAACGTGGGGTAAACTACGATCAAATGCTTCTTTTGCCATTTGTTTATTTCTCCTTGTATAGTTTTTGCGATATTAGATTTACTTTCTAGTATCTTTACCGCCCCCGTAGGGGCGTTTCTATTAATTAATTATATATATTTATTGTTAATATTTAATGATAATAATTTAAATTATTTACCTGATTTTTTAATAATTTCTTCTGCTACACTCTTTGGTGCTTCTGCATAATGACTAAAGATCATAGTATAGTTTCCACGACCTTGTGTAAATGAACGAAGTTCAGTGGCATAACCAAACATCTCAGTTAGAGGAACTTTCGACTTAACTGTTTGTGCGTTACCTCTTTGTTCTGATCCTTCAATTAAACCTCTTTTTGATGAAATATTACCCATAACATCTCCATAATACTCATCAGGAATTGTTACTTCAACATTCATTATAGGTTCTAAAATAATTGGGTTCATTTTTTTTGCTGCTTCTTTAAGTGCAAATGATGCAGCAATTTTATATGCCATTTCATTTGAATCGACATCATGCATAGATCCATCAACGATTGTTGCTTTAACATCAATCATTGGGTATCCAGCAACAATACCATTTTGTAAAGCTGACTCTAAACCATTACGGGCAGCATTGATGTATTCTTTTGAAACACGTCCACCAGTAATTTTATCAATTCATTCAAAACCTTTATCATGATTTGGTTCAAATTCAATAACAACGTGACCATATGATCCACGTCCACCTGATTGTTTAACATATTTACCTTCTGATTTAGCTGGTAATTTTATTGTTTCGCGATATGAAACTTGAGGTGCTCCAACGTTTGTTTCAACTTTGAATTCTCTTTTCATACGGTCAACAATAATATCTAAATGAAGTTCACCCATTCCTGCAATAATAGTTTGTCCAGTTTCTTCATCAGTAAATGTTTTAAAAGTTGGATCTTCTTCTGCAAGTTTAGATAAAGCTAATCCCATTTTTTCTTGATCAGCTTTAGTTTTTGGTTCTAAAGCTAATTGAATAACTGGTTCTGGAAATACCATTGATTCTAAAATGATTTCGTGTTTTTCATCAACTAATGTATCTCCAGTTGTAGTTTGTTTTAAACCAACTGCTGCAGCAATATCTCCAGCATACACTTCATCAATTTCATTACGGTTGTTGGCGTGCATTTGTAAAATACGTCCTACACGTTCTTTTTCACCTTTTGTTGAGTTTAATACATAACTTCCTTTTTGTAGTACACCTGAATAAACTCTAAAGAAAGTTAGTTTTCCAACAAATGGGTCTGTCATAACTTTAAAAGCCAATGCTGAAAAAGGCTCTTTATCATCTGCTTGTCTTTCTGCTTCTTGCCCATTTGGTAAGACTCCTTTAATTGAAGGAACGTCAAGTGGTGATGGAAGATAATCAATAACTGCATCTAATAATAATTTAACACCTTTGTTTTTAAAAGCTGAACCAGCTAATACTGGAAAGAATTCAGCTGATAGAACACCTTTACGAATTGCTAATTTTAATTCGCTAACAGTTATTTCTTCTCCATCTAAAAATTTCATCATCAATTCTTCATCATATTCAACAGCAGTTTCAACTAATTTATCTCTTAATTCTTGTGCTTGATCTAATAAGTTAGCAGGAATAGCAATATCAGTTGCTATTTCTTCTGCTTTACCATCAAAACCATAAGCTTTCATTTCAACTAAATCAATAAGCCCAGAAAAGTTATCTTCAGCACCAATGGGTAATTGAATTGGAACAGCTTTTGCCCCTAATCTATCACCAATTGATTTAACTGAATAAATAAAATCTGCACCAGTTTTGTCCATTTTGTTAACAAAAACTATACGAGGAACTCTATATGTTGTTGCTTGTCTTCAAACTGTTTCAGTTTGAGGTTCAACACCAGATTGACCATCAAGAACCGCTACAGCTCCATCAAGTACACGCAATGAACGTTCAACTTCAATAGTAAAGTCAACGTGACCTGGCGTATCAATTATGTTGAATCTATTATTATTTCAGAAGGCTGTTGTAGCTGCTGAAGTAATAGTAATACCACGCTCTTGTTCTTGTGCCATCCAGTCCATTTGCGAAGCTCCTTCATGAGTTTCACCAATTTTATGAATTTTACCAGTATGGAATAATATACGCTCTGTTGTTGTTGTTTTACCAGCATCAATATGAGCCATAATACCAAAGTTTCGAGTGTTGTTTAGGCTATATTCTCTTGCCATTTTTTTCTCCTTATTTTGTGTATATATTTAAAATTGATAATATTATCAACGATAATGTGCAAATGCTTTATTTGCTTCTGCCATTTTGTGAGTGTCTTCACGTTTTTTAACAGATCCACCCATGTTGTTTGAAGCATCAATAATTTCGTTAGCTAATTTGATAGTCATAACTTTTTCATTTCTTAATCTTGAATAACTAATTAATCAACGCAATGCTAAAGTAATTTGTCTTTCTGCTGAAACTTCAACGGGAACTTGATAGTTAGCACCACCAATACGACGAACTTTTAATTCTAAGTGAGGTTGAATGTTTTCAATTGCTTTATTAAAAATTTCAACAGGATCTTGACCAGTTTTTTCTTTTATGATATCAAATGCATCATAAATAATAGTTTGAGCAATACCCCTTTTACCATCTAACATAATTTTGTTAATGGCACGTGTAACTAATTTTGAGTTGTACTTTGGATCTGCTAAAACGTCTCTTTTTTCGGCTTGATTTTTACGCATGTTTTTTAGGTCCTTTCATTTTTTTCTTGTTTAATCATAATTGTGGTTGATTTCAACGGTGTTATAATTATTGAATATCTTTTATTTCTTAGGTTTTTTAGTTCCGTACAATGAACGAGATTTTTGACGGTTATTTACAGATTGAGTATCTAGTGTTCCACGAACTATATGGTAACGTACTCCGGGTAAATCTTTAACTCTTCCACCACGAATAAGTACAACTGAGTGTTCTTGCAGGTTATGCCCTTCTCCAGGTATATAAGCATTAACTTCCATTCCGTTTGTTAATCTTACACGTGCGTATTTACGTAGGGCAGAGTTAGGCTTTTTAGGTGTCATTGTAGCAACACGAGTACATACTCCTCTTTTTTGAGGTGATGAAACTTTAGTTACTTTCTTTTTTAAAGAGTTAACCCCTCTATTTAGAGCAGGTGCTTTTGTTTTTCAAGTTTTAGCTTTACGATTTGTTTTAACTAATTGATTAATTGTTGGCATTGATATTTCCTCCCTTCACAATTCCGTGTGTGTTGAACTCACCAATAATAATTATAAAGCATTAATTTAAAAAAATAGTTATTTACTTAAAAAAACAATAACTTATTTTAAATGAGTTAACAAAACTTTAAAATAAAAACTATCCTTATTAAAAACTGAAAAAATAAAATCTACAGTTTATTAATTAACTAATACTAGTAAAAGTTGGGTTGATAATTCATCACCTTCACATTATATTATTATTGTATCAACTTATATATGATTTCAAATTGTTATAAATTTCTTTTAATTTCATTGTTTTGGTATTTATTTTGTTTAAACACTCTTTTTTTAAGCTTCCAAAGAAATACTCTGACTCTCTGTTATCTAAAGAATTGCCTATTCTACTCATAGAAGTTTTGCCCTCATTTTTTTAATTTTATTGACAACATCATGTGATAAATACTGAAAATTATGATCAGAATGTCAAATGAAATTTTTTCTATTAAGTTTGCTTAAAGTGTCAACCACCAATGATACATCATTAGTTTCGGACAGCTCCCAAGATTCTACTTTTTTAGTTTTATGAACAATAGCAATTGATAAATAAATATGGTTTTGAAGACAATATGCAGGCATATAATAAACATATGTTGCTATTATATTATTAATAGACGGGTTGTAGTTTATATTAACAAAATCATTGTATTTAACATTTGTTTTTTTACTTCTTGCTTGCTTTTGCTTTTAAGCGTAAATGTTGTGATACCTCACTTTGTCATGTAATTACGAAGAGTTATATCGCTTATTATTATCCCGTTTTGAGATAATATAATAGCTATTCTTCTACTCCATAAATACATTTACTTAGATTAGCAATTCCAAAACCTTATTTTTTAAATAATCAGATTTTAAACCAGCTTTTTCTAAGTATCTTGAAATTTGTTCTGATCATTCAACACTAGTAGTGCCTATCAAAATAGGATTACCCTTTTCATTAATTTATTTAAAATCAATTATTATTATTATTATTATTATTTTTAGTGCTACATTTTTAGTGCCAATGTATAATCAGATTCATCGTTTAAATCATTAATAATTGAGAATATGTCAGAGTCATCTCTTTTGTGAGTCCTACCGTTTCATTGCTTTGTTTGTATTACATTCACACCTATATTATTAACTAAAATGCTTTTCAGTATAATTCTTCGTGTTAAATTTTGCATTCTGACTGGTTTTCCTGTTGTTAATAGCTACTTTAAAAGCATTCTTCATACTTGCCTCATTTCAATTTTATCATTTTAGGTCATTGTTCTTTTGTTAAATATTTAAAATAAAAAAACCTACCTTTCTTTTTAGAAGTGTAGATTTTATATTTCCCATTTATTAAAGGTAGTTTTTATTTTATAAATATTTTTTAACATTTAACTTTTTTATTCAAAATCAATTTAACTTTTTTTCATTTTTTCAATTTCTCTTTTATTAGCTAAAACAAAATGATTGTCTGAGAACTCTACAAACTTTGGCATGTCAAAAATATAATCGTAATGTTCTTTTCAAGGGCGATATTCAATAAGTTCTTTATCAAAAACATAATCTGGATCTGGAACTGGAATTGCTGATAATAAACTTTTAGTATAAGGATGTAATGGATTTTTAAATAGTTCTTCAGCTAATGCCATTTCGACAATTTCGCCATGATAAATAACAGCAATTCTATCAGCAATAAATTTAACAACAGATAGATCATGGGTTACAAAGAAATATGTTAAGCCATAATCTTCTTTAAATTGTTGAAATAAATTTAAAACTTGTGCTCTAATAGAAACATCAAGAGCTGATATTGGTTCATCAGCTATTATAATTTTGGGTTTCAATGCAAGGCTTCTAGCGATTCCTATACGTTGTTTTTGTCCACCTGAAAATTCATGGGGGTATCTTGATAAATGTTCTGGTAGCAACCCAACAGATTCTATCAATTTTAAAATTACATATTTTTTAACTTCATTAAAATTTTTAATATTATCTTTGGATATTATATTGTTTAATTCTTGAGAATTATAATAATCAATATATTCATCAAGTATCTCATCAGATTTATATAACTCTTGAAAATTTTCTAAACCTTCAGCAATAACGTTTTCAACAGACATCCTTTCGTTTAGCGAAGACCCTGGATCTTGAAAAATCATTTGAATGTTTTTTCTGTTTTGACGTTTTTGTTGCTTTGTTGGGATACTAAATAAATAAGATTCTTGGACTAAATCATCAATTGATGGCAGTTTTAAATATTTTATTAATTCAACAATATTATTAGTTTGTCTTTCATTAAGAGCAATTTTTTTGTTTTTTCATTTTCAAAATTCTTTAATTATATTTAAATCTGTAATATAAAGATCTATCAACTCTTGATTATCATTGCTTTCTTCTGCTAGTTTGTCATTTAAAATTTTTGCCTCTTTTGAAATACTTATTTTTTGATTAATGACATCAACTAGTGCTAACTTAAAATCTAACTTTTTAATGTAAATTTGATCATAATAAGATTTTATAATTTTGTTTTTATTATCTCTTGGAGCTGAAAGATCAAGATTTTGTTTTTCTAAATGTTTTGCTATGTTTATTCTTCTAAGAATCTTATCGTTATTTAATTTAATAAGTTCTAGCTTAGTAAAAATGAAGTGCAATAACTCTATAAAAGAAGTTTGCTTCTTATTTTTTATAACTTCATTAACCTTGTTCTGTATTTCATCAAGATCAAAAAAGTCTAAACTTATTTTTTCTTTTAATTTAAGAAAAATATCTTTTGTGTCTACATTTTTGGCTAAAATAGAATTTTCTAATTCAATTGGCACTTCAGGAATGTAATTGTGAATATTAGTAACAAATTGATTAATTCGTTCAAAGTTTTTAATGTTTTGATTAATAAATTTTAAACAATCTTTTGTTAAATGGTGAATTAAAGCTATTTTTGAGCTAGCAAACACTTTTTTTCAGTTTGCTTTTATCAACATTTCAGGATTATCTTTATATTTAACATAAGAAAGTTTTAATTGAAAAATTAATTTTTCAATATAATTGCAGTTTACTATATATTTATTTTCTATAACATAAATATTTTTGTTTATTTGCTGATTTAGTTTATAAAGAGATGTTGGTTGACCAGCTACAATTTGATTATCTAAATATATAGAACCATCCTTTATTTCTTGAACACCAGCTATTGCTCGACCAATAGTTGTTTTTCCAGAACCAGATTCACCCACCAATCCAAAGATTTCTTGTTTATAAATATCAAAAGAAACATTTTTAACAGCTTGGAATTTTCTACCCTTATTTCTAAATTCAATAACTAAATCTCGGACATTTAATAAAACTTCTTTATCGTCTTTTAACATATTTAGCTACCTTTTTTAATTCTTTCTAATATTTCTTTTGGTGGTTCAACTTTTTTTGAATTATCGTGTAACAACCAGGTTTTAGCATAATGAGTTTCAGTGACTTTAAACATTGGTGGTTCATGTATATAATCAATTGCAAGAGCGTGTTTATTCCTTGGAGCAAAAGCATCACCTTTAATTTCATTGAATAAACTGGGTGGTGTACCAGCTATAGAATAAATTCTTTCACCTTTTGTTCCTAACTGAGGTAAAGATAAAAGTAGCGCTCAAGTGTATGGATGTTTTGGTTGTTTAAAAATTTCATGACTAGTTCCAATTTCTACAATTTGACCTGCATACATAACAGCCACACGATCCGCAATACTAGCAACTACACCTAAATCATGAGTAATAAAAATAACAGAAAATTTGTATATTTTTTGTAAATCTTTAATCAACTTTAAAATTTGAGCTTGAATAGTTACATCAAGTGCTGTTGTTGGTTCATCACAAATTAAAATTTTTGGTTTACAAGCTAAAGCAATTGCAATAACAACTCTTTGTCTCATTCCACCAGAATACTGACCAGGAATATCTTTATAACGTGTTTTAGCATCAGGTATCCCAACTTGTTCTAATAATATGATTGCTTGTTTTTTGGCTTCTTCTCTCGAATAATGCGATTGTCTTCTTAAGATTTCAGTAATTTGAAAACCAACCGTTAATAAAGGATTTAAAGAAGTCATTGGATCTTGAAATATTGTTGCAATCGTTTTACCTCTTAGTTCTCGCATAGATTTATTTGCATTTTTTTTGTTGGTAATATAATTTTTAGAAATTTGATCTCAATCAAACATTAAGTTAATAAAGTGTTCTTTGTCAACTGTCTTATGATTGATGATTTGATCATAAATAGCCTTTAATTCAAATTCTAAATTACTTAAAAAACTTTTATTGGTGAAGTAATTATCAATTTGTTTTTGCAAAGATTCACTTATAGCAATATCGCTATCAATAAAAGCTTCAATAGCTGCAATAACTTTTCGAAGTGTATTTTTTTCAAAGTTATTCATTTTTCTAACCTTCATTGTGTCGACTTCAAGTTCAATAATTTTTTGATTTAAATTAGAAATTAACTCATTTCTTTTTTCATCATTTATAATAATTTCTTTATCTAAGACGCATTTATTTATTTTACTTGTAATTTTTGAAATTTTTTTAAAATTTTTATGCCTTTTAAATTCTAAAGATTTTTCATTTAAATCAGTTATTAATAATTCTAACTTATTAATTTTTATCTCCAATTTTTCAAGTAATTCCTTTTTATTTACAATTTTAGTTGTTTCTTCTGGATTGAGACTCAATATGTGTTTTATCTGAGTTTTAATTTTATTTGTCTGTTTTTGATTTTTTTTCTTTACAAAACTAACAACCCCAGAATCAATTAATACTTTTTCTACATTTGCAATATCAAAGGGTTTTTTAAAAAAGGCTTTTTGGTCATCAATAGCTTCTTGAATTGGTTTATAAACAATTGAACCTTCACTTATTCATCCGTTAGTCTCTAACATACCAGTAAATGTTTTTGTAATAACTGATTTTCCAGAACCAGATTCACCAACAATTGCTAAAATTTCACCATCATATAAATCAAACGAAACACTCCTAATAGCGGTTAAAATTCTGTTTCTAACCCGAAACTTTACTTCCACATCTTTTACAGATAATATCTTATTTGGCTTTTGCATTTTATCTCCTTTTGGTATTTATGTAACATTGATGATAAATATTATGTTTAAAAATTTTTAAAAGTTGTAACATTATATAAAAGGTTCATTATGCTAAAAGATTCAACACAAAAAACAAATTCACATAACAATAAAGCATCAAATTTTGAAAGAGAAACCTTACAAAAAGTAACAACTTATAAAAGTGCTAAAAAACTAAGGTATTATGACTATTTAATTGTTTTAGTTATTTCATTGTCCTATATCGGGTTAACTTTTCTAATCGACCATTTAATAAATAAAAGCACTAAAAATTATTGAGAATATTTAATAACATCTGGTTTTATAGTTTTATCCATTTGTTGAGTAATATTAGGTTTAATGCGAAGTCGCATGTCCTTAAGATACCATAATAATAAATTACAAAGATATCAACCTACTTTTAGCCCTCAAGAAGGATTAAACAGAAGAATTTCAAAAATAGTTTTATTAATTTCTTTAGTTTTGTTAATGTGCAGTATTGTTTTGTGAACTTGTAAATTTATTATATAAATTTTAAAAGTTTTTTATTCATTATTTTCTGATTGATTAGGTGCTTCTGATTTTTTTGTTGAACCACCACTTTCATTTGGTTCATTAGCATCAACTTCTTTAATTTCATTTCTTAATTCACCGGTAACGAATTGTGATTTTTCTTTTGCTTTAATTGTAAAATAAGCATAATTTGTTGAAGATTTGGCTGTAATTTCGATAGTAATATCGTCTTCTTCAGTTAATTTTTCATCTATTCTTGCATTTAAAGCTTTTATAATGTCTTCTTTGCTAGGTGTTTCTTCTGAAGGTTTACCTAGATCTAAAATAATTTTAGATAAATCTTTTTTTTCAAAAGCAACAACTTTAATTTTTATTTTTATATCTAGAGCATTTTCATAACTTACTGTTATGAAAGCATCTCCTATTCCAATACCTTCAATTGAAATTTCATTTTCTACCACCTCAGCAGTTAATACTTTTGGATCAGAAGAAACAACTTTTAAAGTTGAACCTTCAATACTATTATTGATTGCAATGGGTAATGAAGTTTTTTGTCCAATATCAATTTGATTAAGTGTAGAAGGGTTACCTAATGATACTAATGATGCTGGAATAGTTTTTTCACAAGAAATAACAACTGTTGAAGTTGTAACAACTAATCCTATAGCACTTAATGATTTAATAAGTTTTTTCATTTTTTTCACCTTTTATTTTATTTTAAAAATAAAATATTCCCTTCTTTTAAATGTCCTGGGTTTTCTTTTATTTCTTTTCTTTGTTCTCTAACAAAATCTCTTCATTTTAAATTTTGATCTCTTGTTCAAAGCTGTTCATTTTTTCTTCTTAAGAAAGTGCGATCAGCTGAATTTCCGTAAATAGCATTACCACCTGTAAAGTTTCTTAAATAGTTAACAGTAAAAGATTTATAAGCATTTGTAGAAAATCAAGGTGTTTGAAGAGCATTTTCAAAAAAGAAATTATACTCTTGTTCTGCAAATGCTTCATATCTTTGTTTAACATCTAAATCATTATTAAGATCAATTTGTTTAACCTTTGTATCATAGTCTGTTAAATCTTCAACAAGTTTGTCAAACTCAGTTGTACGAACTACATCTTGGTATTTTGTGTGTTCACCATTAATTAATCGGTTTGTTCCAGAATAATGGCTCATACTTCCTTTTATTCTTACTGTTTCTAAGAAAGTGTATGGATCTGCATAATCAGGTCCTCAACCAGAAATAGCAATGTCATAACGACCTTCTCCATTCCTTGCTGAGTAATCATTATTATCAATTGGGACAAAACTTTCAATTTGAATAGGGTTATCTTTAACTGCATTGAAATTATTAAACGTTGATTGAAAAAATGGACTATTAGAATTAGTACCACTTGGGTCCATTAAAACTCTTAATTCAACCTTGTTGTTTTTATTTCGAGCAATTTTATTATCATCAATAAATTTATTAACATCAGAAATAACATCTTCTTGATTTTTGTGATTTCCATAAAGTTCTGGATGGTTTAATAAAGGATCACTCCCATTTTTTCAATCATCTTTAGTTAAACTGCCACCATGACTTTTAACTTTTTTTTCTGCTTCTTCTGCAACATACTGAGTGTAATCTTTTCCATCAGGATCTACACCTGTGCCTTCTAAAGTATATGAGTTAACAATATTTTTAGATGTTGTAGAGCCTTCTTCATCAAATCTTTTACTATAATATTTAGCGTAAGTTGATCTATTTAAATTTGTTGCGATAAAAACTCTTGCGTCTTTTGATTCTAATAGTTTACTTGCTGCAATAGCTTTATTTTTCTCTTCAGTAGTTGAATTTGTAGTTGAAAGTATATCAGTGTTAAAATAATTATAAATTATATTATAATGACTTCCAGGTACTATTTCAGAAACATATATTGATTTAAAGTTTGGGTTATCATAATCATCACCAATGTATTTTTTTCACCCAACAACATCATTTACTGAAACTCCAAATCCATCAATTTCACCTTTTTCAAACATTCTTCTAGTTGTTTCATTGTTAAAATTGGTTGTTGCGTTTAATCAAACTAAATTTTCAATTTCTGTTCTTTGTGCAAAATGATAATTTTTATTTTTTACAAATTCAATTTTCTTGTCTGGTGTAATTTCTTTTGGTAAATAAGCACCACTATAAACATCAACAGGACCATTTTCCAACTGTCCTACAATTAACTCATGAATTGGAGCAAATGGTGCGTAAGTTAAAACAGTTTCAAAATACGCTGCTGGTTTAACTAAATTATATTGAACTGTATTTTTATCATTATCAGTAATCAAACCAAAACCACCATCATCAATAGAAACTTTTTTGGTTATAAATTCATCTTTTTCTTCTTCTGATCTTTCATCATCACCTGATGACGGAGCTTTTTTATATTTAGAGTTTTTTGCAACAAATGAAATTGTTGATGAGCTCTTCATTTTTTCAATCAAAACTTTATAAACACCTAAAGCGGTTACATTTTCTACATTTTCATCGCTTGGTATAAACTCTTGGTTTTTTTCAATATTATTTAAAATAGGACCCAACAGTTCTAACATTTGCTCTGCATTTTTAATAAAAGTAGTTCATAGAGCAGTTACTTCGGAAATGTTATTGACATTAAGAATATAAGCAGCTGCATTATCAAAATCTGTTGCTTTAATTGCCCTTAAAACTTCACCTTTACCATTAAATCAATTCGCATTATCTCTAATTCTATATTTTCATGTTGTGTAGTCATTAACTCCTTCTCCAGCGTTAGAATCTTTAGCTACATAAGTGCTATTACCTGTTGCATAGCCTGATTCAAAAATGTCACCATAAGTTCTTCCATACTCATCAATTGATAATGCTCCAGCATAAAGATTACTTAAAAAACCTGCATTTGTAGTTAATTGTGTATGTGCAATATTTCAACTATCAGGGACAGATAAAAAAGCTTCGGTATATGTTTTAACATCTCTTTTACGTCCTTGGATTTTTTCTAGTGAAGCCGAGCAAGACACAACAGATGTTGATGCAATGCTAACCACAAGTCCACCAGTTAATAAAGATATAAGTGTGGATTTTTTGTAATTTGTTGTTTTCATAAATTTTACCTTTCCTTAAAATAAAATGTTATCTATGAGTTTTAGGGTCCAGTGAATCAGCTAAAACTTTTCCCATCATGTAAAACAAAAGAGATATTCCTCCAACGAAAACTAGTGGGACAATTAAAAGATATGGATACTCTTGTCAAGAGTTATCCGAAAGTACTTCGTTTAATATTGAACCTAAAGATGCTTTTTCTAATTTATTTGGTTGTATAAACCCATAACCAAGATATGCTAAACCAGAATCAATTGAAATAGCTGCTGGAAGTGCAAAAGCTATTTCTTGAATTACAATTGGTAAAATCTTAGGTAAAATGTTATTTTTTATAACTTTTGGTCCACTTGTTCCTAACACTTTTGACGCAATATTATATTCTGTTTGCTTTGTTAAAATAATTTGAATTCTCATTAACGAGGCTAAACCAATTCAACTAGTGATCGATACTGCAAAAACAATAATACCAACACCTTTTTCACCACCAGCTAAGAATATAATTACAAGTCACAAAATCATATCAGGGATAATGGTAATAAATCTAGTTACTTCTAAAAATAACATATCTAACTTAGCATAAAAACCTCAAATAGCTCCGATTATTAGTCCTAAAACAATTTGAATTGAAAAAACCATAGCTGCAAAAAACAGAGTAGTTCTAGACCCAATTCAAACTTTATTTCAAATGTCTTCTCCTAATTTACCAGTGCCAAACCAATGCTGTGCCGATGGTCCATGTGGTAAAGATGGTTGTGATAATAGTGGAACAGCTGGTTTTCCAACAGCTATTGTAAAACTCATTAATAAAAAAATAACTAAAAGACTAAAACATGTAATAAATAAATAACTTGAAAAAGCTTTTTTAAAAACAGTTTTTCAGTAACTATAAGGCTTAGTATAAATGTGCTCTGCTTGTTTTACATCATCACCAACCCATTCAAATAAGTTGGAGTCAATATTGTAAATATCTAAATTAAATTTTTTGGATTTTATATATTCCATATTAACCTCTTTCTTAACTTAATTTAACTCTTGGATCTAGAATCGCTAAAAGTAAATCTCCAATAAGGTTAGCAAAAATACCAAGAAAAGATGAAATAACGACAAATCCCATAACTGTAAATAAATCTTTACTTCCCATCGCGCCTATTACAAAGTAAGTCATTCCCTGAATATTTCAAGTTCTTTCAATCAATAAACTAGTTCCAAAAATTGTAAAAATAAAAGCTCCAGGCATTCCCCTTACCATTCTAATAAATGAATTTCTAAAAACATGTACAAAAAATACATATTTTTCTCCCATTCCTTTAGCTGTCGCAAATCTAGTATAATCAGCATTCATTTCATCAACAACATATCTTCTTGTCATAAAAGCTACACCAGGAACCATTAATAAAATAATGGCTAAAATTGGGAACATTCGCGTATAAAGACCACCAGTTGTTCAAGAAGTGTGTGAGCCCAAACCCATTGATATTTCATAAAATACTTTAATAGTAACAAGTGTTGGCAAAGCAAACATAATCAAACTATATCAATTAATAACATTGTCAGCTGTTTTGTCTTTTTTTATTGCAGCATATACCCCCAGCGGAATACCAAGGATGTAACCAAATGATGTACCTATGAATCCTACAACAAAAGATATTTTCATCCCACTAGAAAATATTTCCGAGACTGGAGTAAATATTGGTTTGTTGGTAGGTTTTAAAGCTAAACCTAAATAAAATCACTTAACAACAGGTGTTGTTTCAATGTTTCCTGTTATGTCATTTAATATTGGACTAGTTTGAACAGTTTTAGGGAAAAGTGGTGTTACATTTTTTAAGTAATTTAATATTTGATATATTAATGGGCCACTTACGCCTAAAGCTTCTTTTCTATTTTCTAAAATTTTATTGTATCGAGTATCTCCTCGTTCAATCCCCATTTTAGCAAACTTACTAGATAGGTCCGCAATTAAGACCTCATCTTTTACTACAAAAGAAATCATTCAGAACACAACTATAATAGCCAAATAAATAGTTATAAGAGCAAAAAATATTCTTTTTAAAGAATAAGTCAATAATGAATGCTTTTTGCAAAATTCATCCAAAATTAAAACAGATTCTTGAAAACCATGATTTATTTGATATAATATTTTATGGCTTGATTTTTTATTTAAAGGGTTGTCGCTAACTTTTTCGATTAAATTTTCAAGCTCTTCTTTTATTATTTCCATTTTTATCCTTTCTAATAAATGAAAAATAAATTGCAGATTAAACAAAAAAAACTTAGTCTTACTAAGTTAAATGATTTTATAATTTTTCTTTATATATAAATATTATGGAATTATATATAAAGAAAAATAAATATTTTCTTAGTAATGTATTTTAAAATACAACTACACTGATTCATTAGCTAAAAGATGTAGTTATTGTTTGATTAATAACGGTCTGTTTTAATTGCTTATTTAAAAAAATACTTTTCATAGACAACGGAGTATCTATAAAAAAAGTTAAATCTAACTTAATATTCAAATTATTTTTATATTTTTTCATAAAAACTCCTTTGTCTTATTTCAAATCATAACAAAAAAAAAATAAAAAGCAAGCGCTTTTAAAGTTCTTGCATTTTTAATTATATTCAATTAACATATTACAGAAATATTAAACTAAAAATTAGCTTATTATTTTTTCAATTATTTGTAATAAATTAATATGTTTATTAAAAGCCAATAAAAAATTTTTATCTTTGTAGTAAAAATTTAAAAACTCTTTAAGGGTTTTACATTGATTTTTTAAAGACTGCTTTTCAAAGTATTCTAGGTTTTTAAAAACTAGAATAATTGGCTTGTTAGAAGATACTATTAAATCTTTATTTTCGTTTAAAATAGTTATGTAGAAACTGTAAATTGCTTTATTAACTGTTTCAGCAAAACTTGACTTTGTATAAAGTTCTAAAAGAACATTTAACAAAAATATTAAAATAAGTTTTCTATTGTTTAATTCTAATTCAAAACTTGAGTCATTAACTAAAGTTGTTTTGTTTAAAATAGCAATAGTTTCTTTTAACTGAGCTATATTTGTAATTAAGTTATTTTTTTTAATAAAATCACAAATTTCATAATCATAATTAGAAATTAAAAAATAGCTTTTGATTATTAAGTACTGATCATTGACATAATCATAAATTTTTTTAACCATAAATCCTCCTTAAAGAATTGGTGCTATCGCATTAAAAATTTTAATAATTAATCTTTTAAGTGGTTTGGCATGTTTTAATGGCACCTTAGAGTATTTGTATGCGATATTAAAATCATGTTCCATTTTATTTTTTAATTTTTTATTTAGCTCTTCTGATTTAACTAAAACCATTGTTTGTTGATCTGAAAAAAGTGCTCTATAATCTAAATTTGTAGTTCCAACAAAACTAATTGAATCATCAAAAATAAAAGTTTTTTCATGTAGAAAAGTATTATTTAAAGAATAAATTTTACCTTTACTCTCAAACAATTTTTTAGTTCTATTTTTAGATACATCTAAAATCATAAACTTATCAGTCTTTCCAGGAATCATTAACCTAACATCCAAACCAGAATTAGCAGCTAAACAAAGTGCATCTAATAATTCTGGGGGTGGAATAAAATATGGTGTTTTTATTCATATAGATTTTTGAGCTGAATTTATCAATGAAAGCAAAACATCTAAATGAGTAGATCGAGGGTGATTTGGTCCATTAGCAACAACTTGAATAAATTCTTTTGGATTATTTTCAATTTTTTCATGAAAAATTGTTTTTAAAAAAAGATTGTCAATTTTCTTTTTGCTGTAAAAATTTCAGTCACGAATAAATATATTTTCTATTTCTTTAACTACTTCTCCACTAATTTTGTAAGCTGAATCGTTTCAGTATCCAAATTTAGATCCTATATTACAATAACCATCTCCAATGTTAATTCCACCAACAAAACCATAAAAACCATCAATGACAATGTCTTTTCTGTGATTTCTATAATTTGCTTTTCAAACAATAAAAGGGAAATGCACAGGTGAATATCCCAACATTTTTGCTCCAGCTAATTTAAGTTTTTTCTTTGTATTTCTAAATTGATTATAACATCCTAAGAAATCATAAATAATATAAACTTCAACACCCTCTTTAAGTTTTTTAATCAGTATCTCTGAAACACGATCCAAAAATTCGCTTTCTTCGATTATAAACATATTTATCAATATATATCTTTTAGCCTTTTTAAGTTCAGATAATAAAGTTTGAACATAATCATTTCCATTTTTTAAAAAATCAACTTTAAAATTTTTGTAAATATTTTGATTTTGTTGCTTAAGCGATGATATAAATGCTCTTTTAAATTGAGGGCTTTGTTTAGTTAAATCAGATAAATTTTCAAGAGAATTTTGTATATCCATAAAATTAGAATGCTTATCATTTTTGTATTTGTAAAGTTTATTTTTTTTATATTTGTAAGGTCTACCAAAAAATAAATATGAAACAATACCAAAAAAGGGCACAAGACATATATAAATTGTTCACCTTATTCTTGTTTCAATTCTTCTTTTTTTATTACCTAAAATCACAAAACTTCACAATATAGCTAAAATGTGGGTAGAAACCAAAACAGAAATAAGTGTAATGGGTGTTTTAAAAAGAAATGTTAAACCTACATTCAAGCCTAAATATAGTAAAAAAGCAGTTAAGAATATGCAAATTAGTGATGATGTTACTACTATTGGTTTTTTCATAATATTATCCTTTGCTAATAATTTTGTCTAACTTAATTTTTTCTAATCAATGATTTGTTTTCAATATTAAATGATTGAATTGCATTGGTGATAATTTCATTGTAGCTTCATTTAACTTAGTATTTGCATTAAGTTTATAAATGTATAAATTTTCAGAGTTTTCTATGTTTATTTTTTTATACTGAAAAGAAATAAAAATAAACAATGACACTAAATATCCATAGTTATAAAGTTCTTGATTTTTTTCTAAACTAATGGATGCGAATATGTTTCCACATAGTTTAAATCAATTATGTTTATTAAGAATATCATTATGTGATTTTTTTAAATCTTCAGTATCATAACTTTTTAAAATTTCTTCTTCTAAATTTAAATCACTACTTATAGTTAAATTATTTAAAAATTTTTTTAACTTTACTTGAAAATTAAATTGATCTTGATTTTTTTTATATTCAAAATCGTTGTCAATAAATCAAAATATTATTAATAAAAAGACTGCTTCATTATAAAAACTGCTTAAGTGTTTTTTTTCAATTGTTATGACATTTAAAAAAAGTCTCAAAATAATATTTTTTTGAGATAGTTTAAATATTTTTTTAACTTGTGAATTATCAAAGCCTACATCAAAAACAATTTTTTGAAAAATTTTTTTGTGATTTTTAATCAATATTTTGTAAGACTTTATTTTTTTGTGATTTTTCATAATTACCTTTTTATTTTTGTCTAGATAAAATTGGGAATATTATTTTGCTGTCACTAATATTTGTTGTAATTTCTTTTGTTCAAAGAGTCGATTTAATTTTGTTTTCAGAACTTCTAACAAAAATGTCTGTATTAGCTATGTGTAAACCTTCTTTTAAATCTGGAATAAAACCAAAGTCTACTCTTTTAATATGTTTTGGTACAATAATTTTTAGTAAGTATTCAATATCTACTTTATCATGCGCAAAAATCGAAATAAGATCAAAAACATCTTTATTATATTTATAACAAACAACAACATCTAAACTTGGTATATGATATGTATCATTTGAGAAATATTTTAAAATATTAAAAGTTTTAATAGAACTATCAAACTTAGAATCTAAATGTGAAGATTGTTTAGTTGAGTGTTTGATTTTCTCAGTCATAATTTCAAAGTCTTGTAGTAAATCTAAATCAAGTTTTTTAATTTTATTTCTAACAGTGTCTTCATTGTGTTTTCAATTTAAAAAATAAAGGTATTCTTTAGTTTTTTTAAACTTAGTTTGTTCATAAATATGCTCATCAATATCATTTGAAAATGAAATAATAATGTCTACTACATTTGAGTATTTATCTATTGCTGCATTAATTAATTCAACTTCAAGATTTTCATGTTTATGAGCTTCTTTCAAAAATAAGTTACCTAATTGAATTGCTGTGCATTTTTCATCACCAATAAAAATTTCAAATTTTGTAATTCCTAAAGCTGCAATAATTTCGTTTTTTTCATTAATAATTGTAACTGGTAAAAAGTTGTTTAAATTTTTATTTTTGAAAATTCACTTTTCGAAATTTTCATTATTAGATTTTCTTATTAGGCCATTTAAATCTTGGTTGAAATGTTTATTGTCCTTATAATCAAAAATTATGTCGTATTCTTTTTTCATTGTTCTCCTTGTAAATATAACTTAATTAATTATACCTTTTAACCTTTAAAAAACCTAATCTAAATTTTACAGATAGCTTGCTCAGACATTATGTTTAAAAGTATTGTTTCTTTTATTTTAATATTAAATAACTCACTAATAGTATTATTAATAAGTTCTGATTCATATTTATATTTATCAATATATGGGGATTTAGAAAACTTTAATAATAATATAAAGTATTCTTTTCCATTTGTACAAATTATTTCTATGTTACTTATATAAGGTGTTATTTTATTATTGTTAATTAAAACAACATCAGTTCAAAATTTATTTATTTTATTTTTATAAATAAAATTATTTAAGTTTTTAATAAGTGTTTTAGCATATGTTGCAATCTTTTTATTATCATAACTTTCATCTGGAAATCTTATTTCACTAGAACTTCTTTGTTTAATAGAAATTTTTACAATTTGTTTAATCAGTTCATTTCTTTGTGATATATCGAATAAAATTTGATCATTTAATTGATTTACAAAAGGGTACTTTTGAATAATAAAATTAGCGTCATTCTTTATGTTTAAAATGTTCTTGTTTAAGTATTTTGTGTACTGAGGAAAACAAAGGTGAAACTGTTGCAATTTTTTTGGATCAACTTTTGCTAAGTTATCTTCAAACACTAATCATTCTGCTAAATTTAAACTATCTATCATTTTATTTATCTTACTCATAATTTTGTAATTGTATTATAAATTTTAGATGGGTGTATGTCATCTGGTTCTTTATCAAAAAAAACTTGAATGTTTTTATTAAATCCAATTAATTCCTTTTCTGTATTTATAGTTTCTTTGCCATGAAAGTTTACACTTGTTGATATTATTGGTCCTACTGAATCAACTATTTTTTTTATATCTTTTCTTTTAATCATTCTTATTGCAAGAGTAGTTTTATTTTTTGTTTCAACAATATATGTTATTTTTTCTTGTAATAATAGTTTTTCATGAATACCTAATTTTTCAAGCTGTGAAGTACAACTTATTAAAACAATAAGAGGTTTGGATATTTTTGCTTTTTTAATTTTATTAATTTTATTGATGTTAGAACTTGAATAAATAGCTGAAATTCCAAAAATTGTATCAGTTGGAATAATAACTAATTCTTGATTTAAAAGTCTATTTATTGCATCACTTATTTGTAAGTTATTTAACATACTATTTATTTCTCGCTTGTGTTAGTTTAGATTTTAGATTATTTTTAAAATTAGATTTATCATAAATGTTTTTTCCAACAATAGCAAAACTTGTTATAAGAGTTGATGTCAAAACAATAAATTGTGAAAAAATGTTAATTGGGCTAACAATTTTAAAAATTACTGGCTTATAAAATTTATCAATATTGAAATGATTGTTAATTTGTTCTCAATTGTCTCCAGTTACTACCTTAACTTTATTTAAATAATTGATTCCGATTGTTGAGTTATCTTTATTTTCATTTCATGTGCTTAATAATGAACTAATTTCTATTTCTGAATAAAATATAACACCCAGAACTAACAACAACATAACACCTGTTAAACCATATTGAAAAATAAATATTTGTTGAGAATTACTATTACCTCTTGTTAAAACAGAAACAAAATAAACTAATATTGAAAGAGCTATGCCAATTATAATCACAGGCAATGAAGAATATGCAAAATACTTATTACTAAATATTATTAAATTTTCATATCCATTGACTAGTTGGTTTGAAGTGTCAAATTGTCTAGCAAAATTAGGGAATGAATCAATAAAAGAGGATAGTTTTGCTATATTTGTTGAATTAAAAGATGTTAAAAAAATATAAGTTAAAGAAGGTATTAAAATACAAAAAGCTGTGATTATTGTTCAAGCCGCTAAGGTTCTATCAGAATTATTAAACACTTTTGAAAAAATTTCTTTAATTCTAGAAGATGTTATTTTTTTTTGTTTTTTATTGATGTAAGTAATGTAGTTATCAATATTTAGTTGGTCAACATCTAGAACTATCGAGTTTTGAATACTTAAAGACATCATAAAAACTACAGCGAATTGTAAAAAAAGAAATCACCATAACAAATCAGTTGTTACCCACTTATAAGAATTTTGTTTATGTTTTGCAAAGAACGTTGTAACATCTTTAAAAATTTCATTACCTAATTCATCTGGAGCTAATAATGGTTGAAAATCAAAAAAGTTTTGATATTGATTGTGCGAATATTGTGATATAGCTGCTAATAAAAATACTGTAATTTCAAATAATAAAAGAATAACTCAATACAAATTTTTATATCCGTTGCTTATTGTTTTTGATGTTATAACTGGTTTTAAAAACAAAATAAGCATTAAGCAAAAAGTAATAAAAACTCACGATATTGCTAATGGGGTTAGAATCGTTTGTTTTGAAGGTAAATCTACAATTATTGACAGTTCTTTATAATGATCGAAATAGAATTTTAAATTGACATCTACAAAAAAAGTAATACTGAAAACTATTATTGGAATTATAGTTAAACAAAAAATAATTATATTAAAAAATGATACTTTATATAAGTATGCATTAAATTTTTGGAAATCTTCATTTGTGTCTTTAATCCTAAAATTTAACATTTTAGATTTTAAAGCTATTTTTTGTTTTTGCATATATCTCCTACTTATTACTTATTATAAGATTTCTTCAAAGTTTTGAAAAGTCTTGTTTAAACTCGTATTTTATATTTGGATTTAATGATATCAATTTTTCTAATTTTTCTTTTTGATCTCAACCAATTTCAAAAATTATATTAAATGGTTTAGATATGTCTACTAATTTTTCTATATTAGCAAACATTTTCTTGTAAAAATACAAACCTTCTTCTTTTGCAAATAAAGATTTATGTGGTTCATACTTAAAAACGCTATCAGAAATATTTAAATCTCCATACTTTATATACGGGGGATTACATAAAATTAAATCAAATTTTTCTTTATTAATAAAAGGGTCTAAAAAATCACCTTTTATAAATTTAACATTATTTTTTAGATTTAATAACTTATGATTTTGTTTTGTTATTTTTAAAGCAGCTTTTGAAATATCTGTAAAAGTTATTTTATTAATACTTTTTCAATTTAAATAAACAGTGCTTATTCCAATACAACCGCTTCCACAACATAGATCTAATACTTTAATATTTTTTTTGTTTTTTAAAAAGTTACAAGCATACTGAACAATTAATTCACTTTCATTTCTTGGAATTAAAACTTTGTTATTTATCTTAAAATTTAAACCACAAAACATTTTATTTTTAGTTATGTAAGCTATCGGCACACCCTTTTTAAGTTTTACTTTTATTTTTAAATATTTACGAAAAAAATTTACTTGTAAATCTTCATTAGGATTTAAAACCAAAAGATCATATTTTTTTTTAGAAATATGTTCAATTAACTCATAAGCATCAGACTTTGAAAAAATAGTAAAATCATTCTTAATTAACTCATAAGCTTGAATTGCACTTTTAATTATCATTTTGCTTTAATTGTTCTTCAACTATTGCTCTTTGTTCCTCGTTAACTAAAGCAATAATAAATTCTTCAATATTTCCTTCCATAACTTGATTTAGTTTATTAAGTGTTAATCCTATTCTATGATCTGTTACTCTATTTTGAGGGTAATTATAAGTTCTAATTTTTTCACTTCTAGCCCCAGTTCCAACGGCGTTTTTTCTAGTTGCGTCAGCTTGGGCTTGTTGTTTTTCAACTTCAGCTTCATAAACTCTTGCTCGAAGCATAGCCATAGCTAAATCTTTATTTGCATATTGACTTCTTTCATCTTGTGAAGCTGCTACAATTCCTGTTGGAATATGAGTAACTCTAACAGCTGAATCTGTTGTATTAACACTTTGCCCACCTGCTCCAGATGATCTATAAGTATCAATTCTAAGGTCTGAGTTTTTAATTTCAATTTCTACTTCATCAATTTCAGGTAAAACAGCAACTGTAGCAGTTGATGTTTGTATTCTTCCTTTAGTGTCTGTTTTTGGTATTCTTTGTACTCGATGCGCACCTGACTCAAATTTAAGTTTAGAATAAACTTTTTCACCTTTAACCATAAATGAAATTTGTGAAAAACCACCAGCTTCAGAAGAAGATGACTCTAGTATATTTATTTTTCAATTTTGTTTTTCAGAATAAATTCTATACATTCTCATTAAGTCACCAGCAAAGATATTAGCTTCATCTCCACCAGCTGCTCCTCTAATTTCAATAATTACATTTTTGTCATCATTCGGGTTTTTAGGAAGCAGCATTTCTTCAATTATTGCAACTATTTTTCTTTCAATTTTTTCGTTTTCACTTAATTCCATTTTTGCTAACTCTAGCATTTCTGGATCTTTTTCTTCACTAATTATTTGTTTAGCTTCTTCAATATTCTTTATTACTTCATTGTATTTAATATACTCATCAACAACTTCAATTAAAGATGCTCTTTCTTTATTTAAGGGTGTAAATTTTTTAACATCCGAAATAACTTCTGAAGATTGTAAACTCTCATCTATTTGATGAACTCTTTTTTGCATTGCTTCCAATGCTTCTAATGTTTTAGGGTTCATTTTATTTCTCCTTGTTTAAAATATAACAATTTCTACATCTTGCTTCATAGCTGTCGTTCCCATCAACTAATATTAAAGGAGACGACCATTTAGCTGGTTTTCCATCTATAATTCTTTGTGTTCGGTTTGCAAAGTTTCCACACTTTACACAAATCGCTGTCAACTTATCAACCATTTCAGCTAATGGTAGTAATCTATCAACATTTTTGAAAGGGACACATTTAAAATCTTTGTCTAGTCCAGTAACTATAACAATTATTCCACTATCTGCTAATTCATTAACATAATCAACTATTGCTTCGTCAAAGAATTGAACTTCATCAATACCAACAACATCAATAGGATTAATGGCATTTTGTTTAGCAAAAATTTTTTTTAATTCATTTGTATCTTTAACAGGACTAGATATTAGTTTAGTTCCAGAATGAGAAGCAACATTTTCTTTTGAATATCTATCATCAATTATTGGTTTAAAAGTTATAATATTCTTTTTCGCATATGCATGTCTATTTAACCTTTTTATAAACTCTTCTGTCTTACCAGCAAACATACATCCAGTTATTAGTTCTATTCAACCTAAATTGTTTTTAGGTATATTAAATTCATTTTTAGGTATCATTACTTATTTCCTTCTTTAATAACTTTTTTAAGATCAATTACAAGTTTTTTGTAATCTTCTATTTTATTTAGTTTACATCCACTAGCAAGTTTATGACCACCACCACTATATTTGTTTGCTACTTTATCAATTTCAAAATCTCTACTTCTTAATGAAACTTTTATTTCATCTTCTAGTTCAATGATTAATGCTCAAATTTTAATTTCATTTAAGCCACTCATTGTTCCTAAAGCAGATTTATAGTCTTCATAATTATAATTTCAGAGTTTTTGATCTGCTTTATTTATTATAATTCAACCAACACCTTCTTTTGTAACTTCAAGTTTTGAGAAAGCATAATTTAAGTACTGTTTTTTCTTTAAGTCAGAAACATATAAACTATCATGAATTTTTTTTAAGTTAGTACCATTTTCTAATAGTATTCTTGCAGCTTCAAAAGTTGAAGCTTTAGTATTAGGAAATAAAAATCTACCACTATCTGTTAAAAGTCCTTTGTAAAGATTATTAGCAGCTTCTGCACATCATTTAAGTTTCATTTTATTAGCTCACAAAGTTATAACTTGAGTACAAGCAATTGCATTCTCATCAACTATTTCAAAATCAGCATATGAGTCAATATTAATGTGATGATCAATTTTAAATGTTTCTTTTGCTAAGTCAAACTTATTAAAGTCAATCCTCTCTTTAACTGCTGTATCAACAGTTATAACTAAAGATACTTTAATTATTTCATCTGTAAGTTCATTAGCTAAAAAATCTTTATTATCATCTAATCTATCACCAGGAATATATATTTGTTTTTCTGGAAAGTTCTGTTGAATTAAATAGGCTAATCCCATTGAACTACCTTGCGCATCTCAATCTGGCTTAACATGTTTAGCAATTATTATAGATTTATATTTTTTAATTTTATTTATTAATAACTTATGCATTATCTTCCTCCTTGTTTATAATTGAAATCACTGATTGGTTTTTTAAATAAATCGTCAATTTTTGGTCTTTTTCATAACTTTTTTTATTTTCGTAAAAAAATATCCTTGCTTTATTTGTGGTAATTCCACAATAAATATTTTTGTCATTAAATCTTGAATTTTTAATTATTTTTATGTTTAAAGGAAGTGATTTATCTTCTATAAAATCTGTTTCTACTTCAAATGGGTTTATTAATAAATATCCATTTTTAATTTTACTTGATACTTTTATATTTCATAACCTATTTTCAATTTTAATAAGTTGATCATTACTTTTTGTAAATTCTAATTTGTTTGATGAAAATAGTTCACCATCAAATATTTCTTGATACTTTTCATTTAATAAATCTAAAACATTAGTTCTTTTCATCTCGTTTTTAATTGTTGCATATATTAAAGTTTTGGGGTGAAGATCTTGCAATGTTTTTAATTTAGAATGTAGAATAGTTATTGATACATCTGGATAAAACTCATTTATTTTTTCAATAGACTTCATTAAAGTTTTGAAATCGTTATTTGTTAGTAAGTGAAGAAAGTCAGAAAATATAATATTTTTTTTACCCATATTAATTGCTTTTAAAATTTTTGCATAAATTATGTTTAAAGAAGAAATTTTAAAACTACTTTTCAATCATCATTCAAAATTAAGGTCTAATCTTTTAGTTGTTTTATTAATTATATTTATTGATTGTATAAAAATAGATTTAACCTTTTTTTTATAATGTTTTTTAAGTGCAGCAAATTCGTTTTTATTACCATATTCTATTTCAACAGTAAATATTAATTTATGATAATCATTATGTATTTTATTTACAACGTATTCTCTTAATCTTTTTGTTTCTTCTTTAACAAAATCCAAAATAAAAATGTTTTCCACTTTTGAGTTTTCAAAAAATAAATCTTCTATAATTTTTTGTCAGTTATTCATTTCAAATGATACTTTTTGACTCATTTCTTTTGAAACATTAAATGTTTTGTAGAACTTACTTAATTCAAATTTTAATTGTTTTTTTAATTCTCTTTTTTGAAAAGTTGCTTTTATAGTTTTTAATCTAGTATCGTTTATGTTTATTGCTATAAACTTTGCTTGTTTAGTTACTATGTACTTTGTTTGAGCAAATTTAAAAAGGTGAGATTTTTTTCTTAAAAGTTTATTTTTAGATCTTTTCGCATTATATTCACAAGGACATGCGTCTCTTATGTCATTTATAGAGTTTATTTTATCAAACAAAACTTGATTAAACTTTAATAACTTTTTATTAAATAGTATTTCAAATTCATTATCATAAATAGCTTTTGCTATAACTTTTATTTGTGGTGGAAATTCTTCAAAAATAGCTTCTGATTTTTTTTCATTTATATTTGAAATTTGATTTAACAAATTTTTGTTTAACTTTTTATGGTTATCAGCAACAGATTTTAAATATTTTTCAATTGCTTTATTTACTTCATTTCTTACTTTTAAATCACTTACATCATTTTTAGAATCTACTAAAGATAAATATTCATACTTTTTATCGGTATGATTTATTCTGGCTTTTTTTAAGAAATTAAGATCAAAAAACAAAGAAAAAACTAATATGACTCTAATCGGTACAAAACGATTAACTCATTTGTCAGGTGTTATGAATTCAACTTTGCGCTTAACAAAGCTTTTATTAATAACATCAATTTCATCAATTCTAAATCTGCCTGACTTATTTTTAATTTTTCCTAATAATATTTTTTTTAAAGCTTTATCTTCTGATTCAGATAAGTAAATATTTGTAGTTTCCCCACTTATATTAGAAAAGTTAACTTTTTTTATACTATCAATTTTTAAAATAGGGGCAAAATCCTTAACTTTGTATGACATAAAATACCCCTTTCTAAATGACTTATAACTATTTTTAATTTTAAAACAAAAGGGTATTATTTTAAAGTGTTATAAAACAAAAAAGCCATTGCTGACTTTTTCTATTTTTTGTCTTTTGATTTATTTTCTTGTTTTTGCTTTTTAGATGCTTCCTGAACAGATGTATTAATTTCGTCTTTTCTTGCAAATTTAGATTTAAATTGTTCAACACGCCCTGTTGTGTTAGCAAAGTTTGTAGCTCCTGAATAGAATGGGTGACAGTTTGAACAAACGTCAACCCTTACCTCTTCTTTTCTAGTTGTTCCACAAATAAATTTATTTGAACAAGTTGTACAAGTAAATTTTGCTTCTTCAAAGTATTTTGGTTGAATATCCTTTTTTGGCATAATGTATCTCCTTTCACACTATGTTATCATTTTAGATAATTTCAGTACATTTATAAGTATATAACAATTATTTAAAAAGAAATGAAAAATACAGCATTTTTTGCTGCATTAAAACTTTTATTAAGCTTTACCTTGGCACCCAAATCAACCAGTTAATTCATTAAAAGTTTCTTTTAACGCTTGGTAACCTGGATTTAATAATTTTCTTGGGTCAAATCCTTTTGATGCATCATCAAGATCTTTTCCAGCTTCAATATATTTTCTTGTAGCATCTCTAAAAGCTAATTGCAATTCAGTATTAACATTGATTTTTGAGATTCCTAATGAAATAGCTTTAATAACTTGATCTTGAGGAATTCCACTTCCACCATGTAACACCATAGGCATGTTACATGCTGCTTGTAAATCTTTTAAAGTATCAAATGATAACCCTGTTCATCATTCTGGGTATTTACCATGAATGTTTCCAATTCCGGCTGCTAACATTGCAATTCCTGTTTTAGAAATTTCTGCTGCTTGTATTGGATCACCAAGTTCACCATTACCAACAACTCCATCCTCTTCCCCACCAATTGAACCAATTTCTGCTTCAACTGAAACTTCGTGTTCATTAGCAAAAATTAAAATTTCTTTTGTTTTAGCTAGATTTTCTTCATAAGGTAAATGAGATCCATCGAACATAATTGATGAATAACCAGCTAAAATACATTTTTTAGCCATTTCAATTGATTGACCATGGTCTAAGTGTAAAGCAACTGGAACTGATATATTTAATTCTTCTAACAGTCCATTAACCATTCCTACAACTGTAATTGGGCCACCCATATATTTAATAGCACCTTCACTTGTCCCTAATATTACTGGTGTGTTTGAAACTTGAGCAGCTTCTAAAATAGCTTTAGTTCATTCTAAGTTATTGATATTGAAGTGTCCAATTGCATATTTATTTTCATGAGCTGCTTTAACCATAGCAGTAGCATTAACTAATCTTTTACTATAAATTCTTGTCATTTTATCCTCTTTTTCTTTTATTCATTATGATTATACAACTTTTAAAAGTTTTTTAAAAAATAATTATCTTTTTGCAGTTCATTTAAATGTTTTAATTGTAATTATAAATAATAATATTAATGCTGATATTGATCCTATTATTGGTTGTCAAGAATGTGTAAAACTATTATATGCACCTTGAAATGACATTGGATTTTGAGTAGGCATGATTTTCACTATATCTTTTCAACCCCCAGGATTCATTGCATGCAAATATAAAAATACACAATATTTATGAGGAATAAGATATGTAGCAATAACTAAAACTTTACTTGAATATATTAATTGTGGGGGTAACATCACACCAGATAAAAACATTGTAATAAAATAAACTATCATTACAATACCCTGTATTGCTCCTGGAGCATTAGCTAATCCTCCAAGAAACGTTGCAATTGCAATTGAAGTTATACAAACTAAAAATATTGACAAAACTAAATATCCATATTTTATAGTTGAAAACATATGCTGAAATTCTATAAAATCTTTCCCTTTTAAAGAAACTGAAGCCAATATTAATCCATAAACTAAAATTATCAGATAACAAACTATACCAGCCAACAAGTATACAAATCAAACTGAAGCAATAAACATACTTTTTTTTACTCCAGTAATATCTATTCTTTTTAAAAATACTGAATTTTTTCATTCAACTATTGAAGGTGTCAAAGATGTTATGATTGTTAAGCAAGGCAATAATGCATAACTAAAAACTGTTGCCCCTCTTTTATCAAAAACATAAAAAAATATTGTTGTTAAAAATATTGGCATAATTATCATGAATACATAATTCCTTGAGTCTTTTATAAAAGATTTAAAAACAAGTAGATTTAAGTTTTTAAAAATACTACTTTGGTTTTTAAAATTTAAATTATTTAATTTCATTTTTCAATTCTCCTTTAAAAAATAAATTCATTACAGATCTTAAGGAACCATACTTTTTCATAACATCTTTTATTTTTTCATCAAAAAATATTTTTTGCTCAGCTATAATTATAATTCTGTTGCACAAAATTTCTGCTTCTTCAGGATGGTGAGAAACTAATAATAGTGTTTGTTTAAGTTCAGTTAATTTTTTGCTGAAAAAATCTATTATTTTATTTTGTAACTCCATATCCAATCCAGTAGTTAATTCATCAAGTATGACTATTTGAGGATTATTCATAACAGATATCATCGCATTGAACCTTTGTCTTTGACCACCTGATAACTTTTTTAATGGTGTTTTTATAAAATCTTGAATATCAAAAACAGTGGAAATTTCTTTTTCTCACTCTGGTGTGAATTTTGGATAAACGCTTCTATAAAAAATTAGCATATCTTGTGGAGTGACTCCAGATGGTCACTCACCAGTTTGAAGTTGAATGCCTATTTCATTTTTAAAATTTCCTTGAATGTTTATTTTTATTTCTCCGCTAGTAGGTTTATCAAATTGTGCAATCATTTCGACTAAAGTCGTTTTACCACACCCATTAGAACCCATAATAGCTACTTTTTCACCTTTTTTAATATTAAGGTTTAAATTTTTAAAAACAATTTTTTCTTTAAATTTTTTTTCTAGATCTTTTATTTCAATAATATTTGACATAATACCTCCTGCTTTATAACTAAATAGATTATAATCTTAATATAAAATTTAATAAAGAGAAGTATGAGAATAAAAATAGTAAAACCACAAATTAAATACTTAAATCAATTAGAAGAATTAAAAAATGATTTTATTTTTTCTGGCGAATCAGTTGATGGGGTCCAAGGTTCAGCTGATTTATTAGATTTTAAAAATACTATTGACTGAATTGATTTTGTAAATAAAGGTGTTGGTAAAAATAATTGAGTGTCTTTTAGACAGTTTTTAGCAGTTGATGAAACAGATAGTTTGTTAGGTTTAATAAATTTGCGACTTTCTCTTAATGACTATCTTTTAAATTATGGTGGGCATATTGGTTATGCTGTTTCTCCCAAACATAGGAATAAAGGTGTTGCAAGCAAAATGCTTTTTCAAGTATTGCAAATTTGCAAAAAAGAAAAAATTGATCAAGTTTTAATTACTTGCTTAGATACAAATTTAGCATCAGAAAAAGTTATTATTAAAAATGGTGGGGTTTTAGAAGATGTTCGCAGTAATGGAAAACACAATTATAAAAGATTTTGAATAAAATAAAAAAATCTCAAGCGAGATTTTTTTTTATTCTTTAACAATTGCTTCTACAAAACCTCTAAACAATGGGTTTGGTTTATTGGGTCTTGAAGTAAATTCAGGGTGGAACTGACAACCTATATAAAATTTATGATTTGGTAGTTCAACAACCTCGACTAAATTAAGTTCTTTGTAAATTCCAGAAAACACTAATCCAGCTTGTTCAAGTTTTGTTTTGAACTCATTATTAAATTCGTATCTATGACGATGACGTTCTGAAAAATTTAATTTTTCATAAAGTTTTTCTAATAGAGTATTTTTTTTAACTTGAGTTTCATAAAGACCTAATCTTAAAGTTCCTCCAAGATTTTCTATATCAATACCTTTTATAAAATCAAAAACAGGTTGTTTTGTGTGTTGATCAAATTCAGTTGAGTGTGCAGATTTTAATCCAGCAACATCTCTTGCATAAGATATTGTAGCAATTTGCATGCCTAAACATATACCTAAATATGGAATGTTATTTTCTCTTGCATACTTAGCAGCAAGAATCATCCCTTCAATCCCTCTGTCTCCAAATCCTCCTGGTACTAAAATACCTTTTGAAGATTTTAAAATTTCTTCATAGTTTTCTTGAGTCATATTATCAGCTTGAATTCAATTAATTTTCAGTTTCCTATTATATTCATAACCAGCAATTTTTAGTGATTCAATAACAGAAAGATAAGCATCTTGTAATTCAATGTACTTACCAACAAAAGTAACTTCAAATTCTTCAGAAGATTTTTTTATTTTTTCAACAAAATTAACTCATGGTTGAAGATTTGTTTTTGTTGTTTTTAAGTTTAATTGTTTTATTACTATTTCATGAAGATTTTGATCAAACATGTCAATTGGAACTTCATATATAGAACTTCTGTCAACCGCATCAATTACATGTGATGATGGTATATTACAAAATAACGAAATTTTATTTTTTATATCACCTGATGAAGGTTTATCAGTTCTTTGAACAACAATATCTGGTTGAATACCTAATGACAATAACTCTTTTACTGACATTTGAATTGGTTTAGTTTTATATTCTTTTGAAGTTTGTAAATAAACAAGTAAAGCAACATGAATAAAAATTACGTTTTCTTTTCCCTCTTCCATTCTTATTTGTCTAATAGCCTCAATAAAGGGTTGTGATTCAATATCACCAACAGTTCCACCGATTTCAGTTATAACCACATCAGCACCACTTGTTTTAGCTGCTTGATAAACTTTGTTTTTAATTGAATTAGTGATGTGTGGTACAACTTGTATTGTTTGGCCACCTCAATCCCCTCTTCTTTCAGCATTAATAGCATCTTTATATATTCTACCAGCTGAGTTGGATGAAAATTTAGATAAATTTACATCAATAAATCTTTCATAGTGCCCTAAATCTAAATCAGTTTCTCCACCATCTTCAGTCACAAAAACCTCACCATGTTGGTATGGACTCATTGTTCCTGGATCAACATTTAAATATGGGTCAAATTTTTGCATATAAACTTTAACTCCACTTGCTTTTAAAATAGTCCCTAAAGAAGATGCTGTAATTCCTTTTCCAAGACCAGAAACAACTCCTCCTGTAATAAAAATATATTTTGCCATAATATCCTTTCAAAATAAAAAGTTGTTAAAACATAAAAGTCAACAACTTTTTTAATTATATATTAATCTTCGTCTTCGTTATAAAAAACTTGAATAGTTTCTTCTTCCTCTTCTTCAACAAAAAGTTCATCATAGACTTCTAAGTCCTCGTCTTCATCATCAATAGAGTCTTCTTCTGATTTATCTTTTGGTTTTTTAGGGGTTATTTTTAATTCTGTTTTGATGTTTTCAACTTTTTTACCATCAGCAACAGTTCAACCTTGCGTTTTACTTAAAGCAAATCTACTATCTAAAATCATTTCGCTATATAAATCAGCAATTGTTTCGTTTTCATCTGATTTGTTGTTAATAACCTGAGCTTTAATTCCTTCTCAAACTTCCAATAATTTACATGGACCCTTTGCTTTTTTTAAAAAATCGTACGCTAAATCAATATTTTGTTTATTTGTCATTTTGAACCTCCTAAATGTATATTCTAAACCATTTCTTTTGGAAACAAGTATTTTTTTGCAATTTTTTCATGCTCTATTTCTTTTATTGTATTTGCTAATAAGCTAAATTCATTAAAAGATTTTATTTTACCATTTCAATCTTGAATGTAAATACTTTGATCTTTACCATCAATTACTCCGTCTTTATATATTAAAGTTTTTTTAGGTTTAAATTCTATAAAGTAGTATTTTAAATCCAAACCTTTTGCTTTAAGTTTATTTTTTATTTCTTTTGCTTTAAATTCATCAGCAACTTTAAAATTAAAAAATTGTCTATTTAAAATTCTATTTGCTAAGTCTGAAAGAATTTCATCATTCTCTTTAACAAGATTTTTAATAATATCAATTGTTGTCATATCATCTAATTCTAAATATAGATCTACTGGTATTTCTCCACGATCAAACATTGAATAAAAGTATTTACTAATTCTTTTTTCTTTAAATTTAAAATTTAGATCATATAAATCTTTTAACCTTAAAAATAAGGTTCTGAAATGTGTGTCAAAAGCTATTGATGCTTTGTGTTCATAAACTTGTTTGTACATGTGATATCTTCCCAATAAATAAGATTCAATTGCATAAACAGTTTTAATGGGATAGACAATTTTATCATCTATAAGTTTTGCATTGCGAATTAAAAAACTAGTATCTAAAGAAGCATAGTTCACTCCACAATTATAAGAGTCACGCTTTAAATAATCAATTCTGTCTGCGTCTAGTTGACTACTTATTAATAAATTTAATTGTTTTTTAGGGTGTTTACCTTTAAGAATGGAAATAACCTCATCAGGATTTATTTGGTATTTTTCTAATATTGGTCGTATGTTTCCTTTCTTGTTTGAAATTATTTCTGCGCTATATTCTTCGTGACTTTTATTTGAAACTTTTTCAAATGTGTGAGAAAAGGGACCATGACCAATATCATGCATTAAACCAGCTAACTTAATCAAGTCTTTTTCTTTTTCATCTATAGAATTGAATTGAGAAAGATTTATAAATTGGTTTACAACTTCATAAACACCTATACAATGCATAAATCTTGTGTGTGTAGCACTCGAAAAAGCAAATTGTGAACCACCTAGTTGAAAAATTCTTCTAAGTCTTTGCATTTCAGGTGTATTTAATATTTCGACAAACATATCTTTTTCAAAAAATATATCTCCATGTACACTATCTCTAAAAACTTTTTGCATTTTACCTACTTTACTTTTTTAATATTATCTAAAACTTTTTCTTTTCCTAATAAATATATCACATCAGCAAGACTTGGGCCATGCTCTGATGCTGTACATCCAATTCTAGCTGACATAAACAATTCTTTGCCTTTTGTTTGAGTAATATTAGAAACTACTTTAATAAGCTCTTTAATTTCCTCAATTGTTCATTCTTTTATATTTACTAATCCTTGTTCAAAAGCATTAAGTACTAATGGTGCATTTAATATTTCATTAAATTTTGATTTTAGTTCTAATGAAATTTGCTTATCAACAAAAAATAAATCTAAATGGTCGTTAATTTGTTCTCCAAATTCTATTTCATTTTTAAACAATAACAACATTTTATTTGTTCAATCTTTGCTTTTGCTTTCAATACCATATATTTCTTTATTTATAAAATTAAAAACAAAATCTAAATATTTTTCATCACTCATTTTTTTCATATACTGAGAATTGATTCATTTCATTTTTGTCATATCAAAAGTTGAAGGTGATTTACTAAATCTTTTATCATCAAATATTTTTATTAGTTCATCTTTACTAAAAATTTCTTTTTCTCCACTTGGTGATCATCCTAATAATGAAATGTAATTAAGCATAGCTTCTGGTAAATAACCTTGTTTTTTATACTGTTCAATGAAAAATAAAGCATTACCACTTCTTTTTGATAACTTTTTACCTGAGCTATCAATTATTAATGACATGTGACCAAATACAGGCATTTTTCAATCAAAAGCTTTATAAATAAGTATTTGTCTTGGTGTATTGGAAATATGTTCTTCACCTCTTAATACGTGTGTTATATCCATATCATGATCATCAACCACTACAGCGAAATTATATGTAGCTATTTTGTTGGATTTTAAAATCACAAAATCTCCTAGTTGACTTGAATCAAAACTAATATTCCCTTTAACAAAGTCTTCGAAATGAATCTGATCGTCAATGACAGCAAATCTTATTGAATATTCTTGATTGTTAGAAATCTTTTTATCAATTTCTTCTTGTAAAAGTAACTTGCATTTTCCAGAATATTTTGTAGCAACTATTCCTTTTGCTTCTTGTTGTTTATAATCTTGTTCTAATTCTTCAAGAGTACAAAAACAAAAGTATGCTTTTTTTTGAGTTACAAGTTTATTTGCAAAATCTTCATATCTTTTAAATTTTTCAGATTGTTTATATTTTCCATATGATTCATTACCTGGTTTAAAAAATGATTCATCTATATCAATTCCTAATCATTCTAAGTTTGCAAATTGTGATTCAATAGCACCTTCAACATTTCTTTCAAGATCTGTGTCTTCAATTCGAACTATAAAGTCACCATTAAAATGTTTAGCAAATAAGTAATTCATTAAAGCTGTTCTTGTATTGCCTATATGTAAGTAACCTGTAGGTGATGGAGCATATCTCAATCTAATTTTTTCAGTCATGTTTTTTTCCTCACTAATTGGTAATAATTTTATACTTTTATTTTTGAAAATATTTAATTTTTAGTTATTATTATTTACTTGATTATTTTTTTAAATAAATATTATTTAAATACTTTACATATTTTATTGTGCAAAAAATAATTTTATAAAATTTTGTTTTTCTTTCAAAAAATAGTGTTTAATATATTGGATGAAGGGGGTAAGTAAATGTCAAATATATTAGTCTTATTAGAATCACCATCAAAAATAGATAAAATAAAGCATTTTTTAGAAGATAACTTTCCTGAAAATAATTATGAAGTCATGGCTAGTGGGGGGCACATCAACAGAATATCTGATTCTGGGCCTTGAGCACTTGGTATTGACTTTGAAACAGTAACTCCAAAATTTACTGTTGACAAATTAAAAAAGAAAAACGTTGCTGAAATTGTTAAGGCTGGTAAAAATGCAGACGAAATAATATTGGCTTCTGATCCTGATAGAGAAGGTGAAGCAATTGCATGACATCTTTCTAACTTATTTATCAAAGATAAAAAAGTAATTAAAAGAGCAACATTTAATGAAATCACCGAAGCAGCTGTTGTTAAAGCATTCCGTGAAATGAGAGATATTGATCAAAATTTAGTTAACGCACAACTTTCAAGACAAATGTTGGACAAAATTATTGGGTATTTGGTTTCTAATTCCTTACAAAAAGGCACTGGATTATTAAGCGCTGGTCGCGTTCAAACTCCTGCACTTAATATTTTAGTTCAAAGAGATAAAATTATTAAAGCTTTTAAAGAAATAATTTATAAAAAAATATTTGTTATTGATTCAAAAAGAAATATTAATTTAACCTTACACCGAGATGATAACAACTTAATTGTCAATACAGAAAAAACTTATTTTGTTTCTGAAGAACAAGCCAACAACATTTTAAAAAATTTAAGCTCAACATTTAAATGCGAGTCATATAAATCAAAACCTTTTGAAGTTAGAAGTTTTAAACCTTTTTCAACAGCTAGTTTACTTCAAGATGGATTTAGTAAGTTAAGAATGAGTGCTGCTCAAATCACTGTTGCTTCACAAAAACTATATGAAGCAGGTCTTATAACTTATATAAGAACTGACTCAAATAAATTTTCAACAGAATTTACTGCTGAAGCAAAAGACTTTATTAATAAAAATTTTAAAAATGGCTTATTTAAAGATGCAGTTCCAGTTAAAACACAAGCAAATGCACAAGAAGCTCATGAGGCAATAAGACCAACAAATTTAGATCAAAGACCCGATAACATCGAGACAATAGTTGATGATAAGAATGCAGCAAGACTTTACAACTTAATTTGGTGAAATACCATCAAATCATTAATGAAAGGACCAAGTGGTTATTATCATAATTGAACTTTTTGAAATAATGGGTATGAATTTAAACAATCTTGAAAAGAAACTTTAGATCAAGGTTATAATGGTTTAAAAGCTAACGATACTGATGAAAATATTGAATTAGACGAAAATGGTGATGAAATCCAAGAAATTGATATTGATAAACCTGCTTTTGAAATGAATGCAGACTTTTCAATAGACATATCAAAAGACTTAATAATTATGGAAGAAGCTAAAACTTCTCCTCCCAGAATGTTTAATCAAGCAAGTTTAATAAAAGAACTTAAAGAACTTGGAATTGGAAGACCTTCAACATATTCTCCAACTTTAACAAAGTTAAAAGAAAGAGAATATGCCATACCACATAGAGGAAAACCATTTGAAGTTACCGAAAAAGGATATGAAGCTGAAAGATTTTTATATGATAAATACTTAGAATTTTTTAACTTAAATTATACTGCTAATATGGAAGAAAAACTTGATGAAATTGCTGAAGGAAAATTCGATTATAAACATTGATTAAGTGAATTATATAAAGAATTATCAGAATCAGTAAAACAAGTTATTCAAAATTCTAAAACAAGTGATATACCTTGCCCAAGATGTGGTGAAGGCAGTCTTGTGTTTATTAAATCTAAATTTAATAGGGGTCGTGGGTGCTCAAATTTTACTATAACTAAGTGTGGTTATAGAGAATACGAGCAACCAGATGGAACTTGAAAAGAATATGTTTCTGTTGTAAAAGAAGATAGCGTTGAAAAAAAGGAATTTAAAAATTCAAAAAAACGCAATAATGTTAAAGCAAAAAAATAAAATCTGTTATCACACTGACAACAGATTTTATTTTTTTAGGAATTTTGGAGCATAGCAATAAAATTTTCAACTAAAAGTGATTTTAAATCTTTTATACTTATTTCTTGATTATCGGTTTTAATTTTTATTGAATCTATTTGTTTTGTTTGACTAATAAAATAAGCATTAATTCTTAGATATTTTAAAAACAATTTGAATTGTTTATAGTAATCATTTTTTAAATTAGAAGCTTTTAGTTTTTTTTGAAATCTTCTTTGTTGAAATTGAATTCGTCAATTGTGGAATGAAAATTTTTCATTTCATTCATTATATAAAGTAAATTGTTTGTATTCCGATGTTGTTTCATGCTTTTTAATTTCATTTTTAAAATATTCAATAATATATTTTTTTGAATACAGCTTCAATAATTTTAACTTCTTATTAACTCGATAAATAAAAAAACTAACAAGAATCAGAGCTAATAAAAGAGAAATTGACATAGCTATAATATAAAATTTAAAGACGCTAGAATCACTTGGTATAAAAAATAAAAAACCAACATATGTTATAATTGATAATAAAATCGTTCAAAAATAAAAGGTTAATAATTTTTCCTTGTCTCCTTTTAAAATTATTGGAAAATTATCTAAATCAAATTTTGAACTAATGAAAGTTCCGACCAATTTATACTTAACTTTTAAATCTACGCTAACTGCTCAGTGCATCAAAGGAAATATAACTAATAATGCTGAAATGTATATCGCTACCAACATAATTGCTAATTCTATTAAGTCTTTAGTTGAAATCATATTATATTCCTTTCTTACTTGCATCTATTCAAGCATTAATTGCTGTAGAGGTAGCAATTAATGCAAGAACTGCTGGAAAAGCCCAAGATAATGGAGCGGCAGTAGTAGTTAAAGTTAATAAAATAGCTTTTGCTGTTTTGCCTAGAGAGTGACCTAATGTTATAGTTGCTGATAATGTTGAAAAACCTTTATTTATTTTACTCATTTCTTTATCATAATTTGTTAATGCCAGCGAAAGACCTGCTGCTGCAGTTGAAGCAATAACACTAATTGCAGTACAAGTAACAGCCCAAGGTAATAAAACACCAGTTGCATAAAAGCCAGCAGCAGCAATAGCAGCAGTCGCTGCTATTGTAGTAATTGAAGCTTTAGATGTTCTTAACTTTTCTACTAACTCCCGATTTTTTTGTAGACTTTCTGTATTTGTATAAGTATGGGTGAAATGTCCTCCTCCTCCCAATGACATACGGCTACTAAGATTTCTTTGAAAAGCAACTTCATTTAATTTATGGTTTGCAGACACATTAACACCTGCACCATCATTTAAATATAGATTATATGTTTTTCCAAAATCAGGAACTGTTCTTTGTAAAAAATTAATAAGACTTGAAAAACTTATGTTTTCTTTTTCGAAAGAATCAAGAATTTTTTGAGACTCATTTTTTGCATATTCCATAATGTAATTATTTTCAATTTTTCCAGAAGTACTTTTTTATTTATTTTGAAAAAAACTATAAAATAAGCTGTCTAATTCTCTCCTAACATCTACTTTTTCTAATTTTAATTCTTGATTATTAAGAAACAAAATTTGTTCAAAATTTTCATCATTGTTGTGTTTTTGTGAGTTGATTATCTGATTACTTATAACTTTATTAAAAGATTTTATTTCATCATTTGGTTTTCTTGATGAAATTTTAGTTACAAAAGAAGTTGCTGCTGTTAATGCCAAAGTTCCGCTAACAGTTATTAAAATAGTTGAACTAATTGCTAATATTTTTTTCATAATGTTTTCCTTTCTACAGTCAAACATTTATTTTATATTTTAGCAAAGTTTTGTTTTCCTGTATATCTAAATAATAGCACTTAGCCTTCAAAAAGATGCCATTTAGTATAAAAACAAATAAGTGCTTCAAATAAAATGTTAAAAATATAATCTACACTTCTGAAAAAGAGGGAGTAGATTATATGTTTTTTTATTTACTTTTTTTTGATTTTTTTCTATTAAAGATTGAAAAATAAAGCATGCCTTGATGCATTTTTTCTGGTAATAGTAAATTTAATAATATTCCAGCAAATGCAGCAATGCCAATCCCAGGCAAACCAAATATAGAATCTCCAATAATACTTAGTACTATTCCAAGAACAAGAATAGTTGAAGTTACAAAAATGTTTTTCATATTCAAAAAATCTACATCACTTGTTGCTAGTATTCTAATTCCATTTATACTTATAAATCCAAACATAACCATTCCAATACCCCCCATCACAGGTGCTGGAATCATTGATATTGTTTGATTGACCGGTGCTATAAATGCTAAAATCATTGCTATAACAGCTGCAAATCCAGTAACTCAAACTGATGCAATTCTTGTTATACCTACAACCGCTGTGTTTTCTCCATAAGTTGTATTGGGTGGTCCACCAATAAATCCGTCAACAATGATTGAAACTCCATCAGCTATAAGTGTGCGGTGCAAACCAGGATCTTTAACAAAATCTTTATTTGTTATCATTCCAATGCTTATATGGTCACCAATGTGTTCAGACATACCAACAATAGCTAATGGTGCAATTGCTATAATAGAAAGACCTATTTTTTTAACTGTAATATCTTTTCAAAATGGTTGAAATGAAGGGTATCATTCTCATTTTGAAACATCAGTTATTTTGGATGTGTCTATTAGACCTCAACTTGGTTTACAAATGTGAATAATGATAGCTGTCAAAAAACCTACAGCAATACCGATTATTACTGGAATTATTTTTGATATCCCTTTTGCTTTAATTGTTATTATAACAATAGCTATAAACGTTATAAAAGCTATTAAAAACGCAATTCATTGAGGATAATTAACATTTCCAACCTCAGATCAATCTTTACCAGTAATTCCTGAATTCACTAGTGATGCTGGAGCTGCACTCAATCCTATTATTACAATTAGTGGTCCAACAACAATTGGGGGGAATATTTTTTTAACAAATCCACTTCCTAAGAAATAAATTGTTATGCCGAATAATATATATATTAAACCGACAAACATTATAGCAAAAAATACTGAGTTACCATAATTTTTATATGATGTACCAACAGCAATCATATAAGCAAAAGAACTACCTAAGTAAACTGGTACTTTTGCTTTTGTTAAAGCTATATATATTAAAGTACCTAACCCTGATGCAAACAAAGCCATTGATGGATTCATTAAGTGAAAATTGCCCGAAGGACAAATTGTACTATTTATTATCATAGGAACTAATACATTTGAACCAAACATAGCAAATACGTGTTGTAATGACAAAATTGTTCATTGCAATTTTGATCTTGGTTTTTCATGAACATCAAGTGCTAAAGCAACTTTATCTTTATCTAAAATAGTTTCCATTATTTTTCTCCTTTTATATTTTTTCAAAAAAAATAGTCACCAAACAATGGTGACTATGAAAGAATGAAAAAAATTATTTGTGATAACGGTAAATGAACAGTTTTAATAAATAAACTTTTCATAATAACCTCCTAATCACTTAAGAAATATAATAACATTTTAAAAATGCTTTGTGTTAAACACCAGTAGAATTTAATGTTTTTCGAATCTCACGATATTTAGGTGAATATTGTTCTACAAAGTTTCAAAACTCTTTTGAGTGATTTGCGTGAAGAATATGTGCAAGTTCATGAATAATTACATAACTTATATGTTCATCATCAAAATGTAGTAACTTTGTATTATAAGAAATTTTTGATTCTTTTGGTAAACAATAACCTCACTTAGCTTTCATAAGTTTAACAGATACGTTTTTAAATGGGATATTCATTTTAACACTTCAATCTATTGTTCTACTTATAAATCAGTTTTTAAATTCTTTTGCTATCAAGCTATAAATTTTTTTAATTTGAATTTCTTGGTCATAATAATTTTTAATTTTAATTGTTTTATCAACTATTTTTGCTCTAGTAATTTCTTCATTTATTTCAATTTGATATTTTTCTCCCATGATTTTAATCCATGGCTGCGACGCATTTAAATCATAAACAGAAGTAACAATGTGGTTACTTTGAACAGACAATATTTTTGTAATATTTTTATAAAGTATTCTTTCTATTTCTCATAATTCAGCAAAGTGGGGCGCACTAACTTTTATTTCACCAGCAACAACTTTTAAAATAATGTGTTTTTGGTCTTTGTAACTCAATGTATATTTTATATCATGTCCTTGATATAAAAGATTTTTAAAGGTTTTGTAATTAGACATTAAATTTAAAGAAGCATACATCACCATCTTGCATGATATAACTTTTTCCTTCTAATCGCATTTTTCCAGATTCTTTGACTTTTTTTTCATCTCCACATACCATTAAATCTTCAACATTGTATATGTCAGCTTTAATAAAACCTTTTTCGAAATCTGTATGAATTACCCGGGCACATTGAGGTGCTGTTCACCCTCTTTTAAATTGCCAACTTCTTGCTTCTTGAGGTCCGGCTGTAAAATAAGTTTGCAAACCAAGAGCATCATATGCTGCTTTAATAAGTTGTTCTAAACCTGAGAACTCAACACCTAAATCAGATAGGAATTCTTTTTTTTCTTCTTCAGATGCATCTGAAAGATCTTCTTCAATCTTCGCACAAATTTTAACAACTGACGAATTAGTTTGTTTTGCAAATTCTTTCACTTTAAGAACATACTCATTATCAAATGACAACTCATTATCATTTACATTACATAAATATATAAAAGTTTTTGCTGTCAAAAACTGAAAATGTGAAAATATTTTTCTTTCTTCTTCGTTAAGTTCTAATGTATTTAAAAGTTTATTATTTTGAAGACAAGCTTCAGCTTTTGTTAATAATTCCAATTCAGCATTTAAAACTTTATCTCCACCCCTTACTTTGGGTGTAATTCTTTCAATTCTTTTTTTAATAGAAGCTTCATCAGAAAGCATTAATTCTAAATTAATAATTTCAATATCTCTAATTGGGTCAACATTTCCTTCAACATGAGTAATATCCTTATTATCAAAACATCTAACTACTTCACAAATCGCATCAGTTTCTCTAATGTTTGCTAGAAATGCATTTCCTAAACCTTCTCCTTTAGAAGCCCCAGCAATTAAACCAGCTATATCAACAAATTCAATGGTTGTTGATATTTTTTTCTTTGATGAAAATATTTTATAAATGTTTTCAAGTCTTAAATCAGGCACTTCAACAACACCTACATTTGGTTCAATTGTTGCAAAAGGATAATTAGCTGCTTCAACTCTTGAATTTGTGATTGCATTAAATAATGTTGATTTACCTACATTTGGTAAACCTACTATACCAACTTTTAAACTCATTTTAATTCTCCTTCTTTTCTATATATTTAATTGTTTTATCCATAGTTGGCCTATCCAACTCTATAAAAAGATTATATAATTCAAAGCTTTGAAATTTATAATTGGCTCCAATTTTAATTAACTTTCACTTTTTTGTTTTACTTGGGTGAGATTTTTTTAAAATGACATAGTCACCAATTTCTAAATCCTTATGCATTGTTTTTTGTGCTTTCTTTTACTATTTTTGCATATTCTCTTGGGTATAGTTCAGGAGTTTCTTTCACTTTTGTGAAAAACACATTAATTCTTTTACCTATTTCACTGTGATAAAAATGTGAAACATCATCTAATTTTAAATTTAATTTTGGTGCTAATTTAACTTGTGAAGCAAGTTCTTGTTCACCTCTTGGCCCCTTTAGAAGTATTATTTTGCCATTTTTTTTAGCAAACCTAACACTTAACTCAAGAATTACATCAAGATATGCTACAGCTCTAGAAATAACAATATCGTATTCTTCATTTTCAATTCGTGATAATGCTTCTGCTCTTTCATGAACTGCTCTTATATTCACTAACTTTAAATCATTAATAACTTTATTTAAAAAACTGATTTTTTTATTATTTGAATCTAATAGTGTTATTTTTGTATTTGGGAAAATTATTTTTAATACTATTCCAGGAAAGCCAGCTCCAGAACCAATATCTATAATTTTTTGGTCATTCAATTTAATATTTTGGGTAAACACTAAACAATCTAAAAAATGTTTATAAAATACCTCTTCAAAATTAATAACTCTTGTTAAATTATGTTTTTTATTTTCTTGTTTTAGTATTTCATAAAAATTAAGCAATTGTTCTTGTTGGCTACTATTAATATCAATATTAAGTATCGATTTAAAAACTGATCAATTTATTGGCATTAGTCTCCTTTGATTTAATAAACAATTTATCTTAAAAAAGTTGTGACTTTGCTTTTATAAAGTAAGTAACTCCACTAATTAAACTAAATGCAGTTGCTATATACATCGGAATTAAAATAACTTGTTTAATTATTATATCTTTTGTTTCAATGTCATTTGTTTCAATACCTTGAAAATTTACAAAGTATGCTAGAAAAAACAATATTGATAAGCCAACCATTTGAAATACAGTTTTTAATTTACCTAGTATTCCTGCAGATAATGTTATTTGTTTAGAACTCAAAATCATTCTTATAAAATCAACAACAGTATCTCTTAATATTAAAATTAATGTTATTCAAAAAGGGATTAATCCTAAAGGAATAAATAAAATTAATGTTGCATTAATTAGTACTTTATCTGCAATTGGGTCAAAAAATTTTCCAAATTCAGAAACATAACTATATTTTCTTGCTATGTATCCGTCTAAAAAATCAGTGACACTGGCTGCTATAAACACAATTCCAGCAGCTAGTAAAAAGTGATCAATCTTGAATGAACCGCGACTTTCTACATCTTTTTTAAAGATTATTAAAATTGATAATAAAATAATTACAACTAATCCTAAAAAAATCCTTAACATAGTTAAAAAATTTGGTATATTACTTTTTTTAAACATATTTGCTCCTAATTTTCTCAGTTATTAACTTTCATGTTTTTGTCAACCAAGTCTTCAAAACTATTTTTAAAAGGTTTAATTTTGAAAATTTCTTCTTGCACTAATCACATTATAACAACAAATAAGATTGAAGTTATAAATATCATTGTGAATATTAAACCACCAGACTCAACTCAATTAGTCTTAAGCTCTCGAGATTTTATTAAATCCGGAACAAGAAAAACAAGTAATCCAAAAATATCAACAATTGTAAAAGCAATTAAACTTATTATAGAACATGGTCAAAATCCTTTTTGTTTTTCTAAATCAATTTTTTTAGTAAATCTATTTACCATCGCAGCAACTATTAAAGATGTTAAAAGCCAAAATTGAAGAACTACAGCAACTGAAGCCATTTGTCCAATATAAGTCATAGCTAGGGAATTATTTGCAGTTTTGCTTGTTATTCCTTGGTAATCCCCATTACTGACCAAAACAGCGCAGATTACAAGTGCTGCAAAGAACAAATATGAAACAGTTGATTGAAATATAGCTGCAAATTTAATTTTATTTTTAACATTTGGCATATAAACTAATTTCATATTATGATCAGATACCATGCTTGTTATTCCAAAATGAGTAAACATATTAACGTTTAATAAATAAATTGTTGTCATTATCCCTAAAGTAATAACTGTAGCAACTTTTGTCGCTGCGCTATCTTTTTTTGGTTCTCCCAATGAAATTACTCTAATTAAAACAGATTGTATACTTCCATCACCACCCATAAAAAGTGATATTGCCATTAAAAAGTAAAAAATTGAAATAAAAATTAAACCCATGATTATTGCTTTTCCAACTACTTCTTTATTTTTAATATTTTTTTGTTTATTAGCTGCAAATGTATATCCATCAAATGAGAATAAAATTGCTCCAAAACCAGCAAACATATTTCATGTTGTTGCATCACCAGTAGAATTTAAATTTCAATTATTTTTACTAAAAATCGCTAGAATAAAACCAGCAAAAAAAGCTACTATAAGTGGTATGTATCTTATTAGTAAGCTTCAAAGTTGAAGTGATTTTGAAAACTTACTTGCTTTCAAATTTAATATAACACCCATGATATATAGACTTGCACCAATTATCAAAAATATTAATAATAATTGATATGGCAGTAATTTAGCTCCCACCATTTCTAAAAAATATGTTATCGTTGCTGCTACAAATATTGCTTGATATGAAGGCATATATATAAATATATAAAATATTGAATACAAAGATGCAACTTTTCTACTTATAAAAATTCTAGATCAATTACTTGTTGTTCCGTTTCCACCGTCTATAGTAGATCTAGCAATTTCTATAAATGTTACAAATGATATAACACAAATAAAACCTATTACTAGTCATAAAATAACTGATATTAATGGGTTTTTTGTCTGTTCTATTAATTCTTTATTTTTAAGGTAAATACCACTCCCTACGCAAATTCCTATTATTAATAAGAATAAACTTCAAAATTCATAACATTTAGAATTTTTGTCAACTTTTTTAAACATTTTTTTCTCTTCTCTATAATAATTACCATAAAATAAAAAGCCTTATTGGGGCTTTTTATTTATTCAAGATTTATCTCAAAAATTATTTTGAAAGTTCTTGTTTAACTTTGTGCATATAAACAATTATTTCTTTTTTAGTCATGTCGCGCAAGTTAATATCACTTAAACTTTTTTTTAAGTTTTTTTCAGTTGCAATTTTTCTAATTGAATTTGCGTGTTTTTGTAATTCAGATCTGGTTTCTTCAATTGAATCAGATCCATCTAATTTAGCTCTTTCTTGTGTTGACATTTTTGAATTTAATTGACTAGGTTTTTTTTCTTTTAAATTTTTTTCATATTTTTTTAGTAACTCTTCTGCTGATTGCTGATTTTTTTCAACTTTAGGTTTAGATGTTGATTTTGTTTTTTCTTCAATTATAAAATCATTAACTTTTTCATCAACTATAGTTTTATCCATTTCAACTTGTTTATTTACAAAATATAAACCTGTTCAAGTTTGTTTTGTCATTTCATCTTTAAGGTGTTTTGCTGCTTTAAACTTAATTGTGTTTGACGCTTCTATATCAAGCTGTTGTCCTGTTAAAGGATTAATTCCTTGTCTTGCATCTTTATGTTGAGAAATAAACTTTCCGAAATTGTTAATAATAACTTCTTCTCTTAAGTTTATTTTATCTCCAATAATTTTAAAAATTACTTCAATAGTATTTTTCATATATGATTTTTTCTCATTAGGGAAAACTTCATATAGTTTTTTTAAAATATCTGCTTTTGAAACTTGTTCATAATGTTTTTTTGTAACTTGAACTGTTTCAAAAGATGTTTTAGCTGATGAATTTGAAATTGGTTTAACATTAGCTTCTTTTGTTAATTTTTCAGACTTTATTTTTGCTGGTTTAGCAGAAACTTGTTTTTCAACTTTTTGTTTTTTTGGATTAGCTATAAGTGTATCTTCTTGTTTAACTTCTTGGACAATAACTGGTTTTTCAACTTTTTGTTTTTTTGTCTTTAGTTTAACTGGTTTTTCTTCAACTAAAGGTTCTTGTTTAACTTCTTGGACAATAACTGGTTTTTCAACTTTTTGTTTAACTTCAATTAATTCAAAATCCTCATCTTTTTCACTAATGATTCTGTTAAATCTATTTTCCCTTCTAATTGAGAAAAATATTAATTGAATGTACAAAATTAAAAACAAAACTGTTGCTCAATTTAAAATCATATCAAACAATACTGGTAATGCAACCTCAGTACCAAATACTGATTTGAATTGTATAAAAGATTTAAAACCAATTGGTCCTACAATTGATTGCAATATGTTAAAACCATTAAATCATTTTTCATTAGTTCCTATGATTAGTTGATTGATTTTTTCTAATCATTCTTGATTTCCTAAGGTAAGTTGATTAGTTACTTTAAAAACTATGATAATTAAAATTATAACTATTAATTGAAAGAATAAACTTCATGAGTTCTTGTGTTTTTGATTACTTTTTACGAATGACATATGTGTCTCCTTTTGTATTATATTATAAAATATAAACTTATAAATGTGTTAGTTTGAATAGTTATTTTTTAAGTAAAATAGTAACATTTGTATATCTGAAGGGTTAACACCAGTAATTCTTGATGCTTGACCAATATTTATGGGTTTTACTTTTATTAATTTTTGCCTAGCCTCTGTAGCTAGATTTTCAACTAAATCATACTTAAGATCATCAGGAATTTGCTTTTTTTCTAACTTTATTAATCTTTCAACAACTTTTTTTTCTGTGTTAATATATCCTTCAAATCTTGTTTCTATAACAAGCGATTGAAGTTGCAATTCACTTAATTTTTTAAGTGAATCAAAATATGGTACTAACTCTTTTACGTTAACTGTTGGTATTTTAACTAGTTCTAATCCACTATATCCATGATTAATATTTGCTTGATTTAACTCTCCAAGTCTAATTGCTAAATCTGATTTGGGTGTAAATCGCGTTACTTTTAACTCGTCAATTGCAGCTTTTATTTCTTTTTCAAAAATCAAAAAATTATTATATTCATCATCATTGATTAATCCAATATCATACCCAATTTTTTTAAGTCTGTTTTCAGCATTATCATTTCTTAATAATAATCTATGTTCAGCTCTACTTGTTAATAATCTGTACGGTTCTCAAACACCTTTATTAATTAAATCATCTATCATAACCCCAATGTAGGCTTGATCTCTTCTTAAAATTAAAGGTTCGCTTTTATTAATTTTTCTAACTGCATTGATACCAGCCATTAATCCTTGCCCTGCCGCTTCTTCATATCCACTTGTTCCATTTATTTGCCCGGCGGTGAAAAGATTTGAAATGTTTTTTAGTTCTAATGTTGGTTTTAGTTGCATAGGATTTATACAATCATACTCAATAGCATAAGCTCAACTTTTAACTTCTGCTTTTTCAAAACCAGGTAAAGATCTAATCATTAATAATTGAACATCAATTGGCATTGATGTTGAAAATCCTTGAATATATCAAGCATCACCCAATTTTGATTCTGGTTCAATAAAAATTTGATGTGTTTCTTTAGTTGAAAACCTTACTATCTTATCTTCAAAACTCGGGCAATATCTTGGGCCAATAGATTCTATAACCCCTGAATACATAGCTGACCTGTGAAGATTGTCTTCTATTATTTTTTTTGTTTTTTTTGTTGAATGAATTAAATAACATAATTCTTGGTCTTCAATTTTTGTAAAATTTTTAGTTGAAAAGCTAAATGCTAATTCTTTTGATGTTCCCGGTTCTTTTTGTGCTTTTGATACATCTACAGAATTTTTATAAACTCTTGCAGGTGTTCCTGTTTTAAATCTAAACAACTCAATATCATGAGCTTTCAAAGATTCAGAAATGCCATTAGTAGTAATTTCATCATTTGGTCCAGAAGAATATTTATCTTCCCCTTTTAATATTTCTGATTTTAAATATGTTCCTGTTGTTAAAATAACAACATCAGATTCAATTAATTTTTTATTTGTTAAATAAACCCCTTTTACGGTGTTATCTTCTATTTTTAAATCAATAACAACTTCAGATATTAAATCAAGATTTTCTTGGTTCTTAATGATTTTTAACATATATTTAGAATATTCATCTTTATCAGATTGAACTCTTATTGCTCAAACACCAGGCCCTCTTGATGAATTAAGCAACTTCGTTTGAAGGGCTGTTGCATCTGCTGCTTTAGCCATCTCACCACCAAGAGCATCAATTTCTCGAACCACTATTCCTTTTGCCGGTCCACCAACACTTGGATTACATGGCATTGCTGCTATTTTATTTTCGTAAAGATTAATTAAAGCTGTTTTTTTATTTAGTCGTGCACAAGCTAATGCTGCTTCAACACCTGCATGCCCACCACCAACAACAATAATGTCATATTTATTTTCCATAGCATTAATACCTTTCTAATTTGTATTTATATTTTACACTTTTTATTAAATAAAAATAAAAAATATCTAACCATGTGGTTAAGATATTTTTGTTTTATTCAGCATCTTCTTTAGATTCTTCAACTTTAATTTCTAAAACAGGTTCTTCAGGAGTAAGTTTTGCTTTTTGCTCAACAACTTCTGGAGGTAATTTTTTATTTTTGTGAATGTAATCAATTTGTTCTGCAGTTATTGTTTCAAGAACTCTTAATGATTCAGCAAGTAATTCTAAAGTATCCATGTTTTCTTTGATAACTTTTAAAGATATTATGTATGACTCTTCTAAAATTTTAGAAATTTCAGCATCAATTCTAGCCGCAGTTTCATCTGAATATGTTCCTTCAATCTTACCATATGACTCTTCAGCCATTGTCAAGAATTTAGTCATACCCAATGAAGACATACCAAATTGAACAACCATTCTTCTTGCAATGTTTGTAGCTTTATCTAAATCATCATGAGCACCTGTTGTTACATTGTCTTTACCAAACTTAATTTCTTCAGCAGCGCGACCACCAAGATACCCAGCAATATTTGCTAATAAATCTTTTTTAGATGAAAATACTGTTTCATCTTTTGGAGTCATAATTGTATACCCACCAGCATTACCACGTGGAATGATAGTTACCTTTTGCACCTTAGATGCACTATCTAATTTTAAACCAATTAATGCATGCCCAGATTCGTGATAAGAAACAATATCTTTATCAAGTTTTGTCATGGCTCTTGATTTTTTAGCCGGTCCACCAACTACACGATCAATGGCTTCATCAATTTCAACAATACTAATAATGTTTTTGTTTTCTCTAACCATTAATATTGCTGCTTCATTTAAAACGTTTTCAAGTTGTGCCCCAGAAAACCCAGGAGTTCTTTCAGCAACTCTATATCAATCAACTGTTTTGTCAATTTTTTTGCCTTTTGCATGCAATTCTAAAATTGATTTACGTTCTTTAATATCTGGTAAAGTAACTTGAATAACTCTATCAAAACGACCTGGCCTTAATAATGCTGGATCTAATACGTCTGCACGGTTTGTTGCAGCCATAACAATAATTCCTGAGTTAGTTCCAAAACCATCCATTTCAACTAATAGTTGGTTAAGAGTTTGTTCACTTCCAGCACCACCGATATTTCCATTTCTTTTTCTACCAACAGCATCAATTTCATCAATAAAAATAATGGCAGGTGCGGTTTTTTTTGCATCACTAAACATTTCACGAACACGACTTGCTCCAACTCCAACAAACATTTCTTCAAATTCTGAACCAGCTATTGAAAAGAAGGAAACTCCAGCTTCACCAGCAACAGCTTTAGCTAAAAGTGTTTTACCAGTTCCTGGTGGACCTTCCATAAGAACACCTTTTGGGGCTCTTGCTCCAGCTTCTTCATATTTTGTTGGATTTTTTAAGTAATCAACTAATTCAATTAACTCGGATTTATCTTCTTCTATTCCAGCAACATCTGAAAATTTAACTAATGATTTTTCAGCACGAGCTCTGTTTTTTCCCATACCAAATATACCACCCGATGCAGAACCTGCTCCAGCAGAGCTTTTCATCATAAAGTAAATTAAACTACCACAAACAACTATCATTAATAACATTGGCAATAATGAAGATAACAATGCTACTCAAGTTTGTCCTGTGTATTGCAAAGCCTCTCATATTTTACCAACAGTAACAGTTGTTCCGGCATCAGTTTTTATTTCTAATGAAATGTTACTTGTTTGTATATATGCTTTAAATTTAACATATCTAGCAACACCATCTTCTCCTGTTATTTGATGAAGACCAGTAACAATTGAAGTATTGTATGCATTATTATAAACAATAACATTTGCTCAAACTGGGTTATCTTTAGGGTTAGGCGTTGGAGCAGAAGCTATGATTCATTTTTCTAATTGCGCTCAATTTATTTTTTCTGTTGTTCCTTCACTTGAAACAGCCACTATTGCAGATATTATTAATATTGCTGCGATAATTATAATTCATGCTCACAGTGTTGATTTTGATTTTTTGTTAGTCATTAGAACTTCCTTTCGGTTTTCGTTAAATATATAATAACATTTTTATAACATATAACTACTTAATTTTATTTAAGATTTTGTAATCTTTTGTACTAAAAACAACTGCTTTTGCTATTCTGTTGTAATTATTAATTTTTTTATCAATAAAAAATCTATTTGTTTTTTTATTTCCAACTTTAGTTCTTGTCTTATAGTAATTATAATCGTTTGTAACAACATATGGAAACAACAAACCATCTCTTTTTATCACACCCACAATTTCTTTATAGTTTATAAAAAAAATTATTTTTTTAAAATCTTCTTCACTATTTATTTTAACTGTTTTTTTTGTTTTTAAATTTTTGTTTATTATTTTTAATTTATTATAGTCTTTAAAAATAATAAAATTTTCTATTTGTATTTCTCAAAAAGCTTTATTTGATAATTTTATTTTTTTAGCAATTTCATTTAAAGTTTTGTTTGATCTATTGTAGATTAAAAAATCTTTTTTTATTCTTTTTAATCACTCAAAAATACATCTTTGAATAAAATCTAATTCGCTTGTTTGTAAATTTTGATTTAAGTTGAGACTTTCTTTGTCAATATTACTTTTAATAAATGAATCAACTTTATTCATAATTTTATTTAGTTCTAAATTTTTAAAATTAATTTCATTTACAATTAATTCAAAATCGTTTTCATTTAAAGATTTTCTAATTTTGTTTCTTTTGTATTTTTCATCATTATTTGTATCATCTAAAGCATACTTGATTTTATTTTCATTCAAAAATTTTAGTATTTCACTTTTTTTTACATTTAATAAAGGTCTATATACATCAAGAATTTTATTTTTTGATATTTTTTTTATTCCAAAAAATGAAACAAGATTGTTTCTTTGTTTTTGCATTATAAATGTTTCTATTGAATCATTTAAATTGTGACCCAACAACAAATTTTCAAAATTATTTTCTTTTGCTATTTTTAAAAAAAAGTTATACCTTACTTCTCTTGCTCAAGATTCAAAATTGCTATTTAACTTTTTGTAATCTTGATCTACGTTTAAAACTTTTAACTTTAAATCATTTATAGCACAGTAGTCTTCTACAATTTTTTGATCATAATTTGATTCTTTACGATAATGATAATTAACGTGACAAACTATTACATTTTTTATTTGTTCTTTTTTTAAAAATTCTAAAAGATACATGCTATCAGGGCCACCAGAAACACCAATAATATATTTTTTATTTTTATCTAATTTCATATTAATCCTTAAACAACTTTAGTAACTGGTTCGTATAAGACTCATCATCATTGTGTGAAATTATTGGTTCAAGTATCTCCATACCTTCATTACCCTCTAAAATAGCATCAATTAACATTGTTTTAGCCACTCCATTCTTTTTAGAATAAACAAATTGCATTCTTTTTGGAAAAAATGAGTATTTATATAATAAATTAATTATTTCACCAGTTCTTTCTGGCCTGTGAACCAGTGTTAAAGATCCACCATTTTTTAAAATGAGTTTAGCACTTTGAATAATTTCTTCAAGTGTTATTAGTGTTTCATGACGAGCATTAACAACTTCCTGACTAATTTTTTTAGTTTTTGATTCTTCATGTTTTTTAAAAAATGGAGGGTTGCAAATAACCATATCAAATTGATTTGCGTTTTCTTTTGCAAAAACCTTAATATCTTTATTAATTATTTTAATTTGATTTTTTAAACTATTAATTGTTATATTTTCTTCTGCAATCCTTGCAGCAACACTTTGAATCTCTACTCCATAAATTTTAGCATCAGTATATTTACTTATTATTAAAGGAATAACAGCGTTGTTAGTTCCAAAGTCTACTATTTTCTTTCTTTTATTATTTAGTTTTATAAATCTTGATATCAAAACACTATCAAGAGTAAAATTAAACATTTCAGTATCTTGAAAAATTTTTCTGTTTTTGTAATCTAATAAATTATTTAAAACCTTCACTTAGATCACCTCTGTAACATTTATTAACCAATTATCTATGCTTATATTTTTTGAAATAGAAAATTTTAAATCCAAAATAAACTCTAATCAAACTTCAAATAAATTTGTGTTTAAAGGAAATTTTTCTTTTATTATTTCATAAGCGTCTTCTGATAGTTTAATTAGTTCGCTTTTTTCAATTTTCTTAATATCAATATTAGATATTAGTATATCTTCTTTATTTTTATAAAGCATATCTACTAATATATTGTTTTTACAATCTATTATCTTTTCGTTTTCTACATTTATGAGATTACATCTAGATCTTATTGTTGGCAAAATATCTGTTTTATTTTTTGTTAGCAATATTGAAAATGTGTTTTTTGGTGGTTCTTCTAAAAATTTAAGTAAAGAGTTAGCAGCATCATTTTTAAGGTTTTCAGCACAATCAATAACATAAACTTTTTTATTAAATTTTTCAACTGAAGTAAGCGAAAATCTTGAAATAATTTCTTGTACTTGCACTTTTGTAATTGGTAAATTACCATCACCTATTTTTAAATAATCAATTATATTATTTGATAAAAATCTTTTGCAAGCATTGCACTTATCATTATCAATGTTTGTTTTTTCACAAAAAAACATTCTTGCCAGATCATTAGAGACTGTTATAACTTCAGCATAATTTTTTCCTGACAAAATTATAGAATGAAACATTCTGTTTTCTTTTATTAATTTTGCTAAGTTGTTTTTAATCTCTATTTTTTTCATTTACTTAATTCTTCTCTTATTATTTTGATTGAACTTTCATAAACACCATTTTCATCAAGCGAAGCATCAACAACTTTAACTCTTTCAGGGTTTTGAATAACAATTTTTTCAAATGCTTCTTTAACTTTTTCTTTAAATAACTGTGTTTCTTCGTCTAATCTATTTTTATCTTGTAGTCTTTTTGAAATTCTTTTCTCAGCTTCTTCAAAAGAAAGTTTAAAATATAAAGTTAGATTTGGCAAACAATCACCGAGTACTTCTTCTTGGAGTGATTGAATTCTATCAACCCCTAAATTTCTAGCCCCTCCTTGATAAGCAGTTGTTGAATCTAAAAATCTGTCAGAAATAACAATATTACCTTTTTCAAGTTCGGGTTTAATTAACTTTTCAAGGTGCTCTTTTCTAGCAGCTATAAATAAAAGAGTTTCGGTTCATGACTCCATTTTGTTGTCATCTTTATCAAGTAGTATTGTTCTGATTTTTTCACAAATTTCAAGTCCGCCAGGTTCTCTAGTTAAAACAACAGAATATCCTTGTGCTTCTAAGTCTTTTTTTAATCTTTGAATAACAGTTGTTTTGCCACTACCATCCATTCCTTCTAAAGTTATAAACATATTAAACCTCGTATTTCTTTCTATTTTTAAATGCATCAATCAACGTTAATTCATCCATGTAGTCTAATGAACCCCCCATTGGAATCCCTTTAGCAATCCTAGTTACATTAATATTCAGTTTTTTTGTTTCATGATAAATGTAATTAGCGGTTAATTCACCTTCAAAAGTAGCATTTAAGGCTAATATCAATTCCTTTGATTTTGAAAGTCTTTTAAATAAACTTTCAAAATCTATATCATTTAGAGAAACATTTTTATTTAAATTTATTTCTGAATCAAGAACATGGTACAAACCCTTATATTGATTATTTTTTTCAATATTATCAACATTTAATTGATTAGATACTACACAAATTATATTTTGGTCTCTTGATTCATCAGAACATATAATGCATTTTTTATCTATTTTGTAATAGTTGCAAATACAACACATTGAAACTTGTGCTTTTAAAGTATCTAAGTTTTTGATAAAGTTATTAAAAATATCTTGGTCTTTAATTAAATTATTCAATAATCTCTGTGTTGTTTTTTGGGTTAAACTTGTATTTTTTGAAATTTCATAAACAATTTCTTCTATTAAATTATTTTTCATTTATTTATTCCACTTCCATATCTTCTATATTAAATAATTCAGAAGCAGCTTTTAAAGTCTTTTCATCAACACTACTTGATAAAAGTGATTTTCTTTTTTCTTCATAATATTCGTTAAAACTTCTGGGAATATATTCGGGTAAAGTGTTATTTTCTTTTAATTGTTTATATTCAATTTTAATATCATTTCATAATGTTTCTGATATAGGAATGATGATTCTTCCCTTAAAAATAGTTTTAATTTTTTCTAAAAAGGATTCTTCTAAAAGTGAGTAGCAAAGATATTTAACATTTTTAAAATTATCGTGTCTTAATAATATTTGGTTTTCTGAGCTAGCTATTATTTTAAAACCTATAAGCGGCGATAATTCATTAGCTAATTCTTTATTAACAAATTTTCCTTCATGATCAACATTAAATATATTGCCTAAAATTATTTGGTTTTCCTCTCTTGTATCTTTGTTTGCTTTTAATAATAAATTTATTACTTCTATTATTGAAACTAGAAATGATTTTTTGTTTTCATTTTCAAATATTTTTTGTTTTACATCAAAAATAATTGAATCAACTGTTTCAAATAATACTTGTTTTTGATCAACAATAATTTCTTGTGATATTTTTTCTTGTTTGTTTGTTTCCATAATCTCTTCTGATTTATTAAATGTGAATTCAAGAGTTTTATTTGTTTGATTTTGATTTGAAAAAAGATTATGTTCAACGTTTTTAATTTCTTCTTGTTTTATTTCTTCCTTTGCTTTTTCATTAAATTCGCTCATAAAATCTTTTGAAGCAGCATAAGTTAAAGGTTTAGTGGTTTGTATTGTTTCTTCAGCTTCACTTGGTTTAAAAACTAGAGAATTTATTTTATGATTAGCGATGTTTTTATTTACTATTTCATCTTTTATTGTAAAACCTATGCTTTTATCAAGAAGTTTTAAAATACTAATTAAAAGATAATTGAAATTGATGTTTGTACCTTTTGTTTTTGCATAAACTTCACTTAGGTTGTCTGCTATTTTGAATAATTCTTTTATTTCAACTTCATTAAAATTGTTTAAATCTTCTTGATCTAAAACTGATAAGTAACTTTCTAATTTTAAAAATTTAAACTCTATAATTTCTTTTAATATTTCAATTAAACTTAATGTTAAGACATCAAAATCCATACCTTGATTATCAGCATCTTCAAAATACTTAATAATATTTTGAGGATTATTTTGAATTATATTTAGAATTAATTCTATTTTTTCTTGTTTTGGTGCAACATAAAAAATTGACTTTAAATCATTCATTGAAATTTGTATGCTTGATATATTTATTAATTGTTCAATTATATTAGAAGCATCCCTTAGCGAACCATCACAAAGAATTGCTATTTCTGTTAGAACTTCTTCTTCGACTTTAAATCCTTCATTATCAATAATAAATTTTACTCTAGCTTTAATTGCACTTTTATCTATTTTTTTAAAATTAAATATTTGACATCTTGAAATAATAGTCGCAGGTATTCTTGAATACTCAGTTGTAGCTAAAATAAATATTGCATGTTTTGGTGGTTCTTCAAGGGTTTTTAAAAGAGCATTAAAAGCTGCTTTCGTGAGCATGTGAACTTCATCAATAATGTATACCTTATATTTACCAATTAAAGGCAATGTTGATACGTTGTTTTTTATATCTCTAATTTCATCAACCCCGTTATTTGAAGCTGCATCCATTTCTATAATGTCTGGGTTTTTTTGTTCATTAGAAGACACACAATTTTTACAGGTTTCACATGAAAGACCTTCAATTAGATTTTCACAATTAACACTTTTAGCTAGTATTCTTGCTATAGATGTTTTACCAGTACCTCTTTGTCCTGCAAATAGAAATGATTGAGCAATTTTATTTGTTTGAAGTTGTTTTTTTAATATTTCTACTACATTTTTGTGACCTGCAACAGAATTAAAATTACTTGGTCTATACTTACGATAAATTGTTGTGTTATTATTCATTCTGATGATCTCACTTTCCTTTATTTATTTTATCATTTTAAAAGGTTAAAAGAATTTATTTTATTTTTCGGATGTTTTAAATAAAAAACGCATTTCTGCGTTTTTTATTTAATTATTAATCTTCTTCAAAATCAATGTTTTCTTCACCGTGTTTACGGTATTGAAGAAGAACTGATTTAATTTTATTTTTTTCAGATAGTTTAATTCCTCTAACCCCACTAGCTGATCTACCCAACACAGGTATATCAGAAACTTTAGTTTTAATTAAATTACCATCTGTTGAAATAATACAAATTAAATCTGTTTCTCTTGCGGCAATGATTGATTTAAATTCACCAGTTTTTACATTTATATTCATAACCTTAACACCTTTACCGTTACGCCCAGAAATTCTGTACTCTTCGATTTTTGTTTTTTTAAAGCTTCCTTTTGCAGAAATTGTTGTTATGTTTTCAACACCAAATGAACTTACCGCTCCAACAACAACATCTTCTTTATCAAGTTTAATTACTTTAACACCAGAAGCTGTTCTTGATAAAGGTCTAACTATTTTTTCTTGGATTCTTATAACTTTTCCTGATTTGTTTGCAACAAAAACTGTATCTTCACCAGTTGTTGCAAAAACAGTTACTAGTTGATCTTGTTCTTTTAAGTTAATTGCAATTTTTCCGTTTTTGTTTATGCTATCAAATAATTTAATATCGGTTTTTTTAATCATTCCTTTTTCAGTTATAAATGTTAAGTACTTCATTTTTTCTTTAACATTCCTTAATGGTAATATTGCAGTTATTTTATCTTCATTAGTCAACCCATTCAAGAAGTTGATGATTGGTAATCCTCTTGCTGTTCTTGAGTACTGTCTAATATTGTAAGCTTTAGTTCTAAATACTTTACCTGAATTAGTAAAAAACAAAACTCAATCTCTCATTTTGCCCATTTCAGAAATTACAATTGGATCATCATTATTTGAATTAACACTAACACCACGCCCACCACGTTTTTGAATTCTAAATTCTTCAGGATCAACTCTTCTTATATAACCTTCTTGACTTAAAAGAATCATAGTTTTGACATCCGGAATTAACTCTTCATCTTCAATATCCATCAACCCTTCATCAATGATTTCAGATCTTCTGTCATCACCGAATTTTAGAGATATTTCATTTAACTGATTTTTAAGAACATCGTTTTGTTCATCATTATTTGAAATTAATTTTTCTAGATAATTAATTCTTTCTTTAATTTGTTGCATTTCGGTTTGAATTTTGCTTCTTTCAAGACCAACTAAACGTTGTAAACGCATTTCTAAAATAGCTTTGTTTTGTTCTTCATCAAAACCAAATTTTTCAGTTAATTTACTTTTAGCTTCACTTGATTCAGGCGAACTTCTAAGTATTTTAACAATTTCATCAATATTATCCAAAGCTCTATTTAAAGCGTCAAGAATGTGATGGCGTTTTTCGATTTTTTCTTTTTCAAAAACAGATCTTTTAATAATAACATTAATTTGAAATTCAACATAATTTTTAATAATTGTTTTCAAATCCAACAGCATTGGGATATTGTTGTGTAATGAAAGTAAATTTAATGAATAAGATGTTTGCAGATTAGTAAATTTATATAATTTTGATAATACAACATCTGGGTTTGAATCTCTTTTTAATTCAATAACAACTCTAATTCCTTCATAGTTAGATTCATCTCTAATATCTGATATTCCATCTAATTGTTTAGTTTTAACTAATTCAGCAATTCTTTCAATTAATTTTGATTTATTTGTTTGATAAGGTATTTCAGTAATAATAAATCTTGCATGTCTGTCTGATTCTTCAAGTGCTATTTTTGCACGAATAATAACAGCACCACGGCCTGTTTTATAACCTTCACGCATTCTAATTCCGTTAGTCATTAATGCCCCAGTAGGAAAATCAGGGCCTAATATGTGATTATCTAATATTTCATCAATCGTTATTTCTTTATTACTAATATAAGCAGAAATAGCAGAAATTACTTCCCTTAAATTATGTGGTGGGATGCTTGTAGCCATACCAACAGCAATACCCATTGCTCCATTAGCTAAAAGATTTGGAAAATAACCAGTTAAATATGATGGCTCAATTTCACTAGCATCATAGTTATCTGCAAAAGGCACAGTGTTCATGTCAATATCTTTTATTAAATAATTAGCAACTTTTGATAACCTTGCTTCTGTATAACGCATAGCAGCAGCTCCATCACCGTCGATTGAACCAAAGTTACCATGTCCATCTACTAAAGGATATCTGTAAGAAAAGTCTTGAGCCATTCTAACCATTGACTCATAAACAGCTGTATCACCATGAGGGTGATACTTACCAATAACTTCCCCAACAATACGCGCAGATTTTTTATGAGGTTTGTCAGAAGTAATTCCAAGATCATTCATAGCATATATAATACGTCTGTGAACTGGTTTTAAACCATCTTTTAAATCTGGAAGAGCACGACTAACAATTACAGACATTGAGTATTCTAAGAAATCTTTTCTAACTTCAGCCGCAATATCAATATGTTTTATTGTCCCATGATTATGTTCTAGTTTTTTATCTTCATTCATATTCTCTACCTACCCTATTAAAAATCTATATTTTCTACAAATTCTGCGTTTTCTTGAATGTAGTTTCTTCTTAATTCTGGATCTTCTCCCATTAAATCAGAGAACACTTCGTTGGCTATAGCTGCGTCTTCATGTGTTATTTGTAACATTGTTCTTTTTTCGGGATCCATTGTTGTTTCTCACAATTGAATTGGGTCCATTTCTCCAAGACCTTTATATCTTTGAATTGTATATCTTGAATCTTTAAACTCATTTTGTTTGAAGTTTTCTAACTCAGCATCTGAGTAAGCATACTCAACTTTTTTGCCTGCTTCAATTTTAAATAGTGGTGGTTGGGCAATGTAAATATTTCCATTATCCACTAATTGTTTCATGTATCTATAGAAAAATGTTAGTAGCAATGTTCTAATGTGAGCACCATCAACATCAGCATCAGTCATAATAACAATTTTTCCATATCTAATTTTTGAAAGATCTAATTCTTCTTTGATCCCAGTTCCAATTGCAGTAACAATTGATTTGATTTCAGCATTTGCAAAAGCTCTAACTTCAGCAACACGCTCAACGTTTAAAACCTTTCCTCTTAAAGGTAATATTGCTTGAAATTTACGATTTCTTCCAGTTTTAGCACTACCCCCAGCTGAATCTCCTTCGACAAGGTATAATTCAGCAATTGATGGGTCTTTGCTTTCACAATCTGCTAATTTACCTGGAAGCGAAAAAGTATCTAATGCTGATTTTCTTCTTGTTTCTTCTCTGGCTCTTTGAGCAGCAATTCTTGCTTTTTGAGCATTTGCATTTTTATCCAAAATAGCTTTAGCATCTTCTGGTGATTTTAATAAGAATTCTTCAAAAGAGTCACCAACAACAACATCAACAGCTTTTTTGGCATCAGGGTTTGCAAGTTTTGTTTTAGTTTGCCCCTCATATTGTGGATCGGTATGTCTAATCGAAACTATACAAACCATACCTTCTTTAATATCATCTCATGAATATTTAGCGGCTTGCTTATTGCCAATGGCAACTTTTTCAGCATACCTATTCAAAACCCTAACAAGAGCTTGCCTTAAACCATCTTCGTGTGTTCCACCTTCGTGAGTATTAATGTTATTGACAAAAGTAATTAAACTTTCTTGATATTCAGCATTGTATTGAAGCGCAACTTCAACTTCAATATCTCCATATTTTCCATCAATGTAATATACTGATGGGTTAATTTTTTGTTTTGTTTCATTTTTTTCTTTGACGTAATCTAATATCCCATTTGGAAAGTGATATTCAATTGATCTATCAATTCTTTCATCATTAAATTGAATAACAAGACCTTTATTTAAATATGAAAGCTGTTTTACTTTATTTCTAACTGTTTCATAATCATAATCAATAACTTCAGTAAAAATTTCTGGATCTGGTTTAAATCTTACTTTTGTTCCAGTTTGAACTGTTTCGCCTATAATTTCAATTTCAGTTTGAACAGTCCCACCAACACTAAAAATTTGTTTATGAATTTTACCTTCTCTTTTTACTTCAACATCAACATATAAAGAAAGCGCATTAACAACTGAAGCACCAACCCCATGAAGACCTCCAGAAATTTTATAAGAATCAGAATCAAATTTTCCTCCAGCATGTAATTGAGTAAAAACTAATTCTAGTGCAGATTTACCAGAATCTTGTTGAACACCAACAGGGATACCACGACCATTGTCTTCTACAATAACTTCACCATCTTTTGTTAATGTTAGGGTTATCTTGTCTGCAAAACCAGCCATAGCCTCATCAATTGAGTTATCTAAAATTTCTCATACTAAGTGGTGTAAACCTGATTTAGAAGTTGACCCAATATACATACCAGGGCGTTTTCTAACAGCTTCTAAACCCTTAAGTACCTTAATCGATTCAGCACCATAATTTTGTTCTGCCATTTTAATATCTCCTATTTTCTTATTATATTATAATATAAAATGGCTTTAAAATCATTGTTTTTAAGTGTTTTAACCTGCTTTAGGGGTGGTTTTCTTTAAGATAGTTAAAAACTTAAAAAAGCCCTTAAAATGCTTTTAAAATAACTTGTTATGTTGTTTTGGACTATTTTTATAATTTGTTTTTAGTAAAAATGTTAAAAATGTCGATAAATTGATCCAAACTTATTACTTCGGGTCTAAGATTTTCATTAATTTTTGCTTCTTTCAAAATTATTTTTGATAGTTCTTTATCATTAGTTATGTTAGAAAGATTATTTAAAATAGTTTTTCTTTTATTGTTAAATATTTTTCTGACAAAAACTAAAAAATACTCTTGATCTTTAACTAAGTGTGTTTTATTACTATTGAAAGTTAATGAGATTATTGATGAATCAACTTTTGGAACAGGTGAAAACATTTGTTTTTTTACTGTAAACTCATATTTTTTTTCAGCAAAAAAACTACAAGCCACAGAAAGGTTGTTGTAATTATTTTCACCTTGGTTTGCACAAACTCTTTGTGCTACTTCTTTTTGCATCATAAAAACAGCCTTATTTAAATTATTAGAGTTTTGTAGTGTTTTAAATAAAATTTCACTTGTTATGTAATATGGCATATTGGAAATTATTGATATTTTACTAAAGGTTTTTTTGGCATCATTAATTAACGTTTTGAAATCAACTTTTAAAACATCTTGAATTAATATTTCTAAATTGGGTGATTGTATTTCTGATTTTAAAATTAATTCCATGTCTCTATCTATTTCAATAACTAGTACTTTTTTAAATTTTTCAACAAGTTTTTTTGTAAGCGCCCCAGTTCCTGGACCAATTTCAATTATAAGTTGATTTTTATCTTCTCCTAAAATACTAATTATTTTTGTTATGAGATTTTTATCACTTATAAAATTTTGCCCAAACTTTTTTTTAGCTACCACTTTCATTTTATTCCTCCAATATTTTTCTAATGCTATTAACATCTAAGTTCATTCAATTAAGTCATTTAAAGAGAGATTTTGAAGATAGCTCTAAATTAATTTCTAGTTTTTTAGATATCTTATTTCTATTTGATTTTAAATAAATATCATTTTGTTTATACTCTATTCAAGAAATCGATTCGTTATTTACATTATATTCAATAAAGTTATTAAGAGCTTTCTTAATTTCTTCTTCGTTAGCTTCAGCAACTCCAATTTTTTTGTCTTGAGAAGTAAAGTTTTTTTTGTTTATAAAAGCATTATAAACGTTTTTATTTACTTCTTTAATTATAGTTTCTCTTATTTTTTTACCTGGCCCATCAGGGTCAGTAAAAATAATAATTTCGTTGTTTTCACTTAGTTTTTTAATTGAATCTATTGTTTTTTGATTTAATGCTAATCCATTTGTTTCAAGTGTTTGAAGTTTATCTCCGAATATTTTTTTAAGTTTTTGAGAATCAGTTTTACCCTCAACAACAACTATTTGATTCAACATGTTTAACCCACCTATTATTAATTTAAAATTAATTATATATTATAATATAGTGAATAGAATAGAATGATAAGTATGAAAAATAAAAAAGTTGGTATAGTTTTAGAAGAAAATTATACAAGAATTATTTCATCAATTAGCGGTAAAGTTTATGACAACTCATCAGTTGTTTGTTGAAATAACTTAACAAGAGAAATTGTTTTAGTTGGTAAAGATGTAGAAAATGCAATTGGTAGATTAGATGATCCGTTAGTTGTTATTAGGTTACTAAAAAATTATGCAGTTCAAGATTTTGAAGTTTTTAAAGCTTATTTAAAAATTCTTGTTGAGGATTTTTTTAATGTTTTTAAAAATGCTGAAGTTGTAGTTTCTTCTCCGAGTTCTGATTTAGATTTTATTAGAGATTTTATATATAACATTTTAAAAGTTGAGGGTGGGGCTTCATCTGTTGAGTTTGTATCAAAAACACTCTTATCAGCAATAGGTTCAAATGCTAATGTAAATGATGAGTATGGGGTTTTAATATTAGACATTGGATACTCATGTTCAAAAGTTGCATTAATCATTAACGGTAAAATTGAAAAAAGTGGGGTAACAATTGCTGGGGAAAAAGAACTTGATGATAACATAATTCAATTTATAAAGGAACAATATCAATTAGTTATTAATGATGAAACAGTTGAAAAGATTAAGTGATCAATTGGAACAATTATTAAATTAAGAGACGAATTAGAATTAAGCATTTTTGGTAGAGACTTAATAACAAATGATCGCAGAGTTATTGTTTGTGCTAGTGCTGAAATTAAAAAACTATTTATCAGATTATTTACAAATTATAAAACACTTATAACAAACGTTCTTGAATCGTCATCTCCAATTATTAGAAGTAGTGTTATTAAAAATGGTTTATTTGTTTCTGGTGATTTAGCTGGAATTATTGGTGTTAAAGATTTCTTTGAAGATTTTTTTAATTTCCCAGTAACAATTTCTAAGAAAAAAGGTTATTCAGCAATTGAAGGTGCAATAAAATATAATAAATAAAAGACCTTCCATTTTGAAAGGTCTTTTATGCTCTTGGTAAAATGATTTGTTTTAATTTTGGTTCTTCTTCAGAAGAAATAACAGCCATTCTTGAAGGTAATGAAAATTTAATTTCTAAATCTTCACAATCAAATGTTTTAATTGCTTCTAAAATAAATCTTGTATTAAATTTAACTTCTTCAATTTCTTCACCGCCAAACTCAAAATCATTAAAAGTTTCTTCATATTTAACTGAATCAACTGTTGTTTTAAGTGTTATCTCATTTTTTTTAATGTTTAAATTTATTGTGGGGTCTGATGATTCAAAAGGTAATTCAAATCTGTTTAGCAACTTTAATATTTTTTTTGTTTTGACTTTTATTGATGTTCCAAAAACAGATGGGAAAGCAGACTCAACATCAGGGTAATTACCATCGACTAAAATTGATTGAAAAGTTTTGTTATCAAAAACAAAAGTTGTGTAGTTATCAAAAACAACAATTTTTAATTTTTTTACATTCTCAATCAACTTTATTAATTCTGTTAATGTTTTGTGGGGAATTATTATATTTATTTTTTCACCCTGAGTATTGATTGGTATTTTCTTTAAAGATATTTTAAATAAATCTGTTGCAGAAAAAACAATTGAATCTTCTTTTGTCTTTAAATTTAAACCAGTTAGTACAGTTCTTTCTTTATAAGGGTTTATTGAATTAATTAATTGATTAATTGTGTTTTTAAACTCTACTGGTGAAAGTGTTATTTCAAGTCCGTTTTCAACAAAACCAAGTAATGGAAAGTCTTCTGGATCTAGTAAACCAATTTTTAAAGATGACTTTTCTGTAATTATTTCTAATTCACTTTCTTCAAAAACACTCAATTTAATAAATTGATTTTCAAGTTTTCTCAAAGTATCAATTATAAATTTTGGCTTGACCAATATAGTTCCAGGGGTTATAATTTCAAGATCTGAATTTTGTTTATATAATTCAACTTTAAAACTTGTTGAATTATTTGTCGAAATAATTGTTAGTTTATCTACACCAACTTCTATTAAAACACCCGTTGTAGCTGGAGACAAACTTTTTGGATCAATAATTTTACTAGCACTGTTAATACCATCTAAAAAAGCTTGTCTGTTAATTTTAATATTCATAAATATCTCCCAATCTAAAACTTTTATTATTATCTCACATAAATGAGATTAATCACACATGTATTATTTCTATTTACTTAATTACTGATTTCTAAATATTTTTATTATGCTGTTGTTTTGTGGAAAAGTTTTAAAAACTTAAATATAAGAAGTCAATTTAGAAAAATAATAAACAAAAACATTTCCAATAAAACCCACACTATTTCATTATTTCATTTTTTCAAGTATCAATTAATTTTTTAAACTTTTTGTCTTCGTAAATGTTTTTTTCAATCTTTGATATAGCACTTAACACTGTGCTATGATCTCTACCACCAAATTCCGAACCAATTTGAGTAGAAGTGTGATTTAATAGTATTTTAACAAAGAACATAGCTACATGTCTTGCGTCCTTAATAGCGGTCGTTCTAGCTTTTCCATCAATTGCTTTAACACTTACACCAAACTTGTCACCAATAACCTCTTTTATTCTTTTAACATTTAATTTACCCAAATTCGATGAAGGAATGTCTCTAAAAAAATCAACAACTTCATCCAATGTTATTTTACTATCAACAGGATTACTCATAACTAATAATTCTAATCTGTTAACTAAACTTTTCAACTTCCTTGCATCTCCACCGAAATTATTGGCCAAAAATTTAATAGCAGCAGGCTCAACACCTCTTTTTAATCTGAATTCGCCAATTCTAAGTTTTAAAATATCTTCAGCAGTTTGAGGATCTAAAGTTTCAACACAAACTGACAAACCAGAATTAAATCTAGTTATCATCCTTCTTTCAAAACCATTTAAAGATTCAGGGTTCTTATCACTAGAAAAAGCTAGCTTTTTCCCGTTTTCCAAAAAATTGTTAATTATAAAAAACAAAAACTCATTAGTTTTATCTCTTTTTGTTAAGAAGTGAACATCATCAATAATAAAAACATCATTTTTTAAAATGTCATTTTTAAACTTTTCAATATCTACATCTCCACTATTCAAAACACTTACAACCTGAGAAGTAAACTCATCAGCTTTTAAATATAAAACTTTATTATTTGTAGATTTGTCTTTAATAAAATTAGTTATTGATTCTAATAAGTGTGTTTTACCCAAACCAGAATCTCCATAAATGAACAATGGGTTAAAAACAGAATTATCTACACTTTCAGAAAAATATTTAGCAGCAATAAAAGCTTGTTGATTGCTTTTACCAATAACAAAATTTTCAAATAATTGACCACTTTTAATAAAAGATAAATCATTTTGTGCTTCGTGTTCAATTTTTGGTAAATTCTTTGTAGAAAAAAACAACAACTCAAAATCACCATTTATATATGTGGATAAAAAAGTTTTTATTTGACCACTTATTTGATTTAAAAAAGATAAAGCTAAAGTAGATTTTGCTTCAATTATAAATTCTTTGGAATTTTTTTTATAAAGGTTAGTAAATGGCAAAAACTCATTTTTAATTTCTTGATCAACAGTTTTATCTAAATACAACTCTGACAATACTTTTTGTCAAACAACACTCAATTCCATAAAAACAAACCTTTCAATTTCATATATGATTTAAACACAAAAAAATAATAGTTATCAACAATAAAAATAAAAAATAACCTTACTTAAATAAACCCACATATAAAATGATTACACAAATGCTTAAAACATAATGCAAAAGGTTTTTTTCCACTTTTCCACAATAAATAAAAAATATTTAATTTATAAAAAAATAGGTACGCTAATAAATAAAAAAATACAAATAAAAGCAACATTTTTGTAAAACTTCATATTATAATTATTTAAGTTATCCAAGAAAAAGAGCAGAAGGGGGTTTGTGAATATGAAAAGAACTTGACAACCATCAAAAATCAAACACTCACGTGTACATGGTTTTAGAGCAAGAATGGCAACAAAAAACGGTAGAAAAATTATAAAAGCACGTAGAGCAAAAGGTAGAGCGAAATTAACAGCTTAGTTTCCGCTTTATTTTTTATTTAATAAATATGAAAAACAAAAAAATAATAAAAAAAAATCATGAATTTCAAACCATTATTGGTAAAAATAAATCATTTAAAAATTCTACATTTGTAATTTATTATTCTAAAAATAAAGAATTAAATTTTAGGTATGGAATAAGCGTTGGAACTAAAATAGGTAACGCAGTGCTTAGAAATAAAATAAAAAGAAAAATTAGGTCAATAGTGTTTGATATAATTAAAAACGATTTTAATGCTCCTTTTGATATAATTATAATAGCTAGAAAAAACTTACTTTATAAAACTTTTGAAGAAGTTTCTAAAGATCTTACAAATCTTATAAAATCAGTTAAATAGAAATCATACAGGGGGTTCTATCATGTATAATAATGAACAGTTTATGCTTTTTGCAAAAGATGCAAGAGTTTTATCTTATTTGAGTAAAAATCAAACATTAAATACAAAAAGAACTTTTTCTGAAAAAATGAAAGACCCTGATTATAGAAAAAGATGAATTAAATTAATATGGAGATGAGTTAAAATATTAACATTTTTATTTATCATTGTATCAATGCTTTGAGGTTGTGTGCAAATGTATCAGTCACCATATGCAATTCAAGACGTTACAGATTTAACAGGTAGAAAAGTTTTTTCTGCTGGTATTTCTTTTGAAATAGTAACATCAATTTTTGGCGAACACACGTCACAAAACTGGTGAAACATAATTACTGGTAATATGGACGGACAACAATATGCATACAACGTCATAGGAAGTTGAGGAGAAGCTTTCTCAAAAACTAAATCACCATTTTATGGTTTCTTTGTATACCCTATTGCATTATTGCTTAATTCTTTAATTTATATGATGTCTAGTTCGCTTAATCCAGAATTAAATGAAACACGTTATGGTATTGCTGTTATATTTGCAATGTTATTCACTGTTATAATAATTAAATCTTTTACACTTATATTCACTTGAAAATCTCAAGTTAATCAAGATTTACAACAAAGAGTACAACTTAAAACAGCAGATATTACAGCAAAGTATAAGGGTGACAAATCTCAAGAAGCTAAACAAAAACAACAAAGAGAAATAAATGCAATTTATAAAAAAGAGGGTTTTTCCCCTTTTAGTGCAATGGCTGGTGCTGTTATAACGATGCCATTCTTATTTGCCACATATGCGATTGTTAGATCTACAAGATCTTTAAAAGTTGCATCAGTTGGTTTAATATCTCTTATTGATAAACCTTGATCACAAATTCAACAAGGTGAGTATATTTATATTTTAATAATTGCAATATATTTACCTTTACAAATTTTTTCAATGTTGCTACCATTAATTTTACAATCAATAAAACAACCTTCTTCAACATTGACAGTAGCACAAAAAAAATCTAGAAAAAAACAATATTTAATTCAAGGTGTTTTTGCTTTAACATTTATTATAATTATTATTTCTGTAGCATCTGGTGTTGCAATTTATTGAATATTCTCATCAACATTCCAAATTTGTCAAACACTAGGATTCTTTTTTTATAATAAAAAGAAAGCAAATAATTCTAGTCAAGAAATAAATAGAAGAAGAAAACAACAAAAAAATAGGAAAATTAAAACAAACAACATTTAATATAAATGTTATATAATTAAATATGCCATGATAAAGATAACGCTTGAATGAGTCAGGACCGGAAGGTAGCAGCTATAAGAGAATGTGTCTTGTATCATGGTTTTTATTTTGAAAGGATTAATATGTTTAAAGATTCAATATTAAAAACTCAAATATGTTTACTAACTAATGATGTACCAGTTTATTCTTGTATATTTGAAAATAACACAATAATAAGTGAAGGGGTAAATAACAAAGAGAAAGAATTAAAAGTGTCAGGGCATGCAGAAATTAATGCAATAAATAAAGCTTTTAAATTACTTAAAACAACGAACCTTAAAAAATATAATCTTTATACAACTTTAGAACCTTGTGAGATGTGTTATCAAGCTATTAAACAGGCCAAAATAAATAAAGTTTATTATTTACTAGAAAACGAAAAGTTTGGTTATAAATCTAAATTGTCAATTAACGAAAAGTTGTTAAATTTAATTAAAATTGAAAATGAATTTCAAAAAGAAACTTACTCCAAAATACTAAATAATTTTTTTCAAAAAAATAGACAAAAAAATAACAATTAAAATTGTTAAAATTAATTTTTTTTAAACTTTTTAAAAGCTCTTTTGTTCACTATTAATGAATTTTTAAAACTTAAATATTCAAATAAACCGCTAAATAGATAAGTTGCAAAAATAGCAGCAAGCATTAAACCATACATTTGAATAAAACTTGTTTTATAAGGATCCATTTGCTCATACGGAAAAGGTCTAAGTGATGTATTATAATCCATGTATTTTTTAATGTAAATCACTCTTATTATTAAATATGCACCATAAAACAGTTCTAAAATGTTGTTTTTTCAAGCGTGATTTACCATGTAATTTCTCAAACTTAAATCAGGTCTTTGTTCTCTAAAACAAAAATAATAGATTATTATAATAAATGGACAAATTCAATGTTCTACAACAGACTTAGTAGTGTTATATCAATTTGTAAAACCAACAATAGTATCTCTTGCTATAAACATTGTTCCTGTAAATATTATCATTGAAACAAAATTGTAAGTTAAGACCATTGTTTCAGTATTTTTAGATTCAGCTCAAGATACTTTTTTATCAGTTTTTATGTAATTAATTAATTTAATAAACCCTCAAGAAGATGTAACTAAAGCAGATCAAACAGAAAAGTAAATTGTTTGTTCACAAACTGTTCCAATAAAACCAACTTTTTGGGGTTCAAATTCTTGTTTTAATTGAATCCCATAGATTGTATTCATAATGACATCTAATAATATACAAGAAATTGGAGTTATTGCAAGAAATAAAATTATTGAAAACTTTATTTTGTTTATTTTCATTTAAACCTCTTCTTTATTTTTTTTCATTTAATAAAATTATATCAATTTTATTATTTACCCAAACAATATTTTTTGAAAATATTGTCAATTATTTCTTCGTCATATTGTTCACCAACAAGTTCATTTAATAAATTTCAAGCAACATTTAAATCAACATTAACTATATCTATTGGCATACCCTCAAGAATAGAGTTTAAAGACTTAAGCAATTTATCTTTTATTTGTTCAACCAAATTTATTTGTTCAATATTTATTAAAACTAAATTTTCATTTTTTAATAGTTCTTCATTTAAAAACATTTTTTCAATGCAATTTATTAAATCATCAACATCATAATTTAATGCATTTGTAAAAATAACATTATTAAATTTTTTTGAAATTTCTGTAATATCTTTTTTTAAAATTAAATCTTTTTTATTAACAACAATTAAATGTTTTTTATCACCTATTTTTGAAATTAAATCCTTATTGTCTTGGTCATGAATGTTTTCAGCATTTACAACTAACAAAATAAAATCAGAATCACTAATAACATTTAAAGACTTTTCAATACCTATTTTTTCAACAATGTCGTTTGTTTTTCTTATACCCGCAGTGTCTATAAGATCAAGTGTTAAATTTTGAAAATTTATTTGGCCAGTAACAATATCTCTTGTGGTTCCTTCAATGTCTGTAACAATAGCTCTTTCTTCTTGAATTAAGGCATTTAACAACGAAGATTTTCCAACATTTGTCTTACCAACAATAGCTGTTTTAATTCCATTTGTAATTGAATTAGCTAATTTTGATCTTTTTAATAATTTATCTACAAATCCATTTATTTTTTTTAAAGAAAGGGTTAATTCATCTATGGAACTTCCCTCAACATCATCATAATCAGGATAATCAATAGAAACTTGTATTCTTGAAATAACATCTAATAGTTGGTTTTTAATTTCTAAAACCCCATTATTATAAATGCCCCCCATATTGTTAACACCAATTTTAAGTGCCATTTCATTTTTAGCAAAGATTAAATCATTAATGCCTTCTGCTTGAATCAAATCTATTTTGTTATTTAAAAAAGCTCTTTGACTAAATTCACCTTTATTTGCCATTCTTGCACCCTTCTTAATAATTAATTTAATAATCCTTTGTGTATTTAAAATACCTCCATGACAAGCAATTTCAATAACATCTTCTCCCGTAAAAGAATTAGGCGCAACAAAAGAAGTGATGATAACTTCATCAACTAAATCTTTTTCATCATATAACTTTTTAAATAAAACATTTTTTGTTTTATCTATTGGATATTTTATTAATTTGTTAATTATATCAAATGCTTCATCCCCACTAATTCTAATTAATGCAATGGCTTGATTAGTTAAACTAGTTGTTGGGGCAACTATTGTTTGGTTTATATTTTTCATAAATCACTTACCTAATTATTTAATATATTCTTGGTTATCAAATCAAACTTTTAAAATTTCAGGAAGTATTAATTTTTCACCATCTCAATAGTTTTCTAAAATAGCACCAACTAATCTATCAATAGCTACGCCACTACCATTAAGTGTATGAACTAATTTGGTTACACCATCTTTTGTTTTATATCTTGTTGCCATATTTCTAGATTGAAAATCTATACAATTTGAAACACTTGAAATTTCTCTATATTTATTTTGTGCTGGAAATCAAACTTCAATATCATAGGTTTTTGTACTACTAAAGCCAACATCTCCAGTGCATAATTCAACAATCCTATAAGGAAGGTTAAATAATTGTAAAATACTTTCAGCATCTACCAACATTAATTCTAGTTCATTAAAACTTGACTCTTGGTCTGTTATTTTAACTAACTCAACTTTATTAAATTGGTGTAAACGAATTAACCCCTTTGTATCTTTGCCAGCACTACCAGCTTCTTTTCTAAAACATTGAGAAAAAGTTGTATATTTTATTGGTAACTTTTTGTAATCTAAAATTTCATTAGCGTGTAAGTTAGTTAGTGGAACTTCACCAGTGGGAATTAAATATTGTTCACCAACTTTATATGCATCTTCTTCAAATTTTGGTAGTTGACCAGTTCCTTGCATAGCAGCAGCATTTACAATCAAAGGAACTGTGATTTCTTTATAACCAACTGATATATGCTTATTTAATAAAATGTTTGTTAATGCTCTAACAAGTTTAGAACCTTGTTCTTTGTAAACAACAAAACGACTACCACTTAGTTTAGGTCCTAACTCAAAATCCACTAAATTTAATTGACTAGCAATTTCTCAATGTGGCTTATTGTGTTTAACTAAATTATCTGAATTTCAAACTTTAATAATTGGATTATCCTCATCACTTAGACCAATTGGCATATGTTTGTTTGGGATGTTTGGAATATAAAGTAATTTTTCGTTTAGTTCATTAATTATAGAAAAAAGTTTTTTGTCCAAAACTTCAATATCACTGTTTAATTTATTAACTTGATTTTTATTTTTTTCTACTTTATCAAATTCTTTGTTTTTCATTAATAAACCAATTTCTTTAGATAAACTATTTTTTAATGATTTTTTAATCTCAACATCTTTTAAAATATTTTTTCTTTCAATGTTTAATTTAACAATAAAATCAATTTCTAAAGAAAAGTCTAAACCTCTTTTATTTAACTGCTTTTTAACATAATCTAAGTTGTTTTCTACAAAATTAATATCTAACATAATAACCCTTTCTTGCTTTCATTTAAGTATTTTTAAGTTATTATAATATTACATTAAAAATAATATAAAAAGGGCAAACATGGATTTACAAATTAGAGCGATAAGCAACAAACACAACGCAAAAATATCAATAGTAGATATTTCAGATTCAATTAATAAAATTTGTGATTTACAACAATCTTCACCAATAGTAAATATTTGTTTAGCAAAATTTACCATTAATAATACACTGGTTGCTATAGATAATAAAGATAATAACAAAATATCAACAGCATATTCTACTGATGAGGGTGTTATTAAAAGAATGATTACAGAGTTTGAAGATAACAAAATAAGATCAACAAGTAAAGTAAAACACTTTGAAATGTGTGAAACTACTGAGGACATAAATCCCTTGGATTTAATGCTAGGTAAAACTGGAGAAATTTATTACTCAAGAGATATGGGTTTAAAAGCACCATATATTTCATCAATTAAAACAAAAGGTTCAAATATGGATTCTATTTTTATGCAGTTTTTGAAAAAAAGTAGTCAAATAACTTCTTTGATAGCCACAGATGTTACTTTTAATAATAGTTTTAAAATCGATAAAGCTGTAGGTATTTTAATTCAGTTGTTACCTGAACACACTCAAGAAAATATTGAAATGTTAGAAAATAAAATTGGTAATACAAAATATTTAACTGATGTTTTAGTTAAATCAACAAATTATTATGAAGTTATAAAAGACATTTTTGAAGATGCTCAAGTTTTGTCAACAAGTCAAATAATTTTTGAGTGTAATTGCAATTATGAAAAAATTTTTAATCTAGCAAAACTCTTAGAAAAAAAAGAATTATTAGAGTTAATTAATAACAAAGAAAATGTTTATATTAATTGTGATTTTTGCAATAAAGACTACACTATAAAGTACACAGAATTAAACAAATTGATTTAATACAAAAATGCTATGATATAATTTTATTGATATTGTTTTAACTAAAGTAATTAATATGACTTGAAAGAAAAGAGAAAATTATGAGTAAAGACGTAAACAAAAAACTGCCTTCTAAAGAAGAAGTTCTTAGTCAATATAAAGATGTTTTAGAAAGAAATAAAGCACATGCTCGCGGTGAAAAGTCTAAGGGTGAAATTGAAGCTAATGAGCAAGCTCTTGCTAAACAAAAAGCTAAAGAAGATGCTAGATTAGCAAAAAAGACAAAAAAAGCTAAAAGAAAAGAGGAGACTCTTATTACAAACACACTAGACCAATCTGCTGGTGAAAAACTAAGTGTTATTGAAGAAAAACCTTTGACAAGAAAACAAATCAAAAAAGCTCAAAAAGAAGAACTTAAAGCTCAAAAAGAGACTCAAAAAGAAGATGCTCTTATTAAAAACACACTAGACCAATCTGTTGGTGAAAAACTAAGTGTTATTGAAGAAAAACCTTTGTCAAGAAAACAAATTAAAAAAGCTCAAAAAGAAGAACTTAAACATGTTAAAGAAGAAACAATAATGACTTCTCCTTTTGTGGACGGTGAGGTGGAAAGCAATCGCACTATTATTGCTTCAATTGAAAAAATAAATTATGATAATGAAAGTGAAACTTTTGAAGAATTTAAATCAGAAGATAGAAAATATACTTCTATTGATAACACACCAGGTTTTGATAAAGGTGTTAAAGGTTTAAAACAAAAACAAAAATTCCAATATCAGCTAACTAACAAGTATTCAAAAAGAATTTTATCTGATGGTGAAATAGTTTTTACAAAAGATCATAAACCAAATACGGAAAAACACATAATTGAATTAAAAGACGTCAGAAAATCATACCAAACTGGTGATTTAGAAACTCCAATTTTAAAAGGAATTGATATTAAACTTGATAAAGGTGATTTTATTGTTATTCTTGGGCCTTCTGGTTCTGGAAAAACAACTTTCTTAAATGTTATATCAGGTTTAGATAAAACAACTGAAGGAGATGTATTTGTATTAGGTTCAAACCTTTCGTTATTAAAAGATTCGCATCTAACTAAATTTAGAAGAAAAAATGTAGGATTTATTTTCCAGCAATACAACCTTTTAACTAATCTTACTTCAAAAGAAAATGCTGAAGTTGGACAAAACTTAGCAAACAAAAAGAAAAAAGGTATGACAATTGAAGAAATTTTTGAAACAATTGGTATGAAAGAACAAATTAATAAATATCCTCACCAAATGTCTGGTGGACAACAGCAAAGGGTTTCTATTGCAAGAGCATTAGCTAAAAACCCCGAAATTTTATTTGCTGATGAGCCAACAGGTGCGTTAGACGAAGAAATGGGTCGTAAAGTTCTTGAAATCTTAGTTAAAGTTAACCGTGAACAAAAAACAACGATCGTTGTAGTTACTCACAACCCTAACATCGCTAAAATTGCTAACACAGTTATTCATATTAAAAATGGATTGATTGACAGTTTAGAAAAAAACTCAAACCCAGCAGATCCTCAATCAATTGATTGATCATAACAAAAAAATGGGTCTCCCATTTTTTTAATTTATAAAACCCCCCTTTTTGTAAATTAAATATATAAAATAAAAATAACAACTTAATATAAAAATTATACAAGATAACATAATGGGTTATCGACCTGCTTTAGACCAATCTAAAACTATAATTAAAAAAGATAGAAAGGTCAGCTGGTTTGTATTGCGTTGATTTTTTATCTTTTTTATATTAGTTGCTAAATAATTTTAAATTTCATAAATAAAACCTAAGGAGAAAAATGAAAAAATTATTATCAATCTTTACTGCAACAACGTTAACTGTTCCTGCTTCATTAACTGCTGTATCTTGTGGGGGTGTTAAACCAGAAAAAAATGCAATATTTTTAATGCCACAAGAAACAATAGGCACTACATCAAAAGATAAACAACAAGGTTATTCAGACCTAATTGATGAATTTAATGAAACCTATGCTGAACAAATTAATTCTGGTGAAATGGCTAAAATTGAAGCTAGGTGAGAAAAATCTGGAAACATTTCAAAAAACATAGCTGCAAAAGGTAATTTACCAGACTTATATGTATTTTATGGTGATGCTGTTTCACAATTTACATACTCTAATGCAAAAGACAAAGTTAGAGATATGAAGAGTTCTTATGGTAGTGAAGATGAGTATTCAAAATTCAATGATTCCTTAATTACTGAAACATATTTAAAAGAAGGTGAATATCAAAGTAAACAAATAGTACTTCCCTTTGGAAAATCAGTAGATTATTCAATAATTAATGTTAGACTTTTAGCTGATTTACAAGAAACACTGATTGAAGGACAAGAAACAAATAAAGGAACTATAAGAAACATTCTTAACGAATACAATAATACAGAAAGAAAACTTTCTCTTGGAAGTAGACCAAAAGCAAATGAAGGAAGTTATTTTAATAAAGAAATAGCTAATAATACATACAATACATTACCAGAATCAGATAGAAATAGTTTTGAGTCAATACTTAGCGGTGTAACTAATATTCAAGAAATAAAAAATATTTTTAAAGATTCAAAAAACATCATGACAATAGCAAAAGTGATTAAAGCAATATATCAAACTAATGGTGCTATAGATTATAACGAAACAGCATTTGGAAAAAGTATATTAGTTACACAAGACCAAACTGAAATTCAAAAATTAACAGATTTAAATAACTCTAATTCCCATTATGCATTTTCTATTGATTCTATAGAAAATAAATTTTTTATGGATTGAGCAGCAGAAAACCCAGAAAAAAACGGATCTTTAGATATTACTGATAGCAAAAATAATTTCCTTTATAATTCTCAAACAAATGTTAATGCAAAAAATAAAGTTACTGGGACAGATTTTCAAATAGATAAAAATTCAAAGTCATTTTTAAAAACAACTGCTTTATTAGATGATCTTAAAAATTTGGTTGATGACAAATTAGATGGTCAAAAGCTTGATGCATGAAAAGGTGTTTTTATGAGTAAATATTCAACAACTGGTGGTGCAGTTTACACAAGTAAATCTTTTGTAAATGGGACAACACTTGTTGGGTCTGGATCATCTGCGGGTGCTTATAACTATACATCTGCAACACTAAGATATGAAACAAAAGATGCTAATGGTAAAACTAAATCAAACTCTGCTTATGCAACATCAAATGCAGATTTGATAACAACATCATCAATTGGAAATAAAAATGACACTTTCATGTCACAAGGTCCTGGTATAGCAGGCTTTAAATCAAATGGTGAAAATGCGGATAAAAAAGAAAAAAGCGTTACTGCTTTCTTACAATATATAATGCAACCAAAGCAATCAGCACAATTTGCGCTTAAAACAAATTATATGCCTGCAACAAAAGATGGATTAAAAATCTTTAAAGAATATATTAATGGAACTTATAATAATGCAGAAGCATTTGCATTTGAAACATTAAAAAAAGATATGATTGAAAATATTGATAAAGATGAAACAAAATATAAATTTGAAGGTTTTGAAAATAAAATACCAACTTTAGAAGAAATCAATAATTTATCATATTTAAGAAATAAAATTTCAAGAAATATAGCTGATGGTGTTACAACTTATACTTTTGAAAATAAATCAGAAGATGAAAGAGTTAATAAACTTGACACCTTAAGTAAAGAAATAAGAAACAATCAAGATGCAAAATTTGAAGATTTATTTACACCATTGGCTGATGCATCAGATTCTTCAAAAACTAACACAAGAGCTACAATAAGTTCTATCAATACAGGTTTTGTAGAAGATTACTTATCAAAAATAGCCGGGATATCTAACTCATCAAAAACAAATTATGAATCTAAACCTATATTAGTTGCATCTTCACCATCACCAATAGGTACTGAATTTAGAGACGCTATTAAACAAGCCACAATTGAGACTCAAGGTAGTTCTATAATGTATAAAAAAGGCGCAAAATTTGCTGACTTATTAAATTATGAAAGTGCATCAAATCTTGATGTTACAAAATTGGCATATCACATACTGACACATGATGGTGGCGACATATTAAAAAAAATAACAATTAAAAATAAATAGAATTAAGTAGTGAGATTAAAATGAGTATTAAACTAAAAAATATAAATATTGATTATGGTAATTTTTTAGCTGTTGACAATTTAAACATCGAAATAAAAAAAGGTGAACTTGTTTCTCTTTTAGGACCTTCTGGATGTGGTAAAACAACAGCTTTAAATGCCATAGCAGGATTAATTAATACAACTTCTGGTCAAATATTTTTTGACGGGATTGATGTAACTCACAAATCTAGCCAAAAAAGAAATATAGGTTTAGTTTTCCAAAGTTATGCATTGTATACACACATGAGTGTATTTAAAAATATAGCTTACCCTCTTTATTATTCAAAAAAATTTAAAAAAGAATTAAGTTATGAGAACAAAATAAACAAATTAAGAATTAAAGCAATTGATGAATCAAAAGGATATTCAATAATAATAAAACAACAAAAAGAAATTGATTCATTAATTAATAAATTTAACAATGAATTTGAAAATTTAAAAGCAAATTTGAAGGTTAAATTTTTAAGAAACCATAAACAATCTATAAATGAGTATTGTGTATCAGTAATAAATAACGCACAAGGATCTGAAAACAAAAAAAATGATGCATTTAATCAACTTAAAACTTATTTGTATGATAAATCAAAAATTTCTTTTGAAAAAATAATTAATAAAGTAGAGAATGACTTATATTTAAAGTTAAAGTCTTTTGACTCAATATATGATATTAGATTTTCTATTTTTATAAAAAATTTAAAACAAAATATTCAAGATAAAAATAAAGAGTTTTCTAAATATACAAATGAATTAAAAAAAACAATGAAAAAGACTAAAAAGGAAATCTCTAAACAACAAAAAAAAGAATTAAATATTGTAATTTTTTCTAATTTAACATCTTCTGAGTATGAAAAATACAAAATTACAAAAGATGAAGTAACATTTAGTTTTGTTAATAATGAATTTAAGGAAGTTAATACAATTATTGAAAAATTATTGCTTTCTTTAAAAACAAAAATAGAATCAAACTTTATTAAAAACAATGTTGCATCTAAAGTAAACTACGAAATAATTAGTTTTATTAATAGTGAAGCAAAAAAATTAAAAGTTGAAAATGAAATTATTTATTCTTTAATCAAAAATATCTTAGATAAATTTAAAAAAGAAATTTTATTAAAATATGCTGATAATAGATTTGTTAGAACAATTGGGTACTTTAATAATTTATTTAATTTTTCAATAAAATATAAAGCAACTTTCAATTTAGAAGAAAATATTAAAATTGATATAAAAATGCGTGTTAATGATATATTATTAAGAAATTTTTCAACATTAGATCAAGAATTATTAGTTAACTCTTCTCTAGAAGACACAAAAGATCAAAAAAATGAAATCAAAAAGCAAATTTATACAAGAAAAAGAAAAATTAAAGAGTTAGTTTTTGAAACAGCAACACAAGTTGAAATACAAAATCAGCTAAATAAAAAGCCAGGTGAATTGTCAGGTGGTCAACAACAGCGTGTAGCAATAGCAAGAGCTATTGTAAAAAAACCAAATATTCTTTTGTTAGATGAACCGTTGTCAAATTTAGATGCTAAATTAAGATTAACAACAAGAGAGTGAATTAAAAGATTTCAAAAAAGTGTTGGAATTACCACTGTATTTGTTACTCATGACCAAGAAGAAGCTATGAGTATATCTGATTCAATATATGTTATGAATAAGGGTGTTTTACAGCAATCAGGTTCTCCATTAGATATATATAATCACCCATCAAATGAGTTTGTGGCTAATTTTATAGGAACACCAAATATAAATTTTATAAAAGCTTCTAAAACAAAAAGTGGTTTCAAATTACCATCTAATGAGTTTTTAAACTTTAAAAACCTACCAGAATCTAGAAATTTTAAATTAGGTATAAGACCAGAAAAAATATTAACAAAAAGAGATAAAAATTTAATTTTTTTAGCAGAAGGACATGTAGTTTTAGTTGAACAATTAGGTAAACAAAATCACGTTAAAATAAAAACAAATAACTCAGAACTAATGATAGTTATAGACCCAAAAGATTGAGAAATTGTTGCAAAAAACAAAACTATAAAATTGTATACTGACCCTAATAATATTTATGTTTTTGATGAAAATCAAAATAAAATAGAGGTTGAATATGCAAAATAATGATTGATCTAAAAAAACAAAAACTAAAGAGTTCAAAGAATTAAAAGATAATCCTAAAGGTGTTCAAGATAAAAAAAACAGTGACTTTAAACCTAAGTTCTTAACACCAAAACCAAAAAATATGGAAAAGAGTAAATTTGACTTTTTAAATCAGTTATTATGAATAACACCAGGTTTAATATTTGTTTTAATATTTTCTTATTTTTCAATTTTTATAGTTTTTAGATATGGTTTTAGTGCTGGGGGATCTGTTGGAAATTTTGTTTTCAGCTTCCAACAAATAAAATTTATACTTTTTGAAGATCAAACTAGAGAATTTGTATATTCATTAAGAAATACATTTATATACGTTGTTATTTCAGTGCCGATATCGTTATTTATAGCTTTATTTACTGCAAAAGCACTTTCTAATCTTTTAAGCAAAAAAGCATATGGTTTTTTCCAATCAACATTATTTTTACCTTATGTTACATCATCTTTAGCTGTGGCTATGGTTTTCTCAACATTATTTTTAAATGGTGGTGCCCCAGTTATAAATACATTTATGAAAATTTTTATAAAAGATTTTAATGTAAATTGAAGAGAACCAAAATATACCATGATATTACTTGTTATATTTGGTGTATGAAGGATGTTGCCTTTTAAAATAATAATGTTCACATCAGCTTTTTTAAGAGTTGATAAAAGATTGTATCAAGCAGCTTCATTAGATGGGACCCCTAGATGACAACAATTTTGAAAAATATCATTACCCCAAATACTCCCAGTAATAATTTACATGATTACCACAAGTATAATTGGGGGGTTTAAGTTTATGCCTTTAGGTTTATTTAACAACTATTCCGAAGCAAGACAATCTTCAGCACAAACAGCTGTTTATTATATATTTGACAAAGTTAATCCAAGTGGAGGTGGTATACCTTCTTATGGAAAAGCTGGAGCTGCTTCAATAGTTCTTATGGTATTAACCTTGCTTATGACAATATTTAATAAAAAATTATCTAGATTTTTAAATAAAAAATACAGATAGAAAGGAAAATATGGCTAGCCAAAATTTATCAAGAGAAAAATACAATTTTCAAATTTCTAATTACGAAAGTCAAATAGAAAAAAAAGAAGAAAAAATTATTTTGTCTAATAATTGATTTAATGCGTTTATTATGAAAATAAGTTTGTTTTTTTTCATTAAGTTTTCTTTAAAATGAATAAACTTTAAAAACTTTTTCTACTTAAAAAAAGTTAAAAAAATACAAAAAAATACATTAAGAATGTCTGGTGATGTTTGATATAAAAATATTGCACCCGGACTTTTGAATTGAACTATACTTTTAGTTATGTTTGTTATTACGATATTTCCTTTTTATTGAATGTTAATTACGTCTTTTAAAAGTTATGATGAAGTTGATCCAACAAAGACAAGAACTTTGTGAGAATTGCTATGGCCTAAAAGTTGAAGTCTAGAAACATACAAAAACATGTTTAATTTTATTGATTCTGTTTCTTCTGACTCAATATCTTTTCAAAGATTTTTTTTAAACTCATTTTTTATAGCAATATTATCAACATTGACTCAATTGATAGCTTCTATTATTGGGGGATTTGCAATTTATAATTGAAGAACAAAAATCAACCCATTATTCATGATGATAATGTTTTCAATTATGATGGTCCCTGGAGAAGCTATGTTACTTGGAAGATATATTCTTATGGTCCAATTAAACTGAACAAATACTTTAATGGCATTAATTATTCCTTTTATAGGTAATGTTTTTACAATTTACTTAATGAGCAATGCTTTTTATGCATTAAATAGAGATTTAAAAAGAGCGGCAAAAATTGATGGTCTTTCTAGTTTTCAATATTTTCTAAAAATTGCTTTACCAGCTATTAGTGCAACTATTATTACTGCTTTCATAATATCTTTTATTGAATCATGAAACTCAGTTCTATGGCCAGTAACTATAATGCGAGATAACTCAGAGTGAAAAACAATACCTATTATGCTTTGGAAAATGATGCAAACTTCAGGTCTTGAACCAGAATTACAAGTTGGTTTTAACCCTATAAATCTTAAAATGGCTGCGTCTTTTATAGCAATTTTACCAATGTTAGTTGTGTTTGTAGTATTTAATAAATTTATAATCAATGGTCTTTCTAAAAGAGGATCATCAAGTTCTAAAGGGTAATAATGAAAAAAGTTAAAGCAATAACACTTTCGTTAATTTTAATACTATGTTTAGTAATTGGTTCAATTCTTTTTTATATATTTTTACCATCAAAAACAAAAGAACTAACTAATGTAAATTATTATGTCATGTCAGTTGGAAATGCTAATTTTACAATTGTAGAAAAAGATTTTCATGCAGTTTTAATCGACGCAGGTTCTGGTGTTGATTCAACGAGTAAAAATGAATTAGAGTTTGCTGAAATAGAACATAGCCATTCTAATAGCGAATCAGAACAATTCTTTATAAATAATTATCAAGTCAGCCCTAAAAAAAATTGAACAAAAGCGAAAAAAACATCTTCAAAATGAGCTATTGATTTTATGAGAAATAAAGCTGGGATCCAATATCTTGATGGAATTTTCATTTCACACAAGCACTCAGATCATTATGATTTGGTTTTTGAAATTTTAAAATCTTATGAACAAGATAAAACAAAAGTTATAGCTCCTTTAGAATATGATAACCTTAAAAAAACAATTATAAGAAACGCTCCTAATTGAAATGGGAAAGTAGATACAAAATTTTCAAAAAAATACAATTTTTTAGGTGGAACTTTTGAAAATCTTTCTGCTTATTCTTCAAATAAAACTTTAAAAACTTTAAAAGAAAAACCTTGAGAAGACCCAAATGACACTAGTCAAGTTCTCAGGTTCACAGCTGACGGTAACACTGTTTTGGTTTTGGGAGATTTACAAAATCAAGGAATACTCAGAGATGATAAATTTATGAAAAAAGTTGAAGAAAAAGAAACAGCCCTTCTAATAGCAGCACATCACAGCTCTGATAATTCAGCTACATTAAAAGTCGCAGAACTTATAGGTCAATCAAAATATACAATATTTTCTACAACTATGGTAACATCTAAGTGGGATAAATTTTCAGGAGGTCACAAATCGATGAACCCTAAACCTATTACAGAAAAATTAGTCAAGCAATTTGGAAATGATGCTGAGTTTTTTGTAACAGGAGATTTAGATTCAGAGTTTTCTAAAATACCAGAAAAACAAACAAACAGTTCTTTCAAATGATCATCTAGAACAAATAAAATAGAAATTTTGAATAATACAATTTTAGATTCAATCAAATAATAAAAATAAAAGGTTAATTCCTTTATTTTTTTATTTGTTAAAATATTACTAATTAGAAAAGAGTTCTTTTGCCAATATTAAAATTTTATGGACTAACAGAAAAAGAAATAATAAAGTATTCAAAAAAACAAATGAATTAGCTTTATTGATTCAGGCTAAACCAAACGCTATTTCTTATGTCTACATTCCATCAACAATACTATCACCAGAAAGTGATAAAGAAAAAATATATAGAAATAAACTGAATTTGTAGAAAAATAGAATTAAGAGAAAAAATGGTTAGTCATATTGAAGATAATTTCAAACACTTAAATAAAAAAATTTCAATAAAATTCACAGACATTAATAGAGATTTTTATGTAGAAGGGCAGGTATTTGGATAATTATGAAAATTAAAAATATAGAAATAAAAAGTAAACTTGTACAAGCTCCAATGGCTGGTATATCTAATCCTGTTTTTAGATTAATAGCAAAACAACATGGAGCAAGTCTTGTATGTGCTGAAATGGTTTCTATTGAAGGAATGACACACAATAACAAAAGAACCTATGAAATGTTAGAAGTTAATAAAGAAGAGCACCCAATGAGCATGCAGATTTTTGGAAATGATGTAAATTCATTTATTACTGCAACAAAATGAATTGATGAAAATGTTGATTGTGATATTATTGATCTTAATATTGGTTGCCCTGCCCCAAAAGTTGCTATTAAATCTGCTAGTGGATCAAGTTTATTAAAATCCCCAGACCTTATTTTTGATATTGTTCAAGCAGTTGTAAATAATACTAAAAAACCTGTAACAGCAAAAATTAGACTAGGTTGAGACAAAAATAGTGTTAATGCTGTTGAAGTCGCAAAGTTAATTGAAAAAGCTGGAGCTAGTGCAATCGCTGTTCATGGTAGAACAAGAGATGAGTTTTATACTGGCAATGCTGATTGAGAAAAAATCAGAGAAGTAAAGCAAGCGGTCTCTATTCCTGTTATTGGTAATGGGGATGTTGTTGATGGGCCTAGTGCTAAAGCTATGTTAGATTTAACTGGTTGTGATGCAGTAATGATTGCCAGAGCTAGTCAAGGTAATCCATGAATATTTAAACAAATAAATCATTATTTAGAGACTGGTGAAGAATTAGCTAAACCTACTTTACAAGAATGAGAAGCCACAGTTTTAAATCACGCCACACTTTTAATTCAATGAAGAGGTAATGAAGAATTTGCTATTAAGGAATTTAGAAAACACTTGACTTGATACTTAGCTGCCCTAGATAAAACTAAAAATATTAGCAGTTTAAAAGAACAAGCAAATCAAATTCAAGCATTTAATGATATTATAGATATAATAAAACTTTACAAAGGAGAATAAGATGTCAGAAAGAAAATTTACAGAGCAAGAAATAATACGTCGTGCTAAATTATTAAAACTTCAAGAATTAAGTCAAAACCCTTTTGAAGCTACAAAATATGAAAGGTCTCATTCATTAAATGAAATAATATCTAATTTTAATAAGTATACAAAAGAAGAATTAGAATCTTTAAACCAAAAAGAAATCTCAATTGCTGGAAGAATCAGATTATATAGAGAAGCTGGTAACAAAGCAGCTTTTATTAATATTGATGATCAAAACGATTCTTTACAAGTGTATGTGAGATTAGATGAGATTGGTGAAGAAGAGTTTGGCTTATTTAGAGAATTAGATTTAGGTGATATTGTTGGTTTTAAAGGTATTTTAATGAAAACAAATCATGGCGAGTTATCATTAAGAGCTAAAGAATACACACTACTTTCTAAATCATTAAAAGTGTTGCCAGATAAACACGCTGGTATTCAAGATATAGAAGAAAAATACAGAAGAAGATATGTTGATTTAATTGTTAACCCAGAAACAAAAAAAACTTTTATTTCTAGAACAAAAATTATTAGAACTATTCAAAATATTTTAGATGCTAAAGGTTATATGGAAGTAGAAACACCTATATTGCACAATATAAAGGGTGGTGCTGCTGCAAAACCATTTGAAACACATTACAATGCCCTAGATACTGATGTTTATTTAAGAATAGCTACAGAACTACATTTAAAAAGGTTAATTGTTGGTGGATTTGATGGAGTTTATGAAATTGGTAGAATATTTAGAAATGAAGGAATTAGCACAAGACATAATCCCGAATTTACTTCTATTGAATTATATGTAGCTTATAAAGACTTTTATTTTTTAATGGATTTAACTGAAGAGTTATTTAGAAAAACTAATGAAGTAGTTAATAAGTCGCAAATTATTCAATATGGTGAACATCAATTAGACTTATCAAAACCATTTAAAAGATTACACATGGTTGATGAGATTAAAAATTTAACTGGTGTTGACTTTTGAAAAGAAATGTCAATTGATCAAGCTTTAGAATTAGCTAAAAAAAATAACATACATGTTGAAAAACACCAACAAACTGTTGGACACATTATTAACTTATTTTTCGAAGAATTTGTTGAAAGTACAATTATTGAACCAACATTTATTTATGGTCACCCAAAAGAAATATCACCTTTATCTAAAACAAATAAAGATGATAAAAGATTCACCGATCGTTTTGAACTATTTATTATTGGTAGAGAATATGCAAATGCATTTAGTGAATTAAATGATCCTATTGACCAATATGAAAGATTTAATGATCAAATTAAAGAAGCTGATGCAGGAAATGATGAAGCTACTGAAATGGATATAGATTTTATTGAAGCTTTAGAATATGCAATGCCTCCAACTGCTGGTATTGGTATTGGAATTGATAGATTAGTTATGTTATTAACTAATAGTGAATCAATAAAAGATGTATTATTATTTCCACAACTTAAAAATAAAGAATAGAAAAGCTGCTTAGCAGCTTTTTTTCTTTTTTATTAAAGATTGTAAAAATCATCAAAAACATGAAAATTTTATTTATAATAAATTTAAAAGGTTTTATGGCTGGGATGATTATGCCATCAATTGGTGTACTTTTAGCATGAGGTTTATGAACCGCAATGTTTTTTTATATGACTATGATAACAATAAACCTTTAGGATGATTTAATGCCCCAATGTTGGGCCGTTTAGTTGACCCTGGTATAAAATATTTAATTCCAATTTTAATCGCATTCAATGGAGCAAGAATGATTTATGGAATAAGAGGAGGGATGTTAGCTACTTTTGTAATTTTAGGAACAATAATTGGGACAGATTGAATTTATGCTAATCACATAACTTTAGCTGATGGTTCACATCCTGGTTCACCTAATCAATTTATAGGTGCAATGGTTGTTGGCCCTTTGTCTGGGTGATTTCTTAAAAAAATGGAATCTTTTTATTTAGAAAAAATAAATAAAAGTTATGAAATGTTAGTTAAAAACTTTGGTATAGGTTTTTTTGGAATATTGTTAGCACTTGTAACATTTTTTGGTTGAGGTTGAATAATGTGAGGTATAACATGAACAATGATTCAAATTATATCATTATTTGGAAGTAACAAGTGGTTAGCACCTTTAATGGGAATTTTCACCGAACCTGTAAAAGTAAGTTTTTTAAATGCTGGAGTAAATCAAAGTTGGGGGTCCAGAAAAAGTGGGCAACCCCAGTCCAACAAAAATAACAAGGTTTGCAGAAAAACTTAATTTAAAAGGTTACAGAGAATTAAAGTTAAGACTTTCAGATATTTCTAAGTCTATTATTATTGATGGAAATTTTGTAAACGTTTCAGAAAAAATAAATAACAATTCAAAGGTTTTTTATAAAAAGTATGTAAAAATACATAATGAATCTTTTGAAAAACAATTTAATTATCTTTCACATAAAGATATAAAAATTTTTAATGATTGTTTTACATATTCGAAAAGAATATTTATTTTTGCGTTTAATCTTTCATATAATATATCAAAAAATTTTGTGCAAAGAATGTGTTGAAAAGGTTTAAATATTATTTCAGAATCAGACCCAGTGTCCATTGAAACATATATAAACACGATTACAAAAAATGATTGCGTTATTTTAATAACGATATCTGGAAATAATTCATTAATTAAAGGAATTGCTGAACAACTAACTAAAAAAACTAATCTTTTAGGAATTGGTAATAAAACTTGTGATTTTCAAAATTTGTTTCAAGATTTCATTAAGTTTGATAGTGATTAATCTTTATTATGAGATATAAACTCAATAAAAGCTCAATTAGTTATGCACTCATTAGACTTTTTATTTGTAAATTGATTGGTGAACAACAAAAAAATAAAAAAAGATTAATTTAAATTTATAAAAGGTTTCTAATAGCCTTTTTTTATTAATTTTTTCTAATTACCTATTAATAAATAATTATAACTATTTCGATAATTTATAAAGAGCTTTAAATAGTCCTTCTTTTTTTGTTAACTCTTCAAAATTTCCTGTTTGTACAATTCCAACACCAGGTTCTAACACAAATATCTCATCAAAACTTTTAATAGTTGATAATCTATGTGCAATAGAAATTGTGGTTCTTCCCTCCATTAATACTTCAAGTTCTTTTTGAATTTCAGATTCTACAATATTATCTAGCGCAGAAGTAGCTTCGTCAAGAATTAATATTTCAGGATCTTTTAAAATAAGTCTAGCAATAACTAATCTTTGTTTTTGACCACCAGATAGTTGAGCACCACGTTCAGCTAAAATTGTGTCATATCCATCAGGTCAAGTCATAATTAAATCATGTAGTTTTGATTTTTTACATGCTTCTTCTATTTCGATTATAGTTTTATTTTCTAAACCATAAGCTACATTATCATAAATGCTTCCACTTAGTATTTGTGGTTCTTGATCAACATAACCTATTTTATCTAATCAAGATTTAAGATTTAAATGTCTTAGATTAATATTATTGTTAATTAATATCTCACCATTTTGAATTTCATAAAATCTTAAAAGTAATTTAGCTATTGTGGATTTACCCGAGCCAGTAGGCCCAACAAAAGCATATTTCTTACCTTTAACTAATTTAACACTAAAATCTTTTAATATAATTTTTTCAGTATTTGGATAAATAAAATTAATATTATCAAACTTAATTGATTCCACTTTTTCGTTTATTGTTTGAGTTTTAAATTTATCTATTGTAATTTCACTTTCTAATAGTTTTGATATATTACACGCAGCTATTTTGGTTCTTGGTATTTCGTTAATAATAGGTCTTAATTGCATAATTGGGATTGTCATAGTGATAACACCTGTTGTGAAAGAAGAAATGATACTTATTAATGATTGTGTATCATTAATAAATAAGAAGACACCAAATACAATAGAAGCCATTGAAAAACTTCCAACACCACCAATAATTAAAGCTGAGGGCAACTCGCCAACAAAAAATTTCTTTTTCTCTTTTTTGTTTGTTTTTTGAATAAGGTCATCAAAGTGTTTTCTTTCTTTTTCAAAAGTGCCTGATGATTTAATTAACTTAATACTATATATTTTTTCACTCATATCATTATTTTGCTGTTCAGTTATAGCATTTATTTTTCTAGTTGCTTTGTTGGAAATTTTAATACTGATAAAAATAATAATTACAAAAAGTATTAATAGTCCAAAAACACATAATGCAAGTTTTCAGCTAATAGTTAACATTAAAATTGCAGAAGAAATTGTTGTTGAAATTGCTAAAAGAATAATCACTGGAGCTTCTTTAATATAGTTGTTTAAACCCCCACTATCTTTTATAACTGTTGAAATAATTTGTCCTGATTGATTCAAATCAAAAAATTGAACATCTTGATCAATTAATTTACTAATTAGTTGGCGTCTCAATTTATTTTCGTAAGCTAAAGCTACATTTCCAGAAAAGATATATTTTATATAAGACATAATAATTATAACAATTATATCCGCTATCATTGAGTAAGCTAAAGCAAACAAACCAAACTTAGCCCCTCAAAGATTAATATAAATTTGTGACCCATCATAACTTATGAATTTATAAAAAAATTCTTGAATAATGGCTTGATAAAATTCTGGTGTTGTTGAACAACTAGCTAATATTTTCATAATTTGATCAGTTGTTATGCCTTCTGGCAATTTTAATAATTGTATAAGTGCTTGTATATTTTTTGGATCTATATCTTTCATAGAATCTAAAACACTTTTAGAAACCATTAAAGAAGTAATCAATTCTACACATTTAATATTTCAAACCATTAATAAAACAGTAAAAATAGTTAGCAATAAAACCCCTATAGAAAAACCTTTTCTATTTTTTATAGCTTCTAATAAGTGATAACTAACACCATTTATTTTTTTATTGTTTAATTCCATATAATCTCCTTAACTTTTTAGTAAAATTAATAAATCTAACAAGATAATAAATGTTTCAAATAATATAACTAATTTCAAATGAAACAAGTTATATTATATATTACAACTTTAACGAAAGGGATGCAATGAAAAAGAAATATAATTTAAATAATTTAAGTGTTTTACTTAAGGGTGAACTACTTATAATGATTATTAAAAGACAAATAACTAAAATAATAACACATGAATATCCATCGTTATATCCATTGGCATATTTTCATTTAATGTTTATTAAGAATGTAGAAGGAATAAGTCAAACAGAGCTAGCTTATTTAACAGATACCACTAAACCAACATTACATAGAAACATAAAAACACTTATTAAAGAGGGATTTATAGTAATCAAAACCTCTTTAAGAGCAAATGAAAATGAAATCTATTTAACAAATAAAGGTGAAGTACTTGTAGCAAAGGTTTGTAAAATGATTGATGCATATGAAAATGAAATGAATTTAAATAAAGATAACTTAAGTGGAATAAATGAAATGTTTGTTGATATGATTAATAAACATAAAACTAAATAGGAGATATAAAATGAAAACAATATATTTAGCTGGAGGATGTTTTTGAGGTGTTCAAGCATTCTTTGATTATCAAAAAGGAATATTAAAAACAACTGTTGGTTATGCTCAAGGAGATATTGATAATCCAACTTATGAGCAAGTGTGTACGGGCAAAACAAATTATACTGAAACTCTTAAAATAGAATTTGATGAAAATAAAATAAGCTTAAAAGAAATTCTTGATTTGTATTTTTCAATTATAAATCCTTATTTATTAAATCAGCAAGGAAATGATAAAGGAACTCAGTATAGAACTGGAATTTACTCAGAAGATAAAACTATATTAGATTATTCGAAAAACTATATATCTGATAAACAAAACAATGATCCCCAAAAAATTGTTGTTGAAAATGAGTTATTGAAAAACTTTTTTAATGCTGAAGAATACCACCAAAAATATTTAGACAAAAACCCAAATGGGTATTGCCATATAAATTTATCAAAATATAAAAAATAAGGAAGCAAAAGAGTCTTTTTAATATATTTGTTTTTTGATTGGTTGTAATATATTGCAAACTAATGGAATAAGAATACCTAATAGAATTAAATCAATAATAGAGTTAGGTAGATTCACACCTCCTGCTCAAATAAATAGTTGAAAATTAATTGGTCTATCACCTCTTCAAAATAATACTCCACCAATTGATTTTGAAATAAAAAACAATACTACAAAAACAAAAATGCCAATAACAAATCCCTTTTGTCTTCAAATTCAAATAAAACTATATTTTATTGAACCTCAAATTTTACCAATACGTTTATCATAAAAACTTGAATATTTCACAATGTTTTTAATTTCTCTAGGCATAAATAAGCTACAAACTGCTATTATTCATAAAGGGATTGCATAATCAAATAAATAAGCTGGAATATTACCAGCATCTAAATTTGCTGGTAAAAAGAAAGCAATTACAGACCCAATCATTGCAACAATTAATGTTCTTAATCAATCAGTATAAACAGCCATAATAAAGATAGGAATGAACTGTATATTAATTGTAAAATATAAACCACCAAAAGAATAACCTATCATTACATTTAAAACTAAATATAAAGCCAACATTATGCCCATTGTTGTTATATCTTTTACTCTAATTTTTTTAACTTTATAAAAAAAATGTCTTTCCATGTAAAATCCTCCCACATAAAAAAACAGAAAAAAAATCAATTTAGGACTCCCTACGCTAGTTTTAACTAGATCAGGTTCTAAGAGTTTTTCTCAAGCTTTCGCTACCTCTGCCTTTTATAAATAAATTATATCAATATTGTTCAGAAAAATTCAATGCTATATTTAAATAAAAGTTTTTATTTTTTTGTTTAATATATTTGCTTTCTTATAGGTTCTATTGTGTAACAAGTAATTGGAATAAATAAAACGAAAAAAACAAAGTTATTTATAGAGTTTGGTATATTATAAATCATAGATCAAATTCAAACGTTATCGCCTTCTGGTTTCCCAGCAGACCAAAATAAAACCCCACCTATTATTTTTGAACAATAACTCATTATTACATAAATTGCTAAAACTAAAACAAAAATTTTTTGTTGCCACAATCAAATAAAAAAAGTTTTTATAACACCTCAAAAATGACCAATAAATGAATTATAAAAATTTGAATAATTAATTATTTTTTTATAATTTCTTGGTAATAATACGCTACAAAAACTAACAAACAATAATGGAAAGTAATAATCAAAAATATAAGCTATAGGTATTCCTGCGTCTGCATTAGTTGGCAAAAAATAACCAATTAAACCACCAATTAAACCAATAATTAATGTTCTTAATCAATCAGTATAAGCTGCTAGTATAAATATTGGAATAAGTTTTAAGTTAAATGATAAAAAGAAAATAGAAAAAGAAAATGCTGTGGTTGCATTTAAGATAACATATATTGATAACATCGTTCCCATTATGGCGATGTCTTTTGTTCTAAGTCTTTTAACATTTATAAAAAAATGTTTTTCCATGTAAAAACCCCCACATAAAAAAACAGAAAAAAAATCAATTTAGGACTCCCTACGCTAGTTTTAACTAGATCAGGTTCTAAGAGTTTTTCTCAAGCTTTCGCTACCTCTGCCCTTTATAAATAAATTATATCAAAATCAAAACCTAAAAAATGATAAAATAATTTTAATAAAAGAGAAAGGTGTCATATATGCCCAAAAAATTTTACATAACAACCCCAATTTATTACCCTTCAGGAAATTTACACATTGGTCATGCTTATACAACAACATTAGCTGACATTTTAAAAAGATATAAAAAACTTGATGGTTATGAAACTTACTTTCTAACAGGAAGTGACGAACACGGGCAAAAAATTGAGCAAAAAGCTGAAGAAGAAAATTTAACGCCAATGGAATATTTAAAAGATAAAGTAGAAAGTTTTAAAACTTTGTGAAATCTTTTGTATATTGATTATGATAAATTTATTAGAACAACAGATGTTTATCATAAAGAAACTGTTAAAAAGATATTTACAAAATTATTAGAAGAAGGATATATTTATGAAGGTAAATATGAAGGTTTTTATTGTGTTAGTTGTGAAGAGTTTTTAAACTTTGATCAAATCACAGAAGATAATAGATGTAAAATATCAAATAATGCAGTTGCAGTTGTTCAAGAAGACACTTATTTTTTACAATTGTCTAAATTTCAAAATTTTATAGAAAATGATGTTTTAGCTAGTGATTTTTTAATTCCAGCGTATAGAAGAAATGAAATGATAAATTCATTTGTTAAACCAGAGTTAAAAGATCTATCAGTAACAAGAACTTCATTTAGTTGAGGTATACCAATTAATGAAAATCCAAAACATGTTGTTTATGTTTGAATTGATGCATTAACTAACTATATAACTGCACTTGGATACTTACAAGAAAATGATAACAATTTTAAAAAATATTGAGAAGATAAGGATACAGAAATTTTACATTTAGCTGGAAAAGAAATTATTAGATTTCACTCAATATATTGACCAGCTATTTTAAAAGGTCTAAACTTAAGACAACCAAACCATTTATTAGGTCATGGTTGAATACTTAGTGGTGGAACTAAAATGAGTAAGTCGATTGGTAATGTAGTTGACCCAATTGAAATAATTCAAAAATATGGAGCTGACGGATTTAGATTTTATATAGCTTATGAATTACCAACTGAAAAAGATGGTAACTTTACTGAAGATTTATTCGTTGAATCATATAATGCTCATTTAGCAAATAATGTTGGTAATTTAATATCAAGAACAAATCAAATGATTACTAAATACTTTGAAGGTAAACTAAATCATAGTGTCATTAAAATGAATAGTGTTGTTGAACAAGAAGTTATATCAACGATTAATAATTATAAAAAATTAATGGATGAGTACAAAATTAGTGAAGCTACAAGAGTTGTTTTAGATTTAGGTAAAACTTTAAATAAGTATATTGAAGAACAAACTCCTTGAACTTTAGCTAAAGAAGAGAGATTTGAAGAACTTGAAAAAGTTCTTATAACTCTTCAAAAAGCTATAGTGGTAGTCATTTTGTTATTAAAACCTATATTGGTTGAAAACTCAGATAAAATGTTTAATGATATGGGTGTTTCGAATAAACAAATTGAAATAATAAACTTTGATAATATTTTAGAAATAAAATTTAAAAAAATTGAATCAAAGCAAATATTGTTCAATAGAATTAAATAACCTTAAAATTTAACATTTTATGTGTATTTTTATTATTTATTTTAATACCACATTAAAATCAAGTTTTCATAAAACAATATATATTCATTTAAAAAATTAAATTATTTTTTACAAGTGTTTTATTATATATTTAAATAAACTAAAAATAATAATTTACTTTTTTAGTTTATACAAAAATAATGTGGAGTATAATTTATATAAGAATATTTTCTACAATGACAGTAAATTTTTAAAAAATATTCCACCCAAATAAATAAAACAAAGGAGACTTTAAATGAAAGTTATAGTTTTAGGTACTAACCATGCTGGTACAACAGCTGTTAGAACGTTAAAAAGATTAAACCCTGAAATAGAAGTAACAACATACGATAAAAACGATGTTATTTCATTTTTAGGTTGTGGTATTGCATTATGAGTTAAAGGCGAATTCCAAGATCCTCAAGGATTATTCTATGCAAACCCAGAAATTCTGAAATCAGAGGGAATCACAGTGAGAATGAAACATGAGTGATTGTCTATTGATAAAAAAGCAAAAACTGTTACAGTTAAAAACTTAGAAACTGGTGAAGTTTATAATGATAACTATGACAAAGTTATTGTTGCTACAGGAACATGGCCACTGTTGCCACCTATCCCAGGGTTGGATTTAAAAGGCGTTCAAATTTGTAAAAATTATGCACATGCTCAAGCGATCCAAAAAGCTAATATTGACCCATCAATTAAACATGTAACTGTTGTTGGTGCTGGTTATATTGGTGTTGAGTTAGTTGATGCATTTGTATCGCATGGTAAAACAGTCACATTAGTTGACTTTGCAGACAGAATTATGCCAGTTTATTATGATGCTGAATTTACTTCACACGTTGAAGAAAGAATGAAAAAAGCTGGAGTTCATCTTGCACTTAATCAAGGTGTTAAAGAATTTAAAGGTGATTCAAATAATAAAGTTACTTCAGTTGTTACTTCAAAAGAAGAAATCAAAACTGATTATGTAGTTTTTTCAGTTGGCGTGGTTGCACAAACAAAACCATTAGAAGGTGTTGTGGATTTAAGTGACAGAAAAGCTGTTATTACAAATGAGTTTTGCCAATCATCAAATCCTGACATCTATGCCATTGGAGACTGCTCAACAGTATATAACAAAGCTTTGAATGCTGAAGTACCTATCCAATTAGCAACAACAGCTGTTAGAACTGGGATTTTAGCTGCTGCTAATATTGTTAATGGAAATAAACTTCCTTCACCTGGTTTTACTGGGGCTAATGGTATTGAAGTTTTTGGATTTAAAATGGCTTCAACTGGGGTTAGTGAAACTTCAGCTAAAAAACTTGGATTAGATTATGAAGCTGTAAGTTTTAGTGATTCTGATAGACCAGAATTCATGGCAACTTACAAGCAAGCTTGAATTAAAATTGTTTGAGACAAAAAAACTAGAAAAATTATTGGAGCACAAGTAGCTGGTGAAAATAATCATACTGAATTAATTCATATGTTATCTTTAGGTATTCAAAAAGATTTAACAATTGATGAACTTCCATTGATTGATATGTTCTTTTTACCTCACTTTAATAAACCATACAATTTCGTTACATTAGCGGGATTAGAGGTTTTAGGTTTAAACTACTTTAAAAAGAAATAATGATTAATTTAATTATTTCTAAAACTAATGACCCATCATACAATTTAGCGCTTGAAGAATATTTAACATATCATTTTAAAACTAATGACCCAATATTATATATTTGGCAAAATGCTAACACTATTGTTGTTGGTAGAAATCAAAATACATATGCTGAAATTAATATTAATGAAGCTATGAAAGATAATGTTCACATTATAAGAAGAAATACAGGTGGAGGAACCGTTTTTCATGATATGGGTAATGTATGTTATTCATTGATTGTTAATAACGACAAAAATACTGAAACCAGTTTTGCTGATGTCTTAAAACCAATTATCAAATATTTACAATCAGAAAACTTAAATGCTAATTTTTCTGGGAGAAATGATATTGAAATTGATGGTTATAAAATTTCTGGAAATGCACAATTAAAAAGTAAAGAAAAGGTTTTACAACATGGGACCTTATTGTTTGATGTTGAATTACCTAAAATTCTTAAATATTTAAATGTTGATCCTGAAAAAATAAAACACCAAAAAGTTAAATCAAAACCAGCAAGAGTAGCAAATATTAAAAGATTATTAACTGATATTAACAAAGATGTAAGTTTAGAAGCATTTATTGAAGGTGTTATAAAAAGTTATACAGTTAATGAAGAAGTTAAGTGGATTAAATTGAATTCAAACCAACAAGATATAGTTACTAATTTGTGAGAAAATAAATATAAGTTAAGAGAATGAACATTTGGAAAAAATGAAGATTTTGAATTATCAAAAAAAGCATACTTAGAAACAAAAGGATTGCTTGAAATAAAGCTAAATATTGATAAAGGTAATATTTCAAAAATAAAAATATATGGTGATTTTTTAGGTTATGAAGGAACTGAAGAACTTGAAAAACATTTAACAAACATTTCATATGATTACCAACAAATCAAAAATGTATTAAATGATTTTGATTTGAAACAAATTTTTGGAGAAGCATTTGAAATAGAAGATATTTTAGGTTTAATCCTCTAATAAAAAATAAACTAGAAAGAGTATAAAATAAATGAAAACAAAATATATCGGAAAATTCGATCCTTTAAAAGATGAGGTTGTTAGAGTTATTGATAAAGATGGTAAAGTTATAAATCCAACTTTAATGCCAAAAATTTCTGATGAAGAGCTTATTAAAGCTTATTCAATCATGAATTTATCAAGACGACAAGATGATTATCAAAATAAAATGCAAAGACAAGGAAGATTATTATCTTTTCTTTCTTCAACAGGTCAAGAAGCTTGTGAAGTTGCATATACAATGGTTTTAGATCCTAAAAAAGATTTTTTTGTTTCTGGATATAGAAACAATGCAGCATGATTAACCATGGGTCAACCAATAAGAAACATCATGCTTTATTGAACTGGAAATGAAATGGGTGCTAAAGCACCAGATGGGGTTAATTCTTTACCGCCAAACATTATTATTGGTTCTCAATTTTCACAAGCAACTGGATTAGCCTTTGCAGAAAAATACCAAAAACGTGATGGTGTTGCTTTAACAACTACTGGGGATGGTGGAATGAGTGAAGGTGAAACTTATGAATCAATGAACTTTGCAAAAATTCATGAAGTTCCCGTTGTCTTTATAACTGAAAATAACAAATGAGCGATTTCAACACCAACTTATGAACAAACAAAATCTATAAACTTAGCTGTAAAAGGAATTGCAACTGGTATTCCTTCAATAAAAGCTGATGGTAATGATTTTTTAGCTTCATGAGCTGTTGCTAAAGAAGCTGTTGAATTCGCAAGATCAGGAAATGGACCAGTGTTTATAGAATATGATACATATAGATTAGGCGCTCACTCTTCATCTGACTCACCAGATGTTTATAGACCAAAACCTGAATTTGAAAATGCTAAACTTTATGACCCATTAATTAGAATGAAACAATATTTAATTGATAAAAAATTATGAAGTGAAGAAAAACAAGTTAAATTAGATGAAGAACAATCAGCTCATATTGCTGCAGAGTTTGCTTGAGTAGAAGAAAATAAAAACTACGGGATTGAAGATATATTTAATTATCAATATTCTGAATTAACTGAAGATTTAAAAGAACAAATGAATGAGGCAAAAGAATTTTTTGCAAAATACCCAGAATCAAAAGATGGAGGACACCACTAATGGCAATTATCAATAGTATTAAAGCTGTAACAGAAGCTCTTGATGTAGCAATGGAACGTGATCCAAATGTTATTGTTTTTGGAGAAGACGTTGGACTTGAAGGTGGAGTTTTTAGAGCTACTCAAGGACTACAACAAAAATATGGTATTGAAAGAAGTTTCAATGCACCAATATCAGAAGCAATGTTTGCTGGTGTTGGGTTAGGTATGGCTATGAATGGAATGAAACCAGTTATTGAATTACAATTTCAAGGATTAGGTTTACCATCACTGCAAAACATTATTACAAATATTTCACGTATGAGAAATAGAAGTCGTGGTAAATGAACTGCACCTTTGGTTATTAGAATGCCAATGGGTGGGGGAATTAGAGCATTAGAACATCACTCTGAAGCATTAGAAGTAATTTATGCACATATACCAGGAATTAAAACTGTTTTACCTTCAACCCCATATGATACAAAAGGATTAATTTTAGCAGCAATTGAATCACCAGACCCAGTTATTGTTTTAGAACCAACAAAACTATATAGAGCATTTAAACAAGAAGTTCCTGAAGGGTATTATACTGTGCCAATTGGTGAAGGTTTTAAAATTTTCCAAGGAAACGATTTAACTGTTGTAACTTATGGTTCACAAACTGTCGATTGTATGAAAGCTGTTGAATTATTAAAAGCTTCACATCCAAACGCAACAATTGAATTGATTGATTTAAGATCAATTCAACCATGAGATAAAAAAATGGTAATCGAATCAGTTAAAAAAACAGGTAGATTATTAGTAGTTCATGAAGCTGTTAGATCATTTTCAGTTTCAACTGAAATTATAACTACAGTTAATGAAAAATGTTTTGAATATTTAAAAGCACCATTATCTAGATGTACAGGATATGATGTTATTATTCCTTATGACAGAGGTGAAGGTTTTCATCAAGTAAACCCACAAAAAATATTGGTAGCTATGCAAAACGTACTAGACTACAAATTTTAATTAGAGAGGTACATTAAAAAATGAGTACAAACAATTTTAAAGCTACGCCATTAGCTAGAAAAATGGCTGCAGCTAAAAATATAGACCTAAGTACTTTAACTGGGACTGGTCCACATGGGAGAATTTTAGTTAAAGATTTAGATAATGTTTCAACAAGCGTTCCAACAAACGCAAACACTGGAATTTCAAATAATATTCAACTTGCTTTAACAAAATCTGTAGCTATTGATGCGCCTTTATCATGAGATTCAATTCCTATGAATGGAATAAGAAAAGCAACAGTCAAAGCAATGGTTAAGTCTAAAACAGAAAATGCAGCATTTACTGGAATGAAAAATATAGATATTTCATCTACATACAATATGCGTGCGATGTTAAAAGATTCTTGTGAAGCAAATGGGATCAAATTGACTTACTTAGCTTTTATTATTAAAGCAGCTGCAAAAATTTTAAAAGAAATGCCAAATGTTAATGTAAGAGCTGATGTGGAAAATAATGCAATTTTACAATTACACAATGTTAACATTGGTGTTGCTGTTGATACTCCAAAAGGATTAATGGTTCCTGTAATTAAAGGAGCAGATCAATTAACTATGTTTGAAATAGCTGTTCAAATAGCTGATCTAGCTTCTAAAGCAAGAGAAGGTAAATTATCAATGAGTGAAATGAAAGACGCAACTTTTACAGTTTCAAACTTTGGAGCTGTTGGCTTAGATTATGCAACTCCAATTATTAACTCACCTGAATCAGCTATATTAGGAGTTGGAACAATGACAAAAACACCAGTTTTTGTTAAAGATGAAATAAAATCAGGTTGAATAATGCCATTCTCAATGACATGTGACCATAGAATTATAGATGGTGGAGACGCAGGTAGATTTTTAATGAAATTAGAAAACTACTTAAAAAATCCAGCTCTGTTATTAATGTAAGGAGACTATAGAATGTATAAAGTAAAATTCGCCGATATCGGAGAAGGATTAACAGAGGGTAAAGTTGCTGAAGTTCTTGTTAAATTAGGACAAGAAATTAAAGAAGGTGATGCTTTATTTTTTGTTGAAACTGATAAAGTTAACTCAGAAATTCCAGCACCAGTTGCTGGAAAAATTGCAAAACTTAACATAACTGAAGGACAAGAAATCAAAGTTGGAGAAGTTGTAGTTGAAATTGATGATGGTAAGGGGGGTGATTCAACTCCAGTTGAAGAAACTAAACCAGAAGCTGCTAAAAATGAACCTATTGAAGAAAACGCAAGTGTTGTTGGATCAACTCCAGTTTCAAATGATGTAATACCTTCAAGAGGACCTTCAACGCAAGCATCAAAACCAGCACCAACCCCAACACAATCAGTTGCTCAAGCAGCTCCAGTTGATATGACTGGTATTAAAGAAAAGTATGACGTTATTGTTATTGGAGCGGGAATTGGTGGATATGTTTCTGCTATTAAAACTGCACAAGCAGGATTTAAAACATTAATTATTGAAAAACAATACTATGGTGGTGTTTGTTTAAATGTTGGATGTATTCCCACAAAGTCATTATTAAGAACAGCAAAAGTTTTCGAAGACATAGTTCATAAAGCTGCAAACCTTGGTATTGAAATGGGTGAAAATAAAAAACCTACAGTCAATTGAACAAAAGCTCTTCAAAGAAAAGATGGAGTTGTTTCAAAATTAACTGGTGGAGTTAAAATGTTATTAACTAAAAACAAAGTTGACCAAATTATTGGTGAAGCTAGAGCAATTAATAAAAATATTATTGAAGTTAATGGTGATAAATATTATGCTCAAAATTTAATTATTGCATCTGGATCAGTTCCAAATGAATTACCATTACCTGGTTTTGAAGAAGGAAGAAAATCTGGATTCTTGATTGATTCAACTAAAATATTAAATATTCCTAAAATACCAAAATCATTAACAGTTATTGGTGGTGGAGTTATTGGTATTGAATTTGGAGCATTGTTTGCTTCACTTGGTTCAAAAGTTACTGTTCTTGAAGGAGCACCAGCTATCCTTCCACTATTAGATCAAGATATTATTTCTTTAATCACAAAAGAATTAACTACAAAAAATGGTATGACTATTCACACTAATGCAAAAGTTAAATCTATTAAAGGTAAAGAAGTTACTTTTGAAGTTGATGGAAAAGACCAAACAATTAAATCAGATTACTGTTTAGAATCAATTGGGCGTAAAACTGTAACTAAAGGGTTTGAAGAAATTGGATTAGAATTAAGTCCAAGAAAATCAATTGTTACAAATGAGTATGGTGAAACAAACCTAGAAAATGTTTATGCTATTGGTGACGTAACTAGTCAAATTATGTTAGCTCACGTAGCATCACATATGGGTGTTATTGCAGCAAATAGAATTGCATTTAAATCAAACAAACCAGGAACACATGATTTAAAAATAGATTATGCAAAAGTTCCAAGTTGTATTTATTCACACCCTGAAATTGCAGCAATTGGTAAAACTGAACAACAATTAAAAGCAGAAGGTGTTAAATATGAAACATTTAAATTCCCATTTGCAGCAATTGGTAAAGCTTTAGCTGATGAAGACACAACAGGTTTTGTAAAAATTATTTGTGAACCAGAATTTAAAACACTTTTAGGTGCTCATATTATTGGTAACAGAGCAACTGACATGATTTCAGAATTTACTACATTAATTGAATGTGAAGGAACAATTACTGAATTAGCAAAAGCTATTCATCCTCACCCGACAATGAGTGAAGCTATTGGTGAAGCTGCAGAAGCATTAGAGTCTGGGAAACCATTAAACTTTTAATATGTATTCAGTAAAACAAATAGAAAAAAAATTAATTGATTCTAAAATCAAAAAAACAATAGTGTTACCAGAAGGTGAAGAACCAAAAATCCAAGAAGTTGCAAACTATCTTGTAAAAAACAAAATTGCAAATGTAACTATTATTTTTAACAATAAAAATGCAGTTTCAAAAAATCTTGAAACTGATATCAAAGTAATTTGTATGAATGAATTAGATAAAAAACCATTTATTGATAAGTTCATTGAATTAAGAAAAGATAAAACTAATTTAGAACAAGCTACTAAGTTAATGAACTTACCAGCATATATTGGTGCTATGCTAGTTAAATCAAAAGAAGCTGACTGTATGCTTTGTGGAATTACTTTTACAACAGCTGACACAATTAGACCAGCATTACAAATCATTAAAACAAAACCAAATGTAGCATTAGCTGCAAGTGCGTTTATAATGAACCGTGGTGAAGAAAATTATTTCTTTACAGATTGTGCTTTAAATATTAAACCAACCAGTGAACAATTAGCTGATATAGCCAAAATGACTGCTAATTTTGCAAAATCATTTGGTGTTAATGATGTTGAAGTTGCAATGCTAAGTTATTCAACAAATGGTTCTGGAGCTGGTGAAGATGTTGAAAGAGTAAAAGCGGCTGTTGCAAAATTAGAATCTGAAAAGCAAGAATTTATTTTTGCTGGTGAGATGCAATTTGATGCAGCATGAGACAAAGAAATCAGAGACAAAAAATTTAAAAATTGTTCTTTAATAAAAAAAACACCTGATGTGTTTGTGTTTCCAGATATTAATTCTGGAAATATAGGATACAAAATAGCTCAAAGAATGGGTGGATTTGAAGCAATTGGTCCTTTTATATTAGGGTTTAATCAACCAGTTAATGATCTTAGTCGTGGTGCAACGCTTGTTGATATCATAAACACAGCAATAATAACAATTTACCAAGCATTGGAGGCTTAAGATGATATTAGTAGTAAATGCAGGAAGTAGTTCAATTAAATTTAGATTATTTGATACTTCTGAAAAACAACCAAAAGATATTTTAGATGGTTTAGCTGAAAGAATAACTATTGATGGAATTGTTTCATTTAAATATGAAGGAACCAAATATAAATTTGAAGTAGATTTACCAAATCATGAAGTTGCAGTAGATTTCATTTTAAAGAAATTAGTTGAAATGAAAATCATTAAAAGTGCTGAAGCAATTAAAGCTGTTGGTTTTAGAATTGTTCACGGTGGGACTATTTCTGAATCCTCAGTTATCTCAACAGAAGTGTTTAATACAATAAAAGACGCAGTTAAATTAGCCCCATTACACAATCCAGGTGCTATTACTGCTATTGAAGCAGTTAAAAAAGTTATGCCAAATGCAAAACTTGTAGCATGTTTTGATACTGCTTATCATCAAACTTTAAATCAGGAGCAGTATTTATATGCTGTACCATATGAATGATATGAAAAACATGGGGTTAGAAAATATGGTTTTCATGGAATAAGTTATCAGTATATAACTCAACAATTAGCAAATAACTTAAATAAAGATTTAAATAAAGTTAATGCAATTATTTGCCATTTAGGTAATGGAGCTTCTATCACTTGTATTAAAGAAGGTAAGTCATTTGATACTACAATGGGCCTTACACCACTAGCTGGTGTAATGATGGGAACTCGTAGTGGTGATATTGATCCTTCAATTATTGAATACATTTGTAATGAATTAAAAATTACAGTTAAAGAAGCAACCTCTATTTTAAATAAACAATCAGGTTTACTCGGTATGTCTGGTGAAACAAGTGATATGCGTGATATTACAAACGGTTACAAACAAAATAAGCCAAACTTTATTAGATCATTAAATAAATATTCACAAGTAGCAGCTGATTATATAATCAGATTTGCAAATTTAATTGGTCATGATATTGACGCAATAGTTTTTACAGCAGGAATTGGAGAAAACTCAGAAACAGCTAGAGAAGAAATTCTTAAAAGGTTACCTTTATTAGATATTGAATTAGATAGCAAAGCTAATCAAGCTGATTATGATGAATCAAAAGTTATATCAACAAAAAATTCTAAAATACCAGTTATTGTAATGCGAACCAATGAAGAGTTAATGATTTGTTTGGACACAATCAAATTAATCAAATAAAAAAGAATTTTGCTTCTTGCTTCTTTTTTATTATAAAATTATAAATATATTTTAAATGGAGGAAATTAATATGTCATTATTTGAAAAATTGAACATTTGCTTTGCTGCACTAAACTTTTTTGTAGTGCTATTAACAGCTATAATATTACCAGTAATTTATAAGCGTAATAGTTCAAACTCAGCAATGGCTGACGACGTAAAGAAAAATTTATTAAATTCATTTGATAAATACATGGATATAAGTCAAGAAGTCTATAACTTTGAATGATATACTGCACAAATAAATGCAATAGTAATTAAATACAACTTACAAGGTGTATATTGTATGAATTGTCACAAAGAAACTAATTGAACTAATTATTATAAATACTTTAAAAGTGCTGATAAAGTTATTCCAGAATTAAATAATTTTTCTTATGAGTATAAAAAATTTAGAGCTAATAAATTGTTTAATGTGTTAACTTGCCCTATATGCAAAAAAAACCCAGAAAAAGTTAAACAATTTTAAAAGTAAAATTATTTCAAGAGTTTAATAACTCTTTTTTTATTGTAAAATTATCAACAAAGAGGTTTTTATGGAAATTCTAGATTTATATGATTGCAATAAAATTAAAACTGGTAAAACAATGATTAGGGGTGAAAAAGTACCTAATGGTTATTACAGACTGGTTGTTAAAATAGCAATTTTTAATTCTAGAAATGAAATGCTAATTCAAAGAATTAACAAATCCCCATCATACCCATTCATTTTCAAATGATTTGATAAATGAGATATTAGTGTTTCTGGTTCTGCCACAACGGGAGATAATAGTTGACAAGCAGCTCAAAGAGAAGTCAAAGAAGAATTAGGTTTGATTATAAGTTTTGAAAATCAAGTTCCAAAAATGAGTTTCACTTGAAGTGATGGATTTATTGATATTTATATTAAAGAAAATTTTGATGTTGATTTAAAAACACTTACCTTGCAACCAGAAGAAGTTGCAGAAGTTAAATGAGCCAGTAAAGAACAAGTTCTTAATTTAATTAGTAAGAAAGAATTTGTTGCTTGAAAACCTGAAATAATAGAACTATTATTTAAAAGAGACTCCAAAGACGGAACTTTGGATATTAAAAAATAATAAATTTTTGTCTATTGTTTTTCTGTTAAATGTTTAATCATAAAAAATCTACATTTCTTTTTGAGAAGTGTAGATTTTATTTTTCCAGTTTATAGTAAGTGATTTTTGATTATTAAAACTTAGCAGCTTTTTTAATAATTTCTTCTTGAATAGAATCAACCATTTTTGATGGCGTTAGTGCTGAAAGTGGTTCGGTTTTAACCCCAGCTAATAAAATTGGATCAGCTACTTTACCACCCATAAAATTTCATGTACCTTGTAAGTATGCAACATGATCACCTCAAGGATATCAACCTTTAGGTGCACCTTGTGAAGAAAGAATTTGGACTTTTAAGTGGTCTAACAACCCAATTGCATCCCCTTTTTTTGAATACTTATATGAAAAAGTTTGGTTAGCCAGTGCAACATGATCAATATAGTTTTTTAATAACCCTGAAATATTAAAATTATACATTGGCGCTATAATAATTAATTTATCAACTTCTTTTAATTGATTAATAAATTTCATTCCTTCTGTTTCACTTCAATATGTTGCAAAATTTTCTTGTGACAAAGTGTTATTACCAACTACTTCTTTGTGCAAATCCAAATGAATGATTTCATCATTAACATTATTTTTTTTATATTCTTCTAAAAATCTTCTTCCAAGTTCTTGTGACACTGAGTTTTGACTTGGTGTAACTGAACCGTTTATAACTAAAATTTTACTCATCTATATATAATCTCCTTTAATAAGTTTATAAATATATTATAAGTCATTAATTTGTTAAAATAATTTAATAAAGGAAAAAGATGAATAACAAAAAAATATTTGATGCACATACTCATTTTAATGATGATTGAAAATATAAAGAAGAAATGATTGATAGATTGGTAAAAGAAGCTCAACAAGAAAATGTTGGTGGTTTTTTATGCGCTAGTTTTGATTTAATATCAAGTTATAAATCCGTGGAGTTAGCAAAAAAATATAAAGACATAATATATTCAGCAATTGCAATTCACCCAAATGATGTTACTAAACACAAGTTGAGTGTTTTTGATAAATTAGATAAACTATGTGAAAACACAGAAGTTGTATGCATTGGTGAAACTGGTTTAGATTATTTTTATACTAAAGAAGACAAACAATTACAAAAAGAGTTTTTTATCAAACATATAGAATTAGCTAATAAACACAATAAAGTATTACAAATACACATTAGAGATGAAGTAGATGTATATGATGCTTATTTAGACGTTATAGATATATTAAAAAAATATCAAGTAGCAAAAATCATTATTCACTGTTTTTCAGCAAATAAAGAAATAGCTGATAAATTTTTAGCGTTAGGTTGTTATCTTAATATTGGTGGAGCTGTTACATTTAAGAATGCTAGAACACTTCAAGAAGCAACTATACATATACCTTTAGATAAAATGTTAGTTGAAACAGATGCACCATACTTAACACCACACCCACACCGTGGTACTTTAAATGAACCAAAATTTATAAATTTAACAGTTGAAAAAATAGCTGAGTTAAAAAATTTAAGAAAAGAAGAAGTTATTAAAGCTACAACAAATAATGCAATTAAACTTTTTGATTTGAATAAATAACATTAATTAACTTTTAAAGTTTTATAATTTATTTAAAGGAAGAAAAATTATGGAAAAAATATATTTAAAAATTATTAAGTCATTAATTATTGATCAACAGCCTGGTAATGAAGAAATCATAAAACAGTTATTAAATTCAACAAACTTAAAACAATATTTTATTGTATATAGAGATTACAAAGGTGATTACACAAAGCAAGTTGAAATTTTAATTTGTGTAGAAGATGTTAATGACCAAGAATTAATTATTAATCAATCTGGATATATACCTTTCGTTTTAGGTGATAAATCAAAAGATTTTGGTATGGAAATGCCAGATGATATATTCAAAGCTTGAGAAAAAATATGACATTTAGAAGATGTTGGTATTTTAGAAAGAGAATATAGTCTAGATTTTATTAAAATTGATAACACAAAAACAATATTTGTTAAAGCGCGCAAATTTAGCTGTGGATAGAAAAGAGAAAATATGGCAGGAATATACGATACACATTGTCATTTAAACGATAATATATACATTGAAAATGAAATATCAAGTGCCGAAATGGCAAAAGAAGCTAAAATTAATGGAGTTGATTTCATAAATAATGTTGGATATGATATTAAATCATCAAAAGTAGCTTTAGTACAAGCGCAAAAAAATAAAAATGTTTTTGCACTGGTTGGGATCCATCCAACACAAGCTCATTTATTTACAGACGAAGCATTAGAAACATTAAACACTTTAGCTCATGCAGACAAAGTTGTTGGAATTGGTGAAACTGGTTTGGATTATTTTAGAGAAGGTCAAAAGTATAAAGAACAACAAATTAAATTTTTAAGAGCGCACATTAAAATTGCTAAAAAAATGAAGTTAGCTTTATCTTTGCATATTAAAGACAAAGAAGGTTCATTTGAAGCTTATAAAGATGTTTTGAAAGTTCTTAAAGAAGAGAAATATTTCAAAGCTGTAGTTCACTCATTCCACTCTACTTTAGAAGTTGCTGAAATGTTTATGGAAAAAGGAATTTTTATAGCAATAAATGGGCATGTGACAAAAGACAACCAATTACAAAAAGTTGTTAAAGATATACCAATGAATTTTTTAGTTGTTGAGTCAGATGCCCCATATGAAACACCAAAACCTTATGCTAAAAAAACAAATGCACCTAAATACATTGGGTTAGTTGTTGATTCAATTGCAAACATTAAAAAACTTAGTAAAGATAATATAGCAGAAATAACAGCTGATAATGCTAAAAAGTTATTTTGAAATAAGTAGTTAATCAAATGTTAAAAAAACACCTATAAAGGTGTTTTTTATTCTACTTGCATTTTTTCAAAGTCTAAAACTTTATCAGCTCATTGTGTTTCAAAATTAATATCATGAGTTGTAATTAAAACAGTCCCCTCAAAAACTTTAATAGCCTCTAAAAGAGCTTCTTTTGCTAAAACATCAATATGATTAGTTGGCTCATCTAAAATAAGTAAACTACATGGTTCAAGGCTTAATGAAGCTAACCTAACTTTAGTTTGTTCTCCACCAGACAACAACTTAGTTTTATTAACCATCAGATCACCTTTAATACCAAACATACCTAATTTTGCTCTAACTTCTGATGGTGTTAGTTTAGGGTGTTTTGCTAATAAGTAAGTAACTGGGGTTTGATCTTCTTCAAAATCATCAACTTGGTGAAAGAAGTTCACAGCTACCCCGTTACCCATTTTAATGTCACCACTAAAAGGTTGAATTTCTCCAGCAGTACTTTTTAAAAAAGTTGTTTTACCAATACCATTATAACCTTTAACAATACATTTTTCGCCTTCACGTAATTCAAAAGTTAATGGTGCAGTTAAAGCAAAATCATAACCAATTTCTAATTTATCTGATTTGATAATAACTGAAGAATTAGGTCTTTTATATTTGAACACCATTGTTGGCTTAACTAAATCCTGTCTAGCTACCATCACATCCATTTTTTCTAGTTGTTTAACTCTTGATTGTGCACTTTTAGCTGTGGAAGCACGAGCGCTATTTTTATTAATATATTCTTTTAATTTTCCGATTTGACCTTGTTGAGATTCTCTAGCTTTATCATATTGTTCAGCTCTTAAAGCAGAAAGTTCTAAAAACTTATCATAATTACCAACATATCTTACTATTTGTAAGTTTTCAATTGAATAAATAACATCAACAATTTGATTAATAAAATCTCTATCATGTGAAACAACTAAAAAAGCGTTTTCATAATTTTGCAAAAAACTAATTAATCATTGTACTTGCTCAACATCTAAGAAGTTTGTTGGCTCATCAAGTAAGATAAAATCATCATTTTTTAAAAGTAGTTTGGCTAAAAGTATTTTACCTCTTTGACCACCAGATAAAGTCCCTAAAGGTCTTTTTGTATTTTCTAATTCAATACCTAATCCACCAACTAAGTTACCAATTTTCTTTTCAATTAAATCAAACTCTTTTAAGTTTAACTCTTCTTGCATTGCTAAAGCTTTAACTAAGTCATCTTCATTATACTCAACAGCCATATCTTCGTATATTTTATGTATTTTAGCTTCCATATCATAAAGCTCTTTAAAAGATTCTTTTAAATATTCTTCACCAGTTACAGCCATATCCACTTCTTGATGTTGGTCTAAATAACCAATTTTAGCTTTTGGATGTCATTCAACTTTACCATGATCAGGAACAATTTTTTGAGAAATGATATTTAATAGTGTAGTTTTACCAGCACCATTAGGTCCAAGAAGAGCTACATGTTCACCATGATTAATTCTTAACCCAGTATTTTCATATAATTTTTTACCACCATTTTGATGTGTAACATTTTCTAATACTATTAAACTCATAAAATCTCCTTTCAAGTTTATTTAACATTTTTAATTCTAACAAAAAAACTTAATCAAATAAAAAAATAACTTAAAGTTATTTACTTTTGCTATTTTTATTATTTTCAATAATTTTATTTACTTGAGTCACATATGCTCACATTTTGTGCTTTTTCAGAAATTTATTAAATCCATATCAATTAATTCTTAGTGGTTTTAAATCAACTCTACCAACTGGTAGTCTATCTTGAATTTTAGTTATTTTAGCATTAAGAAGAATATGTTCTTTATTATCAATTAATCTTTTTGATATTAATGGTTTTATCTCATCGATATGCTTAAAAATTTCATCAATGGTTTGATATTTTTCTAATAATTGAATTGCTTGATTGTAATGCAAGTGTCTAACACCCTTAATGTTATCTGATGGATCTCCCATCAAAGCTTTAATATATGAAACCTGACTTGGTTTACATCCAAACTTTTCAAAAACTAATGATTCATTAACAAAAATATGTTCATCATTTTTAGAAATGTTTGTTATAACCTGTGTTTTATCACCAATTAATTGAAAGATATCTTTATCGTTTGAAAGGATATGAACATCATAATCTAATTTAGTTGCTATTTTATTAATAGTGCCAATTAAATCATCTGCTTCATATCTTGGCATTTCATATCAAGGTATATTAGCTGCAGTTAAAAACTCTCTTATAATATCCTTTTGAGGAATTAATGATTCTGGTGTATCTTTTCTTTTAGCTTTATATTCTGGATATAATTCTCGACGTCAACAACCCTGATCCATATCCATGGTCACAATCACTGTATAATAGTTATTCTTATTTACTATCTCAATAATTTTTGCGATAAAAGTATAAATGGCGTTAATTTGAATTCCATCTCTATTTAAAGCAACTTTTTTTCTTTTAAGAGAACCATAGTATCCCTTATGTAGTAAATGATAACCGTCGATAATTAATATCGTGCGTTTTTCATTTATAGTATTCATTTTTTCAAATTCCTTACTTTTTAAGTATAGCAAAATAAAAAATAAAAAAGTTAGACATGATAAATATATTATTTTAAACAATTACATCATTTTAAATTTTTTAACAACCTCACTTGCAGCTTTTACATAAGCTCTAGTTAACGGCCCTGCACCCAATTTTAAGCCCCCATATTTTCTTACAACAAGAATACAAACATTATTAATTTGTGATTTTTCAATTACATTAAAAATTGGTTTACCAGCTGTATTTTTTGGTTCACCATCATCATTCATACCACCATGTTCTTGTTGATCAATAAATTTATATGCATAACAATTATGTGCTGCTTTTGAATCTGAAAAATCAGTAAGAAATTTTTCTAATTCTTGTTTATTATGAATTTCGTAAATAAAAGAAGTAAAAGTAGATTTTTTAATAACTAAAGTGTTTGAAATAACGTTTTTTTTGTTTATACTTTGCAAAATAAAATTTCCCCTTTACTTAGTCACTTACATTGATTATAATATTAAATAGTTTTAAACAAAACTTATTTTAAATTTTTAAAGGAGAATCACAATGGCATCAGATAAACGTTTATTGAAAAATTATGGTAAATTAGCAGATAAAATTATAGCTTTAGAACCAGAAATGAAAAAAATGGATATTGCAGATTTTGCTTTAAAAACTAAAGAATTTAAAGAAAGAATTGTAAATGGTGAAGATGTTGATGATTTATTAATTGAAGCTTATGCAGTTGCAAGAGAAGCAGCTAATAGAGTATTAAAATTGAACGCATATAAAGTTCAGTTGCTTGGAGCAATAATTCTTCATTATGGAGATATCGCTGAAATGAGAACTGGTGAAGGTAAAACTTTAACTGGGTTATTTCCAGCATATTTAAATTCACTAACTGGAAAAGGTGTTCATATAGTTACAGTTAATGAATATCTTTCAAGACGTGACTCTGAAATTAATGGTCAAGTTTTTGATTTACTAGGTGTAAGTGTTGGGCTTAATGGTTCAAGAATGTCTAAAAATCAAAAAAGAGAAGCATACGCAGCTGATATAACATACACAACAAATGCAGAAATTGGTTTTGATTATTTAAGAGATAATATGGTTATTGAAGCTTCTGATAAAGTTCAAAGAAAATTGAATTTTGCAATTATTGATGAGGCTGATTCTGTTCTTATTGATGAGGCTAGAACGCCATTGATTATTTCTGGTGGAACATCGTCAAGAGCTAATTTGTATAAAATGGCAGATAAATTTGCAAAAGAAATTAAAGAAAATGAAGACATTGATATTGATTTGGAAACCAAACAAGTTTATCTAACTGAATCAGGGATGAAAAAAGCTAAGGATTTTTTTACTTTAGAAAATCTATTTGCTTTAGAAAACACTGAAATTTTCCACTTAATTTTAAATGCATTGAAAGCTAATTACACATTTAAAGAAGGTGTAGAATATACAGTTGTAACTGGTGAAGTTGAATTAATTGATCAATTTACAGGACGTATTTTAAAAGGTAGATCATATTCTGATGGATTACAGCAAGCTATTCAGGCAAAAGAACTTGTTGAAATTGAAGATGAAACTTCAATTCTTGCAACAATCACATACCAAAACTTTTATCGTTTATATGCAAAACTGTCAGGAATGACAGGAACTGCTAAAACTGAAGAAGAAGAGTTTTTAAAAATTTACAATACTAGAGTTGTTACGTGCCCTACAAACAAACCAATTATTAGAAATGATGAATCTGATTATACATTTGGTACTAAAAATGCAGCACTAAAAAAACTAATAATTGATATTAAAGAAATTAATGAAAAGGGTAATCCTATTTTGATAGGTACTACTAGTGTTGAATCATCAGAGCAAATTTCAAGATACTTAGAAAAAGCTGGTTTAAAATATGAGATGATTAATGCTAAGAACCATGATAGAGAAGCAGAAATTGTGTCTATTGCTGGTGAATTAAAAGCAATTACATTAGCAACAAACATGGCTGGTCGTGGAACTGATATAAAGTTAAATGATGAAGTTAGAGCTTTAGGTGGTTTGTGTGTTTTTGGAGTTGAAAGAAATGAAGCTAGACGTATTGATAACCAATTAAGAGGTCGCAGTGGGAGACAAGGTGATCCTGGTATGTCGAGATTTTATATTTCAATGGAAGATGATTTAATGATTAGATTTGCTTCGCCAAGAGCTAGAAAAAGTTTTTTAAGTTTAGGTGATGATCACATTAAATCAAAAATATTTACTAGAGCTGTTACAAATGCACAAAAAAAACTTGAAGGTTTGAACTTTGATCAGCGTAAAAATGTTTTAGATTATGATAATATTTTAGCTCAACAACGTGAAGTTATGTATGCACAAAGAGATGATATTTTAGAAGCTGAAGATTTAAAAGTTGTAATTAACAAATTGCAATTAACAGTAGCTTATGAATTGATTGAATTAAATTCAGAAGTTATTCATGGAGAAAAAGCAATTAATGCTGAAAAGTTAATGAATGAAATTGATGGTAAGTTAGTTGCACATAGACGTTTTTTAATTCCAGATTTTTATAATAAAGAAAAATTCCAACTAGCAAAAGAAATTGCTGATGCAATGCTAGAATTCTATAAAGCAAGAGTTATAGATATTCCAAATGATGTAGTTTTAGAAATGGAAAGAAGAAACATTTTACAGTTTTTTGACAAATACTGAACAAATCATATTGATGTTGCTTCTAAACTTAAAGCCGGAGTATATTTACAACAATATGCTCAAAATAACCCATTATCAATTTATATTGAGCAATCAACAGTATTATTTAATAAAACAAAAGTTGATATTGCTTTTGATGTAGTTAATACATTATCATCAATTGTTTTAAAAGCACCAGAGGTTAAAGAAGAAGTTAAAAAAATTGAAATTACAGATGCCATAATTGATGAGATATTAGAAGAAGTTGGTTTGAGCGTTCAACAATTAAATAAAGAAGATATAAATAATAGATTCAACACTCTAATTCCTAAAGCAAGTGATGAAAAACACTTTCAAAAATTAAATATGCAAAGAGATATTTTATTAGGTTTAGTCATTGAACTCCAAAGAAGACAAGAAAATTCTAGAAATCGTACAGTTGATATTTCTGAACAAGAAATGCAGCAAATTTTAGCAACTTTAGAAATTAAAGATATTGCAAATATTTCTGAACAAGAAATTTTAGAATTATATGAAAAAAAATTAAAAACAGTTTCAAACGAGCAAGAAGCACAAAAGTTAAATACTTTTAAAGAAATTGCATTAACTTTGAATAAACAAATACAAGAAATAAAAAAAGATATTAATAACAAAAAATCAATTATTGATGACAATAATGATGGTGGTGTTATATCAAAAGCTAAAATTGGATAAGAAAGAACACTAGGCTCAATCCTAGTGGTTTTGTATTTTTACAAAGAAAGAAGGTTGCATGAAATACATTAAAGATAATAAATTTGAATTAAAAAGTGACTTTCAACCATCTGGTGATCAACCAAAAGCCATTAATGATTTAATTAAAGGAATAAATGAAAATAAAAAACATCAAGTTCTACTTGGAGCTACTGGAACTGGTAAAACTTTTACAATGGCTAATGTTATTACACAAATAAATAAGCCTACTTTGATTCTTGCGCATAATAAAACACTTGCTATGCAACTTTATTATGAATTAAAAGAATTTTTCCCAAACAATAGAGTTGAGTACTTTGTTTCTAACTTTGATTACTTTCAACCTGAAGCCTATAAACCCTCAACTGACTTATATATAAACAAAGATGCAAGAGTTAATATGGAATTAGATATGTTGAGGATGAGTGCAATGAATGCTTTATCAATAAGAAACGACACAATTGTTGTTGCATCTGTTGCTTGTATTTATCCATCACAAAATCCAATTGAGTATGCTTCTAGTTTTTTTGAGTTAAAAACTGGGCAAAAAATTTCAAAAAAAACTCTTTTACTTTATTTAATTAAAACAGGTTATACAAGAAATGATATTGAAAATTTACCTGGTACTTTTAGTGCGAAAGGAGATATTATCAAAATTGTTCCTGGTTGAACTATGAATGCTATGTATCGATTGTCATTGTTTAAAGATGAAATAGAAATGATTGATATGTTAAATGTTACAACTGGAAGTTTAATCGAAAAAATAAGTACTGTAACAGTTTACCCAGCTCAAGCATATGTAACGCCAGAAGATAAACTTAAACAAGCTTGTTTAAACATAAGAGCAGAATTAACTGAAAGAATTCAGGAATTTAAAGATGAAGGAAAATTATTAGAAGCAGAGAGAATAGATCAAAGAACTAGATTTGATTTAGAAAGTTTAGAAGAGTTTGGTTTTGTTTCAGGAATTGAAAACTATTCAGCGCATTTAGATTTTAGAAAATCAGGGCAAACACCATATTCTCTTTTGGATTATTTCAAAGGTGATTTTTTAACAATTATTGATGAATCACATATAATGATTCCTCAAACAAGAGGAATGTATAATACTGATAGGTCTAGAAAAACAACTTTGGTTGAATATGGTTTTAGACTACCATCAGCTTTAGACAATAGACCTTTAAATTTTGAAGAATTCCAGTCAAAATTAAAACAAGTTATTTACACATCAGCCACACCTGGAGAATATGAATTAGAAAAAGTAGATAACAAAGTTGTTGAACAAATAATCAGACCGACAGGTTTATTAGATCCAGTAATTGAAATCAAAAAAACAGAAAATCAAATTGAAGATATTATTGAACAAATACATGAACGTAAAAAAAATAATGAAAAAGTTTTTATTACAACACTAACAATAAGAATGAGTGAAGATTTAACTAGTTACTTGCAAAATAGAAATATAAAAGTAGCCTATTTACACTCAGAACTTAAGACATTGCAAAGATCTGAAATTTTGAATGATTTAAGAAGAGGTGTTTATGATGCTGTTGTTGGGGTTAATTTATTAAGAGAAGGGCTTGACTTACCAGAAGTAAGTTTAGTTTGCGTTTTAGATGCAGATAAACAAGGTTTTTTAAGAAATACTAAGTCTTTAATTCAAACTGCTGGACGTGCTGCTAGAAATGTTAATGGTAAAGTTATATTTTATGCTGACTCGACATCAACAGCTATGCAAGAAGCTATTGATGAAACCAATAGAAGAAGAACTATTCAGGAAGCTTATAATATTAAACATAATATCACACCCAAAACTATTACTAAAAAAATTACAGATTCATTGATGAGTGATTCAACTAAAAAACAATTATCAATGATCAAAAAATCTAAAAATAAAAAGGGTGTTTATCAAGCAACTATTGATTCTATAAGAGTTGACATGTTACAAGCAGCTAAAGATTTAGATTTTGAAAAAGCAGCAATTTTAAGAGATACAATAATTGAACTTGAAGCGCAAAAAAACGAGGTAAAATAATGCAAGATAAAATAATAATCAAAGGAGCTAGAGAAAACAATCTAAAAAATGTTGATTTAGAAATTCCAAAAAATAAATTAATAGTATTTACAGGTTTATCAGGTAGTGGTAAATCATCTTTAGCATTTTCTACAATTTATGCAGAAGGTAGAAGAAGATATATAGAGTCTTTGTCAGCTTATGCAAGGCAATTTTTGGGAGGTAATGAAAAACCTGATGTTGATTCAATTGATGGATTATCACCAGCAATATCAATTGATCAAAAAACAACATCTCATAACCCAAGATCAACTGTTGGAACAGTTACTGAAATATATGATTACTTAAGACTGCTTTATGCAAGAGTGGGAACACCTTTTTGTGTTAATGGTCATGGAGAAATTAATGCTATAAGTATTAAGGAAATAATTAACAATATTAAATCTCAAACTGTTGAAGATGAACAAGTTTATATTTTAGCACCAATTGTTAGAAGTAAAAAAGGTAGTCAAAAAGATTTATTTTTAAAACTTTCAAATGAAGGTTTTATTAGAATTATTGTTGATGGCGAAATTCGAATGCTTGACGAAGAAATAATTTTGGAAAAAAATACAAGACATGATATTGACTTGGTAGTTGATCGTTTAATTTTTAAAAATGATGAAGAAATATATTCAAGAATTTACTCAGCTATTGAAATTGCAATTCAATATTCAGATAAATTAGTAAAAATAAAATACCCTGAAACAAAAGATAAGGAAGATAAAACTTACTCAACATCATACTCTTGTAGTGTTTGTGGTTTTAATATACCCGAGCTAGAGCCAAGGTTATTTTCTTTCAATGCACCTTTAGGTGCTTGTGAAGATTGCGATGGTTTAGGAGTGAGATTAAAAGCTGATCCACAACTTATTATTCCTGATGAAAGTTTATCTATTATGCAAGCAGGGGTAGTATATTTTAAAAATTTTTTAGGAACAGATAATTTAGAATGACAAAGATTTAGAACTTTGTGTGATTATTACTATATTGATTTAAACTTACCAATTGAAAACCTTACACCAAAACAAAAAAAAGCTATTTTAAAAGGTAGTGATGAGGCTGTAGAAATCAAATTAATTAGTAGTAGTGGAAGAAGATATGATTCATATGAGCAAATTGAAGGTGTAGCAGATTTAATCCAAAGAAGATATTTTGAAACTAAATCAGAAGAGATTCGAAAATGATATACAAAGTTCATGTCATCAACAATTTGTGAAACTTGTAGTGGGTCAAGATTAAATCCAACTGCTT